>NZ_CAXSHH010000156.1:0-2157 GCF_964237155.1 uncultured Sphingomonas sp. | reverse complement strand
CCGCGTGTTCGACACGCCGATCACCGAGATCGGCATCGTCGGCGTCGCGATCGGGATGGGCGCGTACGGCCTGCGCCCGGTGCCCGAGATCCAGTTCGCCGATTACATCTACCCCGCGCTCGACCAGCTCGTCTCGGAGGCGGCGCGGTTGCGCTACCGATCGGCGGGCGAGTTCACCGCGCCGATCACCGTGCGGTCGCCCTATGGCGGCGGCATCTTCGGCGGACAGACGCACTCGCAATCGCCCGAGGGCATCTTCACCCACGTGTCGGGGATCAAGACGGTGATCCCGGCGACGCCCTACGACGCCAAGGGACTGCTGATCGCCGCGATCGAGGATAACGACCCCGTCCTCTTCCTCGAGCCCAAGCGCATCTATAACGGCCCGTTCGACGGCCATTGGGACCGCCCCGCCAAGAACTGGAGCGCGCACCCGGCGGGCGAAGTGCCGACGGGGTATTACCGCATCGACCTGGGCAAGGCCGAAATGGTGCGCGCGGGCGAGGCGCTGACGATCCTATGCTACGGCACCATGGTGCATGTCGTGGGCGCGGTCGTCGAGGAGTCCGGGATCGACGCGGAGATCATCGACCTGCGCACGCTCGTCCCGCTCGACATCGAGACGATCGAGGCGTCCGTCCGCAAGACCGGCCGCTGCATGATCGTCCATGAGGCGACGCGCACCGGCGGCTTCGGCGCCGAACTCTCCGCGCTGGTCCAGGAACGCTGCTTCCACCATCTGGAGGCGCCGATCGAGCGGGTGACCGGGTTCGACACGCCATACCCGCACAGCCTGGAATGGGCCTATTTTCCGGGGCCGGTGCGCATCGGCGAGGCGCTCAAGAAGATCATGAAGGACTGACACGGAATGGCGCGCTTCACCTTCAAGCTGCCGGACATCGGCGAGGGCATCGCCGAGGCGGAGATCGTCGCCTGGCACGTCGCGGTCGGCGACCGGATCGAGGAGGACGGCCCGATCGCGGACATGATGACCGACAAGGCGACGGTCGAGATGGAGTCGCCGGTGTCGGGGACGGTGGTCGAGCTGGCGGGCGAGGTCGGCGACCAGGTCGCGATCGGATCGGCGTTGGTGGTGATCGAGACGGCGGCGGCGGAGATGGCGGCGGCGGGGGCTCCGGCCGAGGTCGATGCAGCGCCGCTCACGTCGGAACAGGCGGAGGTGGCCCGGCAATATGGCGCGGAGAATCCCGGGGTGGACGAGGTCGTGCCGTCGGTCACGACCACGCCCGCGCGGGAGGGGGCTGACCCTGCTCCCCTCCCGCTCGCGGGAGGGGCTGGGGGAGGGCAGGGCGCGACGCCTGAAGCAGGCCCTCCCCCGACCCCTCCCGCGAGCGGGAGGGGAGAAGAAGCGCCCGTCCTCGCCTCGCCCGCAGTACGCCAACGGGCGAAGGAGCTGGGGGTCGACCTTGCCCACATCCGCCCGGCCGAGGGCGACCGCGTGCGCCATGCCGACCTCGACGCGTTCCTGCGCTACGGTTCCGGCCAAGGCTACGCCGCGCCCGGCGCCAGCCGCGCCCGCGAGGACGAGGCGATCAAGGTTGTCGGCATGCGCCGCCGCATCGCCGAGAACGTGGCCGCGTCCAAGCGCAACATCCCGCACTTCACCTATGTCGACGAATGCGACGTCACCGAGTTGGAGCGGATGCGGGCGTCGCTGAACGACAATCGCGGGGGCCGGCCAAAGCTCACCATGCTGCCGCTCCTGATCGTCGCGATCTGCCGCTCGCTCCCCGACTTTCCGATGCTCAACGCGCGCTACGATGACGAGGCGGGAGTGGTGACGCGCTCGGGCCGGGTGCATCTGGGCATGGCGACGCAGACCGACGCCGGGCTGACCGTTCCCGTGATCCGCGACGCGCAGGATCGGAACGTGTGGCAGCTCGCCACCGAGATCGGGCGGTTGGCGGAGGCGGCGCGGGCGAACAGGCTGACCCCGTCCGAGATGGGCGGCGGCACGATCACGGTCACCTCGCTCGGGCCACTCGGCGGGATCGCGACGACGCCGGTGATCAACAGGCCGGAGGTCGCGATCATCGGACCGAACAAGATCATCGAACGCCCGGTCTTTGACGGCGACGACATCCGCCGCGCCAAGCTGATGAACCTGTCGATCAGCTGCGACCACCGCGTCGTCGA
>NZ_CAXSHH010000155.1:0-2164 GCF_964237155.1 uncultured Sphingomonas sp. | reverse complement strand
GCGGCAGGCGGATCGCCCAGACCACCACCGCGTCGCCCGGCTCGCCCCCGCCGACAAGCGCCGCGAACAGCCGCGCGGGCGGCAGCGGCGTCGACCCGAGCAGACAGGCCGCGACGATCGCCCCCACCGCCGCGAGCAGGAGAGTGATCGAGAGCGCGCGGCCGGTCACGCGCCCGTTCCGGGCGTTCCGGCCCTGGCCAACGCCTCGATCGCGTCGAGCAGGAACCAGCCGCCGCACGCGGTCCACGCGCCCTCCAGCCCGACCACCGGCCGGTCGCGGAGCTGCGCGCGCGCGACCGGGTGGCGCGCGGCGCTCCAGCTGTCGGGATGATTGGTCTTGGACCCGAAGAACGCGGCCGCCACGACATCCGGCCCTTCATAGGCAAGGCGCTCGAGCGGCAGCGGACGCCATCCCGTCTCGCGTTGGAAATTGCGGAACCCGCCCACGCGCAGCATCTCGTCGATGAGCGTACCGGCCCCTGTCGTGACGCCTGCCGGGGTCATGTAGAGCGCCGCCCCCTTCGCCGGACCACGCCGCAGTGCCGCGAGCCGTGCATCCATCTCCTCCGCCACCTTCGCGCCGCGCCCGGGCTCGCCCAACCCTCGCGCCACCTCGACCAACGTCCGCCGCACGCCCGCGACGTCCTCGGCATAGCCGATCTGAAGCACCGGCACGCCCGCGCGCTGCAGGAACGCCGCCGCGCCGGGTCCGCCGCCATAGGAGCGGATGACGAGATCGGGGCGGAGCACGAGCACGTCCTCCGCGCGGGGCGCCACGGTGGGCACCCCGCGCGCTGCGACACGCATGTAGGAGAAGTCGCTTTCCGCATGCGGCGACAGGGCGACGATCCGGTCGCGCCCGACCAGCTTAAGCGCATATTGGTCGGCGCAATAATCCAGGCTGACGATCCGCATCGGGCGGGCGGGGGCGGCTGGGGCGGGCGCTTGCGCACACCCCGCCAACATCAGCGGGATCGCCGCCCAGGGCCGCATCAGATCCTCACCCGAACGCCGGCATAGGCCGCGCGCCCTGCCGTACCGTAGCGGAAGATCGTCTCGTATTCCTCGTCGAGCAGGTTCTCGACCCGGCCGTAGAGCTCGATCCGCTCCGTCATCGGCAGCGCGGCCCGCAAGTCGACCAGCACGTATCCGTCGAGCCGACGCATGTTGGACGCGTTGTCGAAGCTATCGCCGACATGCGCCACCGTCGCGCCCGCCTGCAGCCCGAACGGGAAGGAATAGTCCGCGACCACGCTCACCGTCTGGCGCGGCCTGCGGGCGAGCTCCAGTTCCGTCAATCGGTTGGTGGCGTCGATGAAGCTGTACTGGCCGATGACGGTGAAGCGATCGACCGGCCGCAGGGTCAGCCCGAGCTCGACGCCCTCGGCGCGGGTCAGCCGGATATTGTCGTAGGTCCCCGACGGCCGTCCGACGCACGGGCCCGCCGTCGCGCCGCGCGGGCAGGAAATGAAATCGATCTGGTTCTCGGTATCGCGGTGAAAGTAGGTCGCCGTCGCCTCGATCGCGCCACCCAGGAAACGCTGGCCGACGCCGACCTCCCAGCTTTCCGACATTTCCGGCTCGAGCGCGACGTTGCCGAAGTTGCTGTAGAGCTGGAACAGGGACGGCGCCTTGAAGCCCTCGCCGTAGCTCGCGCGCAGCCGCGTCGCGCCGCTGTTGGGGCTGAACACGCCCGAGGCACCGAACGTGGTCGCGTCGCCGAACGTCTCGTGATCGTCATACCGAACGCCGCCGGTCAGCGAGAGGCCGGTGAACGGCCGCACCGTCGCCTCGCCGTACACGCTGGTGATCCTGACGTCGGCGACCGACGGCACACCGCCGAAGCTCGCGCTGGTGAAGCTCGACCGCTCGCTCTCCGCCCCGAAGGTGGCCGCGACCGGGTCCAGGTCGAGGATACCCTGATACTCGAAACGCTCGTTCTTCCCCTCGGCGTCGAAGGTGACGCGGACTGCCGCGTCCGGGTCGATGTTGCTCCGGTCGGTGCGGGTGTAGGCGAACGCGACCCGGTTGCGCAGGCGCCCGCCCAGGAGCGCGGCGTTGAGGCCGGCATAGCCGACCAGCTCGCGCGTTTCGGCGCGCTCGCGCGTGTCGCGAAAGGCGAAGCTCGGCGCGGGGAACCCGTCGATCTCCGTTTCGCCGTCCG
>NZ_CAXSHH010000154.1:0-2386 GCF_964237155.1 uncultured Sphingomonas sp. | reverse complement strand
GAAGTCGAAGAACGCCCAGAACCAGCCGACGAAGAACATCACCTCCGACGCGATGAACAGGATCATCCCGTAACGGAAATGGAGCTGGACGACGGGAGTGTGGTCGCCGTGGCGCGCCTCGCGCACGACATCGGCCCACCAGGAATAGAAGGTGAAGAGCAGCGCCGCCAGCCCGATCAGGAACACGTATCCGCCGCCGGGCGCCTCGTGCAGCCACATCACCCCGCCCGACGCCATCACGAGCGTCGCCATCGAGCCGAAGAGCGGCCAGATGCTGGGTGGGAGGATATGGTAGTCGTGGTTCTTGGCGCCGGCCATGGTCGTATCCGAGCTTGAGGTTTCCCGGTTTCCCTAGCCCGCCGACTTGGCGGAATCCACCGGGTAAAACGTGTAGGACAACGTGATGTTCTCGATGTCGCGCGCGTCGGGGTCGGCGAGCATCTTGGGATCGACATAGAAGATGACCGGCATGCGGACGCTCTCGCCGGCCTTGAGCGTCTGCTGGGTGAAGCAGAAGCACTCGATCTTGGTGAAGTATTTGCCCGCCTGGGTCGGCGTGACGTTGAAGGTGGCGGTGCCCGTCACGGGCTGCGCGGCGCGGTTGGTCGCCTGGAAGAACACCATGTCGCGCGCGCCGACCGCGACCGTCTCCGAGCGCGATTCGGGGCGGAAGCTCCAGGGGAGGCGGGGCGAGATGTTGGCATCGAAGCTGACCTTCACCTCTCGCCCGACCGCGCCGGGGGCCGTCGAGCCGCGCTGGGTCGTGCCGCCCAGGCCCGTCACCTGGCAGAACATGCGGTAGAGCGGGACGCTGGCCCAGGCGAGGCCGGTCATGAAACAGACGAACAGGACCGCCAGGACGGCGGTGCGGGTGACCCGGGTCATGGGGCGGGGCTCGGTGAGGGAAGCCGGGGCCGGGGCATTTGCGACGGGCCCTTGTCGGTGGCGGCGCGGGCGGCGTCATCCATGCCTTGGGTGATGCGGGTGATGCTGACCGCGAAGACGAGCAACACCAAGGCACCGAGCAGGAGGGCGAGCACGAGGGAGCGGCTGCGCCGACGCTTGCGGATAAGCTCCTCATCCTGGCGGCTGCGGATCAGGTCTTCGTCGTCGGGCGTCATGCGAACCACCGGTCGGCGACCAGCGCGCCGAAAAGGAGGAAGAGATAGAGGATCGAGTATTTGAACAGGCGCTTTTCGGGCAGCATCGCGTCTTGCGGGACGGCGGTGGTGCGGGTCGCGACGGTCCAGGCCATCGCGGCGAAGATGGCGGTCGTGACCGCCGCGACCGCGCCGTAGATCCAGCCGGTCAGTCCGAGCATCCAAGGAAGAAGGGCGGTCGCCGCCATCGGAATCGTATACAGGCCGATCTGGCGGCGCGTGACGCGCTCCCCCGCGATGACAGGAAGCATGGGGACGCCCGCCGCCTTGTAATCTGTCTCCATGAACAGCGCGAGCGCCCAGAAATGCGGGGGCGTCCATAGGAACACGAGCGCGAACAGCAGCACGGGGAGGAGCGACACGTCGCCGGTCGCCGCCGCCCAGCCGATCAGCGGCGGGAAGGCCCCGGCCGCGCCGCCGATCACGATGTTCTGCGGGGTGCGGCGCTTGAGCCAGACGGTGTAGACCAGGACATAGAACAGGATGGAGGCGGCCAGGATCGCGGCGGCGATCAGGTTGACCGCGAAGATCATGAACAGGACGGAGAACGCCCCGAGGCCGACGCCGAAATGGAGCGCGGACACGCGCTCCATCCGGCCGGCGGGGAGCGGGCGCTGCGCGGTGCGGCGCATGAGGCCGTCGAGGTCCGCCTCGTACCATTGATTAAGCGCGCCGGCCGCGCCCGCGCCGAGCGCGATGCACAGGATGGCGGTGAACCCGATCACCGGATCGACGCGGCCGGGGGCGGCGAGCATGCCGCACAGGGCGGTGAACACCACCAGGGTCATGACGCGCGGTTTGGTGAGCGCGAGGAAATCGCGCCAGTCGGCCGGGGGCAGGAGGGGGGTGGCGGGGGTCATCGTGCTGCCAAGCATATAGGTGTGGCGGGGGGTGGGGGTAAGCAACGGGTGGTGGAAGTTCACTAAGTTCACGCCAACGACGGTGGGTGGACACGGGAGTAAATCCCGTGTCGTCGGTCGCGGCTGATTGCCGCGCCGGCCGGACTGGCGCGTGCGGCCTCGCTTCGCCTGACCGCATCGGCGCGTAGCTTGCGCTACGCGCCTCGCGCTCAGTCGACCACCGGCAGCGTCTCGAACTGGTGGTACGGCGGCGGGGAGGACAGGGTCCATTCCAGCGTCGTCGCACCCTCGCCCCAGGGATTGTCGGGCGCCTTCTTGCCCGCCAGCATCGAGTAGATCAGGTTGACGAAGAACACCGCCATGCCG
>NZ_CAXSHH010000153.1:0-2395 GCF_964237155.1 uncultured Sphingomonas sp. | reverse complement strand
GGGGCTGCGAAGCCTGTTCAGCACCGACAGCTTCCAGGGCACGGGCTCGGGCGCGATCAGCTTTCCGCTGTTCGACGCCGGGCGACGGCGCGCGACGGTCGATATCCGGCGCGAGCTGCGCGAGGAGACCTACCAGCAATATCGCTCGACCGTGCTCGCGGCGTTGCGCGACGTGGAGGATCCGCTCGCCCGGCTCGACGCCGAACGCCGCCGCAATGCGGCGTTGGTTCGCGCCATCGCCGACGCGGGGGCGACCGAACGCGCCACCTCGGCCCAGTATCGGACGGGCTTCACCAACCAGACGGCGTTGCTCGACGCGCAGGTGGCGCTGCTCCAGGCGCGCGAGAACAAGGCCCAGTCCGACGCTCAATTGCGCCAGGAAACGGCCGCATTGTTCAAGGCGATGGGCGGCGGCTGGCGAACGGACGAGGCCGTGAAGCCTCGCTAGCGGCGCGTTCCCCGCAGGCTTGTCGCCCACGACAGGGTAAGAACGACGACGACGTGGGCGGCCTGCCCGCCGAACTCGTCGCGCGGATGTTCGAGGACGACGCCTTGCGCGCGGTGGCCTTGCCAATGGGGCAGGGCGGGGGGCATCGCCGGTTCGCCCGCGGCAGCGGGTGAACGCAGTCCAGACACAACATCCACTTCCCGCCCGAGCCCTGAGGCGCGACTGGTCCGTCGCGACCGGGCAGCGCCGATCGCGCCCGCTCGCGCGGACCATGCTTCAGTCCTTCTCCCGATCAAGCCGTCACGGGCTCGATGTCGAGGCCGGGATCGATACCGTGGAAGGTACGCCCGACTCTGAGGCACGCGCCGGTTTCGCACCCCATGCCCGCATCGAACATGGCGAAGTCGACGCCATTGCCCGTGAATGGCGACGCATCGCCGATCATCGCGGGCCCGGCTTGCGTTTCCCGCGTCAGGGCGGGCGACATCGATCGCCGGGACCGAACGCCTAGAAGATCACTTCGCCTGTAAGCCATATCTTGCTGCGGTCGGCGAATGCCGCATCCACCCCGTCGAACAACGCGGCCTTCAGTTCCACGGTGAGATGGTCGGTCAGCGTCGACGCGACCGACGCGTCGATCTCGCGGCCATACTGCCGGCCGCCGTTGGGGCGGGCGAACCGGTAGGTGCCCGCCGCGAAGCGCAGGCCGTCGCCGATCGGCGCGCCTTGCCACCGCGCGGTCGCGCGCAGGTGGAGGTCGAGGAGGCCGTCGGGCGGCGTGTTGGTGATCGCGTCCGACCAGCCCTGAAACCCGTGGAATGAGGCCAGGGGCGTAAGGAAGCCGGTGCGCCCGTCGCCGCCAAGGCGCTCCAGGCCCGTCGTCAAGCTCCAGTTCGCGCCCTTGAGCCCGCCCTCCAGCATCAGGTAATCGAGACCGAATCGCCTCGGAGCGTGCCCATAATCCTTCTGATGCGCGTACTCGGCGGCGTAGGTCGCTTCCAGCCCCGGACGGACCGCACGCGATCCGGCGAACCGTGCTCCGAACGTAGCGGACGACTGGGCGGGCGTGCTCGAAAGGTTGATCAGGTAGGCGTAGCCCGATAGCTGTCCCACGGACGTTTTCGCGTCGATCTGGACGAGATGGCTGTCGCTGTCCCACCGTCCGTCCAGGCTTTCCGGGCCCAGGGTGCGACGGACCCGGTCGATATAGATATAGGTGAGGGCGAGGGGCTTCACCGGCGCGGCGGACAGTTTGACCGCGTCGAAGGTCTGCTCGTTCTGGCGCCAGCCGGCGTTGCCGACGAAGCGACCATTTCCGAGCACGATGCGCTGGCGGCCGAGGACCGCCTCCGTGCTCGCCGGCCCGGTCCAGGTCAGTTGGGCGCGATTGATCTCGAGCCCCTCGGGGTCCGAGACGATGGGGTAGCGCGTGCGGCGGTTGACCGTGCTGTTGAAGCGGTCGTTGAAATCGACCACCCCCTCGACCTCGAGCAGCCCGCGCAGGCCGCGCGTGATCCGCGCGTCGACGCCGATCCGCGCGCGGGCGGTGAACGCCTCCGCATCGTCGGGCAGATTGGCCTGGTCCACGAACTCCTCGCGCACGCGGAACTCGGCGATCAGATCGACCGGTGGGGACGGCTTGGCGGCCGGGGCCGGCACCGCCGTCTGCGCGTGGGCGGGAGCCGCGAGCGTGCTCGCCGCCGCGAGGATCAGGCCGACGCGTGTGAAAACGGCGCCGTTCACCGGCTGCGCAGCAGGAAGCGGCGATTCAACGACTGGAGCGGACGGGCGTTGAATGGATAGACCCGCTCGAAAGCGGCGATCTGGGCCGCCGACGCCTGGATCGGCTTCTCCATCACGACCCAGTCCACGCTCTCGGAGCAGGGCGGCGTTGGACTTGCCCCGGAAAAGTGGAGAGTTCCCTTGAGCTGAAAGGCGAACTCGATG
>NZ_CAXSHH010000152.1:0-2471 GCF_964237155.1 uncultured Sphingomonas sp. | reverse complement strand
CGTTCCTCTCGATCGGACGTTCGGTAAGCAACCTAGCGCGTGGCCGGTTCAGCCTTAACGCCGTTTGAATGTGATCGGCGATGTCATACGATGCCGCTCCCGTTTCAAGTAGCCGGCCGGATCAACGTCGTCCCTGGAAATTGCGGAGATAGTCGTTGTTGGGCGACAGGATCACCGAGGTCGACCCGCCGGGCTCCGGCCCACCGTCCGCGCCGAAAGTGCGACGGTAGCTCTGCATCGCCCGATAGAAGTCGTAAGCGCCAGCGTCCTTGTTGAACGCCTCGGCATAGATGCGGGCGGCGTTGGCATCGGCTTCCGCGCGGACGATCTGCGCCTGCTTTTGACCCTGCGCGCGAATGGTCGCCGCTTGTTGCTGACGCGCGGTCCGCATCCGCTGCAACGTCGATTCGAGCGGAGAGCCGCTCGGCAGGTCGGCGTGCTTGATGCGGACATCGACGATCTGAACGCCGTACTGCCGCGCGACGCGGTCGAGTTCGCGCTGAATGTTGTTCATCACCCCCTCGCGCTCGTTGCCGAGCAGGACAGCGAAGGGACGGCGGCCGAGCTCGTTCCTGATCGCGTTACCGAGCAGCGGACGAAGCGCATCGGTGACGCCCGTCTCCGAACGCGCGGTGTTCACCATCAACAGCGGATCGACGACGCGGAAGCGCGCGAAGGCATCGACCTGGAGCCGGAGCTGGTCGGACGACAGGACCTGCTGGTCATCCTGCTCGACATTGAGCACGCGCTTGTCGACCCAGACGAGCCGATCGAAGAAAGGGATGCGCGCAATGAGCCCGGCGCCCGTGCGGCCGAACTGCTCGCCCGGCCGATATTCGTTGATCGTGCGGACGGGCTCCTGGAGTCGGAGGACGACCGCCTGCTTGGTCTCGGGCACGACGGCGAAGGTCGCCGCTGCCAGGATCACCGCGAGCAGCGCCAGGACGCCGAGCACGACCGGGTTGCGGAAAAGCGCGGGGTTCACTGGCCCGCTCCCGGCTGAGCGGCACCGGTTGGGGCGTTGGGCACCTCGCGCGCCGCGACGGGCGGCTCGGCGGGGCGACGACCGCGATCGAGCGGCAGGTAGGGCGTCACGCCGCCCGGGGTCTCGACGATCGTCTTGTCGGTCTTGGCCAGCACGGCCTCCATGGTCTCGTAATACATGCGGCGGCGGGTGACTTCCGGTGCCAGGATGTACTGCGCGTAATAGGCGTTGAACGAGGCGGCTTCGCCCTGCGCAAGCGCCAGCTTCTGCTGAGCGTAGGCCTGCGCCTGGTTAAGTACGGTCGAAGCATCCTGCTGCGCAGCAGTCACGTCCTTGAACGCCTCGTTGACGCGCTCGGGCGGGTCGGCCTGCTTGATAGCGACGCCCTGGATGCGGATGCCCGACTTGTACTCGTCGAGCACGCGCTGCATCCGGTCGCGGACTTGCTGCTCGACGAGCGTGCGACCGGGGCCGATCGCCTGGTCGAGCGTGACGTTGGCCACCGCCTCGCGGACCGCGCTTTCGGCGGTTGCACGCACGGTCGCGGTCGGATCGGCGAGCTGAAAGATGTAGCTTTCCGGGTCGCCGATGTTCCAACGGACCGAGTAGGCGAGGTCGATCAGGTTCTGGTCGCCGGTCAGGACGAGGTTCTCGCCGCCCCCATCGGGAAAATTCTCCTCGCGGAACGCAGTCACGTCGACCTTCTCGACCGAGGAGAAGGGAGCAGGCAGCGTCAGGCGAATGCCCGGCTCGAGGGTTCCGGCATATTGCCCGAAGGTCGTCACCACCGCCCGCTGTTGCGGCGCGATATTGTGGACGGAGGTGAAAAGGATCCAAAACAGCAGGATTACGCCGCCGCCGATCAGCCACACCGTGCGCGGCGGGGGGTTGGGAAACCTTGCTGGCAAACCACCGCCGCCTCCGCCGCCGCCCTGTCCGCGCGCCTTGCGCAGGAACTCGTCGAGCGCGGTCGGCTTTTGGGGACCCTTGCGGCCGCCGGGAGGCACCGCCCATGGATTGCGGGGAGGGGTGGGCGTGCCCCCACCGCCGCCGGAACCGCCATCGCCGCCCCAGGGATTTGCCTTCAATATGGTCGGGCGGCCGAACCAGCCCCGGATGCTCGTCATGAAAGCTTTATAAGGATGCTTGGGATTGAAAAACAGTGGCGCGCGCCGGCTCCGGTCCTAAGTCCCGAGGTATGATCGACATCAACGAGATCAAGGCGGCGGTGGCCGCGGTCGCGGGCACGCGGGCGACCGTGCGGGTCGACGGCGCACGCGTCGGCGTGGTGCTCGACGCGAGCGGGCTGGCACCGGACGAACGCGACGCGTTGGAGCTGCGGGTGCGCGCGGCGGCGGCGCTGCCGGGCGTGGCGGAAGTCCGCATCGCCGTCACCGCCGAGCGGACGGCACGGCGACTGATCGCAGTGGCGAGCGGCAAGGGAGGGGTCGGCAAATCCACGCTGGCGGCCAACCTGGCGATCGCG
>NZ_CAXSHH010000151.1:0-2475 GCF_964237155.1 uncultured Sphingomonas sp. | reverse complement strand
CCATGATCTCGACCAGAACCTCGCCAGCAGCCGGACCCTCCAGGTCGAGCTCGACAACCTCCAACGGCCGCTTGGCCTCGAACGCGACGGCGGCGCGGGTCTTCATTCGCTTACCTCCCCGCCACCCGTTCGCCTGAAGCGCGCCGCCGCCTCCGAGCCGGCGGTCGCGTTGCCCGCGCTGTAGGAATGGGCACCGGTTCCGGCTAGCGCGCCTCCCTGCACGATGAGGTATTCATCGCGGATCGGCCGACCTTCGAAGAAGCATTCCAGAACCTCGCGGACGCCTGCCGCGTAGCGAGCCTGCGCCGAGAGGCTCGTGCCAGAGATGTGCGGCGTCATGCCTTCATTCGGCATTGTCCGCCAAGGATGGTCGGCTGGTGCCGGCTGCGGAAACCATACGTCCCCGGCGTAACCCGCAAGCTGACCGCTCTCGAGCGCTCGAACGACCGCGTCGCGATCGACTATCTTACCCCTGGCCGTGTTCACGAGATAGGCGCCGCGCTTCATCTTCCCCAGCATCGCCTCGTCGAACAGGTTCTCGGTCTCGGGGTGCAACGGGCAGTTGATCGTCACCACGTCGCACACGGCCACCATGTCCTCCACGGTGTCGTGCCATGTCAGGTTGAGTTCCGTCTCGACGTCCTGCGAAAGTCGGTGCCGGTCGAAATAGTGAAGCGGCATGTCGAACGGCTTGAGGCGACGCAGAACCGCGAGCCCGATCCGCCCCGCTGCGACGGTGCCGACGTGCATGCCCTCGACGTCGTAGGAACGGGTCACGCAGTCGGCGATGTTCCAGCCGCCCTTGCGCACCCAATCATGCGATGGGATGTAGTTGCGCACCAACCCCAAGATCATCATCACGACGTGCTCGGCGACGCTGACCGAGTTGCAATAGGTCACCTCGGCGACCGTGACGTTCCGCTCGATCGCCGCTTGCAGGTCGACGTGATCGGAACCGATCCCGGCGGTGAGCGCGAGCTTGAGCGCGGGCGCTTTCGCGATGCGCTCGGCGGTCAGGTAAGCCGGCCAGAAAGGCTGAGAAATGACCACGTCCGCATCGACCAGCTCGCGTTCGAACGCACTGTCCGCGTCGTCTTTGTCGGAGGTCACGACGAGCGTGTGCCCGGCGGCTTCGAGGTACCCACGCAGGCCGAGCTCGCCCGACACGGAGCCCAGCAGTTGCCCGGGCGTGAAGTCTATCTCTTTCGGAGACGGCACGCTCTGGCCGTCCGGATAGCGTGAGATGAGCGGCACGTCGTCACGGGCGTAATCCGTCGGATAACCGCTGATCGGATCATCATAAAGGACACAGACCACCTTAGCCAAAACCGTTTTCCTTGTTCGAGTGAGAGGGGTTGGCGTCGATGTAGGTCGCGCTCGGTTCATCATGCGCCGGAAATGCAGCGTCGTACCTGAAGCACGCCCGAGGCGCCGGGACGCGGGCGCACCGCGAGCTCGGGTCGCGCATCCGGCGCGGATCGTCGCGCGAAGTCGGATGATATCGCGGGACGGGTTGGCGGCTCAAAATCTGAACTCGGCGCCGAGACCGTAGGTCCGCGGCGCGGCGCCATAGAGCGCGGGATAGCCTAACCCCTGCGTCGTTGCCTGGGTGATGATCCGTTCGTCCACGAGGTTCCGTCCGAAAAGCGTCAGACTCAGACGATCTTCTGGAAGCGTCCACCTCAGCGAGGTATTTAGGATCACATAGGCCCCCTGCCGAAGGAAATTGTCGGCTTCGAAGAAGTAGTCACCGTTGTAGTTTGCCGTGAGGTTGAAATCCAAGCTCCCGTCGCGAAGATCGGTATGGTAGTCCACCGACCCGGTTGCGCTGAAGTTCTGCGCCAGCGGCAGGCGGTTGCCCGTCGCATCACCGGGCGAGATAATCGCTCCGCCGCTTGGTCGCGGCGTGCTGAATACGGCACCCCGATAATCACTGAACTCCGTGTGCTCGATCTCGAACCCGCCGGAAATCCTGAGCCCCCTTGCGAGCTGCGCTTCCAGATCGACGTCCAGGCCATACAGGTTCGCGCCGGGTCCGTTAACCACGGTCTGCGTGACGCCGACGAACTGGATCACCTGAAGGTTCGTGTAGTCGTAGTAGAAGGCCGCGAGGTTCAGCCTTACGCGACGATCCAGAAGCTCGGTCTTCAGGCCCGCCTCGTAGGACGTCAGCTTCTCGGGCAGGTATGCCGGATTGGCCGGGCTGACCGTGTTGAAGCCGCCGCTCTTGATGCCGGTGTTGAACGACACGTAGCCGAGGATGGCGTCGGAGAAGCGGTAGTCCAACGCCGCGCGGAACGTGGGTTTTCGAATGGTCAACGGTTTAGGTGTAATGATCCGCGGGACCGTGGTCCCGTTGACCAACGTGCTTACCACGCTGGCGTCCTCGAGCTTGCGCTTCTCATAGGTGTACCGGGCGCCGAGAGTCAGCGTCATCCTGGGCAGCAACTCCCATCCGATCTGACCGAACGGCGC
>NZ_CAXSHH010000150.1:0-2519 GCF_964237155.1 uncultured Sphingomonas sp. | reverse complement strand
GCTCGCGCAAGGCGCTGTCAATCGCGGTCAGGCGACGGCAGCCACGGCGCTGGTCGTTGCTGCGCGAGCGGCTGGCGCGATAGGCCGGTCTGACGGGTCGGCCGTTTGGTTCACCGGGTGTGCTTCAATAACGGGAACGCCGGTCACGACCATTTACGATCAGGTTGCGACCTCGCGCCAGAACCCGACCTTGCGGCCGTGATCCTGCCGCAGCCGAGCAAGGTAGGCGTCGTGATCGGCGACCGGCCCGAACGCGGCAATGCGCCGGGCGAGATAGGCACAGGAGGCGAGATGCCGGGCCGCATGGCCGTACCGCGACGCACGCGCCCGGCCGAGCGTGAAGTTGATCATCGCGCGACGCAGGATTGTGGCCGCGAGCGGGTGCTTCTCCTCCAATGCTTCGGCGGCAGGCGTCAGGAGTTCGTAAAGGTCGCCGTCGAGCGCGTCGGCTCGATCGATCACCAGCGCCGCCGCCCGGTCCAGCGCCGGCCAGCCGACAAGAAACGCGAGGGCATGGTGAACGTCGGCGAACCCGCGCGCATGCGCGATGGCGCGCTGTTCGGCCTCGAGATCCTCGAAATCAGGAAGGTTCTTGAGGAACGCGCGCAGGTGACCGCTATCGAGCGTGGCGATGAACCGCTCCCACCGGTACTCCTGCGCATCGTCGTGCCGCCCGAGCGCGTCGAGCACTGCAAGGCGGGCCTGTTCCCATTCAGGCGCGAGCCAGCCGCGTCTGCCGCTGTCGGTCGCCTCGATCGCTTCCCAGGCCTCGTCTGTTCGTCCCGCCGCCAGTAACCGCTCGGCGATCCGCGCCGCGATCAGCGGAACGCGGCGGGTCTCGGGATTGTATTGCGCGATATAGGCGTCGACGTCGCCGAGCGCGTCGGCGACTTGCTGGAGGAGCAGCGCCGACGTGCGCTTGCGGTGGTCGGCGTCGATCTGGTCCGCGTACATCGGACCGCCGCTGCCCCAGCCGACCACCCCGCGCTCGGCCTGCGGCGGCACCGTTACGGGTCGAGCCTGCCAGGCGAGACCAAGGGCGCGCAGCCGCTCCAGCCCGGATATCCCGAGCGCGGGGGCGAGCGTATCGACCAAGCCGTCGTACGTGCCATAACCATCATCTTGCACTGCCTCGAAGGCGCGCTCCGCCAGGACCGCTGGATCGATGCGGGCGGCATTCGCGACCGGACCGAAGTCCTTCACGGCGGCGCGGAACACGTCGGCCAGCCGGCCGCTGCCATCGTCGCTGCGTGCGAACACCGGTTCCGCGCAGGCCGCCAGCCGCCACAGCAGATCGAGCGCCGCACCCGGATCGTGTGGCGCGACGAGGTTCATGATCGCGCCGTGCTGCGCCGCGAGGTCGGCGGCGAGCGGCTTGACCTTGTGCCAGTCGATCAAGCTGCGCGCCTTCGCGATCGTCGCGAGCCGCTTGGCGATCTCACGCGCGGCGTCCGCAGGGCCTGCCTCTCCGGCGAGGGCGAGCCGCAGCTGGCGCTTGATCCCAGCATTTCCGGTCGCGACCTCCATCAGCAGCGCGGCCAACCTCTTGCTACCCAGCGTTTCGAGGTTCTTGGCGTTGAGCGTCTTTATCGAAGCCATGTCACGAAGCTCATTCAATCGCGCGGTAGCGGCTTGCCGGACAGGGCCGGGTTGATCACCGGCGAAACGGGATCACAACCGCCTGATCGAGGAACACGGTCATCCCCTCATCCGCGACAGCGGCGAGAAAGGCGGTGTGAGCTTCTTCATCCGTATCGAACAGATTGTCCCAGACCGTCGAAGTCCCGTTTGCGTTGACGACCTCCAACGCCCACCCCGGCTGATCCTCAATCCGATGAATGTTGACGTCAACGGTCATGCCATCGCGTGTGATGGACCCCGACAATCCGGATGTAACGATGTTCGGATCGCGTGCGCGCACTGCCTTCTCCTCCGTCGAGCTCGTGTGCCCAATCCGGCGAAACTAGTCGACCCTTACCTGTTTGGTCCCGGCGATTGATGGTGCGGGTTTGAGATGAACCGACTTGGGTCATCTGTCCATGCTTTGCAGATGGCTTCGTATGGCGTGAGCCCACGCAGGGTCTTGAGACGGCGAGCAAAGTTGTAGGCGGCGACGAAGTCGGCGAGGTGCTCGCGCAGCTGGTCATGCGTTTCGTAGTGGTAGCGCTTGACGGTCGCCTCCTTGATGGTGCGGTTCATCCGCTCGACCTGGCCGTTGGTCCACGGGTGACGTGGCTTGGTGAGGCGGTGCTCGATGTCGAGGTCGGCGCAAGCCGCCTCGAAGGCGTGGCAGCGGAACGGCAGCTTCTGCGCCCGCATCTCCTTGATGTCCTTAGGCGTCCAGCCGTCGCCGGTCGGGTCGGTGAAGTGCGTGCCGTTGTCGGTGAGCACGGTGTGGATCCGGTACGGCACGGCTGCCGCGAGGTGCCGCAGGAAGTCAGCGGCGATCCGGCGGGTGGCCTTCTTGCAGCGCGACAATCAGGATGCGAGCGCAGCGACAATCAAGATGAGAATCGCGA
>NZ_CAXSHH010000149.1:0-2646 GCF_964237155.1 uncultured Sphingomonas sp. | reverse complement strand
CGCCTCGTGATCCTGGCGCCGGTGCTGCGCGCCTTGGTCGCCCGCGCGACCGGCGTCGACCCGTTCGCCGCGCTCGACGCCGCCGGCACCGAACCCGTCCAGCGCCGCCTAGCGACCGAGGCGCGCGTGTCGATGCTGATCGCCGCCGGGCGCGAGCCCGAGGCGCTGACGCTTATCCGGTCATTGGGTGGCGTGACCGCCAGCCTCGATCTCCGTATCGACGCCGCGGGGCTGCTCGGCAACCGCGGCAGGCCCGATCTCGCCCGCGCGCTCTTTCCCGCAGACCAGGCGGACATGGGCGAGGCGATTGCCCGGCGCGGCGTCGAGCCCTCGCTCGGCGTCGGCGTGTCGCGCCTGTTCACGCGCGTCGCGGCCGACTTGGGCGTCGGCGACGGAGCCAACCCTCTCGCTATCACGCTCACCCGCGCCGCGCTCCTCGCCGAGCCCGGCAACGACCGCGCCCGCCTCCTGCTCGCCGACGCGCTCGGCAAGGCAGGGGCGAACGATCACGCTCTCGCCGTGCTGGAGGACGTACGCCGGGACGGTCCCTTCGCGCAGGCCGCGAACACCGCACGCATCGCCACGCTCGTCAGGTCCGGCCGCCGTCCCGAAGCTCTTGCCGACGCAGTGCGAGCCGTGAGCAGGGTAGGGGCTAACCGCGACGAGTGGCAGAGCTACGCCGACCTCCTCGCCGACTCCGGCCGCGTTGCCGAGTCGGTGTCCTACTATCAAAAGATTGCGAGCGGCGACGGCACGCGCGAGTGGCTCGTCTGGATGCAGCTGGGCGGCGCGCTCGAACAAGCCGGCCGCTGGCCCGAGGCTCGCATCGCGCTCGCCCGCGCGGTGAAGCTCGGTCCCGACGAGCCGATCGCGCTCAATTACCTGGCCTACGCCCGCCTGGTCCGCGGCGAGGCCACCCGCGCCTCGACGCGCCTGCTGGAACGCGCGCACCGGATCGCCCCCGACAATGCCGGGATCACCGACTCGCTCGGCTGGGCCTATCACCGGACCGGTGACACCCGTAGCGCCTTGCCGCTCCTGGAAAGCGCGGCCCAGGCCGAACCGACCAACGCCGAAATCGCCGAGCATCTCGGCGACGCCTATTGGACGCTCGGCCGCCGGTTCGAGGCGCGCCACGCCTGGACGGCGGCGGCGCTGGTGGCAACCGAAACGGAGCGCTCGCGCCTGAACCAGAAGACCGCGAACGGCCTCTAGGACGTCGGCGCTGAAAAGCCCCTCCCCTTCAGGGGAGGGGTTTGGGGAGGGGAACGCCGGTCGCGAGCGAGGCACGGACAAACTCCATCCACAAGCAGCGTCCTCCTCCCCAAACCCCTCCTCTAAAGAGGAGGGGCTTATCTTGCCCGCATCGCCTCCCGCCTCCTACACCGCTCCCGTGATCACCGAACCCGCGCCCGCCAAACTCAACCTCGCGCTCCACATCCGCCACCGCCGCCCCGACGGCTATCACGAACTCGAAACCCTCTTCGCCTTTTGCCGCGACGGCGACCTGATCGAGTTCGAACCCGCGCCCGAGAACCGCTTCACCATCACCGGCCCGTTCGCCGCCGAGCTGACCGACGCCGCCGACGCCGCGTCCTGGGCCGACAACCTCGTGACCCGCGCCGCCGACGCATTCACCGCTGCGTACGGCATCGCTCAAACATACCGCGTCACCCTCACGAAGCACCTCCCCATCGCCTCGGGCATCGGCGGAGGTTCCGCGGACGCCGCGGCGACGCTCCGCGCGCTGGCCCGCCTGCACGGCATCCCGCCGGCCGACCCCGATCTCGCGGCGATCGCCGCCCGGCTCGGCGCGGACGTGCCCGCCTGCCTGCTCGGCCGCACCGCGCTCGGCCGGGGCAGGGGCGACGCGCTGGAGCCTATGGACGGCCTGTCCGGCACGCCCGCCCTGCTCGTCAACCCGGGCGTTCCACTGTCGACCGCGGCCGTGTTCGCCCGCTGGGACGGCGTCGATCGTGGGCCGATCGGGGAGGGGGACCTGCTCGCCCAGGCCCGCGCTGGCCGCAACGATCTGGAACCACCCGCGCGCGCCCTCGCTCCCGCAATCGGGGACGTGCTGAAACTGCTGAACGGCGCGTCCGGCCTGCTGCTCGCCCGCATGTCCGGCTCGGGCGCGACCTGCTTCGCGCTGTTCGGCGACGAGCCCGCCCGCACCGCCGCCGCCGCCGTCGTCCAAGCGCGAGGCTGGTGGCACCTCGAAACGACGCTCGCCTGATTGTCTGGCGGCTTGCAACGGGTCCGGTAAGGATAAGTCGTATCGTTGCGTTATGTACCAAGCCCGCATCGACGATGGGACGGGTCCGGGGACGGAGCAACCCACGCATCCGTCGATGGTCCGTACCCAACGCGCCATCGCACGAAAGGGCGGCCAGAAACGGCCGCCCTTTCTCGTTTAGCGCTCCGGATCCGGCTTGCGAACCGTGGATATGTTCTTATCTTGTTCTCACCGCACCAAGGGTGTATCCGACCAGTCGCGCGTTGAAGGGCTCGCGCGATTGCTATAGCGCATGGAGCAGAACAGATGGCCGCCAATCTCAAGGTGATCGATACCCGCATGGCAACCGCGACCTCCACCACCGCCGCGAGCAACGACCGCCAAAAGGCGCTCGACGCCGCGCTCGCGCA
>NZ_CAXSHH010000148.1:0-2647 GCF_964237155.1 uncultured Sphingomonas sp. | reverse complement strand
TCAGGTCCTGGCGCGCCGCGTAGTTGCGACCCCAGTTGGTCGCGTTCTCGAGCGCAGCTACGTCGCTGATCGTGAAATCGGCCAAACCACTCAATTTTTGAATAAATCGATTGGCCATGATTAAGACTACATCGAAACAGCATCAAATAATATTGCCCATTCTTATTATACGAAATCTGGTTGGTGGGTGGTGCAGGCCGATAAAGGGTCTACCTGTTCATCATAGTCAGCCGATAGCAATTCCGGCCGACAGCCTGGGGCTACCCGCCCTTGCGAGAAAAAGGCCGCAATCATGTCCATCGATTTCAACGACGGCGAGCTCGTCGCGCATCCGGTCCTGTCGCACGTGCCAGGTGCGCGCGACCCATACGGCCAGGCCGCGCTGTTGCTAATCGAAAGCCTGATCCATGGGCTGAAAGAACGCGGCGTCCTGACGATCGCCGAGGCGGTCGACGTCATCGAAACCGCCGCCGACGTGCAATACGAACTGGCGGACGCCGCCGACGGCGCGGGATCGGGGCTGAGGCACGCCGCATCGCTGCTGACCGCGATGGCGTTGAGCCTTCAAGGAGACATGAAGGCGGACGAAGAACGCTGACGCTCACGACGGTGGTGCACTTTATTTCTAAAATCAGCCGCTGATCGCCGCGACCTATTGGTCATTAATAGTAAATTAGGTTAATATGGCTTTGTCGAGAGCGGCGGCCGTTGACCCGCTCAGGTGGAGATGACCTTTGTGTCACGTTCTGATCATCGAAGACGAAGCGATGATCGCTATCGATCTGGAAGCCCTGCTCGAACGCGAGGGCGCCTCCTCATTCTCATTCGCGGCGACACAGGCCGAGGCGGTGATCGCCGCCCAGGCGCATCGGCCCGACGTCATCACCTCGGACGTGACCCTTCTTGAAGGGACCGGCCCCGCCGCGGTGGCGCTGATCCGGGCGGTGCTAGGTGACGTTCCGGTCGTTTACATCAGCGCGACGGCCAAGGGCTGCTGCACCGAGGATCGCATGACACGGACTTTGACGAAGCCCCTGGATCGGCCCGCCGTCGTCACCGTCTTCCGGGAACTCTGTCATTTGAACCGCGCCTAGCCGCGACGCTGGTCGAGGTTCCATACTTCCGGTGAAATGCTGATTGGCTAGGCCGCTAAACGGTCCTTCTTCATGTTCAGCTTCACGATGACGCCCCCGGCGACCAGTCGGAGGCGAACGAGCCTCCGAGCCGTGCCGCCATCCGGGTGATCAGCTTGCTACCGAACCCCGCCTCCGCCGGCTCGGCCGCCGTCGGACCGCCTCGCTCCATCCACACCAGCGCCACGTCGTTGTCCTGAATCGTGCAAGTGACGTCGAGGGTGCCGGTCCCGACCGACAGCGCGCCGTACTTCACCGAGTTGGTCGCCAGCTCGTGAAGGATCAGCGCCAGGTTGGTCGCGGCGGCCTCGCCGGCGGCGAGCCTGGGCACGGACACGCGCACCCGGCCGCTGAAGGCTCCCATATCGTCATAAGGAGCCAGCAAGACGGAAATCAGGTCGCCGACCAGCGCGGCATTCTCCACGCCTGGCTTCGGTCGGACACGCTATTTCGAAGCGCAGCGCGCGCGGTTCGAGCAGGACGCGTCGCTGCGCTCGCTCAACCTGTCCAGCCCCAAGCTGGTGACGATCGTCTCGGACATGGTCCGCCAATCCAGGGATTGATCCGAGCTCGGCGGCACCGGCACGAACCCGAGCGGCGAGGCTGCCGCCGATCCAGAACGCGACCCGACCTTTTCACCGCGCGTCCGGTTGCATGGTCACGAGCGACCCTGCGCGCTCGATAACAAGCACTCGCGCGCCTCGCCCTCGTCGAAGAGCACGGCCCGGTTCGAGGTGGGGCTCACGCGTTCGGCCTGAAGCTTCCGGAGCATGATGGCGACGACGGCGGCTATGCGGACGGTGCCTGCGTCCGTGCGCGCGACACGCGCCTGTCGCGCCGCGATGATCTCGCGGGGCTGCACCTCCTGTCCGCGTCCATCGACGAGAAGGAGGAACGGTCGCGTTCCGCCAGTCTCGAGCCTGTGCACGAACCCCGCCCCGAGGACACCGTCGCGGTCATCCGCGCGAGGGCGAGCGGCCGTTCTTCCGGCAGCGTCGGCGTGGCCAGCCGACCGGCGTGGGGATCGATGGCGTCGGCACGGCCGTCGGAGGCTCGGCCCGTCGGGCTACGTATCCCCACGGTCTCGACGGCTTGGGCGTCGCTTTCCGGCCGAACGAGGGGCGTCGTCGCAGGATACGCGACTTCGCCCCATCTCGCGCCACCACGCTCCGACCGCCGGAACCACTCGGTCAGGCCGTCATGGCCATCCCGAGCCGCTCCTCCAAGCGGGCCTGCTCGCGCCAAAGGGCAAGCGGTACGCGCTTCCCGAGCGTCCTCAGGTCCTCCGCGTTGAGGGTCGCCTCATGCCGCCATATATCCGAGTCGACCGAGAGCAGGATGTCGAGCGCATCGTCGTCGAGCGACAGGCCGTCCAGGTCGAGGTCCTCGCGCCGCGGCAGCCGGCCGATGGTCGTGTCCACCGCCCCGACCGTGCCCTCGACGCGCTCGACGATCCACGCGAGCACGCGCGCGTTGTCGCCGAAGCCCGGCCACAGATACTTGCCGTCCGGCCC
>NZ_CAXSHH010000147.1:0-2648 GCF_964237155.1 uncultured Sphingomonas sp. | reverse complement strand
GCGCCTGGGCCTGCGTGACCCCGGCCTCCGCCTCGCTGGCCTGGGCGGTGCGGCCTTCGGGCTCGATCACCGCGAGCAGGCTGCCCGCCTGGACATGGCGGTTGTCGATGTCGGCCACCTGCGTCAGCGTCCCCGCCACCGTGGGCGCGATGCGGACGATGTGCGCGTCCACGAAGGCGTTGTCCGTCGATTCATATTTACGCGCGTTGAGCCACCACAGCAGGCCGCCCACGACCGCCCCGCCCACGACCAGCGCGAGAACGATCCAGAATAGCGGACGCTTGAAGATCGACGGCTTGGCCGGCTTCTCGTCTTTCGGCTCGGCCCGGTCGGAGGTGTCGTCCGTCTCGCCAGCGAGGGAGGGGGGTGGTGGGTTCGCGCGAGGCGTTTCGGGCGGCTCCCGTGTGGCGGCGTCCTGGCTCATGGGCGTGTCTCCCGGGCTTCGACCGCGAGCCGGTCGAGCATCGCGTCGGTGTTGGCGGCGATGCGCCGCTTGAGGTCGACGAGCACTACGCCTGACAGCTCGTCCGCGCACAGCAGGCGCAGGCAGGCCGCGCGCGAGGACCGCAGCGCCAGCACCTGACCGAACAGCGTTACGGCGGCGATCGCGGCCGTGTGCCGGTTCATCGGGCCGGCCGCGACGCGGACCAAGTTCACCAAGCGGTTGAGCACGCGGCCCATTCCTCCGTCGAACAACCGGTCGAACGCCGCGCCCGGATGCGTCTGCTCACGCGCCACGAACAGCGCCCATCCGTCGGTCGCGTGGCCCGCCATCTTGTCGGCGAACCGTTCCAGCATCCGCTGGATCGCGACGCGCGCGGCGGCGGGGTCGCGTTCATCGACGTCCGACGGTTCAAGCAGGTCGGCCATCTCCTCGCCCATACGCCGCCCGATATGGTCGGCCGCCGCCAGGTAGAGCCCTTCCTTGCTGCCATAGTGGTAGCTGATCGACGACATCGCCGTTCCCGCGCGTGCAGCGATGCCTCGCGTGCTCGCGCCGTCGAGCCCTTTGGATCCGAATTCCGCGATTGCGACTTCAAGAAGTCTGGCTTGCACAAGCAGCATCTAGTTCGATCGAACGAACAAGCAAGCTCAGCCGATTGCTCCGCCGCTTCGATAAGCGTCATCCGTTGATGAACGGGCGAGAGGCGGATCGAGCACCGATATGCGCGGGTGGATGGGCGCAGTCTGCGGAAGGTGGAAGCCGCCGTTGCTCGCTGTCGGTATCTGCAGAAGTTATTTTACCTGCAACCTGTCGGGCGTGGCGATGCCGTTGCGGCGCGCAATCTCCGCCCGGCGGGCTTCGTAGCCAAGCGCCTTCCTCGCGACGGATGTAGCGAGTCTCCCGGTTGAACACGGTATGCCATCCGTCAGCCCAACCATGGCGCATGCTCGCCTTCCATGCGGACGATCATTTGAAATGACGTGCGGAAAAGAGTCATGCGATACCAGGTTGCCGGATTGATCGAGTCAAACCGAAGCTGAACAACCGGGAGAAAGCGGGGAGCGGCGAGTGCGCTTCGAACGTCCGCATGTGGGTCTCTCATGCGAGATAATTAAGAGTGGGCCGTGCCTTGTGCCAACGGTTCGAGCAGTTCGAGCTGACCCGACATAGCCGCGTTCGAGCATGCAATTGCCGCCGCTGCCGCGCGTCGTGTCCCGGCCCGTCTTCGGCAAACCCAGCGTTTTCCGCTCACCGTAGTCGATATCGGCCTTGCGCGATCGGTCCGCAAAGATGTCTCCGGAGAAGCCTGGTCGGGGCGAGAGCCGCACCGCCCGTATGTCGGCTGGGAGTTCGTCTTCCGCTGCCTGAAGCGCCGCGATGACGTCGGCCTGGGTCACGCTTTTGTAGCCGATGATGAAATCCGGAGCGCAAGCACCACTCACGGCTGCTCTAAAATCAGCGAACTTGTCGGCAGAGTGCGGGTCGAGAGCGCTCGGACGTCTTGATCATCAGAGTGTTTACATCAGGTAAGAGCGGCGGAGTGTGCGCGTCGGTACGACATTTCAAAATAGCCGGGCTTCTTCTATTTCCACTTCTCTGTCTCAAGGGCGCGCCCTTCGAGGGAAGGACAAATCGTGAGTTTCAAGGGTTGCTGGGTAACGACACTATCGCTGGTCGGAAGTTTAGTGACCGTGGGCGGATGTGCCTCCAGCGCGATAGTAAATGGCCCCGTTGTCTCGGCACCTTCGAAGGCGCGCGCATTCAGCAACCCGCTACTCGCATCCGGACCCGATCCCTGGATCACGCGGGTGGGTGAAAACTACTACTATATGCATACGCTCGGCGATCGCTTGGCGATCCGCCGCACGCGCGACATCGCACGTCTGGCCGAAGCGCGAGAGGTGACGATCTGGACCCCGCCGACGCGTGGCGCCAACGCCCAGTCGATCTGGGCGCCTGAGCTCCACCGCATCGATGGCAAGTGGTATGTCTACTACTCCGCCGCGGCGAGCGATCACGACGATGACGACCATCGCGGCGTCTTCGTGCTGGAGAATGCCGGCGAGGATCCGCTGTCAGGTCGCTGGGTCGACCGCGGCCGGGTGAACACGGCGCGGCCGGGTATCGACGGGACCGTCTTCGAGCATCGAGGTAGCCGCTACTTCGTCTACTCGCCCTATGTCGGTCCCGACAGCGTGCTCGC
>NZ_CAXSHH010000146.1:0-2649 GCF_964237155.1 uncultured Sphingomonas sp. | reverse complement strand
TGACGATGGACGACCCGCGCACGCAGAAGTTCATGGGGGAGATGGGCGAGGCGATCTCCAAGGCGACGTCGATGGCCGATCTTGCCGATCGTTTCTCAAAGGCTGCCGGTATCCCCGAGGAAATCAGGGCGGAGCGCAAGGGCGGCGAGATGGAGAAGGTCGGTCAGGGACTCGCGTCGATCAAGTTACCAGAGACCGAGCGGGTATGCGCGATGGTAGACGCCGTGGCGGCGAACGCGATACCGCTCCTCACAGTTACGGGTGGCTGGAATCCCGGCATCGACGCGAGCAGCGAGGCGGCGTCCGCACGCGCTAACGGCCGACACGTCGTCGTGCGGAGCCCGCATCATTTTCCGCAGGCATTCGATGCGGCCGCGTTCAACGGGTTGCTCGTGGAGTTCATGACGGCCGCGGAACACGCCCATAGCGATCGCTAGTCGGGTGGCGAGACCGACGGCCCTCCGCCTTTACGACGTTCACGAAAGGAGCCCACGATGATCGCCGGGTTCGCCGACCAGCCGCTCGTCGTCGGCATAGGCGGAACGGTGGGAAGCGTGTCGTCGACCGAACGCGCGCTCTGCATCGCGCTCACGGCCGCGGCGCAGGCCGGGTATCGTACGCGCATGTTCGGCGGAGCCGACATGGCGCGGCTTCCGCTCTACGATCCAAGGGCGGCGGCGCGGACCGACCAGGAGCGCGAGTTCGTCGATGCGGTGCGCCAGGCGTCGGCCGTGATCATCGCCAGCCCCGGCTATCACGGCTCGATCTCCGGCGTGGTCAAGAACGCGCTCGACCTGCTCGAGGAGACGGCGGGCGATGCCCGTCCGTATCTTGCCGACATGCCTGTGGGCCTGATCTCGACGGCTTATGGCTGGCAGGCGACGGGGTCGACGATCGCCGCGCTTCGCTCGATCGTTCACGCGTTGCGCGGCTGGCCCACCCCTTTCGCCGCCGCGATCAACACGCAGGTGACGAGGTTTGACGATGAAGGCGGAGCCAGTGATCCGGCCGTGATTGAACAGCTTCGACTGATAGGCCGTCAAGTCGCCCGGTTCGCACCGTTGACCGCGAGATCTTCGGAGCTGGCTACCCCTGGCTGATCCGGTGGGCTGCACGTCGCATAGCCTCCGTCCTATGAAGCTTGCCGCGCTGCCAGCGCGGCGAGCGACTCCTCCTCGATGCGCATGGTCCGCGTGAAGGCAGGGCGCTCGGTCAGCCTTTCGGGCAGCCTCGCCAGCTCCGCATAGGGGGTCAGGTCGAAGCCGCCGCGAACCGCCGTCTGCATTGCCCAATTCAGGTATACGTCGATCACTGACCACTCGCCGAGCCACCATCCTCGCTCCGCCAGCCGACGGTCGGCGAACGCGAAGTTCTTCTCGGCTAGGGCAACCGCCCGGCTGCGAACCGGTGCGGTCTCGCCATCGGTCAGCCGGTAGGGCGCAGCAATGCCGCGGACGATTGGATGTACCGTGCCGCCGCAGAAGGAAAGACCGGCCTGCCGCTCCGCAAGCGCGAACGGCGTCGTGGGTGCGGGAAACAGTCTGGATTTGGGCTTCGCCGCGGCGATGTAGGTCAGGATCGCGGCGTTCTCCGTCAAAACCGTCGCGCCGACTCGCAGCGCCGGAACCTTACCGAGCGGAGAGATCGCCGCATACCTCGGCGACGATTGCTCGTCGCTCGCAAGATCGACGAGACTTAGTTCGTACTCCAGTCCGGCCTCTTCCAGGGCGAAGAGACTGGTCTGTGAACAGGCGTTGGGGAAATGATGGAGAACGAGATCGCTCGCGGCTGTGTCCGACATGTTATCTTCCTCTTGGATCACGCCGACCGTTGCTCGTTGCGTGAAGCGCGCCGCACCTGCTCGAGTGGTGGCATCTCAAAGCAGCAGGTCCGACGCAAGTGGCACGGTCGGATCCATGAGGATGCCGGGATTGGGCATCCTGCCGCTCGTGACTAGCCCGCGACCCTGAACATAGTCCCTCGTGGCGTTCACGCAGTCCAGCGCGATCACCCGACCGGCCCTGAAATAGATGAGCGAGAAGCTACGGGCCGCTGGATCACCACGGACAACGATGGAGTCGTATTCAATGGACAAGCCGACGGTTTGAAGGCGCAGGTCATATTGGTGCGACCAGAACCAAGGCACCGCACGATAGGCTTCCGGTGATCCGGTGATCGCCTTGGCGACCACCGTCGCTTGATCATTGGCGTTCTGAACCGACTCGAGCCGTATCGCCGCTCCGTCCGCGAAGGCATTGGCGTGGAGCGCGCAATCGCCGACCGCGAACACGTCGGGGAGCGAAGTGCGGCAATACTCGTCCACCGCGACCCCGTTGCCTCCATTGGCGCCCGCCTCCAGCAGCGGAGCGACAGATGGGATGATGCCGATCCCGACGATCACCATCTGCGCGGGGAGGATCTCGCCATCGGCAAGCCGGACGCCCGTCGCCCGGCCCCCGACCTCCTCGATGCACACGACTTGGGTGCCGAGCCTGACATCGACGCCACGCGCTCGGTGCTCCGCTTCGAAGAAGCGCGACAACGGTTCCCCCGCGACCCTCGCCAGGACGCGGTCCAAGGCCTCGACGACGGTGACCTTGATCCCGAGCTTCACGAGCACGGCCGCCGCTTCGAGCCCGATATAGCCTC
>NZ_CAXSHH010000145.1:0-2800 GCF_964237155.1 uncultured Sphingomonas sp. | reverse complement strand
TGTTCGCGCTCGGGGGCGAGGACGATCTCGTCCGCCTCCTCGCCCGCGTCCGCGCACTTCAAGGGTTCGTTGGGACGGAGGACGGCGCGACCCTGCTCAGCGGCTACAAGCGCGCCGCCAACATTCTGAAGAAGGAAGGGTGGACCGCTTCCTCTCCCTTTCCCCTCCGGGGAGAGGGCCGGGGAGAGGGGCTGTCCCGAGAACCGGCCGCGCTCGGAGCAACCCCTCTCCCCAGCCCTCTCCCCGAGGGGGAGAGGGAGCAGAAGAATTCGCTGTCCTACACGCTTGAACCGGAGGAGAGCGCGCTCGCGACCGCCCTCGACTCGGCTGAGCCGATGGCGACCGCCGCGATCAAGGACGAGGATTTCGCCCGCGCCATGACCGCGCTGGCGTCTCTCCGCGCCCCGATCGACGCGTTCTTTGACAAGGTGACGGTGAACGACCCCGACCCCGCGAAGCGCGAGGCGCGGCTTCGGCTGCTCGCCCGCGTCCGCGACTCGGTTCACTCGGTCGCGGATTTCTCGAAGATCGAGGGTTGAGCCGCTCGGTGTCCTTGGCGTGACCTTTAGTGACTTTCCGGCCTGGCGGGACAGAATGTTTCAAACTTCACGCGTGCAACAAGCGACTTTGGCGTAAAGCGGTGTCAAGCAAAGGCGACCGGCGCCGGGTCGCCGCTAACCAGGGGTGTCCATGACGCAGTACGTGTACCGCTTCGGCGGCGGAGTATCGGACGGCGGCCGGGGCGACCGCAACCTGCTCGGCGGCAAGGGTTCGAACCTCGCCGAGATGGCTTCGATCGGCCTTCCCGTGCCTCCCGGCTTCACGATCTCGACCGCCATGTGCGCCCGCTATTACGACGAGGGCCAGGCCTTTCCCGACAGCTTGCGCGAAGAGGTCGCGACCGGCCTGGCCCACATCGAACGGATCACGGGCAAGCGCTTCGGCGACCCCGCCGACCCCCTACTCGTCTCCGTCCGCTCGGGCGCGCGCGTGTCGATGCCCGGCATGATGGACACCGTCCTCAATCTCGGCCTCAACGACGAGACCGTCCAGGGCCTGGCTCAGGCTTCCGGCGACCCACGCTTTGCCTGGGACAGCTACCGCCGTTTCATCCAGATGTACGCCGACGTCGTGCTCGACCTCGATCACGGCAGCTTCGAGGAGGCGCTCGAGGTTGCCAAGGAAGACCGCGGCTTCACGCTCGATACCGAGCTCTCGGCCGCCGACCTCCAGGAACTCGTCGCCGAGTACAAGCAACTCGTCCAGTCGCAGTGGGGCAAGCCCTTTCCGCAAGCCGTCCACGACCAGCTATGGGGCGCGGTGGGCGCGGTGTTCGGCTCATGGCGGTCCGACCGCGCCAAGGTGTACCGCCGCCTGAACGATATCCCCGCCGATTGGGGCACCGCCGTCGTCGTCCAGGCGATGGTGTTCGGCAACATGGGCGAGACCAGCGCCACCGGCGTCGCCTTCACCCGCGACCCCGCCAAGGGCGACCGCGCCTATTACGGCGAGTTCCTGATCAACGCGCAAGGGGAGGACGTCGTCGCCGGAATTCGCACGCCCCAGTACCTGACCGCCAAGGCCCGCGCCGACGCCGGGGCCAGACCCGCCTCGATGGAGGAGGCGATGCCAAAGGTCTACGGCGAGCTCGCGACCGTGTTCGACACGCTCGAACACCATTACCGCGACATGCAGGACATCGAGTTCACCGTCGAACGCGGCCAACTCTGGATGCTCCAGACCCGCTCGGGCAAGCGCACCGCCAAGGCCGCGCTTAAGATCGCGGTCGACATGGCCGACGAGGGCCTGATCACACGGGACGAGGCCGTACTCCGCGTCGATGCCCAGGCGCTCGACCAGCTCCTCCACCCCACGCTCGACCCGAACGCGCCCCGTGACGTCCTGACCAACGGCCTCCCCGCCAGCCCCGGCGCGGCGAGCGGCGCGGCCGTGTTCGACGCCGACACCGCCGAGAAGCGAAGCGCGAACGGCGACGCCGTGATCCTCGTACGCACGGAAACCAGCCCGGAGGACATCCACGGCATGCACGCCGCGCGCGGCATCCTGACCGCGCGCGGCGGCATGACCAGCCACGCCGCCGTCGTCGCGCGCGGCATGGGCCGCCCGTGCGTCTCCGGCGCGGGCGCGATCTCCATCGACCTCAAGACACGCGTCATGCGGGTAGGGCAGCGCGAGGTGAGGGAAGGGGACCTGCTCACCATCGATGGCACGACCGGCGAGGTGATGCTCGGCGCGGTCGCTACTATCGAGCCTGAGCTGTCGGGCGACTTCGGCGCGCTGATGGAATGGGCCGACGCAGCCCGCCGCATGAAGGTCCGCTGCAACGCCGAGACTCCCGCCGACTGCCGCACCGGTCGCGGCTTCGGCGCGGAGGGCATCGGCCTGTGCCGCACCGAACACATGTTCTTCGACGCCGCGCGCATCACCGCCGTCCGCCAGATGATCCTCGCCGCCGACGAAGCCGGCCGCCGCGCCGCGCTCGCCAAGCTCCTCCCCGAACAGCGCGCCGACTTCGCCGAGATCTTCGCGATCATGGCCGGCCTCCCTTGCACGATCCGCCTCCTCGACCCGCCGCTCCACGAGTTCCTGCCGACTGAGGAAGCCGACTTTGCCGATGTCGCCGAGGCGGCCGGGGTCGATGTCGACGTGCTCAAACGCCGCGCCGCCGAGTTGCACGAGGTCAACCCCATGCTCGGCCACCGTGGCTGCCGCCTCGGCGTGACATATCCCGAGATCTACGAGATGCAGGCCCGTGCCATCTTCGAGGCCGCGCTCGACG
>NZ_CAXSHH010000144.1:0-2805 GCF_964237155.1 uncultured Sphingomonas sp. | reverse complement strand
GGATGCTCCGGCATCCTTGGTCGAGAACCCGAGCTTGCCGCTGGCCGGCATCGCTACGGCCGGTCAGATAGGAGTGACGATGCCGCGCAGATTCATGTCAGCTCCGGGCTCTCCAAGGTAAGTTCTAATCCTATAGCGTTTGATGTTTGTCAAGTTTTCTAAGACGGACTATGCGGGATGGATAGCGCGAGTGGCGAGGATCGAGGCATGGACGCGGCAGGCAGGGCCATTTTCATCACGGGTGCCGCATCGGGCATGGGCGCCGCCACCGCGCAGCGGTTCGCGGCCGAGCATTGGTTCGTGGGATGCTTCGACATCGACCGGTCCGGGCTTGCGGCGCTGGCCGAGGAACTCGGGGACGAGCGGGCGATGTTCTTGCCGCTCGATGTCACCGATCCGACCGCATTCGCGGGCGCTGTCGCCGCATTCGGCGCGATCACCGGTGGTCGCATGGACATCCTCCACAATAACGCGGGCGTGATCTCGCACGGGCGGTTCCAGGACATGGACTGGGAGACGGTGGAGCGCATAATCGCCGTCAACCTGCTCGGCCCCATGATCGGCGTGCGCAGCGCTCGACTGTTGCTGGAGCGTACCCCGAACTCGCTGTGCTTCTTCACGGGATCGGCCTCCTCGATCTTCGGCGCGGCCGACCTGGCCGCCTATTCGGCCAGCAAGCACGGGCTCAGGGGCTTCGCGGAGGCGATGGCGCTGGAATTGCACCCGCATGGCATCCGGGTCGGGCATGCCGTCACGGGCATCACGGACACGGCCATGCTGCCGCCCGAGCACAGGTCGGCGTTGCCGACCGAAGGCATGTTCAGGTTGATGCAGCCGTCGGTCATGGCCGACACGGTGTGGGCCGCCTACCATGACGAGGTGGAGACGTTGCATCGGTACGTCCCGCCCGAATTGGCGCAATATGAAGCCATCGCGGCGACCCAGCCCTCGGCCGTTCGGGACGACGGACGGGCCCGGCTGTCGGTCCGATAATCGGATCGAGCGCAGGGAGGTTCCGCCATGTTGTTCGGAACAGGCCCCATAGCCGCTTGCGGAACACCCGGTACGGTCGAACCATGAAGCATCGCAGGAAGCGCGATGGAAGAACAGTGAGCGGCGACCAACGATACGAAAGGAAACGATATGTCGAGACGCGAGATCGTGGCCGGGGCCGCCCCGACGTTGGCTGGAACCGCAAGCCGGGGTCGTGTCGCCGCGGCGACCGGGTCAGAACCCTCAGCCCGCCGACCACTCCCAGCGAGCTTCCTTTGGGGAACCGCCATCTCTGCGCATCAGAGCGAGGGCAACAACATCCATTCCGACGCGTGGCTGTTGGAGAACCTGCCGAGCACCGTGTTCAAGGATCCGTCAGGCGACGCGTGCGACAGCTACAACCGCTACGAAGAGGACATCTCGCTCGCAGCGGAACTCGGCTTCAACTGCTACCGCATAGGCATCGAGTGGGCGCGGATCGAACCCGAACCAGCGCGCTTCTCGCAGGCGGAACTCGACCACTATGTCCGTGTGCTGGAAACGTGTCGCAAGCACGGCTTGGCACCGATCCTGACCTACAGCCATTTCACCGTCCCCTTGTGGTTTGCCCAACGCGGCGGGTTCGAGGTCGCCGACGGCGCCGATCTGTTCGCCCGCTTCGCCGGCCGGGCGACCGATGCGCTCGGCGACCTGATCGGAATGGCCTCGACCTTCAACGAGGCGAACATTCCGCTTCTGCTGAAGCTGCTCCGCGCGGGGCGCAGCAAGGCCGACGCGGATGCGGTCAAGTCGATGATCGCCGCCGCCGCGCAGGCGACCTCGTCGCCCGAGTTCTCGTCCCTGCTGTTCGCGGATCCCGATCGGACGCAGCCGGTGCTGCTCGACGCGCACGCGAAGGCGCAGGCCGCGATCAAGGCTTCGACCGGTGATTTCCCGGTCGGCGTCACCTTGTCGATGCAGTCGGTGGAAGCGGTCGGGCCGAACAGTCTGGCACCGATCGTCGAAGACGCGATGTATGGCGGCTGGATCGAGGCCGCCAAGGCGAGCGACTTCGTCGGCGTCCAGACCTATACGCGGATCCGGGTCGGCGATCATGGCGCTCTTCCCGCTCCGGAGGGCGCCGAGATGACTGCGGCGGGGTACGAGTACTATCCGCCGGCGCTGGGTGACACGATCAGGCTTGCGGCGCGTCTGATCGGCAAGCCGATCTACGTCACCGAGTCCGGCATCGCGACCGATGACGATGCCCGCCGCATCGCGTTCATCGACGCGACGATCGAAGAAGTGCGCCGGTGCATCGACGAGGGTATCCCGGTCCATAGCTATATGTACTGGTCGCTGCTCGACAATTTCGAATGGACCAAGGGTTACGGTGAGCGTTTCGGCCTGGTCTCGGTGGATCCCAAGACGTTCGCACGCACGCCCAAGCCCAGCGCGCTCCACCTCGGCGAGCGCGCGCGCCCATGGGCTCCAGCGCGGCGGCGGTGAAGTCAGTCGCCAGGGAGGGCTTCTAGGGTCAGGACTCGTTGATCACAGCCAGAAGATGATGGTGGCTGCGAGGGCGACGGCGATAGCGGCGCTTGTCATACCTGACCGGTTCGTTGCGGGATCTCCGGCCCGGGATGCAGGGTTGGATGCCCTTGGCCTGGAGAGCGTCCCTGAACCAGTCGACGTCATAGCCGCGATCGCCCAGCAGCCACTGTGCCTTGGGCAGATCGTCCAGCAGCGCTGCGGCACCGGTGTAGTAGCTGACCTGCCCGGCGGTCATGAAGAAGCCCAACGGGCGGCCGTTCGCATCGGCGAGGGCGTGGA
>NZ_CAXSHH010000143.1:0-2831 GCF_964237155.1 uncultured Sphingomonas sp. | reverse complement strand
CGCCGGTCGCGCGGGCGACCAAGGCGCGCAGCACCGGCGCCAGGATCACGAGGCGGGTGCGGGCGAGCTTGGCCGTGCCCGCCAATATGCCGGCGGCATCTCCGGCGCGGCCCGCGCGGGCGATGGTAATGAGGGTGGTGTCTTCAGGCGCGACGCCCGCCCTATCGAGGATGGCGGCGGCGCGGACGGCAAGGTCGAGATCGCCTGCGGATAGCGCCTCTCGGTAAGCGCGGATCGCGATGGGGATGTCCGGGGAGATCGTCAGGGCGCGGGCGTAATCCGCGACGGCGCGGCTCGGATCGCCGCGCTCGGCGGCGACGCGAGCCCGCAGGTAGGGTGCGAGCCCGCTCGTATCGGCGAGCGCGGGGGTCGGGGCGAGTAGGAACGCCAGGAGAAAGGCGCCGCGGCAAAGCCGCGTCGTCGATCCTCGCTTCGGCGAGGTCGGCCGAGCCGAGCGAAGCTTGCTTGCGCTTCGCGCTTGCAAGCTTCGCTCGCTACATATTCGGGTAATTAGGCCCACCGCCCCCCTCCGGCACCACCCATTTGATGTTCTGGCGCGGGTCCTTGATGTCGCAGGTCTTGCAGTGGACGCAGTTCTGGGCGTTGATGACGTATTCGGGCGCGTCGGTGTCCTCGCCCACGACCTCGTACACGCCCGCCGGGCAGTAATGGCGCGACGGCTCGTCGTAGTTGGGCAGGTTGTATTTGATCGGGTTCTCCGGATCGCGGAGCGTCAGGTGGACGGGCTGGTCCTCGGCATGGTTGGTGTTCGACAGGAACACCGACGACAGCTTGTCGAAGGTGAGCACGCCGTCGGGCTTCGGATAGACGGGCGGGGTCACCTGGTCCTTGCGCCAGAGCGACTCGTGGTCGGGATGGTGCTTCATCGTCCAGGGCATCTTCAGGCCGAAATGCTCAAGCCACATCTGGATGCCCGACAGCGCGGAGCCCGCAAAGTCGCCGAACTTCTTGACGGTAGGCACGACGTTGCGGACGACCGACAGCTCCTTGTAGAGCCATGACGCCCTGAACGCGGCCGGATAGGCGGTGAGCTCGTCGCCCTCGCGGCCCGCCTGAATCGCATCGAACGCGGCTTCCGCCGCCATCATCGCCGACTTCTGCGCGCCGTGGACGCCCTTGATGCGGGGCACGTTCAGGAAGCCGGCCGAGCAGCCGATCAGCACGCCGCCGGGGAAGGTCAGCTTGGGGATGGATTGAAGCCCGCCGTCGTTGATCGCGCGTGCGCCGTAGGAGACGCGCTTGCCGCCCTCCAGCAGCTCGGCGACTGCGGGGTGGGTCTTCCATTTCTGCATCTCGCTGAAGGGCGAGAGGTAGGGATTGGCGTAATTGAGCCAAGTGACGAAGCCGATCGACACCTGGCCGTTCGCCTGGTGGTAGATCCATCCGCCGCCGTTGGCGTGCGCGTCGAGCGGGAAGCCTTGGGTGTGGATCACGCGGCCGGGGACGTGCTTGTCCGGCGCCAAGTCCCACAGCTCCTTGACGCCCAGGCCATATACCTGTGGCTGGCTGTCGCGCTGGAGGTCGAACAGGCCGATCACCTCCTTGGTCAGGTGGCCGCGTACGCCCTCGGAGAAGAAGGTGTATTTGGCGTGGATCTCGAGGCCGGGCGTATAGTCGGGCTTGTGCGTGCCGTCGCGCGCGACGCCCATGTCGCCGGTCGCGACGCCTTTGACGCTCCCGTCCTCGTTGAACAGCACCTCGGCGGCGGCGAAACCGGGGAATATCTCGACGCCGAGTTCCTCGGCGCGGCCGGCGAGCCAGCGGCAGAGGTTCGCGAGGCTGACGGTGTAGGTGCCCTTGTTGTGAAGGAAGGACGGTGTCCACAGATGCGGCAGGTTGAACTTGCGCTTTCCGGCCAGGACCCAGTGATAGTTGTCGGTCACGGGCGTCTCTGCGAGCGGGCAATCGCCGTCGCGCCAATCGGGGAGAAGCTCGTCCATCGAGCGCGGATCGACGACCGCGCCCGACAGGATGTGCGCACCGACCTCCGAGCCTTTCTCGAGGACGCAGACCGACAGTTCCGAGCCCGCATCGGCGGCGAGCTGCTTCAGCCGGATCGCGGCGGTCAAACCCGCCGGGCCCGCGCCGACGATCACGACGTCATAGGGCATCGACTCGCGTTGGCTCATCACTTCACTCCAAGCCCGCCCGTCCGGTCGCGGGGAGGCATCATCCGGTCCCGGATCGCGATCGGGTGGATTGACGTTCGCGTCAACCTCGTCGCAATGTTTATGTAATGGGGGTTGCACCGGATTTCAGCGGGCCGTTGATCGAAGCGACGCTCGATTGGTGGCGTGAGGCGGGGGTCGACGTGCTCACCCAGGACGCCCCGCGCGACTGGTTCGCGAAGGCGGCCCCGCCCTCCCCCGTCCCGGTCGCCCTGGCGGAAGCGGGCGCGATGCTGCCGGACAGCTGGGATGCGTTTCTCGCTTGGCGCGGTGGCGAGCACGCACCCGAGGCGCATTGGGTCGGGCTGAGCGTTCTGGCGAGCGGGCCTGCCGATGCGGCGGTGATGGTGCTGGCCGATGTGCCCGACCGCGACGACTGCTCGGCGGGCAAGCTGTTGACCGGGGAGCCGGGGCGGCTGTTCGATCGCATGCTCGCCGCGATCGGGCTGACGCGCGAGGCGGTGCATCTGGTGTCGGTCTGTTCCAAGCGGCCCGCGTCCGGTCGCGTGGGCCGCGCGGACGAGGCGAGGCTGGGCGAGGTCGCGCGGCGGCATGTTGAATTGGTGGCCCCCAAGCGGCTGATGGTGCTGGGCGACGCGGCCAGCCGCGCGGTGCTCAGGATCAACGTGCTCGGCGCGCGCG
>NZ_CAXSHH010000142.1:0-2892 GCF_964237155.1 uncultured Sphingomonas sp. | reverse complement strand
AGCGACAGGCGGCCAGCTGAGCAAATACCTCTCCACTTTTCCGGGGCAAGTCCAACGTGACCGCCCCGGAACCAGACACGTTTCAGGACGAGCCCGAGAAGGAGGGGCGGGTCAGGAGTGAGCAGGAGATCGCCCGCGAGCTTCGGCTGCGGCCAACTGCGCCGCGCGTCACCCGGCTTTCGCGCAAAGCCCTGATCGGGCTTGGCGCGGTAGCCAGCCTCGGTGTCGGCGGTGCGCTCGTGGTCGCGCTGCAAGGGCGCGGCGACGACGACCGACCGTCCGAGCTTTACAACACCGACCGGGTTGCTCAGGCCGAAGCATTGCAACGCCTGCCGCGAGACTACGCGGGCCTTCCGCGTCCAAGCGAGCCCGTTCCGCAGCTTGGCCCGCCGCTCCCCGGCGACATGGGACGGCCTATTCTGTCAGCCCAGGAACGCAGGCAAGCGATCCCGCTCCCGCCGGTAGGCGGAGCGACGGGTGTGCCGCCACCTGCGACACACATGGTTGATCCTGCCCTTCAACAAGCGCGACAGGAGCGCGAGGCCGCTCGCACGAGCCGCCTGTTCATGGGCAATGCTGGCGGGGGCGCGAACAGCGATGCTGCGATGATCATGCCTGCGGCTTCCCCGCCACTCTCCCTTCCTGTCGAGACCGCGCCGACCGCCCCCGCTTCCGGCCGCGGCGAGACGTTCCTCAACCGAGACGTCAACCGGCGGACGGCCAGCTCCGATCGGCTGCGTGCGCCCGCGAGCCCCTACGTTCTCCAAGCCGGCTCAACGATCCCGGCCGCGCTCGTCACGGGCCTCCGTTCCGACCTTCCCGGCCAAGTCGTCGCGCAAGTCACCGAGCCAGTCTACGACAGCCCGACCGGCCGACACTTGCTGGTCCCACAGGGCGCGCGGTTGATCGGTCAGTATGACGCCGAGGTCGGCTACGGCCAGGAGCGCGTCCTTCTCGTCTGGAACCGGCTGATTCTGCCGGACGGTCACTCGATCGTGCTCGAACGCTAGCCGGGTGCCGACGCTTCCGGCTTTGCAGGTCTGCAGGACCGCGTCGACAATCACTGGGGCCGCCTGTTTCGCGCAGGCCTGCTCTCCAAGCTGCTCGGGGTCGGCGCGGAACTCGGCAACGACAGCGACAGCGACATCGCCCGTGCCATTCGCGATGGCGCGCAGGAGAGCGTCGGCGACGCCGGGCAGGAAGTGGTGCGCCGTCAGCTCGAGATTCGGCCGACGCTCACCGTTCGTCCCGGTCACCCGGTGCGCGTGATCGTCACGCAGGACCTCGTCCTCGAGCCCTATGGAGCACAACCATGAGCAAGCTAAAGCTGGGACCGTTTGCGGACGACAAGCCGGTTCGGCTTACGGTCGAGCTACCGGCTGCGACCCACCGCGACCTGGTCGCCTACGCCGAGGTGCTCGGCCGGGAGGGCGGGCGGGTTGTCGAACCCGGCAGACTGATCGCGCCGATGCTGGCGCGGTTTATGGCGACGGATCGGGCGTTCGCGAAAGCCCGTCGGGGTGGACGCCGCGACACAGATCGAGGAACCGGCCCAGCGCCGGGTTAGTCGCGCCGGGTCGCCAGACGGCCTGGATGTCCAACTCCGCTCCGGGTGCCGCCAGCGGTACGAAGCGCGCCCTCGCAAAGTCGGGAGCAGGCAGGCTTCCTGGGACGATCGACCAACCCAGACCCGCGCCCACCAGCGCGAGCAGGCCTTCCTCGCTGACGTCCTGCTCCATGAACTGCAAGGTGGGCCCACCCAGCCGCTCGACATGCGCCACGAACCGTCGCCAATCGTCTTGCGGCCGACATAGCAGGGGTCGGCCGGCTAGATCCGCCCAGCCAAACGCATCGACCGCTTCGGCTTCGGGCACGACGACGACGAGGCGCTCGCGCCAGAGCGTCAGGCTTTCCAGATCGTTTTGCGTTCGCAACGGCGGAGACGGGTATGGTTCAGCCGCGATCAGCGCGACGTGCAATTCACCAGACCTGACCCGGGCGAGCAGCGCTTCCTGGCCATCCTCGACCAACGTGAGAAGTGTCCGCGGGTTCGCCGACACGAAACGCCTAAGCAGATCGACCTTTGGCGCGCAGGAGAATGACCAGACACAGCCCATGGTGATCGCTCCCGCGCCCTGAACGGCCGCGGAACGCGCCTCAAGTTCGGCCCGCCCCATTCGCGCGAGAATGTCCCGCGCGGCTGCGACGTAGGTTTCACCGGATCGTGTCAGCCGCACGCCGCGGGGCAGACGCTCGAAGACTGCGGCACCAAGCGTGTCCTCGATCTCGCGCACGGCTCGGCTCACAGCCGAAATGTCCGTGTTCAGAAGCAACGCTGCCGAGCTGAAGCTGCCGCAGTCCGCTGCCGCAACGATCACTCGCAAGTGCTTAATCTCGGTCGCCATACGTCAGTCCGGCATAACGGCTGAAGCCTAATCAAAAAAGCGTCGTTCCGGATCAACGTATCGTCGTCTGCAACGAGCCAGAATCGCGCGACGGCTGCTGTACCGCAACACTGGCAAGGGTACGGCGTGGGTCCTTTGCCGCCCCGACAGCGCGACTAAGTCGCAAATGACACTGGTGGAACGCCTGAAGGGACGAGTCGTGCTTCCACGCTCGAAAGCGCCCCGACGCGGTTCGACTTGCGGCCTTCAGCTAGGAGGATGGCGCTCAAAGAGTGGGGACAGGCGAAGTGACCCAGCAATCCTTCGCCACGACGGACACGCTCCAAAATGCGAATTCAGGCGCTTACAATGTGCTTACAGGCGCGCAATCACCGTGCGCTGTAAGCGGCACGGCTCGCCGCAAGCGGGCTCATCTCACTGTGTTCTTTGCGAAAAACTGGAGCGGGCGAAGGGATTCGAACCCTCGACCCCAACCTTGGCAAGGTTG
>NZ_CAXSHH010000141.1:0-3026 GCF_964237155.1 uncultured Sphingomonas sp. | reverse complement strand
CTCCAGGGCTCCTGCGGAGCCTATCAGAGGTGTCCGCCACACCGAGGGAAGATCATCACTGCTCGGCGCGGTGCGAGGTCAGCCCGTATTGCAGATTGATGCCGGCGAGCGCGGCGGGCAGCTGCCGCAGGTAGGCGGCAGGCGCGCCGACCAGGCCGGCAAGCTGGCCGAAGCTCCAGTGGGTCGGCGCGACCGGCTCGGCCGAGCCGGGCAGCACCAGGGCGAGCCCCTCGGCGTCATCGCGGCTCGCTTCGACACGCACCGCCGCGCTCTCCACGGTGCGCGTGCGGCTGCGATCGGTGCGGCGCTTTACCGACCCGAACAGCTCCGGCAGGGACGTATAGCGCTGGTCCGCGGGCCGGGAGAACCACTCGGACGACACCCGCCCGATCCGCTCGCCACGGCTGACATCCACTCGGTAGCCGCCGCTCGGATCGCGACCGGCTTCGAGCACTTCTACATCGTACATGACTAATCTCCACGACGAGCCGGCCGGGAGCCTCTCTCTCGACCCTCAACCCGTCACGGCGACAGCCGCCGCCCTCTCACTCTCCGGGCGTTGCGGGGTCCCCGCAGAAGGGGTCGGCCGAGACTTTGGCTTGGCCGCAGGGGAAGACTTTCCCCTCGCCAACTCGGGGCAACTCTTGCGTTTCAATCCCGGAAATGGGATATAAAGGAATGGCTCGCACATTGGCGGCAGGTGAAAAGCCGCTCGACTGGGTGGGCTCGTCCAAGAAGGACTTCGTCGGCTTCCCCGAGCCTGTGAAGGACGAGATGGGCAACGCGCTCGGTCTGGCGCAGTTCGGAGGCAAGCACCCTGCAGCGAAGCCCTGGAAGGGTCAGGGTTCAGGCGTCTTCGAAGTGGTCGAGGATCATGACGGAGACACTTACCGGGCGGTCTACACGGTGCGCTTCAAGGAGGTCGTGTACGTGCTGCACGCATTCCAGAAGAAGTCGCCGAAAGGGATCAGGACGGCGCAGGTCGACATCGACTTGGTCGAGAGGCGGTTGAAGTTCGCGCAACAGGATTATGAGGCTCGTTATGGTAAGCCAAAAAGATGAGTCGATGACCGAGGAGACAATAACTCGGGGCACTAGCAACGTGTTCGCCGATCTCGGTTACCCGGATGCCGAAGAGCGGCAGACCAAGCTGCGTCTGGCAGATGCCATCAACGGGGTGATCGCCCGCCGGAGGCTGACCCAAGCCGCCGCGGCGGAGAAGCTCACCGTCAACCAGCCGAAGGTGTCGGCGCTTGCAAATTACAAGCTGGATGGGTTTTCGGTCGAACGGCTAATGACGTTTCTCACGGCGCTCGATCAGGACGTCGACATCGTCATCCGCAACAAGCCGAGGTCGCGGCCCGGCGGCCGCATCTCCGTTGTCGCTGCCTAGCCGCTTGGCCTCAGCGACTAGGCTAACTCTTCAAGATTGCGCAATTTCCGACGGATAGATCACTTGCCCTCCTCCTGAGCCGTCCCAAGCATGTGGCGACAATGCTGGGGAGCACCTCTGGCAGCGGAATCGGAGCTTTGGCTCCTATTTAGAAAGCAAGCACAGTGCTGGACGCCGACGTCTGGAGGTTGGTTATCACGGCTCACACATCGGCACCACGCGCGTCCAGTGCCGGCGATCTCCGCGTGCGCCGCCCTCATCTCAATGGGTCGCAAGGATGTGCAGGAGGCGTGGACGGCATCGGCCTACGGCAACCCCGCGCAACGCCATCGATTTGATGCTGGCGGGCGTCACCGGCGTCCGCTCGCCGGCGAACAGCGTCGCGCAGCTACAGCGCCGCGCATTGTGGGTCCGACGCTAAGCCGACCCCGGTCACGGAGAGGGACATCCGGGTCGCACCGACGGCCAGGAAACCGATCCCCGCCGTCCTTTCGAGACATCCCGGCAACCCGCTTGATGAACTATTTGACCGGATAGGCTGCGCGCTGTAGCTACGTGACGGCACCACACGCGTCGGTCTAATCGTGGCCGGCGCGTTCAGGTGGCAGGCCGAAAACGGCGGGGCTAGTTTCACATGGCGCAGATTGGTGCTGTCCTAATACCTTGCGCAAGCAGGAAGCGGTGGGCCAGCGCGCCTGGACTCACCGCGAGCGAACTGCCCAGGGGTAAGCAGGCCACCGTCGCCGCCGAGTGGGTCTCTCGCCTCCGTGAGGCTGCTACACAGGGCGACGCCAAGTCGCTCTATATGGGACGCGGCTTCTCACTCGGCGCGAACGCGGCCGCGCACGCCGCCGTCCCGCTGTTCGTCGTCTCCGCAGGCTTGGGCGTGGTCGCTGGCACTAGCGCAGTGCCTAGCTACGGCCTGACCGTCGGAACGCGCACCGACGACGCGATCGGCCCTCGGGTCGCCGGCGGACTCGATCCATCCGCGTGGTGGCGTACGGTGATCCTGGCACCTATCCGCTGGGTGGCGAGGCGGCGTTCCGGCGCAAGGTCGAAGGGCGGCAGGCGCTCGCCGAAATCGTCGCCGGCCTGACGCCGGAGAACGCCCTTTATCTCGACTATACGATAGACCAGCTGGCCGGTCTGTTTCCCGACGACGAACTGCTTCAGCAGCACGCCACGGCGCTGCGCGCAGTCGTCGAGACTATGCCAGATGAAAACGATCCGGCGCTTGTCGAGGCCATCGGTCGGCTTCATGCGCACTTAAGCGAGGTCTACCGGCTGCATCGCCGCATCTTGCGCCATCGCCGCCGGAGCATCGGTGGGCTTACGCCCGAGCGGTCCGGCACCGAGATCGTCCGCTACCGAAGCAGTGATCGCGCGGCGCTCACCGCGGCCATCGGGCGTGCCGACGAGCAGGGCGCGAGCGACGGACCCTCGCGGCCGTTCCGCTATGTCTATTCGACGTCGAACCGGCACACGCTGGTCCCGCTCCCGGTCTTCATGGCCCATTGTGCCGACGCCCTCGACCTTGATTTGAACTCACGCGGCAGCAGGTCGATCAAGACCATCCCTTACGGTCGGTCGCGATCTTCGAGGAGATGCAGCGGCGTCATCCCGAGCTCGGCTC
>NZ_CAXSHH010000140.1:0-3101 GCF_964237155.1 uncultured Sphingomonas sp. | reverse complement strand
ATCGAGTTCGCCTTTCAGCTCAAGGGAACTCTCCACTTTTCCGGGGCAAGTCCAGTTAGCTCGTCAGATGGAGACGAGCGATGCGGCGAGGCCGTTTTACCGAGGATCAGATCATAGGCATGCTGCGTGCGCACGAGGCTGGCGTGAAGACCGCCGACCTGTGCCGCAAGCATACGTCGGGGCCGTGTCGGTTCAGCGGGCCTCGTAAGCCCAAGGATCAAGCAGCGTCGCGCCGGTCGTAACGAAGTCGACTAGATTGCGGGTGACGATCGTCATGTCATGCACGAGACCGGTTGCCGCTATCCAGGCGTCGCGCTCGCTTTTGGGATCGGGAACGTGAAGGCGCGCGCATCGCAGCGCGATCGCGGTATCGAGCGAGAGGATCCGGCCGGCGAACGCCGGCAGTACCTTCTCATGCAGCCAGAGCCGGAGAATAGCGGCTTGCCGGTGATCGCGTCGCTCCAGCTGTGCCATACCGAGCTCGACCTCCATGATCGTCATCGCCGAGAGATGCAGCTGCGCCTGGTCGACGGTGCCGACCCATGCCTCGACAGCCGGATCGATCTTGCCGGAGCGGCGCTTGCGCAGTTCGGACAGAACGTTCGTGTCGAGCAGGTACATCAATCGAAAAGAGCAGGGCGGGGAAACGTCACCGGGCGCGCGAAGTCGATGTCGATGTCACCGACGTCTTCCATGTCGAGGGCGTCGAGGATGTTGGCGGGCGGCCCCTTCAGGCGCTCGAACTCGGCATAGGGCATCACTGCCATGATGGGCTTGCCGCGCTCGGTAATGATGACTGGACCATCGGCCGCGGCGCGCTTGATACGGCCGGGTTCGCGATTGAAGTCGCGGCTCGTGAAAGTTTGCGCGTTCATGCTTGACCTGCAATGTCGTTACGTACAGACAATGCCACGGGCAGTGGAATTGTCAACGATCGTCATTACGAGCGAAGCGACGTCACAGGTATGTCGTGTTCGACCCGCCGGCGCGATGGTTTACGCCGATCCCGGTGCCCTACCGAAGGAGGACATGATGGAAATGCAGGACGCGATGCGGGGGTATGATTATGACCTTCCGCTGAGAGACGTGCTCAACGATCCGGAGACGTCGGACGATCGCCGGGTGCTGGCAGGTGCCACGATCGGGGTCGGCCTCGACACGGCCTATTTCGCGATCGGAGAGCTGGAAGAGGCGTTCGCGACGCTGGCGAACGACATCAGCAATGAGGTGAGCCGGGGCCAGGGCCGCAAGAATCTCGAAGAGATCCTTCGCGACAAGAACCCGTTCCAGATGCGGCTCTGGTATCTCCTGTACGACACGCCCATCGACCAGGCGCAGTCGGAGCTCGCATGGCTGAAGAGCGTCACCTATCGCCGCGGCCGGATGGCCACGGTGATGCGAGACGAGAAACTGGCCGTGACCTACGCCACGGACGCGGCGCTGTGCGAGGGGGTGACGGCCGCGCAGATCATGGCGAACGCGAAAGCGAGGCTCTGAGCGCGGTTGCCGTCAGGCGACCAGCGTAAGGATGCTCTCCGGGTGCTGTGGCCGGCGCCGCGAGACACGAAAGGGCTGAATGGGAGTGTCGGTGCGCACGACGAACTGGTCGACGCCGATGGTCTCACGAAGCTGGACGGCTACGACGTAGGCGTTTTCGATGCTGGCGGCATCGAGACTGACTCGCTGCGGTGCTGCAAAGCGACTTAGGGCAGCGGGAGGTGGTCGAGCCCGGAAAGCACCTGTCCACCTAAAATGCGAACATCCTTTGTTGAACACCAGGTTACCGCAGAGGGCTGGTTCACTTGGCGAAAATACGCACCTGATTGGTTTACGCGCGATGTCCATTAAACGTCCGGATACTGTTGGTGAAGTCGGTTTTCAGGCAGGCGGAATGGACGGCTGCGGGTTAAGCGACATGGGTAAGCGGTGTTCCGGCCCCACGTTGAACTGGCTGGGCTGATCGGCGGGTCTGTGGGCCCTGTCTGGGCAGCTTGGAGCCGTATCGATGTCATGTGCCGATGCCGGCTCTAGCCCGGTTCGCCGGTTCGAGGTGTTCACCGGAACGGGGGCGCGCAGGTCGTGGACGCGCGAGGAGAAGGCTGCGATCATCGCCGAGAGCTACGCGGGTGCCGAGAGCGTGACGGCGGTGACGAGGCGGCACGGGCTCAGGCACACCCAGCTGTTCACTTGGCGGCGCGAGCTGCGCCAGGCGGCCGAGGCGGCGGGCGTTGTCCTGCCGGTGAGGATGACGCCCGAGCCGCTGTTCGTGCCGGCGGTGATCGAGCCGGAGCCGGTGACGGCGGCAGTGATCGCGGCGGTGATCGACGCGCTCAAGACGAAGGCGTGATCGGCCCGGGCACGGACGCGCGCGTGCTGGTGGCGACCCGGCCCGTGGACTTCCGCAAAGGGGCGGGCTCGCTCGCGGCGATGGTGAAGGCCGAGTACGGGGCGGACCCGTTCACCGGCGTCGTCTACGTCTTCCGGGCCAAGCGCGCGGACCGCGTCAAGCTGGTGTGGTGGGACGGCACCGGCCTGTGCCTGATGGCCAAGACGCTGGAGCAGGGCGCGTTCCGCTGGCCCGGCATCCAGGACGGGGTGATGCGGCTCACGGCCGCGCAGCTGGGTGCCCTGCTTGAAGGGCTGGACTGGCGGCGCATGCATGGCGGGCGTCGTGCGCAGGCACCGCAGATAGCCGGTTGAGGGGGTGCGCGGAGCCTGACTCAATGCGGCCGTGCTCGCCGAAGCCGACCTGCCCTCCGATCCGCAAGCGCTCCGCGCCATGCTGGTCGATCGCGACCGGCAGGTCACTGCGCTTGAGCGTGCCAAGCAGGAAGCCGAGGCGGAGCTGGCGCGCTTGGGCGCGATCATCGCCGCCCTCCAGCGGCACCGCTTCGGAGCGCGTTCCGAGCAGCTGCACCCCGACCAGCTGCTGCTTGCGCTGGAAGAGATCGACGCGGCCGTGGGTCGCGTCCAAGCCGGGCTGGACGCGGTCGCGGCCGAGCCGAAGGAGGCGCGCCCGCGTCAGCGCAACCGGGGTAGCCTGCCCGTGATCTTCCCTCGGTGTGGCGGACACCTCTGATAGGCTCCGCAGGAGCCCTGGA
>NZ_CAXSHH010000139.1:0-3110 GCF_964237155.1 uncultured Sphingomonas sp. | reverse complement strand
TGAATCAGCGAACGGCGCTCAGCTCAACCCGCTGATTGGGTTTGAGCCCTAGGAACCTATTACCGCGTTATCTCAGGAAATGCTTTTCTTAAATATTATGAGGCACACAGAGAGATAATACATAATGCCGCCAAATGTGATGTTGAGCAGTATCAAGAACCCTGGGGCTTTGCCCGCATAATCAGGAATGCAATCGTCCATGGCCGTGTTAGAATTGATAATCCTAAAGCTAAAGTAGAAACCTGGTATTCTTTATCTTATGAACCCGCTGATAACTATAAGGACATAGTAGGAATAGATATAAGTCCAACAGATCTGGTCGTGCTCATGTTGGAAATGGAAGCCGCTCTGTGGAAAGTTGAAGGGTCTGACAAGACCTGGATATTGCTCGATAAGCCATTCTTGGAATTTGGATAACTCCGGGCGTCTTAACCGAACGCGGCTAGCCGCGCTTCGCAGATCGTCGTCACCTGTGGCACGGCGTAACCGGATCAGGCTGGACAGCTAGCGCCAGTCGATCGGATATAGCCAGCGATGTTCGGGTGCGATCGGCATGGCGATTGTATGAGTCAGCCGAGAGTGGAACGAAAGAGGAAATTCTGTTTTACCTCTACTCGCCTGAAAGCCTTCTGAGTGTCACAGCCAGCAAGGTCAGCAGTGTAGGATTATGCCGTCGCGAACTTCCGCGGCCGACCGTCTTTACGGCCTTTCGCGCGCGAGGCGGCGACCTTGACGGCCGTGCGGGAGCGGCCCCCTTCCGCGCCGAGCTGGCGCGCCATCCATTGCTTCGAGCCGAACACGCCCTGGAGCAGCGCCGGGACGTAGAGGTCCGCATCGAGCTTGGGCCAGTGGAGCCCCAGCCCCGCCGGGCTGATCTCGATCTCGGCCAGGCTATCGGGCGACGCATCGGCCAGCCCTTCGGCGAGCCGCGTCGGAAACGTCAGCTCGACCCCGGTGTTCAGCGCGACCACGACTCGCGATCGGCGACGATCATAGCGGGCGGACACGGCATGACCCGCGGCGCGGATCACCTCCATGCGCGCTTCGGCTTGCGCCAGCTCCTGCTCAGTAATCGCCATAAGCCGCCTCTCAGGCCGCTTCCGCGATCCGCATCTCGATGTGCAGGCCAGCCGCAGCAGTGAGGTTTACCAGCGCGTCGAGCGAAAACTTGTCGATCTTGCCCCGGAGGAGGTCCGACAGACGCGGGCGCGTGATCCCGAGCCGCGCCGCGGCTTTGTCCTGAGGCAGCTCCCAGCCCTTCACCTGCGCCGTGATCGCACGCATCAGATCGGAGCGTGCCGTCATGTTGGCCGCTTCCGCAGGCGTATCGCAGAGCGCATCCCACACGCTGCTGAATGTCTCGACCTTCATTGTGCTTCCTTCCACGCCCGGAGCCGCTTGGCGGCCAGCTCCAAATCCGCCTTTGGTGTCGCCTGGGTCTTCTTCTGAAACGCATGAAGGACCAACACGCCCTCCTCGACCGCGGCGAGATAGACGACCCGAAACGCGCCGGCCGCTTCCCTCACCCTGATCTCGCGCACGCCCGGCCCTATGCTCGGCATCGGTTTCCAATCCGCGGGATCGTCACCCGCCTGAACCTTGCCCAGCTCAAAACCCGCACGCCCTCGCGCCTTTTCAGGGAAGTCGCGCAGACAATCGCGACTATCCCCGAGAAAGATGACCGGCTTCACCACTCAGTGCGTATCAGAACTGATACGAAAAGACAAGCCGGGAGGGCCGCGCCCGTGCCCGGGCCGCGCGCTATCTCCGCTGCGCTCCGACCGAGCCACCTACGGCGTCTCGGCGCTTCGCGTGACGATCTCTCGCGCGAGAAGGTGCAAAGGCTCTTTCCTTCACTTCAAAGAACCTTCACAGTGTCACAGGTAAGAGTACGTTAAGGGGCGAAGGTGCAAATCTACTCACTCATCAGCCAGAAAGGCGGCGCGGGGAAGAGCACCCTTGCCCGGCATCTCGCGGTGCTCGCGGGCGAAAGCGAGCCTAGCCTTATCATCGACCGCGACCCGCAGCGGACCACGACGAAATGGTGGACGCGCCGCGAGCGGATCGATCCGGCGTTCGAGCGCCCCGAGCTGGTCGACCTGGACGGCACCACCCTGACCGACGCCGCTAAGCGACTCCGCCGCAAGGCCGAGGGCGCGTTGTTCATCGACACGCGCCCGGCCGTCGAGGAGCCCGAGGCCGAGGCGGCGCGCGTGGCGGACCTGGTGATCGTACCGGTACGACCGTCCCCGGACGACTTGGAGGCAGTCGGCGAGACGTTGAAGATCTTGCGCCGCCTCGATCGGCGCGCGGCCGTCGTCGTCAACGCGGCGAAGAACGATTCCCGAGCGACCGCGGCGCGCGCCGCCCTCTCGCGCTACCCGGTCCCAGTTTGCCCGATCCATCTATCCGATCGGACCGTCTATCTGGACGCCTCGCTTGAGGGGAGGGGAGTCACCGAAATGCGCGGTCACGCCGCGCGCGAAGCAGCCGACGAGCTACGCCAGGTCTGGAGTTGGATACAGGAGATACGACATGAGCAGTAAGCGCACCGGCCGCGCCCTTGCCGACGTGATGGGCGAGCTGGACGAGGAGCCGACCGCGGCCCCGATCGCCGCGGCGACGGCTGACATCGCACCCGCCCGGGAGAGCGCATCGCCGGCGATCGTCCCCATCAACGTGCAGGTCACCCCGCGCGATCGTAAGCGGCTTCGCCAGCTCAGCCTCGACACCGGCTTGAGTTTGCAGAAGCTGGGGCATGAGGCATGGAACCGGGTGCTGGAGGCGCGTGGACTGGAGCCGCTGGAGGCGGTCGCGGCGAGCGTCCCGAGCGGTCGGTCGCGCCGCTAGTCTCTCACCTTGGAGTCTTTATGACTAAGAAGGGCAGAAGGATAGAAGGCGGCTCGGTCGGCTTGCTCGACCAGCTCGAAATGTTCGTGACGTTGCCGGGCGACATACCGACCCATGACGAGCAGGAGATGATGGAGCGGCCGTTCTTCAGCCTCTCCAAGCAGCGACGTAGCGAGCCGATTGATTACCAGGTGCAGAACGGCACCATGGACTTGCCCCGGAAAAGTGGAGAGGTATTTGCTCAGCTGGCCGCCTGTCGC
>NZ_CAXSHH010000138.1:0-3145 GCF_964237155.1 uncultured Sphingomonas sp. | reverse complement strand
GGCGCTGCTGGCTCTCCGCGCCGCCACGGGTGGCGGCGATGGCGATCGCCTCGCAATAGAGACGGATCGCGCGGCTGGCGTCGTCGTTGGCCGGCACCGGGAAGGCGATGCCGTCAGGCGAGACGTTCGAATCAAGGATCGCGACGACGGGGATGCCGAGCGTATTGGCCTCCTTGATCGCCAGCTCCTCCTTGTTCGCGTCGATCACGAACATGACGTCCGGGACGCCGCCCATGTCGCGGATGCCGCCGAGCGAGAGCTCGAGCTTGTCGCGCTCGCGGGTGAGCTGGAGCACTTCCTTCTTGGTCAGGCCGACGGTATCACCCGACAGCTGCTCGTCGAGCGCCTTCATGCGCTTGATCGAACCGGAGATGGTCTTCCAGTTGGTGAGCATGCCGCCCAGCCAGCGGTGGTTGACGAAATGCTGGTTCGAGCGCCGGGCGCTATCGGCGACGGGCTCCTGCGCCTGACGCTTGGTGCCGACGAACAGCACCTTGCCGCCGCCCGCGACGGTCGTCGATACGAATTCGAGCGCGCGCGCCAGGAGCGGCACGGTCTGCGACAGGTCGAGGATGTGAACGCCGTTGCGGTCGCCGAAGATGAACGGCTTCATCTTCGGATTCCAGCGATGCGTCTGGTGACCGAAATGCGCGCCGGTCTCGATAAGCTGCTGCAAGGTGACGACGGGTGCCGCCATAGGGATAGATCCTTCCGGTTAAGCCTCTGGGAAGCGGATGACGGGCCGACCAGAAGGTCGGTCCGCACCGGGCTATGATGCTTCCCATGCGGTGTTGAACGCAGCGCGGATAGCGGACGGGGTCGGCAAACGCAATCGGAACGAATCGCTTGACGTCTGGAACAGGTGCGGAACATATGGGATCCAGAGCAGGACCAGGGATAATCGAGATCATGATCCAGGCATTTACGCCGGGATCGGGGGAGCGATCGCGCCTGGTCAGCGGAACCGCTCGCGACCCTAACGGTTTACCATGACTTGTGATGGGTTCGCGGTATCAGGGAGGCGAACATGACGGCGATCGTAGGGATATTCATCTTCACCGGCGCCTTCGCCTTGTCGGTCGGCGTGATTGCCGTATCGATAATCTCTCAATGGCGGCGGATCGCCCATCTCGCGACCGGTCACATCGAGCCGACTTTCACGCCTCTTGCGGCGCTCGCGGGTGCTGAGCGCCGCATCGCCGTCAGGCGCTGGGCGTCGGCTCCGATCCCGCAGCCGGTGCGCCGGTTGCGCGAAGCCGCCTGACCCTGGCATAGCTCGTGACGCTGAATGGCAGCGTCGCGAGATAGATCAATGAGATCGCGCTGAGCATGTGCCAGGGCGCGGTTATCAGGGCTGCGAAGATCAGTACGACCAAGACCAGCGCCTCGAAGCGGATGTTGCGCCGGAGTCGCAGCGAGGACCAGGAGAAGGTCGCGACGCTGGACACCATGAGCGCCGCCACGAAGGCGGTCCACGGGGCGACCAGGTAGGGGGAGGCGAACAGCGCCTCGTCCGTGCAGAACCACAGGAACATTGGTGTCAGCGCGAGCCCGGCACCTACCGGTGCGGGCGTTCCGGTCAGGAAGCCGGCCGATTTGTGCGGTTGTTCGGTCTCGTCGATCCGTGCGTTGAAGCGTGCGAGGCGGAGCGCGCAGAAGACCGCGAACGTCAGCGAACAGATCCACCCGATCCTGGGCAGCGCGGACAAGGACCAGAGATACAGTATCAGCGCGGGCGAGACCCCGAAGGATATCGCGTCGGACAGCGAGTCGAGTTCGGCCCCGAAGCGGCTCTCGCCCCGGAGCAGCCGGGCGATGCGCCCGTCTATGCCGTCGAGCGCGCCTGCGACGATGATCATGGCGACGGCGAGCTCCCACTGGCCGCCAATCGCGAAGCGGACGCCCGACAGGCCGGAGCAGAGCGCGAGCGCGGTCACCGCGTTGGGCGCGACCGCGCGCAGCGGCAGCCCGCGGGGGACGCGCGCGACGCGGCGAAGCGGCCTGGGCGGGATCACCGCGGCGTCGTCATTGCGAGATGCCGGATACCGGCGACGCGGCGCGACGGCCGATCACCGTCTCGCCCGCGATGGTGCGCTGGCCGAGCGTGACTTGCGGCGCGTAATCGTCGGGCAGGTAGACGTCGACGCGACTACCGAAACGGATCAACCCGATGCGCTGGCCGGCCGCGACCATGTCCCCCGGCTTGACGAAACCCATGATGCGCCGCGCGACCAGCCCGGCGATCTGGGTGAAGCCGATGCGGACCCCGTCCAAGTCCTCCACGACGAAATGCTGGCGTTCGTTCTCATCGGATGCCTTGTCGAGGTCGGCGTTCAGGAACTTGCCGGAGATGTAGACGACCTGGCGGATCGTACCCGCGACCGGGCTGCGGTTAATATGGACGTCGAAGACGCTCATGAACATGGACACGCGGACCCGGCTGGCGTCCGCGATGCCGTTCCCGCCGTCCATCTCGCGGGGCACCGCCACGCGCTGGATCATGGTGACGAGCCCGTCGGCGGGGGCGATGACCATCCCCTCCCCGACCGGCGTCGTTCGGACGGGATCGCGGAAGAAGGTCGCGACCCAGATCGTCACGCCGACCAGCGGCCAGAACAGGACGTGCGACACGAGCCAGGTCAGGAGGAGCGTCAACCCGGTGGAGATCGCGACGAACTTGCGGCCTTCGGTGTGGACGGCGGGGAAGCGCCATTTCACGGTGGAGGTGACCACCGGCGGCTTTTTGGTTGATGCCATGCCCCTGCGTCTATCGGCCCCGGGGGAGCCGCACAACCTTGCCCGCCGATGGACACGACCTCGGTTGATCCGCGGGGCCTTCATGCCTAGACGACGGCCGACCCTCCCCAAGGAAAAGAACATGGCCAAGATCACGGTGAAGACGCCCGTCGTCGAGATGGACGGCGACGAGATGACGCGGATCATCTGGGAGTGGATCCGCGAGCGCCTGATCAAGCCGTATCTCGATATCGAGCTGGAATATTACGACCTGTCGATCGAGAACCGCGACGCCACCGACGACAAGGTGACCGTCGAGAGCGCGCGCGCGACGCAGCGCCACGGCGTCGCGATCAAGTGCGCGACGATCACCCCCGACGAGCAGCGCGTCGAGGAGTTCAAGCTGAAG
>NZ_CAXSHH010000137.1:0-3165 GCF_964237155.1 uncultured Sphingomonas sp. | reverse complement strand
CGCGCAGCCGCACGGCGTCGTGCCGCGGTGCGACGCCGGCGAGGATGAGCGACGACAGGCGTCCGAAGAACTTCGCGAACAGCTCGCCGGCGGCCCCGCTGTCGTGGTCACGCGCGGCCAGGGCGATGCGCCGAAAATCCTCCGCGCCCGCGTAAACGCGCGGAAAGCGATCGAGGAGGTTCACGCGAAAGCGCTGGATGGAATCGATCAATCCGGCGATCAGCGCGACGACCTGGTCACCCGCCTCGCCGCAGATGGTCAGCGCGAAGTCCCGGTACGCCGCTTCCCAAGCGGCGGTGTCCCCTTCACGCGCCGCCTCCATCCGGCCGACCGCGGCGTCGAGTGCGTCGTATGACGGCGGGCCCAGGCGCGGAACGCTGACCCGAATGGCGAGCGTCACATTGGCGAGCTGCAGGATCAAGGCGCTCTCGAGATCCGCAAGCTCGATCTGTGCGACATTGAACCGCTTGTTCGCGCTGCCGGTGATGAGTTGGTCCTGCTGCAGGCGGTGCAGCGCCTCGCGCACCGGCCCGCGGCTGGTGCCGTGCGTCTTGGCCAACGCGAGCTGCGACAGCGGCGAGCCGGGTACAAGCCTGCCGCTCATGATATCGGCGCGAACGCGATCGTAAATCGCGGAGGCGCTGTTGCCCTCGCGCTTCACCCTGACCTGCCTAGCGGCCGCTTCTCCGCTCACGCGCATACCCTTTCCACCACTGTGTCGACAGTCTTAGATAGATCGATCCGCAGAGTGTCAATAATATCGCGATGTTCCTGGTATATCAGGAAGCGCGACCAACGAGGTGCGGACAAATGCGCTATCTCGTGTCACGCAAAGTGTTGACAGTCATACGATCGGCGACTACGACTCGCGTCAGTCAAGGAGAGAGCCAATGGCATCCGTCGTTCCCATCGCAAGCCGTGCGTCCGCCAACCTCACCGCCGACCGGATCGTCGCGGCGATCGAGGCGGTGACGCCCAAATTGCAGCAGAACGCGCTGGCCGAGGAGAAGGCCGGTCGCCTGTCACAACAGACGATCGAGGAGCTGGACGCGATCGGCGTGTTCCGGATCAGCCTGCCTCTGGAATATGGCGGTTCCGCGCTCTCGACCGAAGACCAGCGAAGGGTCTTCGCGGCGGTCGGCGCGATCGCGGGCTCCACCGGTTGGGTGAGCTGGGTCACCACGACGCATGGCCGCTGGATCGCGATGTATCCCAAGGCGGCGCAGGACGAGATCTACGGCCTGCCGTGGGTCGGGCCGCGCATCTCGGGCGTACTCTCGCCGCACGGCCCGGGACGCGCGCGACGGGTCGACGGGGGCTACATGATCAGCGGACGCTGGCCATTCGCCAGCGGTTGCCGGCACACCGCCTGGATCGTGCTTGGCTCCATGGTCGCCGGCCCGGACGGTAAGCTGGACATGATCGCGCCGGTGGTGCGGACCGCGGACCTCACGGTCCTCGACGATTGGGCCGTCAGCGGGATGAAGGGATCGGGCAGCAACACGGTCGAGCTGACCGACGAGCTTTTCGTCCCCGAGCACCGCGTGATGTCGATGAAGGACCTTAGCGCCGGCCGCTGGGCATCCGAGCCACCGGCGGGGCAGGTGCTGTTCCGCAACAATTTCCTCGACTACACGTCGATCCTGTCCGGCTCGACGCCGCTCGGCATGGCCAAGGGCGCTCTGAATTATTTCCGCGAGCGCATGGATAGCCGTGGCATCATGGGCACCGATTACAAGGTTCAGGCCGAGGCGCCGATCGCGCACTTCCAATTGGCGGAGGCGACCGCCAAGATCGAGGCGGCCGAGCGGCTTCTATCGGCCGACTGCGTCGAGCTCGATCGTCGCGCCGTCGCGGGCGAGGAAACGGACGATCTCTTCCAGACGAAGCTGAAGTTCGACGTTGCGCTGTCTGTGCGCCAGTGCTGCGAAGCGATCGAGACGCTGCATCGCGCCAGCGGCGCCTCGACCGTTCACGAGGCGAACCCCATGCAGCGTTATGCGCGCGACGCGCGGGTCGCCACCGTCCACGCCCATTTCAACTATGAGACCTGCGCCGAGAACTATGGCCGCGCGCTCGCCGGAAAGCCGCTGTTCGGCAACTTCAATGCCTTGGAAAAGAAGGCCGCGGCCTGACGGGCAAGAGGGCAAGTCACGGCCGCTTGGCCTGCGGGATCGGAGGTCTCATGATGTGTGGAAGCGAACTTCCGGAGGACGTCGGAGCCGATCGGCACGGCCCTGCGCCGCGGCGTCGACGGCGGAGCGGCGAGCGGCGATCGCTGGCGAGACGCGGATTCGGCCCCGGACCTGGACAGGGTCGCGCGCCAGCCGCTCAGGTGATCGAACTTCTATCGGGTAACGGCGGGTTGCCCGATCGTCTTCGCGGCGGCGTCGTCGCGCTCGGCAATTTCGACGGCATCCATCGTGGTCATCAGGCCGTGATCGAGCGCGCGGTCACGATGGCGAGGGACATGGGCGTCGCCGCCATCGTCGGCACCTTCGATCCCCATCCCCGGCGGTTTTTCCGCCCCGAGGATCCGCCGTTCCGGCTCACCTCGCTCGAACACCGCAGGCGGCTGCTCGGCGCGCTTGGCGTCGATGCGATGATGGTCTTCGACTTCGACGGTCCGCTCGCGGCGGTCACGCCCGAGCACTTCGTCGACCGGTGCCTGAGAAACGCCGGCGGCATCGTGACCGGCGCCGATTTCGCGTTTGGCCACGCCCGCTCGGGCGACGTCAGGCGACTTGGCGAACTCGGGGCGGAGCGCGGCATCGCATGCATCGCCATCGACAAGCTCGCTTCCGGGGAATGCGACATCTCCTCGAGCCGGATCCGTCGAGCGCTCGCCGCCGGGGACTGCGCGGAAGCCTGCAGGTTGCTCACCCGGCCCTTCGCCGTCGAGGGCGTCCTGCGCCGTGGCCGGCGCGAGGACCCGCATCTTCCGCTGCTGGACGCGTCCATCGACCTGGGCGAATACGCCCGCCCCCGCCGCGGCGTCTACGCGGTGCGCGCCACCGTCGAGGGCGGGCGAAGGCTCGGTGGATCGGCCTTTCTCCAGCCGTCACCCGAGGACGACCTGCTTGAGTTGTTCCTGGTCGATGTCGAACCGCGCGACCTGGACCGGCGGGTGACGATCGAGTTCATCGCTCACCTGCACGACGCGGA
>NZ_CAXSHH010000136.1:0-3263 GCF_964237155.1 uncultured Sphingomonas sp. | reverse complement strand
GCCTGTTCGGCGGCGTTCCCATCGGGCGGGTCGGGCGGCTGGACGAGCTTGCCGACACCGTCGCCTTCCTCGCCGGCAAGGCCGCGTCCTACATCACCGGCGCCAATCTGCGCATCGATGGCGGGATGTCGTCCAGCGTCTAGCCGTCAAGCAGATGGAAAGCCGCCGACCAGCGTTCGCGCCAGTTCCGGACGAGCTGGGCACCCGGACCGATCGGCCGATTCACCGCTCGTTCACCGGTCAGCGCGATGTTTTACATCGGTGCCCGATCTTGTACGCGACGCGGCATACCGACGTCGGAGGGTACATGCATCTTGGTTTGATCGGCGGCATCGGACCGGCGGCCACCGAAGTCTATTATCGGGCACTTGTCCGCGCCTACGCGGCGGCCAACCAAAGGCTCGCGCTGACGATCGTCAATACCGACGCCCGCGAGATGATCGCCAATCTCGAAGCAGGCCGGGCTGTCGAACAGGCTGCGATCTTTGCGGGCTATGTACGCCAACTACGAGACGGCGGTTGCGATACCGCCGTTATAACCTCGATGGGTGGTCATTTCTGCATCGTCGAGCTCGAAGCGATATCGACTTTGCCGGTACTGAGTGCGGTTCCGGCGCTGAACCAGTACTTCGCTACCCATGAGGCGAATCGCGTAGGCGTGCTGGGGACGCGCGCCGTGATGGTATCGAAGCTTTACGGCGTGGATACGGTAGACGTTGTCGTCCCACCGGCCGAGGACCTTGCGACCGTGCATTCAGCCTATGTCACACTCGCGGCCGCCGGGACCGCGACACCGAAACAATGCTCCTACTTTCATGAGGCCGCGAGAAAGCTGCATGATGAGCAGGGTGCCGACGTGGTCGTTCTGGGCGGCACCGATCTGTCGATTGCTTTTAAAGACGCCAACCTAAACTTTCCGGTTGTGGATAGCGCATTGATCCATGTCGAAGCCGTCGTTCGCTCAGCTATGGAGCAGCGATGACGAGGTGAAGCACCGAAGCGTGGCGACCGTCCTCTTCACGCATGAGTCGGTCCAGAAGCCGCCCTTCCGCATTCCACCGATTTCCGCCGTTCGCGGGCGGGCGGATCAACATCGTGCGCCCATCGGATCGAATGCGATCCCCGGTCCGGAGAACGCGCGCCTGCCGCGTTGATCGATCTCACGCAAGGTGAGCCGGAAACCGCGCCCTATCGCAACTCCGCGCAATCATCATTGCAAGCCGCTGCATAAAGCCTCACGTCGGACCGGCCGTCGTTGCAGATGACCAGCGGCTCGCGTGCTTCCAGCACCCGCAGCACATCGTCGGTGCCGACGATGCTGGCGAACTCCTCAGACAAGTCGCTAAGTGCGGCGGCGTGGACCTCCGCTGCAAGTCGCATCTTTCCGTCGAGACCCTTTCGATCGAACGTGGCCGTCGCGTCCTCGACCAGATCGACGGTGAAGCCGAGATTGCCCGCCATACGCACTGTGGTGGAGACACAATAATTCGTGGTCAGGCCGACAACGACCAATGTGTCCACGCCCGCGGCGCGCAAATCCTGCTCGAGGCTCGTTCCGATGAAGCCGCTGTTTACTTCCTTCAGGTGAACCGGTTCGCCAAAGGCGGGAGCCGCCCCGGCCTTCGGTTCATGTCCGATCGTGCCCCGAAAGAAGGCGCCGACGGGAGACCGGGACGAATGGCGCACATGCCGGACCGGCCGACCGTCGCGCCGCCAAGCGGCGATGAGCCGGGCGATGTTGGCTTCCGCGCCCGGGTTGTTGCGCGGTCCCCAGGAGGCGTCGAGAAAACCTTGCTGGACGTCGATCACGAGCAGGGTGGCGTTGGTCGGCGACATCGGCCTTATCATTCATAGATCGAGCGGGCTGGCCGGGCGACCCTAACGACGGCGCGCTTGGCGCAAAGGACGATGATTCCTTAAAAAGGGACATGACGCACCGCATCGGTTTCTATGTCCTTCGCCGCCATCAGCTTCTCGACCTGGCGGGGCCGCTGGACGCCTTCGACGCCGCCAATGCGGCGGCGGGGCGGCGGCTCTACAGGTGGCGCGTCCTGTCGCGGGCGGGCGGATGACGAGCGGCGCGGGCTTGCGGGTCGAGACGACCCCGGCCGACGATGCCGCGCTCGACACGCTGCTGGTGATCGGTGGCGCGATCGACGCCGTCCGCGACCAGGACGAGGTCGCGACCGTGCGGCGGCTCGGCGCCCGCGCCGCCCGGATCGCCGGTGTGTGCACGGGCGCGTTCCTGCTCGCCGGGGCGGGGTTGCTGGACGGCAGGCGGGCGACGACGCATTGGTCGCGCGCGCGCGAGTTGCAGGAGAGCTTTCCGGCCGTGTCGGTGGACGCGGATCGCATGTACGTCGCCGATGGCCCGCTATGGACGTCAGCGGGCGTCACCACCGGTATCGACCTGGCGCTGGCGCTGATCGAAGCCGATCACGGCGTCGAGTTGGCGCGCCGGGCATCGCGCGAGCTGGTCGTCTATCATCGGCGGCCGGGCGGTCAGTCGCAGTTCTCCGCCTTATCGCAGATGGAACCCGAGTCCGACCGGATACGGGTCGCGCTCGCCTTCGCGCGCGAGCATTTGTCGGAACCGCTGCCGGTCGAGCGGTTGGCCGAGGCCGCGAGGCTCAGCCCGCGCCAGTTCGGGCGCGCGTTCCGCATCGAGACCGGGGAGACGCCCGCCAGGGCCGTCGAGCGATTGCGGGCCGAAGCGGCCCACCTACGCCTTCAGGACGGATCGGAGCCGGTGGACGTGATCGCAAGGGCCGTCGGCTTCAACGACCCCGAGCGAATGCGGCGGGCATTCGTCGCCCGCTACGGCCAACCACCGCAGGCGATACGCCGCATGACGCGCCCATGATCGAACCGGCAGCGAACAGCCTTCCCGCTTGAACTGCCGGCCCGCTCACCATCGCTGCGGCCGATCACCGCCGCTTCGCCGAACCCTCGCTCGGTTCACGTGTCCCACGGTACCGGGCGCGACCTGCCTTGTTGACGCCCCAACAAGCGGATGGCACAACGTGCCGGTAGGCGGCACATAAGACCGCATAATGGGTTCAGGAGGGATTAGTGGGAGGCATTCAAGCATTAGCGACGGTAGCGTTGGCGATCGGGCTCTCATCTGCCGCTGCGGCGCAGTCGATGCTTCCTGCCCAGCCCGACGCGGCCGCGCAGGAAGCACCTTCTTCGAGCATGGACGGCGACGTCATCGTCACCGCTCAGAAGCGCGACCAATCGTTGCAGGATGTGCCTCTCTCCAT
>NZ_CAXSHH010000135.1:0-3522 GCF_964237155.1 uncultured Sphingomonas sp. | reverse complement strand
CGATTCTCATCTTGATTGTCGCTGCGCTCGCATCCTGATTGTCGCGCTGCACAGATGCGGCTCGATCGCGGCCCACGCTTCGTCCGACAACCAGAACAGTGCCATGGCAACCTCCGTTGTTTTCAAAGGCAACGGTGAATCAGCGAACGGCGCTCAGCTCAACCCGCTGATTGGGTTTGAGCCCTAGGAGAGCAGTTCGGTAACGCGGGCGTTGGTGTCGGCGAACCAGGCTTACGGGTCGACTGCGCTCAGCTTGGCCATCTCGACCAAGCTGTAGATGGTGGCGGCGCGATCACCAACCTGCTCGAACCCGCGAACAGCCAGCTCTTGTCGTCGATGACGATGCTGCGCCGCGAGCGCTCGACCGCGTTGTTGTTGACCTCGAGCGAGTCGGCCGTCATCGACATAGTGGGTCAGGCCCGCCACCGCGCGACAGCTTGAGCAAGGTCAGGTCCAACCAGCCGCAGAACGCGTTTAGCAGCGGTCCGGCCCTGGTCTGGCGCTCACGTCGTCGCTCGTCAGGCGGTCGGCCGTGTAGGTCGTCCTCGACCGCATACAGCCCTTCAACGTGGTCGCGCGCCTCGCGGGCAGTAGCGGAGCCGGTCGCGGTTTGGACGTCTTAAAACTTGCGTCGGATATGTGCCCAGCAGGCGACTTGGCGATGCGCTCGCCATAAGAACCGGTCAAACCGGGCATTGGCGTCGGCGGGAAGATCGTCCCGAGCCGGGTCAGGTGATCGCCCTTGCGATCAGGGACGCAACCGGTTTCCTGCCTTAATCGCGTTTGGGACCGCTCCGAGATGGTGTAGATCGTCAGTGATGACGCCTTGTTCTAAAAGGTTTAGAGGTGGAGCGTCACGATCCGGCGATGCATGCTCCGAACTATCCGTTCATTTGTCCATCGGCGAGCGTTCGTCATGAAGCGGCAAGGGATCATCGGGCGCGCTCGCCGCATTGTGAAAGTCTGTTGCCCTCCGAGGTGGGCTGCCGCGGCCGTGATAGGGTTCGGCTGTATCGCCGCGCTGCTGGAAGCCCTGACGCTTTTCCTGTTCATACCTCTTTTTCGGAGTCTTGCCGGCTCGGCCGCGGAGGGCGGCCAAGGCACTACGCTGCGCTGGTTGCCCAATCTTCCATTCACAAACGACATAACGGTATCGCTCGTCATTCTGTTGTGCACGGCCGTGTTGGCGAAAGTCATACCGACATTGCTGCAGACAGGCGTTGCCCATTATGTCGAGGGCCTTGCCGCGCATCGCTTGCGATCGCGGATCTTCGAGCAGACTATCGCTTCTTGCATTGACTACCAGGGTGGTCGGCGCACTGACATCGTGGAGACCATTGCCACGAACAGTTGGACAGTAAGCGGCGAATTGACACTAATATAGCGCGGCGACGTTGTCTAATCAGTAAAAGGTTGCCGGTCGCGTGACCGACCGCCCCCTACCGTCAAATCCAAGTAGGCTTTAACTCAGGTGAACGTGGCGCTCGTCGTGAGTTTCCTTTGGCTACGCAGCGCGCCGCCGACCATGCCAAAGCCGGCGATCATCATGGCCCAGGCGGCGGGCTTGGGCACCGCGCTGGGCGTGCTGAATAGGCTAACCGCGCTGCTGTTCAGGAAAACCGAGGTGAACTCGACATTGTTGATCGCGCTCGCCGCGACCTCTCTCAGCGACAACGACAGGAAGCCCGCCGACGGCGTCGAAGGGGTGATCAGGTCTTCGAACGTGGAAGCCGTGCCCACGTCGTTATGGCCGAATACGAAGGCGCGCAAACCGTCTGGACCCGCATTCTCGGTGATGAACGTCGCCGCATAGACGGCGGGCGCGCACGCGACAGCCGAGACCGTGGCCGCGACGGCGAGTAGAAGCTTCTTCATGGAGGTAACCCCTTTTACGCAAACACGACCCGCAACCCGGGTCACACGCCTGATTCCAATTCCTGCTGTTTAGTTCCAAAATACTTAACCAGACGCGTCGAATGTACCAAAAGGAGACAACACGAGAACTCGCGTGGCGGCCAACGCTCCAATCACCACTAACATAGGTGTAAGTAAGTGATCGCGGGCCGTCATGCGGCCTGCGCAGCCCTGAAACAGAATGCATAAGGCCGTGTTCTCGAGATAGGTGTTTACGCTTCGTTCATATACGTGAAGGAGGGTGTCGGCGCTGACCTTTTCACTTTGCCAAAAGGTTTGCTGCCGCGATTGCTGCTGCCCAGCTCGCGGCTGCGAGGCCGGTGACAACGCCGAGTCGTATGTGCCGCGGTGCTCGCGTGTCCGAGATCGTCTCACGCTTAGGTTCTGGCGGTTGCGCCTTTATCATAAGATTGAGGTCGAGCGGCCGCAACGATGTCGCCTCCATCGCCGCTTTCAGTTTGCCTCTCCCAAGCGGCACCAGGAACGTGCAACCAATCTGCCCGTCGGCTTGCCGCACGACACGAGCCGGACACATTCCGACCCCCGCCAGTCCCAAACTGACGAATGCCCCGGCATGCAGTTCGGTTTCCGTCGGAACGCGAAAGCCCGTCGAGGACAAGTCCTCGACCACGACATCGTGCGGCTTCCATTCAGGGTCTCGCAACGTCCCGTCCAGCGCAACCGAGTGGCGTTCGGATTCCCGAACCTCACGATACAGCGCTGCGGCAACGGACATGGCCAACTCTCCCTCAAGTCTGCCCATGCCCGGCAAGGGCTTGCTGGACCGTAAACTTCGAAGCGGCTCCAGATGTTGTGTTTTGTCGCCCCCACGCCGGACAGGCGGGCGTCCAGGAGGTTGACGATCACGAACGCGCGGACCACCAGCCCGGCCGCGCAGCCCAGCTCGTCCGGCTTGTCGGCACCGATGACGGGTCCGGCCATCAGCGAGCGGGTTCCATAGAGGGCGGAGCCGCACATCCCCATCGTCATCGTACCTCTCTCTCCCCGCATTTGTCCCGGTGTTAACGCACCAGATGGGCGAGCCGGCGTACAGCCCCGCTCAGGCGCGATCGGAGCCGGGCCGCATTCCGGGGGCCGGGCGTTATCGGTTCACGCCGTGGCAGCCGAGGAGCAGCTTATCCCGAGCACCCGTCATCGTCGTGAAGCACCGACCCAAACCACGCCCGATGACGAGTTCGGGACCGCGTTGACCGGGCAGGCGGCCACGCTCAGCGGCTACGCGCGCCGGTTGGCGGGCAGCGGTGCGGACGCGGACGACCTGTTGCAGGACACCATGCTCCGGTGCTGGACCGCGCGTGCCAGCTTCAGGCCCGGAACCAGTCTGACCGCGTGGGGGCGGACGATCATGCGCAACCGGTTCTTGACCGGGCGAAGGCATACGCGGTTCCAGGCCGACATGCCCGAGGATGCGATCGATCGGCTGCTCAGCGTGGCGGAGAACCAGGAGGCCGCTGTCGACCTTCGCGATGTCGGTTGGGCGCTGACCGAACTCGCGCCCGAGCAGCGCGAAGCCGTATTGCTGGCGGGCGAGGATGGACTTGCCCCGGAAAAGTGGAGAGGTATTTGCTCAGCTGGCCGCCTGTCGCT
>NZ_CAXSHH010000134.1:0-3582 GCF_964237155.1 uncultured Sphingomonas sp. | reverse complement strand
CCCTCGCTGCCACCGTCATCTTCTGGCTGTGATCAACGAGTCTTGACCCTAGCGCGTCGTCCAACGCAAATTTAATAACGCGCTCGGAAATCCAGCTGCGCCAACCCTTCGCGCCGTCGTGCCGCGAGCCGCCTTAGAAGCGTCGTTCTAGTAAGAGACGAATAAGCGGACTCTCGGGACCGAGCCGGACGTCTCACCGTCCGGACGGAGATCCCGACGTGCTCCACCCTGCTGGAATTGTCCGCTCATGACCGGCATCGACGCCCTTGCCTCAGGCGAGCGTCGGCGCGGCATGCTGCGCACGGCCATGGGGCCGACGATCGCGGCCGCGCTCGCCAACCCGCTCGTGATCGAGGTGATGGTCAACCCTGATGGCGCGCTTCGGCTCGATCGCCTCGGCGAGGGCAGGTCCGACACCGGCGTCCGCTACCATCCGGCCCAGGTCGAACGCATCATCCGGCTCGTCGCGTCACACATCGGCGCGGAGGTCCACGCCGCATCACCGATCGTCTCCGCCGAGCTTCCGCCGCGAGAGGAGGGTAGGGCTGGAGAGCGCTTCGAGGGCGTGCTGCCGCCTGTTGCACCTGGCCCGTGCTTCTCGATCCGCAAGCCCGCCGAGCGCCTCTACACGCTCGCCGACTACGTCAGCGATGGCATTATGGACGAGGGCACAGCGCTTCTCCTGGCCCAGGCGGTCGTTGACCGACGCAACATTCTGATCGCGGGCGGCACCAGCTCGGGCAAGACCACGCTGGCGAACGCGCTGCTCGCCCAGATGGCGAGCCTCGACGAGAGGGTCATCCTGATCGAGGACACACGCGAGCTCCAGTCGCCGGCACCCGACACAGTCGCGCTCAGGACGCGCGCGGGCAGCGTCACGATGGCCGACATAGTCCGCTCGACGCTCCGGCTTCGGCCGGATCGCATCATCGTCGGCGAGGTCCGCGGCCCCGAAGCGCTCGACATGCTCAAGGCCTGGAACACCGGCCACCCCGGCGGGATCGCAACGGTCCACGCCAACGGTGCCGAGGCCGCGCTCTTCCGCCTGGAGCAGCTCATCCAGGAGGCGGTCGTGACCGTGCCCCGGCGGCTGATCGCGGAGGCGATCGACCTAGTCGTCTTCATCGCCGGCCGCGGACGGCAGCGCCGGGTCGCCGCCATCGCGCGCGTCGACGGCCTTTCCGGTGCCGACACCTACCGGCTCACCCACCTCATCCCCCCGCTCAACCCCGAAGGAGACTGACCATGCTTGCTGCACACCTCTCGATCCGCAGAGCTCGGACCCGCGCCCCCGAGCTTGGCAGGCTGGCCGGCGCCGGCTTGACGCTCGGCCTAGTGCTCACGTTCTCCGGCGTCGCGCACGCCGCCGGCTCCGGTATGCCCTGGGAGGAGCCGCTCCAACAAGTGCTGGAGTCGGTGCAAGGGCCCGTCGCTAAGATCGTGGCGGTGATCATCATCATCACCACGGGCCTGACGCTCGCCTTTGGAGAGTCCTCGGGCGGGTTCCGGCGGCTGATCCAGATCGTGTTCGGCCTGTCGATCGCGTTCGCCGCATCGTCCTTCTTCCTGAGCTTCTTCAGCTTCGGCGGCGGGGCGCTGATCTCGTGAACGGGACGGGCCAGCACATCGAGGGCTTCGAAGCGCCGATCCATCGCTCGCTCGCCGAGCCGATCCTGCTCGGCGGCGCGCCGCGCGGGCTCGCGATCGTCAACGGCACGATCGCGGCGGCGCTGGGGCTCGGACTCCAGCAGTGGATCGCGGGCCTCCTGGTCTGGGCTTTCGGGCACACGCTCGCGGTGTTCGCGGCGAAGCGCGACCCGGACTTCGCCCCCGTGCTGGCCCGCCACCTTCGTCAGCGGGGGAACCTGTCGTGCTAGCGATCGGCGAATACCGCGCCCGTGCCGACCGGCTCGCAGACCACCTTCCATGGGCGGCGCTGGTCGCGCCCGGCATCGTGCTCAACAAAGACGGCAGCTTTCAGCGTACGCTCTCATTCCGTGGCCCTGACCTGGAGAGCGCGACGGAAAGCGAGCTCGTCTCGGCCTGCGCGCGGGCGAACAACGTGCTGCGCCGGTTCGGCTCGGGCTGGGCGTTGTTCATCGAAGCCGAGCGCCGCGAGGCGCTGGGCTACCCGGAGAGCCGCTTTCCCGACCCAGCCTCCTGGCTGGTCGAGGAGGAGCGCCGGGCCGGGTTCGAGTCCGCCGGCCAACACTTCGAGAGCCGCTACTACCTGACCCTGACTTTCATGCCGACCCCCGATCAGGCCGATACGGCGGGTCGCGCGCTGGTGGAGCAAGCCGACGACCGGCGCGGTCGCGACTGGCGGCAGGCGCTCAGCACGTTCGAAGCGGAGATCAACCGCGCGCTCGACCTGCTCGGCGGCTTCATGCCCGAGGTGCGCGCGCTCACCGATGCCGAGACGCTGACCTACCTGCACGGCGCGATTTCAACCCGCGTCTACCCCGTCACGGTCCCGCACACGCCCATGTACCTCGACGGGCTGCTCGCCGATACGCCGCTAGTAGGCGGCCTGGAGCCGATGCTCGGCGACCTGCACCTGCGTACGCTGACCGTGCTCGGCTTCCCGAACGTCAGCCGGCCCGGCATCCTCGACCAGCTCAACCACCAGGCGTTCGCCTATCGCTGGGTGACCCGCTTCATCGCGCTCGACAAAGCGGACGCGACCAAGGCGCTGACCAAGCTCCGACGCCAGTGGTTCAACAAGCGCAAGTCGATCTCCGCGCTGCTGCGCGAGGTCATGTACAACCAGCCGACCCAGCTCCTCGACAGCGACGCCGACAACAAGATGGTCGACGCCGACCTGGCGCTCCAGGCGCTGGGAGGCGACCACGTCGCGTTGGGCTACATGACGACCACCATCACGGTGGCCGACGAAGACCGCGCCCGAGCGGACGAGAAGGTCCGCGCGGTCGAGCGCATCGTCAACGGGCTCGGCTTCACCACCATCCGCGAGGGCGTCAACGCCGTCGAGGCCTGGCTCGGTTCGTTGCCGGGCCACGTCTACGCCAACGTCCGCCAGCCGCTGATCCACACGCTCAACCTCGCCCACCTCATGCCGCTGTCGAGCATCTGGGCCGGCCCGGCGCGCAATGATCATCTGGATGCGGCACCGCTGCTCTATGCGGAGACCGGCGGGTCGACGCCGTTCCGGCTTTCCACCCATGTCGGCGATGTCGGCCACATGCTCGTTGTCGGCCCGACGGGCGCGGGCAAGTCGGTGCTGCTGGCGCTGATCGCGCTTCAGTTCCGCCGCTATGCCGACGCGCAGGTCTACATCTTCGACAAGGGCCTGTCCGCGCGCGCCGCCGTGCTGGCGATGGGCGGAGCGCACCACGCGCTGGGGCTCGGCGCCGACGCCGGCGACACTATCGCCTTCCAGCCGCTGCGCGACATCGACGTGCCCGCGACGCGCGCCTGGGCACTCGAATGGATCGTCGCGCTTCTCGCTTACGAGCGCGTCGTCGTCACGCCGGACGGGAAGGAGATGGTCTGGTCGGCGCTGGGCAGCCTCAGCACGGCGCCGGAGGACGAGCGCACGCTCACCGGGCTGTCGCTGCTGCT
>NZ_CAXSHH010000133.1:0-3852 GCF_964237155.1 uncultured Sphingomonas sp. | reverse complement strand
CCAAGGCGCGCCGCGTCGAGGTCACGACCGAGGCCGATTTCTACGGCTCGATGGACGGCTCGTCCAAGTTCGTGAAGGGCGACGCGGTCGCGGCGATGCTGATCCTCGCCGCCAACGTCATCGGCGGCCTGATCCTCGGCCCCGTCAGCCACGGCCTGACCATCGGCGAGGCCGCGCGCGCCTATATCCTGCTCGCGATCGGCGACGCGCTCGTGGCGCAGCTCCCCGCGCTCATGCTCTCGATCGCCGCCGCCGCGATCGTCACCCGCGTCTCGTCGGACAAGGACCTGGCGGGCCAGATCGGCAGCCAATTCGGCTCGCCCCGCACCTGGACCCCGGTCGCCGGCATCCTCGCGCTTCTCGGCGTCATGCCCGGCATGCCGCACATCCTCCTCCTCTCGGGCGCGGCCATCGCCGGCTTCGCCGCCTGGAAGCTCCGCCAGATCGAGCGTCGCCCCCCGCCGCCCGCGCCGGTCGCCGCAGTCGAGCCCGCCGACCAGTCGCGCATCGGGTATGACGACGTGTCCGACGGGATGCTGGTGCGCCTCGATATCGGCTACGGCCTCGTGCCCCTCGTGGACGAGCGTAAAGGCGCCCCTCTCATGGGCCGCATCACCGGCGTCCGCCGCCAGCTCTCCAAGGAGCTCGGCTTCGTGGTGCCGCAGGTGCGCGTCGTCGACGACATCAACCTCGCCCCCTACACCTACCGCCTCGTGGTCGGCGGCGTCGTCGTCGGCGAGGACCAGGTCTCGCCCGACGAGATGCTCGCGCTCGATACCGGCCAGGCGGTGGGCGCGCTCCAGGGCAAGACCGCCAAGGACCCGACCTTCGGCCTCGACGCCACTTGGATCGCGCCGGGCGACGCCGACGCCGCGACCGGCGCGGGCTTCCTGGTCGTCGACCCCGGCACCGTCGTCGCGACGCACCTCAACCACGCGCTCGGCCAGAACGCCGCCGACCTGCTCGGCCCCGACGAGGTCCAGGCGCTGCTCGACGGCCTGAAGGAACGCAACCCGCAGGTCGTCGCCTCGCTCACCCCGCAACCCCTAGCGCTCACCACCCTGACCCAGGTCCTGCGCGGCCTCCTCGCCGAGGGTATCTCGCTCAAGGAGTTCCGCCGCATCGCGTCGGCGATCAGCGTCGCCGCGCAGAAGAGCCCACACGCCGAGGACATCGTCGAACTCATCCGCCCCGATCTCGGCCCGCTCATCGTCCAGAAACTATGCGGCGTCCGCGAGCCCCTGCGCGTCATGACGCTCGAGGGTCAGCTCGAAGGGCTGCTCGGCCAGGCCGCGCGCGCCGACGTGGGCGGCCGCCATGTGATCGAGCCCGATCTCGGCCGCCGCATCGTCGACGCGGTCAGCCACGCCGCGCAGCCGCTCCTCGCCGAGGCCAAGCCCTTCGCGCTCGTCGTCCAGCCCGCGATCCGCATCGCCATCCGCAAACTCGTCAAGACCTGCCTCCCCGACACCCCCGTCCTGTCCTTCTTCGAGGTGCCCGAGGACAAGGCGGTCGAGGTCGTCGCGGTGATCGGCGCCCCCGGAGCGTTACCCGCATGAGCTTCCACAATCCCGGATCGTTCGCCGACGCCCAGCCCGTGACCTATCGGCCTAGCCGCGACGGCGACGCCGCGATCCGCGAGCATTTGCCCCTCGTCCGCCGCCTCGCCTGGCACGTCCACGGCGCGATGAGCACCTCGGTCGACATCGAGGACCTTGTCCAGGTCGGCCTGCTCGCGCTCGTCGAGGCGCTCCGCGGCGCGGAAGTCCGGACCGGACCCGAGTTCAAGGCGTACCTCACCACCCGCCTGCGCGGCGCGATGATCGACGAGCTCCGCCGCCACGCCACCAACAGCCGCGGCGCGATGCGCCGCCGCCGCGACCACGCCCGCGCCGTGGCCGAACTGACCCTCCAGCTGGGCCGCCCGCCCGCCGAAGCCGAGGTCGCGGCACACCTGGGCGTCACGCTCGACAAGCTCCGCACCGACTATCTCACCGCCGACGCCGTCCGGATCGAGTCGATCGACGAGGTCTACGCCGACGATCTCCCCTGGTTCGCCAGCCCCGACCCCGACGCCTTCGAAGCGCTCGCCGACGGCCGCGAACGCGATCGCCTGATCGCCGCGATCGCCGCCCTCCCCGAACGCGAGGCGCTGGTGATCCAGCTTTACCACGTCGAAGAATTGAACCTCGACGAGATCGGCCAGGTCCTCGGCGTAGGCTCCGCCCGCGTCTGCCAGATCAAGAAGAGCGCCCACGACCGCCTGAGAAAGGCGCTGGCCTAACCCCCCAACCCTCTCCCGCGAAAGCGGGAGAGGGTTGAGAACCGCTTCAGGCCATTTCCTCCTGCCGCAGCATCTGCTCGGCGAGTTGGCTGTGCTGCTCGTCGGCCTGCTTGGCCTCCTCGGCACACTGCCGGAACTCGCGGTCGGTGCGCTCCAGTCCCAGCTTCTCGGCATAGTTGCGCAACGTGCCGAACGACGCGATCCAGTAATGGATGGCCAGCTGGCCCGCCGCGATAATGCCGAGGTCGCGGCTCATCTCGTCCGAAGCGGCCTGCCGGATGCGCTGGCTGACCTGATGATGCGCCTCGAGAATGGGATTGTCATCCTCGCCGACGGGGCCGCCCGCTTCTTCCAGCGCGCGGTCGATCCGCGCCGCCCACTCCGTGGATTGGTCGGTGCCTTGCTGCAACGCCTGTTTCAACTCGGGGCTGGTCGCCGAGCCCTGGATCTCCTGGGTCGCGTCGGCAGCGACCCGCGTACCCGCCTTCAATGCCGTCAGGCCTTGCCGCACCAACTGCTTCAGATTGTCGTCCGCCATCGTCATCGCTCCGCCGTGAGGGAAACCGGCACCGGGCCGGCCCTTCCTCTACAGTCGGCGCACAGCGTCGTTCCCGCCGCTCGGCGCGCATGCGGCACCCTTCGACGGCGGTGCCGAACATGGATCAAAGCCGGGGTCTCAAACCGGCCCGGAGGTCTCCTGACGCGACGAATCCCGGCGACCCGTTTCCGGGTCGCCGGGGCTCGTTGGAACATTCCATACCGGACCGGACATTCGACGCCGCCGCCGGATCGGCGACGGCGCGTCGGGGTGGTCGGCTTACTGGAGGAGCCGTAGCACGCCCTGCTGGCTCTGGTTCGCCTGGGACAGCATGGCGGTCGACGCCTGGCTCAGGATCTGCGCCTTGGCGAGGCTGGCGGTCTCGACCGAGAAGTCCGCGTCCTCGATGCGGCTACGCGCGTCGGTCAGGTTGGTCACGTTGTTGTTCAGGTTGTTGACCACCGACTCCAGCCGGTTCTGCGACGCGCCCAGGCTGGCGCGGGTCGTGTTGACGTTCTTCAGCGCGGTGTCGACGAACGCCAGCGATGCGGTCGCCTCGGCGGCCGTGTCGACCGCCGTCGCGGCGTCGAGGTCGGCGAGCGAGGTGAAGCTGAGCGTCACCTGATCGGCGGCCTTGGAGCCGGTCTGGATGTTGAGCGCGCCGGCCTGCGCCGTGTACGCCGCGCCCGTCGCGGCCGAGTTGAAGATGCGGGTGCCGTTGAACTCGGTCGTGGCCAGCACGCTCGTGATCTGCGCCTTCAGCGCGGTCACTTCGGTGTCCAGGTTGGCGCGGTCGTCGGCGCCGTAAGTGCCCGAAGCCGACTGCACGGCCAGCTCGCGGACGCGCTGGAGCATGTTGGACACCTCGCCCAGCGCGCCTTCGGCGGTCTGCGCGTAGCTGATGCCGTCGTTCGAGTTGCGGACCGCTTGGCTCATGCCGCGGATCGACGCCTGCATCGTCGACGCGATGGCGAGGCCGGCGGCGTCGTCCTTCGCCGAGTTGATGCGCTTGCCGGTCGACAGGCGCTCC
>NZ_CAXSHH010000132.1:0-3985 GCF_964237155.1 uncultured Sphingomonas sp. | reverse complement strand
ATGTCAAAGAGCGCGAAAGACCGACGCTTCGTGTAACCCTCCTTTCGAAGAGCTAACTGAGCGCCTGGTTCTCGGTGACCGCCGCGTCGCTCCGTTGCCGGTGCATCGCTGCGGTGAAACTCATATATGCGGGGCTTCTCGGCCCGTCAAACGCTTTCTCCAACTTTTTTCACGAAACCGTCTTTTTCGCGGCCCAGCCCGGCAGATCGGGGCTTCTCACGCCATCTCGAAGGTCGAGGCCACGGCTTCGGATGTGACCTTCGCCTATCCCCCTCCGGACGGTTTCCTTCACCCGCCCGGCGTCGCCATGGCCGAGACCGTCATGCCGCGGTCGGGCAACCGGATCGTCGTTCGACCGGTGCGGCGGACGCCGGTCATGCGGGTGGCTATCGGCATACCCGCCTATGCCGGGTGGCCGTCCGCCTTCACGCATCCGTCGCCGCACGAGCTACTCACGGTCCCGAGTCGTCAGACGGACTGGATATAGCTTCGCATCGCCGCCGCTTCATGCTCGATCCGGTCGATCCGGTGCTTCACCAGATCGCCGATCGACACGAAGCCGACCAGCCGCCCGCCCTCGATCACGGGCAGGTGTCGGATGCGACGCTGCGTCATCAGCGACAGCGCGCCGAGCACCGGCTCGTCGGGCACGACGGTGCGCGCGGGCGCGGTCATCACCTCGCCGACGCTCAAGGCCAACGCGGCCGCGCCCTTGGCGGCCAGGCAATAGACGACGTCGCGTTCGGAGAAGATCCCGACCACCTCGTCGCCCTCCACCACCGGCGCCGCGCCGATGCGCTTCTCCGCCAACAGCGCCACCGCGCCCGCGAGCGTCGCGGCCGGCGACAGCGTCACCACCTCCGCGCCCTTGGTCTTCAGGATCGCCGCGATCGTCATCGGTTCTCTCCCAACATCCTTGTGGGTTGAGGAAACCACGTTCCGTCGCCATTGGCAAAGCATGATGGACCAGCCGAGCGGCCTCGACGACCCCGATTACGCCCGCTTCGCCTGGGGGCGCTTCCGCCTGTTGGTGGCCTGGATGATCGCGGCGGCCATGGCCTGCTCGGCGGCGGTGATCGCGGTGCTGGCCGCGATCCACGGACCGCTTCGCCTCGTGACGATGTCGGCGGTGATCGGCGGGGTCGGCGGGTCGATCGTCATGGCCGGGCTGTTGATGGGGCTGGTGTTCCTGAGCTCGGGCACGGGCCATGACGAAAATGTCGAGCGGTTCGACGAACGATGATAAGGCCGACCCCGCAAACAGCGGAGCCGGCCTGATCCGTTCAGCGATCGCGGACGATCATTCCGCCGCCGGTGCTTCCACCCCGCGAGCCCGCCGCCGACGAGGCTTGACCTCGCCGTCAGCCCCATCGCTCGCGGAGATGCCCAGCGCGGGCGGAAGCCGGTCGGCGTCGAAGCCGGTCGGCTCCGACCCAACGTCCTCGGACGACCGCGTCTCCGCGATCGGCTCCTTGCGCGGCCGACCGCGGCGGCGCGGCTGCGGGGCGTCGACCTCGGGCACGGCCATCGGCGGCGATGGCTCGACCATTTCGGGCCGAGGCTCGGGCGCGACCTGGACGGGAGCCTGCGCGCGGGGCGATCCCTCGCCCTCGCCGCGCTGCTGACCGACCTGTCGCTCGCGGTCGTCGCGGCGCGGACGCCGGTCCTCCTCGTCACGACGCGGGCGGCGATCCTCGTACGGGCGGCCGCCCTCGTTGCCTTGCGAGCCGTTCGCCTGGGAACGCGGCTGCTGTTGCGGACGCTGCCGAGGCTGATCGCCCGCCACTCGGTCGCCCATCATCCGATCACCCATCATCCGATCACCCATCATCCGATCACTGGGCATCTGGTCGCCGGGACGGATCACGTCGCCCTCGTCGGCATAGTCGTCGTCCCCGTCCATCCCACCATCGTCGCCGAACTCGTCGCGGCCGCTGCGTTGCCGGTCGAACTCGTCGCCCCGATTCTGCTGGGCTCGCGGCTGCTGGTCGTCGAAGCGCGCGCGGCTTTCGCTCAGCACGCGGAAATAATGGTCGGCGAACTGCAGGTAGTACTCGGTGTTGACCCGGTCGCCTTGGCGCTGCGCCTCCGACGCCATGCTCTTGTATTTCTCATAGAGCTGGGCGGCGTTGCCGCGCGCGCGGTTGTCGATGCGGTTGCCGTTGTCGGGCCGGCCGGGATTGCCGCCCCCGCCGCCTCCGGTGCCGCCACCCGGGCGCTGCCCGCCGCGCCCGCGCCGACGGCCGGTCTGCTGCCGATTATTGATCATGCGAGTTCCCGTTGGTGAACCATCAATTGCCCCGTGCACATCGTGCGAAGCGCCGCGCGCGACCACCGCGCTTCGGCAGTACCGGCCCTCGCGCCTGTCGCGACCGCCCCGGTCAGGAACGACGCGTCGGTTGAGGATGCGGGCGAGCGTCCGGATTCAACGACTTGTGCCGTAATCGCGAAAGACCCCCGGCCCGCTCATAGCGGCGACCGCGCACGCTACAAGGGAAAAGGTGGGTGCCGCGCCCTGCCGGTTCAAGGCGTGACGACAAGGCAACGGTCGCGCCCGGCGAGATCGCGGCGTACGCCGACCTTCAACCCTTCGGCGCGGAAGAGTGCGGCGGCGCTCTCGCCCTGCCCCGAGCCGATCTCGATGCACGCGACCCCGCCCGGCGCGATCCGCGCGCGAAGCAGCGGCGCGATCGCGCGGTGGTCGTCCAGCCCGTCCGGCCCGGCGAACAGCGCCGCCGCCGGCTCGTACCCGGCGACCTCGCGCCGCAGGTCGGCACCGAGTTCGATATAGGGCGGATTGCAGAGGATCAGATCGTGCGGACCGTCCCGCCCCTCCCAGCCGCCCGCGACGATCCGTGCCCGGTCGGCCATCCCGAGCCGCCGCGCATTGGCCCCCGCGACCGCGAGCGCGTCCGGCGACCGGTCGACGCCGATCCCGCGCGCCTCCGGCCACTGATCGAGCGCGGCGAGCAGCAGCGCGCCCGAGCCGGTGCCGAGATCGAGCACGGTTCGCGGGGAACGCGTCCCGAAATGCGCGACCGCCGCCTCGAGGAGGGTTTCCGTATCGGCGCGCGGGATCAGCACGCCGGGCGCGACCCGGAGCGAGATCGTCCAGAAATCGCGGGCGCCGGTGATGTAGGCGACAGGCTCGTGCTCAGCGCGCCGCTCGGCGAGGCCGGCGAAGGCGGCGGGGGCGGGATCGTCGAGATGCCGGAGCAGCATCGCCTCCCGCCGGACCCCGAGCGCGTGCGCCATGAGCAGTTCGGCGTCGAGGCGGGGCGTGTGGGAGAAGGCGAGTCGGGCGGTCGCTAAGGACAGGGCTGAACTCACCTTCTCCCTCTCCCCGCTTGCGGGGAGAGGGCCGGGGAGAGGGGCTGTATCAGTCACAGGCCTCGCGCCCGGAACAGACCCTCTCCCCAACCCTCTCCCCGAGGGGGAGAGGGAGTAAGCAGGGCAGCGCCGCGGCTAAGCCGCGTCGTCGGACGGGGCTGCGGCCCCGCCGGCCGGGCGAGTCTGGATGGTCGGGCTTCACCCTAACCATCCAGACTCGCCAACCGCTCGGCCTCGTCCTCCGCGATCAACGCCCCCACCAACTCGTCCATCTCTCCCTCCAATATCTCCGGCAGCCGGTGCAATGTCAGGTTGATCCGGTGGTCCGTCACCCGCCCCTGCGGGAAATTATAGGTCCGGATCCGCTCCGACCGATCCCCCGACCCCACCATCGATTTCCGCGCCCCCGCCCGCTCCTGGTGCAGCCGCTCGCGCTCCGCCTCGTACAGCCGCGTCCGGAGCACACGCAAAGCCTTGGCCTTGTTCTTGTGCTGCGACTTCTCGTCCTGCTGGATCACCACCAGCCCCGTCGGCAGGTGGGTGATGCGGACCGCCGAGTCGGTGGTGTTGACCGATTGCCCGCCCGGTCCCGACGACCGGTATACGTCGATCCGCAGGTCGCGCGCCTCGTCGATCTTGACGTCGACATCCTCCG
>NZ_CAXSHH010000131.1:0-4025 GCF_964237155.1 uncultured Sphingomonas sp. | reverse complement strand
TCCAGGGCTCCTGCGGAGCCTATCAGAGGTGTCCGCCACACCGAGGGAAGATCACCATGCGCGAGATCCGGACTACGCTGAGCGCGACCAGCATCGATCCGGCGCTCCTGACAGCGGCGGAGCGGCTGCGGTATGAAGGCCTACCAAGTCGAGCCCAGGCCCAGCCGGCACTCCAGGCCCTGCAGGCAGCACAGGCTCCCCGCCAAGGGGGAGAAGAGCCGGCCGCGCCGGTGGAGGCGGCCCAGGACGGCGCCACATCCAGCGAAATCGTCGTTACCGCCCAGCGCCGTTCCGAGCGCCTGCAGGATGTCCCCATCGCGATCAGCGCCATCGGTCCCGAGGCGCTTAGCGGCACCGGCGCGGCGAGCATCGCCGATCTCCAGGGTACCGTGCCAGGTCTGACCATCACGGGTTCCGCCGGTCTGAACTCCACCAACCTCGTTTCGACGCGCGGCATCGCCGGGCAGCCGGTCCCGATCGGCGCGAACCAGGCCACGGCGATATATCTCGACGACGTATACCTATCCAAGCCCGACGCCGGCTTCTTCGGCCTGCGGGACGTCGAGCGCGTCGAGGTGCTCCGGGGACCGCAGGGCACGCTCTACGGCCGAAACGCGACGGCTGGCGCGATCAACATCATCACACGCGCACCCACCCGGGAGGTCGAGGGCAAGCTCGATGCGAATTATGCAAATTTCAATGCCGTTTCCATTGGCGGTTTTCTCGGCGGGCCGATCGTCGGCGACCTTGCTGGCAGCTTTTCCGGCACGTTCAGCCAGCGCGAGGGATTCTTTCGCAACACGTTGACGGGGAACCGGATCGGCGACGCCAGCTCTCTCTCGGCCCGCGCGAAGCTCGCCTATCTGGGCACCGGCACCTTCGACGCTATCCTGTCGGTCGACCATACGCGCAAGCGGTCGGAGGATATCTTCACGCCGTCCAACGTGGTCAACGGACGGCAACAGTACGCGGTACGGGACGTGACGACCGACATCGAGGATAATGTGAAGACCCGTCTCAGCACTGGCGGCGTCGCGCTGACCATGAACCTCGAGGTCGCTCCCAAACTCACGGTCACGTCGGTGACGAGCTGCGGCGTTCGGACAGTTGGAGTTTGACCTGACCGAACGTCTGACGCTCGTCGGCGGTCTTCGGTTCAACTACGAAAAGCGGGATTTCTCGGTCGACTATTCGGCGGTTGGCCCATTCGCGCCGATCATCGGGCGGGTGTCGGATAACGCGGTGCTCCCGGCGGGCGGCATCAACTTCAAGGCGGCCGAGGACGTCCTGTTTTACGCCAAGGCGAGCAAGCGCTATCAATCGCCCGGTTACGCCTATCTGCCGGGAGCCGGTAATCGGCCCAACACCTTCGGCGCGGAAAGTCTCTGGACCTATGAAGCCGGCGTCAAGTCGCAGTTCCTTGATCGGGCGGTGACGCTTAACCTGGCGGGCTTCTATTACGACTACAGCGAAATCCAGCTACGCCGCACGATAGTCCTGGGCATCACCACGGTCGAGAATGCGGGAACCGCGAAGGTCAAAGGCGCCGAGGCGTAACTTGTCGTCCGGCCGGTCCGTGGCCTCACGCTGAACGCCCAAGCAACCTATCTAGACGCCGCCTATTCGGATTTTTGCGAGACGATAACCGCCGGTACCCCGCGGAACGGCGATCCGCCATGCACCATCCTGGGCGTGGCGGGCGCGGACCGTCGCGGTAACCAGCTAAACGAGGCACCCAGATGGTCGGGTGGCGTGGGCGTCACCTACGAAACGGTCGTCGGCTCCGACATGACGATGAAAGTCGGCTCGAACTATTCCTGGGAGTCCACCAGCTATTTCAGCTCGGTCAACGAATTGCGGCTGAGCACCAGCGGATGGCACCGGCTGGACGCGCGGGCGTCGCTGGCCTTCGGCAACGGGGTCGAGGTCTACGCCTTCGGTCGCAACCTGACGGACGAGCGTCATCCGGTGAACGGCTTTCGCTTCGGCGGGATCGTCACCGTCACGGTCAACGACCCCAGGACGTATGGGGCCGGGCTGTCGTTCAAGTTCTGAGGATGGCGGACCCGGACGTGGCGCGTCACGCAACATCCGGGTCCGCGCCCCTTGGTCGAGCAGCTAAATGTCCGTAGACGTTAGATAGCGGGCGGCTCCTTTCCGCGGCTCGGCGGACGGCGCTAGGTGCCCCGCCACCAGCGACGGTGGATCGGCGCGGTCGCTTGGCAACTTCTACGCGCCCTCGGCGACAGCCTCGGTCGCCTGTCGAACCTCGACGCCGAACGCCACAGCCCCTTAAGGTCGGCATGGGTAGACTGACGTGCGCAAGTCAGCGCTATAGGTTAGCTATATGGCGGGAGTCATGGACGGGTGATCCGCGATGGCCACGGCTGTTTTACGGCACCCTGCCCATCGAGAACGAGTGCACCAGAGATGCGATGTTCCGGTTGCGCCGAGCGCCGCCTATTCGAAGCGATAGGGCACGACCGCCCGACCATCGAGGTCGACGATAATCGCCCGCCCGGCTGGCGGAAAGGCGCGCTGCTCGCAGTCATGACGGGGACAGATCCGGCATGACGGTCCTATCCGTGCCACGCCGTCATTACCGTCCAGTCTCAGCCCGTCGGCATAGATGAAGCTGCCCGCGTGTGCGATCTCGCAGCCTAGCGCGACCGAATAGCGGCGCGACGGCCGAAGATAGCTGGAGGTGGGCTTCACCAGTCCTTTCGCCATGGAGACGTAGCGGACGCCATCAGGCATCTCGGCGACCTGCACGAGAATGCGGTCGGAGACCGCCACCGCCTCGTGCACGATCCAGAGCGGGCACGCACCGCCAAACTGAGCGAATTGCAGGCGCGTGGCGGAATGCCGCTTCGTGATGTTGCCGGCCATGTCGACACGGCAAAAGAAGAACGGCACCCCCGACGCACCGGGACGCTGCAGCGTGGAGAGACGATGACAGGCCTGTTCGAAGCTGACGGGAAAGCGATGCAGCAGTTGGTCGATGTCGTGCCGGACGCGCTGCGCTTCCGCCCGAAAAAGATTATAGGGCATAAGTATCGCGCCGGCGGCGTAGTTGGCGAGCCCGAGCTTGAGCAGGCTTCGCGCAGCGTCCGAACGCAGCGAGGCATCGTTCGCGATCGCTTCGATCTCGTCACGTGCTTCCAGCCGCATCAGTTGGTGCGCCAGCTCGAACGCTCGGCTTGCGATCGGCAAGCTACGATCGACGAATAGAGTACGGCCGACCGGATCGAACCCGCGCACGCGCCCGTTCATTGGCGTTGGCATATCGAGCAACGTGACGCCGTGCGCCTCGCTCAGCCGCTGCGCCAATGAAGCGACCGACGCACCTGGCTCTCCGATCTGATCTGCCAGCTTCTCGGCCAACCGGTCGAGTGAGTCGACATAGTTGGCGGCACCTTGAAACCAGTCACGGACTTCTTCCCATGGCAACAAGCTCCCCTCGTCCGATCCGGTCGCAACGCGATCGTCGAGGACACGCATCTGCTCTTGAGACCGCCGATACGCTGCATGGATAGCGATCATCCGCCGCGCCAAATGCGGCTGCTGCTGCATGCCTTTGATCACCATCCGCTCATCCATCGGATCAAGCGGAACCGTGGAATCGGCACCCGCGACCAAGGCGCGCACCAGTAAGTTATCGTCCTCCTCCGGCGAGACGTCCACCCATTCCAACGGGAAGCAACGCGCAAGCGCGGCGAGCACTAGATCCGTAAGCGGTCGATCACCGGTTTCGATCTGTGACAGATAGCTCGTCGAGAAGCCGAGCCGATCGGCCATCTCGTTTTGGTTTAGCGCCAGTCGCTGACGCAGATCGCGCACGCGGTCTCCGGCATAATGACGATGTCGGGATGGTTGGCGTTTCACGGCTACATTCATTCTGCGAACTAGACACCGCAATTTCACAAAACCACAATTGTGTCCATAACTGCATCCGCGACAGAACGTCGCATGTCGTCGACGATTGCGATGCTTGGGGCGAAACGGGAAGCGGCACGGATGGGTGG
>NZ_CAXSHH010000130.1:0-4058 GCF_964237155.1 uncultured Sphingomonas sp. | reverse complement strand
TCCGCCGCGCCAAGCTGATGAACCTGTCGATCAGCTGCGACCACCGCGTCGTCGACGGCTGGGACGCGGCCAGCTACGTCCAGGCGCTCAAGCGGTATCTGGAGACGCCCGTCCTGCTGTTCGCCGATTGACGGCACTTACCGGCATCCGTTCGCGTTCACTCCCCGAACCCGAACGGAGTTTTTCCATGCCCGACACCGACAAGAACCCGGAACCGCGCGTTTACGGACAGGCGGACGAGTCGAACCGCAACCCGCCCGCGCCCGGCGGGATGCGCGGCGAGCAGGGGAACACCCTGGCCGATCCGAATCCCGAACAGACCCAGGACGAACGCGTCCAGGGCGCGACGATCACCGTGACCGAAGTGTCGGGCACCGCCTTCGCCGAAAAGACCGGTCGCTCCGGACTGGCCCGCGAAGGGTCGATCGACGGAAAGGTCGACTAGCCGCGCCTTTTCTGGATCGTCCCGGTGACCTTGCGCGCAAGGATGCGGGGCAGGAAGCGGACGCTGTCGGCCATGAGCGTATTGATCGTCCCCGACACCTTGACCGCGCTGTTCGCCCGGACCGCGGCGAGCCCGTCGCGCACCACGGCGTCGGCGTCGGCCCATACGGCGTCGAAGCTTGCCAGATCTTTCATGCCCGCGCGGTCGGCGAACTCGGTGCGGGTCGGGCCGGGGCACAGCGCCGACACGCGTACGCCCTTGTCCCGTACCTCCTCGTGCAGCGCCTCCGAGAAGCTCAGTACGAAAGCCTTGCTGGCGTAGTATACCGCCATCCACGGGCCGGGCTGGAAGGCGGCGGTCGAGGCGACGTTTAGGATGCCGCCCGACCCGCGCGCGATCATTTGTGGTAGGACACCGTGCGCGAGCGCGACCAGCGCGCGGCAGTTGACGTCGACGATGCCGAGCTGTTCGTCGCGATCGAGTTCCGCGAACCCACCGCGCGCGCCGTAACCCGCGTTGTTGACGAGCAGGTCGATCGACAGCCCGGCCGCCGCGACGTCGGCGAGCAACTCCTCCGTCGCGCCCGGCCGCGCGAGGTCGGCGGCGAACACGTGGACGGCGACCCCGTGCGCGGCGCGAAGCTTGGTGGCCAGCGCCTCGAGCCGGTCAACGCGGCGCGCGGTCAGGATCAGGTCTTGCCCCTCTTTCGCCAACGCGCGGGCAAAACCGTCGCCGAGCCCGGCGGACGCGCCGGTCACGAGTGCGGTGGGCATATCGCGCGCTCCCCACATGGTCCGTTACCCCAGCGAAGGCTGGGGTCTCCCGCCGGGGGGTGCCCGGTCCGAACCACGAGATCCCAGCCTTCGCCGGGATGACGGAAAAGACAAGATGTCCAACGCGGCCGGCGTCGCATGAAAGACCAGCTTGCTTGCGCTCTCGTGCCGCGCGGGTCGCGCGAGCGGTCGCCCGCCTAGACGATCTCGAACAAGCCGGCCGCGCCCATTCCGCCGGCGGTGCACATCGACACCACGACCCACCGTACGCCGCGCTTGCGACCTTCGATCAGCGCGTGGCCGACCAGCCGCGAGCCCGTCATCCCGAACGGGTGGCCGACCGCGATCGCGCCGCCATCGACATTGTACTTCTCCGGATCGATGCCGAAATGGTCGCGGCAGTACAGGCATTGCGACGCGAACGCCTCGTTGAGCTCCCACAGGCCGATGTCGGCCACCGACAGCCCGGCGCGGTCGAGGAGCTTGGGGATCGCGAAGACGGGGCCGATGCCCATCTCGTCGGGCTCGCATCCCGCCGCCTGGAAGCCGCGATAGACGCCGAGAATGTCCTTTCCCTCGGCCTGAGCGGTCGCGCGGTCCATCAGCAGCTGCGCCGACGCGCCGTCGGACAGTTGGCTGGCGTTGCCGGCGGTGACGCTCATGCCCGGCCCGCTGAACTCGCCGCCCGCCCAGACGGTCTTGAGCCCGCGCAGGGCGTCGAGCGTGGTGCCGGGGCGGATGCCCTCGTCCTGCGCGAGCGTCACCGTCTCGGTGCCGGTGCGGTTGCCTTCCTTGTCGAACAGCGCCTTGTCGACGGTTACGGCCACGATCTCCTCGGCGAACGCGCCCCGGGCGAGGGCGGCGGCGGCGCGTTGCTGCGACTGGGCACCGTATTCGTCCTGAGCGTCGCGGCTGATGCCGTAGCGCCGCGCGACGATCTCGGCGGTCTCGATCATCGGGATGTAGGCGGCGGGCACGACGGCGGTGACCGAGCCGTTGACGTGACGCGGCGCGTCCTTGGTGACGGTGAGGCTGATCGACTCCATCCCGCCCGCGAGCGCGACGTCGATCTCGTCGCACATGATCGACCGCGCGGCGAGCGCGACCGCCGTCAGCCCCGACCCGCATTTGCGGTCGAGCGTGAAGGCGGGAACGGAGCGCGGCAGGTCGGCGGCGAAGCCCGCCATCCGCCCGGCGTTGCCCCCTTGCGTCCCCCACTGGTTGCCGACGCCCCAGAAGATCTCGTCGATGCGCGCCGGATCGACGTCCGCGCGCTCCACGACCGCGTTCATGACGTGCGCGGCGAGCACGGGCGCCTCGGTGGCGTTGAAAGCGCCGCGGTAAGCCTTGCCGATGGCGGTGCGGGCGGTGGAGACGATCGCTGCTTCGCGCATGGGAGTGCCTTTCGGGGAATGGGTATGCGCGGGGTCTAGCGCGCGCGGCGGTCCTGGGCGAGGGGGGAGAGGAGGAGACCGGGTGATGACGAACGCCGTGGAGATGAGGCGCGACGGGCATGTCGCGATAGTGACGTTCAGCCGTCCGCCGCATAATTTCGCCGACCTGGCGCTGATCGAGGCGATCGGCGCGGCGTTCGACGCGGCGGACGGGGACAGGGAGGTACGGGCGATCGTGCTCCGGTCGGAGGGGCGGGTGTTCTGCGCGGGGGCGGACCTCGCCAATGCCAATCCCGTCGCGGAGGAACGCCCAGAGGGCGAGCGCAACCCGTTCTACATTGCCGCGGCCAAGCTGTTCGGGGTCGCGAAGCCGGTGGTGGCCGCGGTGCAGGGGTCGGCGGTCGGGGCGGGGCTAGGGCTGTCGCTGGTCGCCGATTTCCGGATAGCCGCCCCGGAAGCGCGGTTCGTCGCCAATTTCGTCCAGCTCGGTTTCCATCCGGGTTTCGGCATCTCGGCGGTGCTGGAGCGGATCGTGGGGCGTCAGCGCGCGCTCACCATGCTGTTGACCGGGCGGCGGATCGGGGGCGGGCAGGCGTTCGAATGGGGGCTGGCGGACCAGCTCGCCCCGACGGGCGGGGTCGATGATGCGGCGCTTGCGCTGGCGGCGGAGATCGCGACGGGCGCGCCGCTGGCGGTCCGATCGACGCGGGCGACGCTTCGGGGCGATCTGGCGCGGCTGGTGGCGGAGGCGACCGACCATGAACTCGCGGAGCAGGCGTGGTTGCAGAAGACGGCAGACTTCGCGGAGGGGGTGAGGGCGGTGAACGAACGACGGCCGGGGCGGTTCGTGGGGGAGTAGGTTCGTTCGCGTCCTCTCCCGCTTTCGCGGGAGAGGGACAGGCGCGTGAGCGCCAGGGTGAGGGACGAACCTTGCCCGGAAGTGCCCTCATCCGACCTCGCTGCGCTCGGCCACCTTCTCCCGCGAAAGCGGGAGAAGGATTTAGCGCATCAGCACGAGTTCTTCCGCCATCGTAGGATGCAACGCGACCGTCGCATCAAAGTCGTCTTTGGTCAGCCGCGCCTTGATCGCCACCGCCGCCGCCTGGAGGATCTCCGGCGCGTCCGGGCCGATCATGTGGAGCCCGACGATCCGCCCCGTCTCGCTTTCGCAAATCATCTTGTAGAGCGCGCGCTCGTCTCGGCCCGCCAGCACGTTCTTCATCGGACGGAAGTCGGAGGTGTAGACCTTCACCGACCCCAGCGTGTCGCGGGCCTCCCCCTCCGTCATGCCGACGGCGGCGATGGGCGGGTGGCTGAATACGGCGGAGGGGACGTCGTGGTAGTCGACGGTGGTCGGCTTGCCCCCGAACACCGTGTCGGCGAAAGCCTGGCCCTCGCGGATCGCGATGGGGGTCAGCTGGATGCGGTTGGTGACGTCGCCGATCG
>NZ_CAXSHH010000129.1:0-4128 GCF_964237155.1 uncultured Sphingomonas sp. | reverse complement strand
CGTGGCGCTCGCCACCGCGCTCGCGTTCTGGCTGTGAACGAGTCTGGAGCCTAGTTGAAACGTCTGAACAGCCTCGCGGGTTCAATGAGTGGATTGCCGGCCGGCGATCATGCCGCTGCGAGAAGCGGCTGGTTGAAGTATATCTTGACGGCCATGGTTGTAGAAGTCGAGGTGGCGGCCGATCCCGGGGCGTGCATCCAGGACCGAGACGCCGGCGTTGAGGTACATACCTCCTTATATTTTACCAAGTGGCAGAGGAGGGGCCTTGAATAGCAACGGAACAGAAAATCTACACAAGGCCGGTGGGGCCTGTTCGGGCCTCCAACAAACCTCCCTTACCGTCCTATCCTCGAGCCGATTGCCCCCGGTTTGTAATGCGCTTCAATACTTGGTCTCTGAGGCATGCAGCATTGATGGCCACATCAAATCTCCACCTGCGTACCTATCTCCACTACCTGATGCACCGGTAGTCGGAAGAAGCTCATCGGTGTCTCGGCATTTCGCACCATCGCCGTGAAGAGGCGGTCGCGCCACACCGCCACGCCAGGCCGTCGAGACGCAATGAGCGTCTGACGGCTGATGAAATATCCCGCGGTCTCCGGCTTGCATGCTGGGTCCGCATCCAGGACGGGCTTCAGCGCGCGGGGCACGTCCGGGCTTTCGGCAAAGCCGTAGCCAACGACGACACGGGTCAGCCCGCCGCCTAGCTCTTCCACGCTCAGCCGGTCAGCGTCGGCAACGTGCGGCGTCATAGCCGTTTCAAGCGTCACCAGGAAGACGCGGTCGTGGAGGACGAGATTGTATGTGAGGTTATGGAGCAGCGCGGGCGGGATGCCTTCCCGAGTGTTGGTCAGGTAGACGGCGGTCGCCGGGACCCGGTGTATCTTGGCGGTCGAGGCCATGAACATCTCGACCGGCATCGCGTCCTCGGCAAGTCTCGCTGCTACCAGCTTGCGCCCCCGCCGCCACGTGTCGAAGACCAGGACCAGCACAACGGCAATCGTCACCGGTAGCCAACCGCCGTCGAGGAACTTGGTCGACAATGCAGCGAACAGCCCGAGATCGAGCGCGAGTAGCACGGCATAGAGCGGCACCGCCCAGAACGGACTCCAGCGCCACACGCGGAACACCATGAAGCCGATCATCAGCGTCGTCAGCACCATCGTCGCGGTCACCGCCAAGCCGAAGGCCGCCGCGAGCGCGCCGGAGCTGCGGAAGCCTAGCACCAGTGCGATGACCGCGAAGAACAGCAGGGCGTTGACGCCGGGCGCATAGACCTGCCCGCGCGATTTCTCCGACGTGTGGCGGATGTTGACGCGCGGCAGATAGCCGAGCTGCACCGCCTGCTGAGTCACCGAGAACGCGCCGCTGATGATCGACTGGCTGGCGATGACGGTGGCCAGCGCCGCGAGGATCAGCAGCGGCGGGAGGAGCTGCAGCGGTGCCATCAGGTAGAAGGGCGAGTTGATCGCCGACGGGGTCGACAGCACCAACGCCGACTGTCCGGCATAGCAGAGCAGCAGTGCCGGCAGCGCCAGCCAAAGCCAAGCACGCGCGATCGCCGAGCGGCCGAAATGCCCCATGTCCGCGTAGAGCGCCTCTGCGCCCGTTACCGCCAGCACGACCGTGCCCAGAGTGAGGAAGGCGCGCACCGGGTCGGCCAGGAAGAAGCGAGCGGCATAGGCGGGATTGGCGGCGGCGATCACCTGCGGATTGTCGACGACCTGGAACGCACCCAGCACCGCGACGGTCGCGAACCAGATGAACATCACCGGCCCGAACACAGTGCCCACGACGTGCGTGCCGAAGCGCTGGATGGCGAACAGCACGACGATGATCGCCAGCGTGATCGGGATCACGAGTTCGCCAAACCTCGGGCTGAGCAGCGTCAGCCCTTCCACCGCCAAGAGGATCGAGATCACGGGCGTGATGATCGCGTCGCCGTAGAACAAAGCGGTCGCGACTAGCGCAGCGCCAGCGACCCATGGCAGCGCCGGGGAGTGCTTGGCGACGCGCTGGATCAGCGCGAGCAGCGCGAAGCTGCCGCCCTCGCCGCGATTGTCCGCGCGCATCGTCACGAAGACGTATTTGACCGTGACCACCAAGATCAGCGCCCAGATCAGCATCGACAGGACGCCGAGCACGTGGAACGTGTCGAGCGGCAGCTTGTGATGCCCGATAAAGCTTTCCCGAAACGCGTAGAGCGGGCTGGTACCGATGTCGCCGAACACGACTCCGGTCGCGCCGAGCATGAGCTTCAGGGTCGGCTTGGGGTGCGTGCTGAGCATGGAGATCTTCATGGCAGGAGCGGGGCAACCGCGCGAGCATCGATCACCCTCCGTCACTCCAGTCACAGCCTTCCGGTCAAGACCTGCGGATTGTCGGCGGGATGCCAGTGAGCCGGTGCTCGAGTCCTCTCGCCTGGCCATCCGTGGCCGGGGCTGACACGAGCACCTTGTCGATCCGGAGGCCATCCAGATCGACGATTTCGAAGCGGCGACCTTCCCAATCGAAATGGTCACCGACCGCGGGCACGCCCCCGAAGCGCCGGAGGCAGAAGCCGGCGAGCGTCTGATATTCGCTCGTCAGCTCCGTCTTGGGGGCGCCAAGGCGATCAATGGCCGCCAGGATCGGGATCGAGCCGTCCATCAGGAGCGAGCCGTCCTCTCGCTCAATTACGGGAGCCTCCTCGCCTTCCTCGGGTATGTCGCCCGCCATTGCTTCCAGCAGGTCAGTCTGCGTGACAACACCGCGCACCGTCGCATGCTCATCGACCACCACGGCCATCTGCACCGGACGGTTCCGGAAGAGCTCGAGCACATGGAGCACATTGGTCCCGTCATGTACGACGACTGGGTCGCGAACCACGGCGACGACATCAAGGGGGCGGCCGTCGAGATGCGCGTCGAGCAAGTCTTGCTTGCGGACCACGCCCACCACGACATCCATGTGACCCCGGCACAACAGCGCCATCTCGTGCTTGTTGGCGCGCACGGCCGCCATCTGCGCGTGTCGATCGGCGTCGGCGTCGATCCAGTAGACCTCGCGACGCGGCGTCATGATCGACGTAACCTTGAGCGTGGTCATGTCGAATGCCCGCTCGACGACCTCCTGCTGCGCACCCTCAAGCACTCCGCCTTCTCTACTGGCGGCAACGAGCAGCTTCAGCTCCTCCGTCGAGTGAAGCTGGTCGCCTTCCGCGCCGGGTTGAAGGCCGAACAGGCGCAGCACCAGCCCGCCCAGCCCGTTGAGCGCTGCAACAGCGGGGCGAAAGAGCGCCGAGAACAGCGCCAGCGGACGTACCACGGCGAGCGCCGTCTTCTCCGTCCGCTGCAGCGCGAGGCTCTTGGGCGCGAGTTCCCCCAGTACAATGTGGAGCGTGGTGATGATCGCAAACGCCACCGCCACTGCTATGGCGTGGCTCGCCGCTGTGGCCCAAGCGAAGCCGGCGAGTGCCGGCTCGATCAGATGCGCGAGAGCCGGTTCGCCGATCCATCCCAGCCCCAGCGACGACAAGGTAATGCCGAGCTGCGTCGAGGCTAGACTGGCATCGAGCTCGCCTACCGACTTCTGGAGCACGCGCGCCGTCGCTGATCCGGCCGCGACCAGCTCCTCGACCCGGCTCTTGCGCATCCCGACAAGCGAGAACTCGGCCGCGACGAAGAACCCGTTCATCACCACCAGCAGCATAACGGCGAGCAGCTTGCCTGCGGTGACCAGCCCATCCGCTTCCATGACGACCCTCAAGTAGCGCCGTCGACCTGGAACGGCTATGTTGCCGGAACGCTTGGACTTAACGATCGGCGCTGGATGTACGAAGGCACGGCTTCGGCCACCGCTTGACTCTTGTCGGGCTCGACAACGTTACTCCATTCGCAACTGTCCGTATCCTCACTAACGCCGCGCAGATTGATCGTGGTACTTTGGATCAGGGTAAGCGTGGTCTGACGGCCGCCTTGCGCTGAGCGGGTGCGCTGCGATGCTTGCCACGTTTTGGGTGGAGCGTTGCGATCAATAGTGAGGTGATAGAGCTTGCGACCAGTCATACGAGCGATCGCATGACTGGTCGGATCGATGTGGACTTGCCCCGGAAAAGTGGAGAGTTCCCTTGAGCTGAAAGGCGAACTC
>NZ_CAXSHH010000128.1:0-4237 GCF_964237155.1 uncultured Sphingomonas sp. | reverse complement strand
CGTGGCGCTCGCCACCGCGCTCGCGTTCTGGCTGTGAACGAGTCTGGAGCCTAGCTACGCTAACGCCATACCGTAGCTCGTCGGCAGCTTGGTCGCGGTCTGACGAACAGCGGGCCTAACGGCCTCGCGCTCCAGGATCATCAAAACCAATACAGACGGAAGGAAAATGATCAACGCGATCGGATTCGCGAGCAGGACCGAGAGGATGAAGCGCACACCGATACTTGTGGTGGCGGAACCACCCTCAGCCTGCGTCCACCCTCCTTCCTTATGACGATGCGCGACGATCGCTCGCCACACCGCGCGCAATGGGATCCATCCGGCGCGAAACGACAGCGCATGATCCATGCAGAATCGCAGGAACAATCGGTCGTCCCTGGTCAAACCCGGACGGTGCAAGAGCGACGTGGCACGCTCGAACATTCGCCGTCGCAAAGGGTAGGCCGCACGCGCGAGCGCCGCGGTCGCCAACATTCCGCCCACGATCCCGAAAAGGAGCACCAGCAGCCCGATGATCGCCGCATTGTCCATGTCCAGCATCCTATCCGACCCGCGCGCCTACAACAAGAACGATGAACGGCAGGTTCCCGTCCCGAACATGGTCACGCCCGAACACCATCACCGACGCCTGCGTTTCGGTCGTACCGCGGCCTTGCGCACCCGGTCGAGCCCTTGCCGCTGCCCGTCCAGTTCGACGCCGATGGTAAGCCAGTGGATCAGGACCGCCAGCACCCAACCGGCGGGAAACATCCAGCTATGGGCGGACATCACCTTCAACAAGGCTTCGAACGGCTGCCATGCATCCTTGACCGCCGCGATCCCACCGACCGGTCCCCAATACCAAAGGGTTCCGGGCACCAACGACCGACCGAGTGGGGGAAGACTGGTCCGGCTCCCCCGACGAGGCTGGGCCGAACCGCGCCGTTGTTTCCGATTCATGACCTCGCCCGCGACTCTGATTTCTTGGCCGACCGGACTGGCCTGGGCGAGCCTGTTCTAGTGAGAATGGAAGAAGCAGGAAGTCAATGTGTTAGAACAGAACAAGTACGATAGTCCGAACCCCTCCCGCGCCGCGGCGAAGCCGCGCCGTCGACCGACACGTTCGGGACATCCGAACGGTCGTCGGCCGGTTGCGTGACAAGGGGCCGCATGGCGGCTCTTTTGTCACGCAACGAAAAAGGGAGGCCGGTTTCCCGACCTCCCCATTCCGTAGTCCACGGTGTGCGTAGGCCTTACTGGCCCGCGCCCGGTCCGTACATGACCTCCACGCGGCGGTTCTGAACCTCGCGGACGTTGTCGGCCGTGTCGACGCGCGGGCGGCTCTCGCCGAACGCCTCGGTCGAGATCGAAGCCTCGGGGATCGACCGCGACGACAGGTAGCCGCGGACCGCGTCGGCGCGGCGCTGCGACAGACCGACGTTATACGACGCCGCACCCGACTTGTCGGCGTGGCCGGCCAGCATGACCTGCGCGTTACCGCAATTGGTGTACTGGGTGACGGCGTTGTCGAGGATCGACGAGGCCTCGGGCGTGATGTCCGACTTGTCCCACTCGAAGAACACGATGAACGGTCCGGGCGAGCAGACCACGGCGGGCTCGGGCGGAGCCGGCGGAGCCAACGGGGCCTCCGGGATCGGAGGAGCCTCGGGCGCCGGGGGCGGCGCGGGCTCGCCGAAGTTGAACGTCACGCCACCCAGGATCGAGTGCGAACGAAAGCGCGTCTCGAGCTGACGGTTGCCGATATCCACCAGCTTGACGTCGTCGGCGTTGAAGAAGCGGTACTTCAGCGTCGCGTCGATCGTGTCGGTCAGCGGCGCGCGGACGCCCGCCAGGCCCTGGAACGCGAACACGGTGTCGGAGTCGTCGAGGAACGCGCCGCGCGTGCTCAGGCGGTAGCTGTCCGCCTTGACGCGCGCCACGCCGACGCCGCCGCCGATGAAGCCCTGGATGCCGTCATCCGCGCCGAAATCGAGCAGCCCGTTGACCATGAACGACAGCGCCGATGTGCGGCCGCCCGCATCGCGGTTGCCCGAAGCGACGTTGAACGTGCCGCCCGCGGCGTTGAACGCGGGCACGGTGACCGTGGAGGTCAGCTCGTCGACGACCGCGCTCTTGTAACCGACTTCCGTCTCCAGGCGGAACCCGCCGAAGTCGTAGCCGATCACCGCGTCGACGTCGTAGCCGTAATCGTGGTCGATCGAGATGCCGCTATCGGTGCCTACGCCCGCGGCGGTGGTGACGTCGTAGTCCAGATCCTCGACGATCATCGCACCGCCCTCGACGCCCACATACCACGCATTGTCGCGGGCAAGGACGGGCGAAGCGATGGCGGTGGAGGCGAGTGCCATTAGGACGGCAAGCTTCCGCATAAAAAACCCCTTTTCCAGATTGTCCCTTAGGACAGACCAAACCAACTATCGAAGGGATCGTTTCCACGCAAGAAGTGAAAAGCCCAAACCGTGTCCCTGCGGCAACAGGTCGGGCGGAGATTGCGGCGTCCGACGCTACGTCACGGCCCGATCAGCCCATGCGCCCGGAGCGCCTCCAGCACCGTGCCCACCGCCGCCCGCGCCTCGAGGTCGACCGTCGCTCCCCCCGCGGGCGTGGTGATCGCCGCCCCGCGCGGACCGAGCACCGGCACGCCCCCAACCAGTACCCGCGACGCCCGGACGTCGCCCGCGACCCACCCGCCGTCGGTAAACCGCGCGTGAAGCTTCTCGGCGATGATCCAGACGCTCAAGCCTTCGAACGGCGTCACGAAACGCCATCCCCCGCCCGTCCACCCCGCCAGCGCGCCCGCCCGGCCCTCCCAGACGCCGGTCGGCGCGGAACCGACGATCCACGCCTGTCCGATCGCGGCATCCGCCGGGGGCGCGTCCACGCCGATCGCTTCCACCCCCGCCCCGACGACCAGGTCGACGAGCGCCAGCGCCTCGTTGTGCGTCCCCTCCTTGCCCGCCTGCCCCGTCGCCAGCAACGGCAGCCCGAGTCGCGCGGTCGCGTCGTGTTCCATCATCCCGTCCCTTGAAAACCCGATCCGGCGCCCGGCCCCGGCACGACGACCACCGTCGCCGCGCCCAGTCCCAGGTCGCCCACCTGCCGCACCGTCACCGACACCGCGCCGCCCGCGCGCTCGGCGGGCTCCACGCCCAGGGCGGGCGCGCCCGGCGACGCGGCGCGGACGCTTCCGTCCGCCCTCGCCACCCGCACGTCCCACGCCTCGCGCTCCTCGCCGAGCGGCGCGTCCACGCCGTCGATCCAGCCCCATCCCGCCCGGCTGCGCCGCGCCCAGCTTACCCACGCGCCGCCGTCGGCGGTAAGCACCGCGCGAAGGTGCGCGGGCGCCAGCGGCAGCACCGACCGACCGCTCACGACCAGGCGCGCCTCCACCGGCCCGCCCACGTCGCCGACGCCCGAGGCGAGCATCCGCAGCTCGCGCCCGATCGCCTCCGCGGGCAGCTCGATCGTCCGCGCGGCGTCCGCCTCCAGCAGCGCGAAGCGCGCGCCCACCCCGGCGGGCGGCGCGCGCTCCGTCCCGAACCGCCCGCGTCGCAGCTCCTCCAACCGCCACCGCCCGCCGCCGAGCGGCGTCGCGCGCGCGAACTGCACCAGCTCCTCGCCGATGAGCGCAAGGTTCGCGCCCGCGTGGATCGCGCCCGCATCGGCGTCGCGCAGCGTCATGTGCCCGGGCAGCGCGACCACGACCGCCGACCGCCGGTCGACCAGCGTCGCGGGCGCCGCCACCGGCGGACGCTCGACCGGACCGATCGCCGCCGGCGCGGCGGTCGCGCCCGCTTCCGTCCAGCTCGCTCCGTCGTCCAGGGAATATAGCAGGGCCGCGCCCCGCCATCCCGCTCCGCCCGCCGCGACGACCGTCACCCGCGGGCCCGCGCCCCGCTCCGCATCCGCCGGGCGCTCGAAGACATGGAGCACCGTCGCGCCCGCCACCCGGTCGGGGGCGCCCAGCACCCGCCCCCCGCTCGCCGCCGACGCCGGCGTCGTCTCCGGCTCGGCCGCGACCAGCTCGATGCTCGTCGCGCCCCGCTCGCACTCGGTCGCGACGACCCGCCACGACCCGGTCTCGCCCCTGATCCGGACCCCGTCGCCCGGCCTCACCTCCAGCCCGGCGGGCCCGAGCGACAGCGTGCGCCGGGCCCGCGCCGCCCGCCCGCGCGCCAGCAGCACCCCGGCGAGCGTCTTGGCCGCTTCCGCCCCCAGCGCCGCCGGCAGCTCGACG
>NZ_CAXSHH010000127.1:0-4508 GCF_964237155.1 uncultured Sphingomonas sp. | reverse complement strand
TGAGGTGGTGAAGGTCAAGGTCAGCGGCGTCGCCAACCCGGACGGGGCCGAGAGCCGGCGCGTCGAAGGACTGAACCTCGCCGCCCGTAACGCCCAAGGCCTCGTCGAATATTCGTTCGAGGCCGCGATCCTCAAACCCGTCGACCTCGCGAAGGCGAACGGCACCCTGGTTTACGAAGTGACGAACCGCGGCAACGGCAGCATAAGTCTGGGCGCGACCAGCGACGCGGCGGCGCGTTTCTACATGGACCGCGGCTATGTGCTCATCAACAGCGCGTGGCAGGGCGAGGTGGCACTCAACCCCGCGGCGCTCAATGCGACCTTGCCGATCGTCCGGAACGCGGCGGGACCGCTCACCCAGGCGTTCCGCCAGGAGATCCGCTTCGACTCGACGCCGGTCGCCGAGCCCGAGGGAGCGATCCGACCGGTCACGCTGCTATATCCGACCGCATCGACCGACAAATCGACGGCGCGCCTTTATGTGAGGCAGTATGAGGAGGACGCCCCGACGGAACTGCCTCCATCGAGTTTCGACTTCGTCGATGCGAACCGGGTGCAGATCCGTCAGGCCGCAGGCTACGACAACAGCGCGTTGTATGACCTGACATACACGGCCACGAACGGGGTCGTGTCCGGCCTGGGCCTGGCCTCGGTACGTGACCTCGTCTCGTTCCTGCGCTTCGATCAGGCCGACGAGGACGGCCGCGCCAACCCTCTGGCGAGTGCCGGCACCATCACCGTCAAGAACACGATCGCCTACGGGGTATCGCAAAGCGGTCGGTTCCTACGCGTCTTCCTGTGGCAGGGCTTCAACGAGGACGCCAGGGGGCGCAGGGTATTCGACGGACTGATGCCGATCGTCGCCGGCGCGCGCAAAGGAGACTTCAACCGCCCGTTCGCGATCCCGACGGCGAGTTCGACCCAGCATGCCGGGCGGCGCTACCCCGACAACGGCTTTCCGTTCGCCTATCCCGTCACCTTCGATCCCGTTTCGGGGAAGACAGACGGATTGCTCGCGCTATGTGAGCGCAGCAACACGTGCCCGAGGATCATGCACTTCGACACCGATGGAGAGATGGGCAGCGCGTTCAGCTGGATGCTCCAGATCGACACCCTTGGCGATCCGATCGTCCAGCCGGACAATGTCCGCCTGTACTTCGCCGCGGGGCTCCAGCACGGACCCGGGCCGATCCAGCCGCGCGGATGCTTCGAACGGCCCGTGCTGTACCCACAGGTACCGTTCCGGAACGCCTTGTTCCTCGCTCTCGATCGATGGGTGAAGAACGGAACCCCGCCCCCGGCGTCAAGATATCCGAACAAGCAGGATGGCACCCTTGTCTCGGTCGGTCAGGCCCAAGCGCAATGGCCGCGGATTCCCGGTTTTCCTTACAGTTCGATCCGCAACGTGCCGGCCAACTGGGACTATTCTCCCCTGCTCGCCCAGCCGCGCGGTACCTATCCTGTCCTGACCACGCGACTCGATCCGGACGGCAATCAATTCGACGGCGTGGTTTTCCCGCTCGTCGCCGTTCCGGTCGCCACGGCGACCGGGCATTATTTCACGACGACCGGATATGCGCCGGGGGAGCAATGCACCCTGCAAGGGATCTTGCTCCCCTTCGCGAGGACCGAAGCGGAACGGGCAGCGGTCGGAGACCCGCGCCCGTCGCTCGGAGGCCGGTATCCAGGGGGACAAGCGCAATACACCGCCCTCGTCACCGCAGCGAGCAACCGATTGGTGGGCGAAGGCTTTCTACTGGCCGAGGACGTGCCTGCGATCGCCGGAGCCCGTCTTCCGCAGTGATGGTCCGCAGATTGACGTGGCAGACGCACCATTGTTGAAGCGCCAACCACGACCGGCGGCGCGGACGCGCGTCGATGACAAGTTCGCGCGAGGCGTCCGAAACCGTGAGGAAAGCCAACTGGCGGAAAACAAATGCACGCTGAGTTCGGGGACGGGTTTTTGGGGCGAAACTCCGTCCGGCTGGATCGTTTGTCGAGTGCCGGAACAGTAGCCGATCCCCTGTTGTACCCGCTTCGTCACGATCAGCAGGGATCGCCCACTCGCGGCCATTCCGCCGGGATCGCCGGACGTCCCAGAACCCCATTTAGACGCATCCCGCTTTTCCCAACTTTCTAACTGCATAGGCCGATCTCGGGAAAGCCAATTGAGAATACCTTTCGGGGAAACGTGGCCTGAGGCCATGTCCGGCCGGCCTTACCCGCGCGCTTTCCCGGTCCAAGTTCCTTTGCGGGAATGCCGGATCGGTCGGTAGCGTCCAACCGCGGACATTCAGGTAAGCAGATCGTCCTTGGTCATTGCCGCCATGACTGGAAGGTCCGGCAAATGAACAATCCGGGGAGTACCATCCCCCCGCCATATCGCACAAACGACGCCTATCACGTTTGCTCCAGCTTCCCGGACTAGCCGTGCAGCGTCGGCAACAGCGCCGCCCGTCGTAATCACGTCCTCGATAAGGACCACACGCTTCCCTTTGACGCCGAGGCCTTCAACTGCCAAGCAGGTGCCGTATTCCTTCGCCTTCTTCCTTACGAACGCTACGGGCAGCCCGGTCGCGAGCGACATCGCCGTCGCAATGGGCACCCCGCCAAGCTCCAGCCCCGCAAGAACTTCGCTATCGATAGGCAGCAAAGCGATCATCTCGGCCGCGACCCGCTTGAGGAGTGCCGGTTCAGCCTCAAAACGATACTTGTCGAAGTAGGTCGATGATGTTCGACCGGATCGGAGAAGAAACTCTCCCTTTAGTGAGGCAATAGTCTTTATGGCGTGGGGCAATGACCGGTCAATCATGGCTCCTCATGGCATAAGGCCACGCTGGCTTTCCATCCTTTTGATCGGTTCGTGATCGACGTTGATCGCTTCCTGCTTCCGCATGCGGGACAAGTTCCGGGAAGTCACGCGCGTTCCCATCTCTCGATCTCTTCAGGAAAGCTGAGCGCGCCGGGCGACGGAAGCCATTGGTATCTGCTTCCTGGCAACCCGCCAAAATGCAATCCATCGCTTTTCGCCGTTCGTGCGCGGCCCGATCGGCATCGTACGCCGGTCGCACCCGATGTGATTTCCGTCTCACCCAGCGTGCGCCTGCCGCGTCGGCCCGGCTCGCGCAAAGCGAGCCGAAAATCGTGTTTCATGCAGGTTGGGCGATCATCGTTGCTAGCCGCTACCCATAGCGCTGTCGCCAAGCTGCTGGGTGCGGTCGATCAGCCGATCGCGTGGGGTGCATCGGTGGGCGTCAGGCGACCACCGACTCCGCCTCGAGCGTTGCGGGTCAGATCAGCGCCATGCTGATGCGGCGGGTGGCGTCGACGAGCAGGCCGCCGATCTCCTCGGCCCGGCGCTCGTCGAGTCGTGCGCCAGGGCCGGAAATGGAGATCGCGCCGACGGGGTCGTCCATACGGTCGATGATGGCGGCGCCGACGGCGTTCACGCCCCGGTGGTTGCCGCCGAAGCCGGTCGCGTAGCCCCGTTTCCGGGCGACCGCGATCCGCTTTTCCAGCTCGCTCCGATCGGTGATCGTGAGCTGCGTCGTGCTTTCCAGCGGTTCCTTCAGATAGAGATCGAGTTCGGCATCGTCGAAATGCGCGAGCATCGCCTGGCCCGATGCCGTGGCATGCAGGGGTACCACGCCGCCATACGGGAAGAAGTAGCGGACCGGCTTGATCCCGTCGAGGCGTTCGACCAGCACCAGCGCGCGCTCGAAGCGGCAGGTTAGATGGACGGTCTCCTCCGTGACGCGCCGCAACTCCTCCATGACCGGCAGCGCCACCAGCCGCAGCCTAGCCAAGGCATGGTTCGTGCGACCCGTCGCGATGACCGCTCGCATGCTGATGACCCAGTCGGTGGTTTCAGCGCCCGCCGGCTCGATCCAGCCTGTCTTGTGCAGCGCCTGCAAGGTCCGCTGCGCGGTCGAGCGCGGGATGCCGGCCAAGCGGGCAAGCTCGCTGACGCCCGCAGGCTGGTGAATGCCGAGCAGCTCGATGAGCTGGAAGGCGAGATCGACGGGTCGCATTGCTGATGACTGTACGATCGATCCGTCCGGGTCATCAATAATAGCATTTTCCTGGATACACGCGTGTGCTAATGCCGCTTGACGGCACAGCTTGCCGTGAGACGGTTGGGGTGGGGATGCTCAAAAGATTTTGGAAGACGGCGGCGGCAGGTCTTGCCCTGGTCGCGGCCGGCGTCGGCATCGGTGCTTGGCGCGAAGCGCATATAGGGCGCGGAGCCATGGACGGTTCTGGTCCGGCGCGCGGCGGCGTGGAGGTTGCCCTGGTGGCCAACGGGGTCGGAGGCACGGTCAGCTTCATCGATCTCGCGACCGGACGAGTGCGCAGGACGCTCGACGTCACGCCCGACGGCAAGACGGTCGGTCTGTTGCGTGATCCCGTCCAGTATGTCGCGCAGCCCAAAATCGAGGCGCGCGGCGGGAAGAACTATGCTCAGGACACCGATCTGTCGCGAGATGGCCGCATCCTCTACGTCTCGC
>NZ_CAXSHH010000126.1:0-4556 GCF_964237155.1 uncultured Sphingomonas sp. | reverse complement strand
CTAGCGCCGCGAGCGGTACCCCTGACGCGAAACCGCCATGCCGCGACCGGCCTTCCTACCGCGAAACCCACACGCAGACCTTCATGCCGACTTGGACGCTTCCCCGAACCTGACACTCATTCAGCTTCCGTTTTTTGGCATGCATCGGCCGGTGGGGCCCGTCTGCGGTTCGGGGGCGGATCAGGGGAGCAGGAGTCTCTGATCAGAAACGACAGAGTCGGACGGTGGCGGAGCAGTGCCGGGAGACCAACGCCTACCCCGGGAGACCGACGCCTACCAAGGCGTCTCGCCGCTCGCCTCCACGAACCGGCCGGAAACCGCGTCCTCGCCGAGCAGCGCGTATTCGACCGGCAGTCTCGCGCCCTCTTCGGGCGTCAGGAAGCCGCCATGCCCGGTCAGGTCCGTCTTGACGTAACCTGGACTGACCGAGTTCACGACGATCGGCGTATCGCGCAGCTCCTCGCTGAGCTGGACGGTTAGCATGTTGAGTGCGGCTTTGGACGCATTGTAACCGATCAGACGCGCGGAATAGTAAGGTGACGTCGGATCGCCGTTGAGCGTCAGCGAGCCCAGGGAGCTGGCCAGGTTGACGATTCGTCCTGACAGGGACTGGCGCAGCAGCGGCAGCAGCGCCTGCGTCACCGCCAGGGTGCCGATGAAGTTCGTGCTCATGATCCGGCGCGCGGCCTCGGGCGAGGAAGCGGTGGGCGGACCATCCTCCGCATCGACGATCCCCGCATTGTTGACGAGGATGTCGAGCCTGCCATGTTCCGCTCGAATCGTCTCGGCGGCCGCCGCGATGCTCGCATGGTCGTCGAGGTCGATCTCGACGGATTGCACCGCCAGTCCCTGAGACGAGAGGTCGTCGACCGCCGCCTTGGCGCGTGCCGGATCGCGGGCGCCGATGATGACGAAGACGCCGGCCTGCGCGAGCTGGCGGGCGATCTCCAGCCCGATGCCCTTGTTTGCGCCGGTGACGAGGGCGACGCGGTTGGCGTTGGTCATGATTGGAGCGTCCCAAATTAGGTTTCTTGTGAGGATACATATATATGAAGCATTATTCACTTTGAGCATTCGCTTATGGCCTCGAGCTTCCCACCCCGTCTGAAACTGCGGAAAAGCCCGCGTCAGGCGCGCGCGACAGCGACACTGGACGCCATTTTCGAAGCGGCCATTCAGGTTTTGGTGACCGATGGTCCCCAGCGGCTGACCACGACACGGGTAGCGGAGCGGGCGGGCGTCTCCGTCGGCACCATGTATCAATATCTCCCACACAAGCAGGCGCTCTTCTATGCGCTGAACGACCGCTACCTGCGGGTTCTGGCCGACAAGGTGGAAAGCGCGTGCTTGGCGCGACATGGCGGTCCGATCGGCGAGATGGTGGAAGCGCTCGTGACGACCTATTGGAACGCGAAGACCGAACGGCCCGAAGTGACCCGCGCCTTGTACCGGTCGGTCGTGGAACTCGACAACGAGGCGCTGATCGAGGATTTCGCCGGCCGTGTGGACGCCGCGACCGCCGCGATGTTCGCCAGCGCGTCCGACGCGGTCTTCGCCGATCTGCCGATCGTTAACCTGACGGTCCTGTCCACGATATTCGGCACGGTCCGCAGCGTGTTCGAGCGCAACCTTCCTGTCCCAATAAGCAGTGCCGTGCACGATCACCTCATCCTCATGTGCAATGCCTACTTAGAGGCATTCAAAATACCTCCGCCTGGCGCTTCAGCTGAACGTGAACGGACAACCGGTTCAGGGCCACAGGTCGCGATGCCTGCGCTGTATGGGCCGCCACAGCCGCTCGGCTGATACAAGTCGATCACGTCCACCCCGAGGCGCTGGAGCGAGTAGGAGGCGAAGTTCTTGACCGAGTTCGGGCGGGCGTCGACGCCGATGAAGCGCCCGGAAGGCGAGAACGACGCGCGAACTTCACGCTCAGGAAAGCCTGGTCCCGCCGGTCCTTGATCGCCCGGCCGATCAGCGACTCGTTATGGCCCATGCCTTAGAAATCGGCCGTGTTCATGAAGCTGATCCCGGCGTCGAGCGCGGCCTGGATCGTCGCCATGCTCTCGTCATCGTTCCGGGGCTGCTACCGCGACATCCTGTTGCAGCCGAGGCCGAGCGCCGACACCTCGGGGCCGCTTCCGCCGATTATATCGGGGTAGTGTCGCGCTCACTCGCCTCGGTCAAATCCTGCAGCGCGGCATCGAACAGGCCGGTCGCCAACCCAGCGCCGATGGTGCCGGAACACGCTGTTCCACTTGCCGTACTCGTCCGGCAGATGCCGCCACCGCGCGCCCGTCCGCGCCATCCACACCATGTCCTCGAGGAAGCGCCGGTTGTCGCCAGCCGGACGGCAACCCCGTCCACGCTCGGCCGGCGGCGGCGGGCCGATCAGCGCCCACTCACCGTCCGACACCCCGATCCGCTCGCCCGACACCGCCCGCAAGAAGCAGCCTTGAACCAACCACGAGGGCGCTCGTCGACCTTCGTCCATGATGTCTGGCATGCTGCCCGATTCCCGTCCCGACATAGGATAAGAGAAACATACGCAAATCATATGCGCGACTTCCGTCCTCCGTCTCGCTTCCATACGCTAACCGACCCTATCCGCCCGTCCTCACCTCCCGCTTTCCGGTGGGTTGGCCAAAGGATTCGCGATGCGCCGTTCGTTGCTGCCCGTTACCGCCCTGTTGATGACCGCGTCCGTGGCGCAGGCGCAGGCGCAGGCGCAGGACGCCGCCGTGCCGCCGGGCGTGGCGACCGATACGGCGGACTCCGCCGCCGCGGCGCCGCCGGCGATCACGATCACCGGTTCGGCGGCCTTGGTGTCCGATTATCGGTTCCGGGGCGTGTCGCAATCGGACGAGGACCTGGCGGTGCAGGGTTCGGTAACGGCCACGCACGAGAGCGGGCTGTATGGCGGCTTCTGGGCGTCGAACCTGGCGGGCTGGGGCACCTTCGGGGGCGCGAACCTGGAGCTCGACATCCTTGCAGGCTTTAAGTTCAAGCCGACCGAGGCCGCGACGCTTGATGTCGGGTTGACCTATTATCTGTTTCCCGGCGGGGCGGACAAAACCGACTTCTTCGAGCCATATGTCAAGCTGTCGGGCACCAGGGGTCCGCTGAACCTGACCGCCGGCGTGGCGTACGCGCCCAAGCAGCAGGCGCTTGGACGCTATTATTTCAACGGCACGTCGGCCGCGAATGGGGTGTACGACGACGAGGGCGACAAGGAGGACAATCTGTACCTCTGGGGCGACGGGTCGACCGGCATCCCGAACACGCCGCTCACCGCCAAGGCGCACCTCGGTTATTCGGACGGCAACCGGGGTCTCGGGCCCAACGCCACCTCCGTCGCGCCGACGGGCAAATATTGGGATTACTCTGTCGGGCTTGACGCGACCTACAAGAACCTGACGCTGGGCGTGTCCTACGTCGACACCGACATCACCAAGCGTGAGGCCGCCTACCTCCAGCCGTCCTTCTCCAACGGGCAGGACGGGACCGGTTCGATCGCCGACGGGACGTTCGTATTCTCGCTGACCGCGGCTTTCTAAGGAGTTCGGATCATGGGCGACCTTCTCTGGCTAGGCATACTCCTGGGGCTGATCCTCATGACGTTCGCCTACGTCCGCCTGCTCGAGCGGGCGTGAGGCGATGACGATCGACCTCTGGCTCGCCGCCGTCACCGCGCTCCTGCTTCTCGTCTATCTCGTGGCCGTGCTCGTCCGGCCCGAGCGCTTCTAAGGAGGGCGGTTCCATGACCATCCAGGGGTGGATCCTGATCCTCGCCTTCACGGGCGTGCTGCTCGCGCTCACCAAGCCGATGGGGCAGTGGCTCCACGCGCTCTATGAGGGGCGGCGCACGCCGTTCCACCTGGTGCTCGGGCCCGTCGAGCGCGGGTTCTACAAGATCGCGGGCGTGAACCCGGCGGCCGAGCAGGGCTGGCGCGCCTACGCCGTGTCGATGCTGCTGTTCAACATCGCGCTGCTGCTGCTCACCTACGCGGTCCTGCGGCTCCAAGGCGTGTTGCCGTTGAACGAACCGGGGATGGCGGGGATCGCGCCCGACGGCGCGTTCAATATCGCGATCAGCTTCGCCACCAACACCAACTGGCAGTGGTATTCGGGCGAAGCGGCGATGTCGAACTTCTCCCAGATGTTCGCGCTCGCCATCCACAATTTCACGAGCGCCGCGACGGGCATCGCTCTCGCCTTCGCGCTGTTCCGCGGCTTCGCGCGGCGCGAGACCGGAGCGATCGGCAATTTCTGGGCCGACGTGACGCGCGTCATCCTGTATCTGCTGCTGCCGATCTGCATCGTCTATACGGTCGTGCTCGTCGCGGGCGGGGTGCCGCAGACGCTGACGCAACAGATCACCGCCACCACCGTCGAGGGCGCGTCGCAGGTCATCGCGCTAGGGCCGATCGCCAGCCAAGAAGCGATCAAGATGCTCGGCACGAACGGCGGCGGGTTCCTGAACGCCAACTCGGCGCATCCGTTCGAAAATCCGAGCGACTGGGTGAACTTCATCCAGATGCTGTCGATCTTCGTGA
>NZ_CAXSHH010000125.1:0-4620 GCF_964237155.1 uncultured Sphingomonas sp. | reverse complement strand
CGCTCGACGATCTCGCCGTCCAGCTCCATCACCAGCCGCAGCACGCCATGCGCGGCGGGATGCTGCGGGCCGAAATTGATCGTGTAGTTCTGGATGGTGACGTCGCCCGTCGTCGGCTGGGCGGGGCTCAGCTTGCCGACGACCTGGTCGACATGCGGGTCCATCGCGACCGTGGCGGGGGCGATCGTGGGGGCGATCGTGGGGGCGTCGGTCATTGGTTCTGTCCTGCCTCGGTCGGGATCACGTCGGGGTCGACAGGCTTGCTCTCCGGCTTGTTACCCTCATGCGGCTGCCCCGCCCCCGTATGCGCGGTCTGCCCCGCGCCGCTGCCCCCCTTGGCGTAACTCGAGTCCGGCGCCTTGGGCGCGGCGGTCGGCGTCTCGGTCGTTCCGGCCGCGCGCGTCGCATCGGGACTGGCCGTCGTCTGGGCGCCCTTGGCCTGCGGCAGCGCCCCGCCCTCCTCCCCCGTCTTCTCGTCGCCGGGCAACGAATATTGCGCGCCTTCCCACGAACTCAAAAAGTCGAAATTACGGAAATCCTGCGGCAGGTCGACCGGCTGCTGGACGACGCGCTTCTCCTCCTCGGAATACCGGACCTCGGTATAGCCGGTCATCGGGAAATCCTTGCGGAGCGGATGCCCGCGAAAACCGTAGTCGGTCAGGATGCGGCGCAGGTCGCGGTTGCCGGAGAACAGCACCCCGAACAGATCGTACACCTCGCGCTCCAACCACCCCGCGACCGGCCACAGATGCGTTACGGTCGGAACGGCAGCGTCCTCGTTCGTCGCGACCCGCACCTGGATGCGGTGGTTTCGAGTAAGCGATAGCAGCATATAGACGATCTCGAACCGGTCGGGCCGATCGGGATAGTCGACCCCGGCGATCTCCATCAGCTGCTGGTACTCCAGCCCCGGCGTGTCGCGCAGCGCCTGGAGCGCGGCGGGCAACCGGTCGCGGTCGACGAACAACGCCACCTCGCCGACCTTGTCCTGCGAATGGAGCAGCATGTCGCCGAGCACGTCCTCCGCGCGCTCGATCACGCCGTCATTGGGCGCATGGCGGGGCGCAGGGGCCCTCACGATGCCGATCCGTTCTCATTTCCGTTCGTGCTGAGCTTGTCGAAGCATCGTTCTTCTTGCGACCGACGCAAATAAGGACGACCCTTCGACAAGCTCAGGGCGAACGGGAAGGGAGGAAGCACCCTCACCGTTCGATGCTCCCCGACCGCCGGATCTTACGCTGCAGCTGCATGATGCCGTACATCAGCGCCTCGGCGGTCGGCGGGCAACCGGGGACGTAGATGTCGACCGGGATCAACCGGTCGCACCCGCGCACCACCGAATAGCTGTAATGGTAATAGCCGCCGCCGTTCGCGCACGACCCCATCGAGATCACGTATTTCGGCTCGGACATCTGGTCGTACACGCGGCGCAGCGCCGGGGCCATCTTGTTGCACACCGTACCCGCGACGATCATCACGTCCGACTGGCGCGGCGACGCGCGCGGCGCGAAGCCGAACCGCTCCAGGTCGTAACGCGGCATGCTGGCATGGATCATCTCGACCGCGCAACAGGCGAGGCCGAACGTCATCCACCATAACGAACCCGTGCGCGCCCAGTGGATCAGGTCCTCGGTCGACGTGACCAGGAAACCCTTGTCGTTCAGCTCGCCGTTCAGGCTGTCGAAATAGCCCTGATCGGGCGCGATGACGCTCGAATCGTCGGGCCGGGCCTTGAGCTCGACCGGGCCGGAGCTGGCGATGACGGGCGTCATTCCCAATCCAACGCTCCCTTCTTCCATGCGTAGACCAATCCCAGGGCAAGCTCGGCGATGAAGATCATCATGGCGAACCAGGCGGTCCAGCCGATCGAGAAAACGCTTACCGCCCAAGGATATAGGAACGCCGCCTCGAGATCGAAGACGATGAACAGGATGGCCACGAGATAAAAGCGGACGTCGAACTGCGCGCGCGGATCCTCGAACGCCGGGAAGCCGCACTCATATTCGGACAGCTTGTCGGGGTTCGGCTGGTGCGCCCCAGTCAGCCGCGACACCGCCATCGGCGCGAACACGAACGTCGCCGACAGGGCGATCGCGACGCCGAGGAACAGCAGGATGGGCAGGTATTGCGACAGATCGACCATGCCCTGCGCCTTAGGCTCGCAGGCCTAACCGGGCAAGGCTGACAAGGTCGCGAAGTGCTCTACTTTCCACCCTCTCCCACCGGGAGAGGGAGGGCCCCGCTCGGCGCAGCCGAGTGGGAGGGTGAAGGTGAGGGTGAGGGTGACCGCGCCCGGTCTGTCACCCTCACCCTTCCGCCGCTACGCGGCTCCCTCCCTCTCCCGGTGGGAGAGGGAACTCATCGCAGAGCCCCCGCCAGCAGCTTGTGCAGCTTGGTATGCAGCCCGTCATTCGCCGCCAGGAACTCCGACCGCTCCATCGCCCGGTCGCCCCCGCGGAAATCGGTGACGTACCCTCCCGCCTCCTTGACCAGCAGCACGCCCGCCGCCGCGTCCCACGGCTTCAGGTCGCTTTCCCAATAGCCGTCATACCGCCCCGCCGCGACCCAGGCGAGGTCGAGCGCCGCCGCCCCGAACCGGCGTATTCCCGCCACCTGCGGCGCGATCGCCCCGAAGATGCGGCTCCATTGCGCGAAGTCGCCGTGACCCAGGAACGGGATCCCCGTCGCGATCAGCGACTCCGACAGCTCGCGCCGCGCCGACACGCGCAGGCGTTGCTCCTGCACCCAGGCGCCGCGACCCTTCTCCGCCCAGAAGCTCTCGTCGGTCAGCGGCTGGTAGATCAGCCCCGCGGTGATCTCGCGCTTGCCCGACGGCATCGGCTCCTCGACCGCGATCGAGATCGCGAAATGCGGGACGCCGTGGAGGAAGTTGGTCGTCCCATCGAGCGGATCGACGATGAAGCGCGGCTTGCTCGGATCGCCGGCGACCTCGCCGCGCTCCTCCATCAGGAACCCCCAATCAGGACGCGCACGGGACAGTTCCTCGTACAAGGTCTGCTCCGCGCGCCCGTCTGCGGCCGACACGAAGTCGGCGGGGCCTTTCCGGCTCACCTGCAGCTGCTGAACCTCGTTGAAGTCACGCCTCAAGCGCGGCGCCGCCTTGCGCGCCGCGCGCTCGATGACGGAGATCAGACCGGACTGGACGGGCATAGATTGTTCCTTCTCCCTCTCCCCATCGGGGAGAGGGCAAGCGAGCGAAGCGAAGCGCGGGAGAGGGGCTGGTCCGGAGGTCGGTCCTCTGAACAGCCCCTCTCCCCGACCCTCTCCCCGCAAGCGGGGAGAGGGAGAAGAACTCAATCCGCCCGCCGAACGTAACTCTGCTCATAAACATCCACCACGATCCGCGTTCCCGCGCCGATATGCGGCGGGACCATCACGCGCACCCCGTTCTCCAGGATCGCGGGCTTGTAGCTCGACGAGGCGGTCTGCCCCTTCACCACCGCGTCCGCCTGCGTGATCAGCGCCTCGATCGTGTCGGGCAGCTGGACCGAGATCGGCCGCTCGTCATACAGCTCCATCACCACGTCCATCCCGTCCTGCAGGAACGCCGCCGCGTCGCCCAGGATGCCCGCGTCGAGCGTGATCTGCTCGTAGGTGACCTTGTCCATGAAGGTCAGCTGGTCGCCGTCCTTGAACAGGAACTGGAAGTCGGTGGTATCTAGCCGAACCCGCTCCACGCTCTCGGCGGAGCGGAAACGGACGTTGGTCTTGCGGCCGTCGATCAGGTTCTTGAGCTCCACCTGCATGTACGCGCCGCCCTTGCCGGGCTGGGTGTGCTGGATCTTGACCGCGCGCCAGATGCCGCCTTCATACTCGATGATGTTGCCCGGACGGATGTCCACGCCGTTGATCTTCATGTGCGACCCGATGTGAAAGAGCTTGGCGCGCGGCCTTATCGAGCCCCCTCCCGCTCGGCAAGCAGCGGGTAGGGGTTGACGTCCTCCCCCTGCCACCACCGATCACCGGGGCGCATGCGCGACGTGCTGAAATGCAGGTGATGGTTCCCCTCCCCCGCATCGCCCGTGTCGCCGACATAGCCGAGCACCTGACCCCGGCGGACTTGCATCCCCTCGCGAACATCGCCCGCATACGCCTTGAGATGCGCATAATAATATCGCCAGCGCCCGTCCGCGGACCGCAGATACAGCGTCGTGCCCCCAAGCCCGCTTTCGAACAGCTTCTCCACCCGGCCCGAAACCACCGCGACCACCGGCGTGCCCTCCGTCGCCATCAGGTCGATGCCCCGGTGCCCGCGCCCGCCGCTCCGCGCGTCGCCCCAGCTGTCGCGAACCTCGGACCGCGCGAAGCCCAGCACGGGCACCGACAGCCCCGCCGCGCGCTCGGGCTCGACCGTCAGCGGACCCGGTCGCGCGGCCGTAAAGCCGAGCGGCTCGGGCTCGGCCGCCCGCTCGAACCGCACCGTCGTCACGGACACGAGCGCCGCCCCGGCCACGACGACGATCCCGCCGACCGCGAGACCAAGGCGCTTCACGCTCGTCAGGCCTGGAACACCGCCGTGACGCCCGGCTTCACCATCAGCGACAGCCGCGCGACGTCCCAGTTGGTCAGGCGAATGCACCCGTTCGACTGCGCGCGCCC
>NZ_CAXSHH010000124.1:0-4842 GCF_964237155.1 uncultured Sphingomonas sp. | reverse complement strand
GGCGGCGGGCAACGCGCCGCGCCGGCTGCGCGATCCGACCGCGCATGCCGAGATGCGGGTGATCCGCGAGGGGGCGGCGTCGCTCGGGGCCGATCGGCTGGAGGGGTGCGACCTGTGGGTGACGCTGGAGCCCTGCGCGATGTGCGCGGGGGCGATCGCGCATGCGCGGATCGGGCGGCTCTATTACGGCGCGGGCGATCCCAAGGGGGGCGGGGTGGAGCATGGGGCCCGGGTATTCGGGCAGCCGACGTGCCACCATCGGCCGGAGGTGTATGGCGGGCTGGGCGAGCGCGAGGCGGGGGAGCTGCTCAAGGCGTTCTTCGGGGAACGGCGGTGACCGGAGCCCTCTCCCGCTTTCGCGGGAGAGGGTTGAAAATCTACCCCCGCGCGTCGGTTTGAGTGACGGGGACGATCTTGATCTCCACCCGCCTGTTCTCGGCGCGGCCTTCCTCCGTGTCGTTGGACGCGACCGGCTGGCCCTCGCCGAAGCCGCGCGTGCCCAGGCGTACGGGCTGGACACCGCGCGAGGACAGGTAATCGGCCACCGCGGTGGCGCGTCGCTGGGACAAGGTCTGGTTGTACGCGTCCGAGCCCGTCGCGTCGGTGTGGCCGTACACGTCGAGATAGGTCTGGTCATACTCCGCCAAGGTGCCCGCGACCTGGTCGAGCGTGCGCTGGAACCGGGGCTGCACGTCGGCGGAGTTGTAGGTGAAATTGATGCCCGACGGGATGTTCAGGATCAGGTCGTCGCCCTGGCGGACGACCTGGACATCGGTGCCCGCGGTGCGGCGGCGGAGATCCTGTTCCTGCCGGTCCATGTACGCGCCGATCCCCGCGCCCGCGAGGCCGCCGATGCCGGCACCCAGGATCTTCTCCGTCCGGTCGCGGCGGCCGCCAACGAGGTCGCCCAGCAGATAGCCGCCGACCGCGCCGCCGATGCCGCCGATCGCCGCGCGGGATATGCGGCGATCGCCCGTCTCCGGGTCGGTGGCGCAGGCGGTCGCGGACAGCAGCGCGAGCGCGGACAGGCCGGACGAGATCTTCACGAGGGTGGTCATGTCTACGCTCCTACTGGGATCAGGCCGCGACAACACCGACGGAACCCTTATCGTTCCGGCCCCGCATCGTTCTAGGCGGTTGCGCCCCGCGTAGGATGCGGCCAAACGGGACCCCTACCGCCGATGGCACCGCTCCCCCCCTTTCCCTGGATCGACGTCCTGATCATCGTGGCGCTGGTCGCGTTGAACGGCGTGTTCGCGATGAGCGAACTGGCGATCGTGTCCGCGCGCAAGGCTCGTCTGGAGGCGATGGCGCGGGGCGGCAAGCGGGGCCCGCGCGCGGCGCTGGCGCTGGCGGCGGACCCGAGCAAGTTCCTGTCGACCGTGCAGATCGGCATCACGCTGATCGGCATCATCGCGGGCGCCTATTCGGGGGCGAGCCTGGGTCGGCCGACCGCGGCGCGGCTGGAACTGCTCGGGCTGTCGCCCGACGCGGCGGGGACGGCCGGTTACGTCCTGGTGATCGCGGTGACGACCTACGCCTCGCTGATGATCGGCGAGCTGGTGCCCAAGCAGTTCGCGCTCAGGAAGCCGGAGGGGATCGCGAGCGCGATCGCGTTGCCGATGCGGTATCTGGCGGTCGTCACGGCGCCCCTGGTCTGGCTGCTCGACCGGAGCAGCGCGCTGATCTTCCACCTGCTCCGGCTCGACCGCGACGCCGAGGAGCACGTGACCGCCGAGGAGATCCACCACGTCGTCGCCGAGGCGTCGAGATCGGGGGTCATCGACGAGCATGAGCGCTCGATCATATCGGGGGTGGTCCGGCTCGCCGACCGGCCGGTGCGCGAGGTGATGACGCCGCGTACGGAGGTCGACTGGATCGACCTGGATGCGGATCCCGAAGCCATCCGCGCCATCCTGGTCGCGACGCCGCACACCACGCTTCCGGTCGCGCAAGGGTCGATCGACGCGGTCGAGGGGGTGGTGCAGGCGCGCGACATCATGGGCGCGCTGATCCGGGGCGAGACGCTCGATTTGCGCCGCTTACTCCGTAAGGCGCCGGTGGTGATCGACCGCATCGACGCGATGGACGTGCTCGACGCGCTGCGCCGCGCGGAGGTGCCGATGGCGATGATCCACGACGAATACGGGCATTTCGAGGGGATCGTGACGCCCGCCGACCTGCTGGCGGCGATCGCGGGCGATTTCCTGTCGGACTCGCACCCGGACGAAGCGCCGTCGGTGGTCGAGCGCGACGACGGATCGTTGTTGGTGGCGGGGACGACCGCGGCCGATACGCTGGCGGATCGGCTGGGGCTGCATCTGCCGGAGGACCGCGACTACGCGACGGTGGCGGGGTTGGCGTTGTCGGTGTTCAGGCACCTGCCCGGCGAGGGGGAGAGTTTCGCGTTGCAGGGATGGCGGTTCGAGGTGGTGGACCTGGATGGGCGGCGAATCGACAAGCTGCTGGTGAGCCTGGAAGGCTAGACCAACACCGCAAACGCTTCTCCGCGCGGCCCATCCAGCCGGCGCGGCTCCCGGCGGCGGCCGACGACGCGGGATTTACTCCCGCGTTTCTTTTTCCCTTCGTTTCTACGGTGAGAGGCCGACACGGGAGCAGATCCCGTGTCGTCGGACATGGCCGAAGCCATGCCGGCCGGCCCGGTTCCTGGCGGACTCGGGTTTGTCATAGACGACCGAACACAGCCTCGAAGCCTTTGGTGTCCCCCGCCGCCAGGAACCGGGCCTGCTCCACCCATCGGTCCCGGTGCAGCCTGCCCGCGAACGGCCCGAGCTGGGCATCCACCGCCGCCGCGCGGTCCGCGTCGAGCGCGGCGATCTGGCCGACCGACGACAGTCCGAGCTCGGCCAGCCGCATCGCCACCTTGGGACCGAGTCCTTTCAGCTGGGTGACCGCGCCGTCGGCGGGGGTGGGAAAGGCCGACACGTCGGCGGGCGTCGGATCCGCCAGCGTCGCCGGGCTCGCGTCCATCGGCGCGGCCGCCGCGATGCGCTCGTCGGCGAGCGGGACCGTGTCGGGAAGCGGCTCCCTGGGCTCGGGCTCGAGCTCGGGCGCGACCGGTCGGGTGATGTCGGCGCGCGGTATCGGTGCGACACCGCCGGCGGAGCGGTCGAGCGGCTGCGTGTCGACCAGAGCGAGGGGCGCGGGCGCATCGGACACCCCCGCCTCCGCCGCCTCGGCCTCGACGCGCTCGGCGGAGACGCGGCGCGCCCGCGAGCGTCGGACGCCGACCGCGATCAGCGCCAGCGTGGCCAGGACCAGAAGCGCGAGGACGACGAAGTGGAAAGCGGTGAACGTCCCGGCGCCGGGCGGGGTGATAGCCATGGTGGTTCCTCTCGGCGGGGGGCCTAGGACCCGAGCCTCCATGCGGCAACAACACGCGTCCGCCGCCCCGGTTGCGCGGTCGCCGGGTAAGCCGCGTCAGCCCCGTTCGCGCGCGACCTCGCGCCATCGCTGTTCGCGCGCGACCTCGCGCCAGCCGATATCGCGGCGGTGGAAGCCGTCGGGATAGTCGATCGCGTCGACCCCACGGTACGCCGCCGCCCGCGCCTCGGCGACGCTCCGTGCCACCGCAGTGACGGCGAGGACGCGGCCGCCCGATGCGACCGGCCCATCACCGTCCGTCTGGCTACCCGCCTGGAAGACGAGCGCCCCCGTCGCCTCCGCTAGGTCGATCCCGCCGATCCGGCCGCCAGTGCGCGGCGTGGCGGGGTAGCCTTTCGCCGCGATGACGACGGTCAGCGCGGTTTCGGGGATGAAGCGGGCGGGCGGCATCTCGCCGAGGCGACCCTCCGCGACGGCGAGCATCACCTGCAGCAGGTCGCCGTCGAAGCGGGGCAGGATCGCCTGCGCTTCCGGATCGCCGAACCGCGCGTTGTACTCGATGAGCTTGGGGCCGGTCGCCGTCAGCATCAGCCCGGCATAGAGCACCCCGGAGAAGGGCGTGCCCGCATCGCGCATGGCCGCGAGCGTCGGCCGGACGATCTCGGCGATCGCGCGCGCCTCCAGATCGGGGGTCAGGACGCGCGCGGGGCTGTATGCGCCCATGCCTCCGGTATTGGGGCCGGTGTCGCCCTCGCCGACGCGCTTGTGGTCCTGCGCGGAGCCGAACGGCATGGTCGCGACGCCGTCGGTCAGGACAAACAGGCTCGCCTCCTCGCCCTCCAGGAACTCTTCGATCACCGCCTCGCCCGGTCCATCGAACAGGATGTCGAGCGCGGCGGCGGCTTCGGCGGGGGTATAGGCGATCGTCACGCCCTTGCCCGCCGCCAGTCCGTCGGCCTTGATGACCACGGGAAGCGAGAAGGTGCCCGCCAGCGCGGCGTCCGCGTCCGCGCGGGTGCGGACGCGGACATAGCCGGCGGTGGGGATGCCCGCGCGCGCGCACAGGTCCTTGGTGAAGCCCTTCGACCCCTCGAGCCACGCGGCCGCCTTCGACGGTCCGAAGACGGGGACGCCGGCCGCGCGGAGCGAGTCGGCCAGGCCGTCCACGAGCGGCGCTTCGGGGCCGATCACGACCAGGCCGACCCCGTGGTCGCGCGCGAAGGCGACGACGGTCGCGTGGTCGGCGGCGTCGAGTTCGACCAGCCGGGCGTGGCGCGCGACGCCGGGGTTGCCTGGCGCGGCGTAGAGCGTACCTAAGCCCGGCGACCGGGCGAGCTTCCAGGCGAGCGCGTGCTCGCGGCCCCCCGCGCCCAAGAGCAGGACGTCCATGGATTCCCCCTTTTCCGATACGTCCCGGCTGGTAGCCGAGCCGACACCCGGCGACAACGCGGCGGCGATGTCGGTCGGCGAGCTGGCGGGCAAGCTGAAGCGCGTGGT
>NZ_CAXSHH010000123.1:0-4883 GCF_964237155.1 uncultured Sphingomonas sp. | reverse complement strand
CGCCTGGCTGCTCGGGCGTGAACCGACGACCTTCGAGCGGTTCGCCGAGAAGCACTATGCGGCGTTCCTGGCAACGGTTGCGTAGGAAGGCCGTTCGGGGTTCCGGGGCCGAATATCGCGACGGGCTGAATCGGAGAACGCTCGACCTGCGGGATTTCGCGACCGTCCGCGCCGGCGATCGCGACCCAGGTCGACAGCCGCGCCGTCACCGGGTTCGCGCTCACCGCGTGATCGGGGCCGCCGTCGTCGAGTTTGCCCTAAAGACATCGAATTGTCGTCGGACGAACTGCTCGAAGGTCGTGGGGGGACGACCCAGGAGCCATGTAAGCACGTTCGGATTGCCGACGAAGTCGTGAGCGCCGTACCTGGCGCTGATGGCGCGAAGCACGCGCGCCTCGTGCGGAAACTGGTCCGGCCCGACGTCTCCGAAGAAGGCCTTGAGATACGTGTCGGCGTCGATCTCCTCGACCGCGATCGGTCGTGCCAGCACACGCGAGATGATCGCGCCGAGTTCGTGCGCCGTATGCCGGCCGGGTGCCGCGAGTTCGTAGGTCGCGCCCGCATGGCGTTCGCTGTCCATGAGCGCCATGGCCGCAACCTCGGCGATGTCCGCTGGATCGACCAGCGACTGGCGACGATCCAGTGCCCAAGATAGCCGGAACACGCCTAGTTCGAACGCCGGTCGAAGCTTGATGGGGGACATGTAGTTGGTCGGCTGCAGGATGGTGAAGGCAAGACCGGACGAGAGGAGATGTTCTTCGATGTCGCGCTTGATCTCGTGCTGAATGAGATCGGTCGTGATCGCGTGCAGCACCGAGCTGAAGACGAAATGCCCGACGCTGGCCGCACGCGCCGCATCGACGGCCGCGAACCCCATCTCGCGCTCCTTGGGATGCGCGGTCGGGCCGACATGATAGACTTTCTCGATCCCGTGCATCGCCCGGCCGAGCAGTTCCCGGTCGGCCATGTCGCCCGTCACGATATCGACGACGCCGGCGGACCGGAGGGCCGAGGCCGAAGCCTCGGTACGGACAAAGGCCCGGACATTCGCGCCGGCGGCCAGTAGCCGCGGAACCAGCAACCTGCCTTGGTTGCCGTTCGCGGCCATCACCAGGATCTTTGGCGCGTTCATGCGTCTGGTCGTCCGGATCGGGCTAGCGCCGCGCGATCCGGTTCTCGATCGCGCCGATCCGATCGATCTCGCATCGGACGACATCGCCTTCGACGAGGAAGCGCGGCGGGACCATGGAGACGCCGACGCCTTCGGGCGTGCCCGTCGCGAGCAGGTCGCCCGGCTCGAGTGTGAAGGCCGTCGTCAGATAGGCGATCTGAGCCCAGACGGAGTAGATGAGTTGCTCGGTATTGCTCGACTGGCGGAGCTCGCCGTTGACCAGGCACCTGACGTCCAGCGTATGCGGATCGGCGATCTCGTCGGCCGTCACGATCCACGGTCCGATCGGGCCGTGCGTGTCGAACGACTTCCCCATGGTGAAGGTCGGCGTGTGGAACTGCCAATCGCGGGCCGACACGTCATTGGCGACGAAATAGCCGAAGACGTGCGCGGGTGCATCGTCCGCATCGACGTTCTTGGCGGTGCGGCCGATCACCACGCCGAGTTCGACTTCATAATCGAGCTTCTCGGTCACGCCCGGGTCGATGTCGTCGTATGGACCTGCGACGCAGGTCGTCTGCTTGTTGAACCAGAGCTGGTTGGTGGGCGGCGCGATGCCCAGCTTGACCGCTTCCTCCATGTGCCTGCGATAGTTCATGCCGATGGCGAGGTACTTGCCGGGGCGCTCGATGGGGGCGAGAAGCCGCGCATCGGCGAGCGCCATGCGGGGAGTGGCGGCGGCGAGCTTGTCGCGGAGCCGATCAAGCGCGTCCGGCCCCGCCGCGGCGAGCTGCTTCATCCGGGTGAACTTGGGGAGGATATCGCCGATGGGCACGATCCCTTCGCCGGATACGGCGCCGATGGTCGGTGAGCCGTCGGCGAGGTAGCGTAACAGTCTCATCGTGATCGTCTCCGTGTCCGGATCGGCGAGACGATCCCGTCGTGCCCGACACTCGTTCCAGGCCTTCTCGTGTGCCACAGGGGCCTAGCGCGCCGGCGATACCAATTCACGCCTCCCGATACCGAACGGATGCGGCGGAGCCGAAGCGGTCATCGGGGTGGGCCGATGGAATGGTCGCAAGCCCATCGCGCCCCGCCGCGATGCCACGCGAGTATCGCAGAAGCTTTACTGGCATCCTGCGATCACCGGTCGCGCAGGATAATTGGCAGCTCGATATGTGGGAGATCGAGTGTGGCGCTAGTTGCGGGCGATGCGGAGCCGCAGGTCATCATCGTGGGATCGGGACCGGCCGGCTTGGCGTTGGCGATCGAATTGGGCACCCGTTCGATCCGCTGCCGATTGATCGAGCGGAACGAACGCGCGGGCCATGCTCCGCGCGCGAAGACGACCAACGCCCGCACGCGGGAACATCTGCGTCGATGGGGAATCGCCGACCGGCTCGCCGCGGCGTCGCCGTTCGGCATCGACTACCCGTCGAACATCCATTTCGTCACGCGGCTGGGCGGGCCCGGGATCGCGCGCTTCGACCATGCGCTTTCCTGCTCGCCCGAGCGCGACCACCGTTACTCCGAACATTCGCAGTGGATCCCGCAATACAAGCTCGAAGCCGTGCTGCTCGAGCGCGCTCGCTCGCTCGACTCCGTCCAGCTGTCGTTCGGTCAGGAGCTCGTCGGGTTCGAGCAGGACGCGTCGGGCGTGACCGCGCGCATACGCGACGTGGTCGACGGCTCGGAGGTCCAAGCTCGCTCGTCGTACATCGTCGGTGCGGACGGCGCGCGCAGCACGGTGCGCGACCTGATCGGGGCGACGATGGTCGGTACCTACGGCCTGTCGCGCAACTACAATACGATCTTTCACGCACCCGGTCTGGCCGACGCCCATCCTCATGGCCCGGGTATCATGTACTGGCAGCTCAACCCTGATGTCCCGAGCCTGATAGGGCCCATGGACGAGGGCGACCTCTGGTACTTCATGCCCACCGGGCTGCCGCCAGGCGCGCGACACAGTGAGGAGGAGACGCTGGACCTCATTCGCCGGTCGACGGGTATCGATCTGCCCTACCGCATCCTGAGTTCGGACGAATGGATCGCCAGTCGACTTCTCGCCGACCGGTACTCACGAGGCCGTGCTTTCCTGGTGGGTGACGCCTGTCACCTTCATCCGCCGTTCGGTGGTTATGGGATGAACATGGGCGTCGCCGACTCCGTCGACCTGGGCTGGAAGATCGCCGCCGTTCTGGAGGGTTGGGGCGGGGAATCGCTGCTCGACAGCTACGAAATCGAGCGCCGCCCGGCCCACGAGTATGTCATGGACGAGGCGCAGGCCAACCACGCGCTAGCCCCTAACCAGCTGGTCCGGGACGGTATCGAGGACGCGACGCCCGAAGGCGAGCAGGTGCGTCGGGAACTGGCGGATCTCATCTGGAGCGAGAAGACGCCTGAGTTCTACGGATTGGGCGTCGTCCTCGGCTATTGTTATCGAGACTCTCCGATAATCGTGGACGACGGGTCGGCGCGCGCCTGGGAAGCATCGCGCGACTATGTGCCCTCAGCCTCGCCTGGGTGTCTCGCACCGCATCGCTGGCTGGAGGATGGGACATCGCTTTACGACCTGTTCGGCCAGGGCTTCACGCTCGTCGTGCTCGACGGAGCCGAGGACGACCAGGTGGGAGCCGCCCGGCGAGAGGCGATCGCCACGGGGACACCGCTGAAGATCTTGCACGTCCCTGATCCCGCTCTGTTGGACACATATTCGGCCTCCCTGACGCTCGTGCGCCCCGACCAGCATGTCGCTTGGCGCGGGGAAGTCTGGCCGGAGGGTCTGCTGGCCAGGGTGTCGGGACGACGGGCTGACGAGACCGCGATCGCCGAACTGGCCGCCTGCGCCGCCTGATCTGTCCGCCGGCAACGCGAAAGCCGGCTATCTGGACCGATGCTGCGCGGAACGGCGACCGAGACCGCGGCCGCTATTCGGCCGCGATCTGCTCGATCTGGTCTATGGAAGATGCGTTCGCCGGGCTGCGCCGAGCCTCGGCCTCCCGTCGGGCCATCCCCGCCACGATCCGCCGCATCGCGACCGAGGGCGCGTCGCTCTTGAAATGCACCTCCCGGTAATCGTGCGTATCCTTTTCGTGCATGACCTGGACCAGTTCGATCGCCACCCGATCCTCCTCGAACCCGTTCACGATCATGGTCTTCAGCTTCTCCGTCAGCGCCCTATCGTCCAGCGAATAGTTGCGCGCGAAGAAGTACCAGTATTTTGTCTCACGGTCGGTGATCGGCGTCGTGAAGTGGATGACCTGCCACTCATAGGTCGGTTGCGCCCCCGCACCTGGACGGTCAAGGACGAAACGTCCGCCGCCGTGGGTGAGTGCTGGCGATACGAAACGGACGGTACTCCTCGCCTGAAAGCCGGCCGCCTCGATTGCCTCGGAAGCTTCCGTGGGCAGAAACCCCGACCGCTGATAATTGGGCGGGTTGTCGCGATAGTAGGACAGGCGGTCACCGCTGATCTCCAATTTCACAGGCGCTTGCGCGAACGCCTTGGGGAAGTTGAAGCTTGCTTGGTGCAGAAAGGGGATATGGGTGAGATCCATCAGGTTCTCCGCCATCAAGATCCAATTGCCGAACAGATCATAGTGACCGGTCGCGTAGGCCCAGTCCGCGCCTGCCTCCAACCAGGGCGTCGCGGGTGGTGCCGGCAGGCGGAGCATGGCCTCCTCGCTGCCCATCCAGACCCAAGCGAGCGCGCCTTGAACGCGCATCGGATAATGGCGGATCGCGATCCGAGGACACTTCACCATGCTCGGAA
>NZ_CAXSHH010000122.1:0-4886 GCF_964237155.1 uncultured Sphingomonas sp. | reverse complement strand
GCCCGAGCTCAAGATCATCGACGTGTTCATCTGCAAGCTCCGCAAGAAGCTGTCGATGGCGTGCGAGGGCGAGAACTATATCGAGACGGTTTGGGGCCGGGGTTATGTGTTGCGCGAGCCTGACGAGGTGATGTCCGCGCAGGTCGCCTGATCTTCCGACGAACGATCGATGAGGCCGCGGTGCTTTCGGGCGGCGCGGCCTTTTCCGTTCGACCGGAACGGGTCGCGCGCCGCTTCGTTGTTCAGGTTCTTGAATAATGTGAGGACTCCAACGATGAAGTATATCCTTCTCGCCGCGACGGCTTTCGCCCTCGCCGCTCCCGCGACCGCCCGGACGACCCAGTCCATGCCGATGGCCTCGGGCTCCATGACCGCCAGCGATGTCGGCGTCGCTCCGCTCACCGGCACGACGCCCACCGACTATGTCAAACTCGCCGCCGACAGCGATAATTACGAGATGCAGTCGAGTCGACTCGCCCTGACGAAGTCCAAGCGCGACGACGTCAAGGGTTATGCTCGCGAGATGATCGCGGATCACACCACCACGTCCAAGGCGCTGATGGCGGCGTTGAAGAATGGCGACCGCACGATCGCCAGTCCGTCGACCCGCCTGTCGGCCGACAACGCCGCGAAGATCGCCCTGCTGAAGCGCGCGCCCAAGGGCACCTTCGACGATCTGTATCTGCAGCAGCAGCTCCAGTCGCACCAGACCGCGTGGGCGCTCCATAAGGGCTTCGCCACGGACGGTGCCGATGAATCGCTCAAGCAGGTCGCCTCGACCGCCGTGCCGATCGTCGAGCGTCACGTCATGCACGCCAAGCAGATGACCCCCGCGTCGATGTCCTCCGGCACATGAGCCGGCCGGGCGGGGACCTCGGCCCCCGCCCGTTCACTTCCGCTCGAACATCTTCTCGCCGCCGACCCAGGTCTCCTCGACCTTGGTCGCGCGGAGTTCGGTCGGCCCGGCGAGCGTCGGGTCGCGATCGACGATGATGAAGTCCGCGCGCTGCCCGACCCCCAGCCGCCCGAACCGGTCCTCCGCGAAGCCCGCATAGGCCCCGTCGCTCGTGAACGCCTTCCACGCCTGCTCGCGCGTCACCCGCTCCTGCGGCTGCCACCCGCCAAACGGCAACCCCTCCGCGTCGGCGCGCGTGAACGCCGCCGCCCAGCCCGCGAACGGATCGGGCCGCTCGACCGGATAATCCGACCCGAACGCCAGCCGCCCGCCGCGCGCGAGCACCGACGCCCAGGCATACGCTCCCGCCAGCCGCGCCGGCCCCAGCCGAGCTTCCGCCATCGTCCGGTCGCTCGTCTGGTGAACGGGCTGCATCGACGCGATCACGCCATTCTTTCCGAAACGCGCCAGGTCCGCCGGATCGATCACCTGCGCATGCTCGACCCGCCAGCGCCGGTCGCCCTTGTAGGTCAGCGCCAGTTCGTCGATCGCGTCCAGTACCTGCGCGTTCGCCCGGTCGCCGATCGCATGCACCGCGACCTGGTACCCGTCCATCGACGCGCGGCTCATCAGGTTGCGGATCACGTCGTCCGACTGGAAACCCAGCCCCCGCTCGCGCGGCGCGTCCGCATACGGCGCCTTCAGCCACGCCCCACGCGACCCGAGCGCGCCGTCGCCATACAACTTCACCCCGACGAGCTTGAGCTTGTCGCCATACAGCCACGGTGTCGGCCCCGTCCCGCCGATCCGCACAGTATCCTCGACCCCACCGCCATAGCTCATGATGCGGACGCGCAGGTTCCCCAGATCACCCATCCGGCGATAGGTCTGCCACTCGTCCAACGTCGTTCCCATGTCGGCGGTCGCGGTGATGCCACTCGCGAGCAACAGCTGCTGCGCTTTCACAAAGGCGGCGTCGCGATCCTTGGCGGACGGCCGCGGCACGGCCTTGGCGACCAGCTCCTCGGCCGCGTCGACGAAGATCCCCGACGGCTGCCCGTTCGCCATCTCGATCCGCCCGCCCGCCGGCGACACGCTGCGCGCGGTGACCCCGGCCGCGCGCATCGCCGCGCTGTTGCCCCAGCTCGCATGCCCGTCGGCGCGCGACAGCCACACCGGCCGGTCGGCGACGACCGCGTCCAGCTCCGCCGCCGTCGGGAAGCGGCCCAATCCCCAGCTCTCCTGGTTCCAGCCGCCGCCTAGAATCCATTTCCGCTCCGGGTTCGCCTTCGCATAGGCCCCGATCGCCGCCTGCGCCTCGGCGAGCGAGCGCGTCCCCGACAGATCGAGCGCCAGCGCGCGCGTCCCCAGCCCCATCACATGCCCGTGCGCGTCGACGAAGCCCGGCAGCAGCACGCGTCCCTTCATGTCCACCCGCCAGTCGAGCTTGTCGGGCAGCTTGTCGCGCGTGCGAAGCAGCTTCGCCACCCGCCCGTCGCGCGTCACCTGCAACGCGGAGAACCGCTCGACCCGCCCGTCCTTGTCGAGCGTCACGCCCGTGACGTTATAGACCAGCCCATCCGCCAACGCGGGCGCAGGCAGCAACGCCGCCGCCGCCGCCAGCAGGATACGCACACTCACGCTTGTCACTTCCGCAATCTCCGCACCAACGCGCTCGTATCCTGCCGACCGCCGCCCATCGCCTGCACCTCGGCATAGAACTGGTCCACCAAAGCCGCCACCGGCACCGCCGCCCCGTTCGCCCGCGCCTCGTCGATCGCCAGCCCCAGGTCCTTGCGCATCCAGTCGACCGCGAAGCCGAAATCGAACCGGTCCTCGGCCATGCTGCCCCACCGGTTGACCATCTGCCAACTCTGCGCCGCCCCGCCCGACACGGCCTCGAACACCGCATCCAAGTCCAGCCCGGCACCCTGCGCGAACCTGAGCGCCTCCGACAACCCGCCCAGCACCCCCGCGATCGCGATCTGGTTGACCATCTTGGTCTGCTGCCCCGCCCCCGGCCCGCCGACATGCACCACGCGCGCGGCGTAGGCCTGGAGCATCGGCTCCGCCGCCGCGAACGCCGCCGCCGATCCGCCGCACATCACCGACAGCTTCCCCGACTCCGCCCCCGCCTGCCCGCCCGACACCGGCGCGTCGAGCACGAGCAACCCGCGCGCTTCGCCCTCCTCGGCCAGCCGCCGCGCGATCGCCGCCGATACCGTCGTATGGTCCACGAACGATGCGCCCGCCCGCATCGCCGCGAACGCGCCGTCCGCGCCCAGCGTCACCGCCGCGAGATCGTCGTCATTCCCGACGCAGGTAAGCACCAATTCCGCCCCGTCCGCCGCCGCCGCGGGCGTAGCCGCCACCCGCCCGCCGTGCTTCGCCGCCCAACCTTCCGCCTTTGCGACGGTCCGGTTATACACCGCGACCTCATGCCCCGCCGCGGCGAGGTGCCCCGCCATCGGCGCGCCCATCACGCCCGTCCCGATCCATCCGATCTTCATGGACGCGGGGCATAGGGGCGGTTCCCCGCCCGCGCCAGATGGTCTAGCGACCGACACATGGCCACCCAACGCGTACCGACCGTCTCGGAACTCCCCGTCACCCCCCCTCTTCCGGTCACCTTGGCCGACGTGGAGGCCGCGCACGCCCGCATCCGTGCCCAGATCGTCCGCACCCCAACCTTCATCAGCCGCACCCTGTCCGAACTGACCGGCGCGACCGTGTATCTGAAGTTCGAGAACCTTCAATTCACCGCCGCCTACAAGGAACGCGGCGCGCTCAACACCCTGCTCCAGCTCTCGCCCGAAGCGCGCGCCACCGGCGTGATCGCCGCCTCGGCGGGGAACCACGCGCAGGGGCTCGCCTATCACGCGAACCGGCTCGGCATCCCCGCCACCATCGTCATGCCGCGCACCACGCCCATCACCAAGGTCGTCCAGACCGAGGGCCACGGCGCGACCGTCGTGATCGAGGGCGAGACCTACGACGCCGCCCACGCCCACGCCCGCCAGCTCGAGACCGCGCGCGGGCTGACGTTCGTCCACGCCTTCGACGACCCGCGCATCATCGCGGGCCAGGGCACCGTCGCGATCGAAATGCTCGACGACGTGCCCGCGATCGATACGCTGGTCACCCCGATCGGCGGCGGCGGGCTCATTTCCGGCATGGGCGTCGTCGCCCGCGCGAGTGGGCACGCGATCGAGGTCGTCGGGGTAGAGGCCGAGCTCTATCCGTCCATGTACAACCGCATCAACGGCACCGACCACCCCTGCGCGGGCGACACGCTGGCCGAGGGCATCGCGGTCAAGGAACCCGGCGGCATCACCTCGACGATGGTCGCCGAGCTGGTCGACGACATCCTCCTCGTCTCCGAACGCAGCCTCGAGGAGGCGGTCAGCCTCCTCCTCCAGATCGAGAAGACCGTGGTCGAGGGCGCGGGCGCCGCCGGGCTCGCCGCCCTCCTCCAGCATCCGGATCGCTTTCGCGGCCGCACCGTCGGCATCGTGCTGTGCGGCGGCAACATCGACACGCGGCTGCTCGCCAACGTGCTGCTGCGCGATCTCGCCCGCTCCGGCCGCCTCGCGCGCCTGCGCATCCGCCTCCAGGACCAGCCCGGCGCGCTGTTCAACGTCGCGCGCATCTTCGACCAGGAGCGCGTCAACATCATCGAGGTCTACCACCAGCGCGTCTTCACCACCCTCCCGGCCAAGGGCCTCGTCACCGAGATCGAATGCGAGACCCGCGACCGCGCGCATCTCGACCGCCTGTTCGCCGCGCTGCGCATCGGCGGCTACGACGTCGCGCCCGTCGAGCTCGCCTGACTTTCTTGTATGCACCGCACGGGTTAACCCTCAATCTTTGGTGAAGCGCCTTTCATCCATGCTCGGACGCCGCCATAGGTTCACCCAGCCCGCCGGATCGCCCGGGGCGGCAGAAAGGTCCAGCAGGCGGTGACAGCGCCCTTCCGTTTCCCGCGCTTCTT
>NZ_CAXSHH010000121.1:0-4917 GCF_964237155.1 uncultured Sphingomonas sp. | reverse complement strand
ACGACGCCGCCAAGGACGCGCCCAAGGTCACCATCATGACCATCCACGCCGCCAAGGGGCTGGAGTTCGACACCGTCTTCCTGGCGGGCTGGGAGGAAGGCCTGTTCCCCTCGCAGCGCGCGATGGACGAGGGCGGCACCGCCTCGCTGGAGGAGGAGCGTCGCCTGGCCTACGTCGCCATCACCCGCGCCCGCCGCCGCGCGACCGTCCTCCACGCCGCCAACCGCCGCATCTACGGCCAATGGACCAGCAGCCTGCCCAGCCGCTTCGTCGCCGAGCTCCCCCCCGCCCACATCGACACCGAGACCAGCATGACCGGCGGCGAGTCGCTATGGCGCGCCAACTGGTCCGAACAATCCGACCCCTTCGCCGACATCGCCCGCGGCTCCGGCCGAGGCCCCGGCTGGGCCCGCGCGGCGGGCGCCGCGAGCAGCTTCACCACCGGGCCCACCCGCATCGTCGAATCCCGAGGCCCCGCCGTCGGCCTGGGCCAAAAAGGCCGCGAGGACTTGGAAGTGGGCCAACGCGTGTTCCACCAAAAGTTCGGCTACGGCGCGATCGCCCACATCGAAGGCAACAAACTGGAAATCGACTTCGAACACGCCGGGCGGAAGCGGGTGATGGATAGCTTCGTGACAGTTGGGTGACTAACGCCAGCTGCCGCCGCCGATGCTAAGCGGGCACCTGCTTGTCCACGCGCTCCAAAACAAATGTACCCTCCTGCTCGTCCAATTCAAGAACGCGCATTTTCAAAGCTTTTTGAGGAAAGCACCGCAGAATAGAGCGTGGCGAAACATCCTTGTCTCTCGCCTGCGCCAAGATGACGTGAACCCTCCCACCAAGCTTGTCGCGAGAATGAGCAAGATTGTCGATCAGCTCTACAAAGCCCGGCCGCGACCGCCACTCGCCAGGATGATCGGTTTTCCAACTACGGTATATGCGCCCTTGCTCCTCAAAGCGGTCTTGCCAAAGCGTCACCGCAACGTGTTGTCCGTCGACGCTCTTGCCTGACCAGCTCCAACGTAAGTTGCGCGGGACCGTATCATAAAATTCGAAGCATTCTCTGTGGTTGTAATTCTTAGACATTCTGTGTTCCCCCTTCGGCCGATCAGCCTAAGCCGCCACCCGCTCCACCTCGATTTCGCCCTCGCGCGCCCGCACCTGCGCCAGATCATGCGCGCCCTGCATTCGCATCAGCGTGTCCGCTCGCACCCCGAACGCCTTCTCGAACCGGATCGCCATCTCCGCCGACAGTCCGGCGCGACCGCCGAGCAGGTTGCTCATCGCCTGCCGCGTGACATGGAGCTTGGCGGCCGCCCCTGTCACGGTCAGCCCGTGCGGCTCGACCAGCTCGGCGCGCAGCCATGCGCCCGGATGCACGGCGAAACTGGAATGAAGCTTGATGGCCATCAGTGATAATCCTCCAGGTCCAAGTCCTCGACGTCGCCCGCCTCGTTCACCCGAAACGTCATGCGCCAGTTCCGCGTCACCGTGAGCGACCAGACGCCGGCCCGGTCGCCCGTCAGCAGGTGGGCACCGTAGTTGGGCGGCACCCTCAACTCCTCCGCGACATCGACCGCGACCAGATAGGTCAGCATATTGCGGAGCCGTTCGACCGAGTCGCCCGGCAGCCCCTTGGTCCGGCCCGTCTCCGCAAACGCGCGCAGCGCCTTGTGCCTGATGCTTTCAATCTGCACTGCAAGAGAATGAACGAACTACGGTTGAGTGTCAAGTTATACTTGACACCAGTATACGAACCCGGCAGATAATGCCCATGATCGATAACGCCCGTCTGTAGGTCAGCATCATGCAAATGACTTTATCCGAAGCCGCCGCCCAGTTGCCCGAGCTAGCCGCTCGCGCCGATGCGGGAGAAGAGGTCGTGCTTACGCGCGGGGATGCACCGTCGGTCCGCCTAGTCGTCGATCGCCGCAAGCCGACTCCGGCGGAGAAGCGCGCGGTGCTGGAGCGGTTCCGCGGCGTCGCCAAGGGCAAGCCGGAGTGGCAGGGCGTGACCGCCGCCACGGCGGCAGACTATTTGTATGACGAGTTCGGCCTGCCCGCGTGATCGCGCTGGACGGGTCCGCCCTCCTCGCGATCCTGCTCGACGAGGACGACGCCGACCGCTGCATCGATGCTCTCAGCCGCGAACGCGACCTGATCATCTCCGCCGCCTCCCTAGCCGAGGCGCTGATCGTTGCGGAGGCTAAGGGCGTCCTGATGCCGCTTCGCGAGATGCTGGCTGGTTTCGGGCCCGATGTGATCGACCTAACCGCCGAGCGCGCCCGCGCGGCGGCCGTCGCTTACGAGCGGTGGGGCAAAGGCTATCACCGGGCGAAGCTCAACATCATGGATATCTTCGCCTACACTCTCGCGAAGGAGTTCGACTGTCCGCTCCTGTTCGTCGGCAACGACTTCTCGCTAACCGACGTCCGACCCGCCCTCGAGCCGCGCGACTGACCCAACCCCCGTCACCCCGGCCTTGAGCCGGGGTCCCGCCACTCCTCCGCCCATAAATCAGCGCTGTCCTACAAGAACCGCCCTCGCCATATCCTGGCCGATGCCCGATTCGCCAGCCTTTACCCCCGTCCCCACCGCCGCCCGCCGCGACGGCTGGACCCCGGACAAGCAGCGCGCCTTCATCGATCAGCTCGCCCGCTGCGGCGTCGTCGCGGCGGCCGCCAAGGCCGTCGGCATGAGCCCCAAATCCGCCTACGCGCTCCGCAAGCGGCCGGACGCCGCCTCCTTCGCCGCCGCCTGGGACGACGCCGCGCGCCGCGGCGGGAACGAGTCGGCGGCCCTGGCCATCGATCGCGCGATCGACGGGGTAGTCGAGCCTGTCTTCCACGGCGGCCGCCAGATCGGCGAGCGGCGGCGCTACAACGACCGGCTGCTCATGGCCGCGATCCGTCACATGGACCCGCCATCCTCGTCCGTCGATCTGATCGCCGCGTTGGAGGCGGCCCTCGCCGCGCTCGATCCGGTCCCCGCCCACGTGCAAAACGCGTATTAGCGTTACCTTCGTTACCTTCGCCCCTACTGGCCCCGCCCTGACCCCCGTGCGACGAGCTCCCGCGATGATCCCTTCCCCCCTCCAGTCCGGCCTCGATGCGCTCCGCCGGAGCGACTTCGCCGCCGCCCGCCAACATCTCACCCGCGCGACCGAAACCGAGCCGCAGGGCCGCCGCCCCTGGCTCCCGCTCGCCCAGGCCTGCCGCAAACTCGGCGACGCCCCCGCCGAGACGCAGGCGCTCGGCTCGCTCCTCGTCGAGGAGCCCCGCGACATCCTGGCCCTCCTGCTAATGGGCGAGCGCAAGCGCGACGACGGCGACGATCGCGCCGCCGCCTCCTTCATGACCGCCGCGCTCAAGCAGGCGACCGCCACCCCGCCCCCGCCCCAACTCACGCCGTTGCTCCAGCGCGCTCAGGCGTTCCTGGCCGAGAACAACGCCCGCTACGAACGCCACCTTCTCTCGGCGGTCGACCTCCCCGACACTGATCCCGAGCGCCCGACCCGCTTCCGCCGCTCGCTCGACCTGCTGCTAGGCCGCCGCGAGCTCCACCTCCAACAGCCCTCGATGTTCTACTTCCCCGGCCTCCCCCAACGTCAGTTCTACGAGCGCGATGAGTTCGCCTGGGCCCCCGAGCTCGAAGCCGCCGCCCCCGCCATCCGCGCCGAACTGGAGGCGCTCGCCGACACCGACGGCTTCGCCCCCTACATCACCGGCGACCCGAACCGCCCCCGCCCCGTCGCCAATCCGCTCCTCGACGACCCCAGCTGGAGCGCCTTCTACATCTGGCGGAACGGCGCGCTCACGCCCGAAGCCGCCCGCGTCCCCCGCACCGTTGCCGCGCTGGCGAGCCTCCCCATCCCCCGCATCGCCGGCCGCTCCCCCATGGCGCTCTTCTCGCGCCTGCGACCCGACACCCACATCCGCCCGCATCACGGCATGCTCAACACCCGCCTCACCTGCCACCTTCCGCTCGTCGTCCCCGAGGCTTGCGCGATGCGCGTCGGCGACGAGACCCGCCCCTGGCGCGAGGGCGAGCTTACGATCTTCGACGACAGTATCGAGCACGAGGCCTGGAACCGCGGCCCCGCCACCCGCACCGTCCTCCTGTTCGAGATTTGGCGGCCCGAGGTCACCCCCGACGAGCGGACACAGCTCACCCATTTGTTCGAGGCGATCGACGAGTATGGCGGCTTCCCCGCCCCGATCGGCTCGGACCATTAGGAACCGCGCCGGCCCCGAAATGTTGTCGCAGATGACGCCCGCGTTCCCGGGCCGGAGTGTATATCCATGAAGCTGACCCTAGCCCTCACCGCCGCGGCCGCCCTCCTCGCCGCCCCTTTGCTGACGAATGGCGCCGCAGCGCAAGGCCCGGCCGCCGACGCCCGCATGCGTCAGGCGCAAGACCGCTTCGACCGCGAATACCAGATCTTCCGCGGGGAGCTCGACCGCTACCAGTCCGCCCGCCCCGGCTATCGCGCTCCCGCCGGCGGTGGCGGCTACCGCGTCGCGCCGAATGTCCCCTACGACGACCGCTACGACCGCCCCACCTACAGCGACGAGCGCGACGAGGGCGATTACGACGCCGCCCGCTACTATCGCTCCGGCCCCAATTACCGCGACCGTACGCTCGCGTCCGACGAGCGCGTCTATGCGGGCCAGGACGGCCGCTATTACTGCCGCCGCGCCGACGGCACCACCGGCCTGATCCTCGGCGCGGGCGCGGGCGGCATCCTGGGCAACATCATCGACGGCGGGCGTAGCCGGACGGTGGGCACGTTGCTTGGCGGTGCCGCCGGTGCCCTCGCGGGCCGCTCGATCGAACAGAACTCGGTGCGTTGCCGCTAGGCTCGGTGCAGCGCCGCTAAGGCACTTAGCGGCGCGACCGGCACCGAGCCCGGCCGGC
>NZ_CAXSHH010000120.1:0-5022 GCF_964237155.1 uncultured Sphingomonas sp. | reverse complement strand
GGCGCTCGCCACCGCGCTCGCGTTCTGGCTGTGAACGAGTCTGGAGCCTAGGAGCTCTCGTCGCAACCGGTCGATGCGGCGCCCGCGCCGCGCGGGGCTCAGAAGCTTCCCCGGGCGGCTTCCTGCGGGATGAGCTTGTCCAAGGTCAGGTCGAAGATCGCCCGGCGCAGCCGCAGGTCCTCCTTCTCCAGGTCCTTCATGCGTCGCGCCTGATCCGTCTTCAGGCCGCCATACTCCTTGCGCCACCGATAGTAGGTATGTTCGCTGACCGCGATGCGACGGCATGCCTCGGCGGTCGTGCGACCCTGGCCCAGCATGATCTCCACCTCACGCAGCTTGCCGATGATCTCCTCGGGCTTGTGCTTCCTCGCTGGCATTCGTCGTCCCTTCCGTGGTCCAGACTGTCATAGTCGATGGAACACCCTTAAAAGGGGCAGCTCAGTCAATTTGCTGGCTCAGAATAGTTCGTTGGCCTCTAGCCGCATCGACGCGAAAGCCGCCAATCATCCCAATTAGGTTCTTCGCGAGGTTGCAAGTCGAGTCTGTCGAAAAGGGGCAAGATCACGCGGGGGCCTGATCGCCCGCGTTTGTCGGCGCTAGATCAGTTGTAGGATCGCGCCGCCGAGAAGCAGCGGCCCGAGGATGAAGACGGCGAACGCCAGGGCCAGCAACAAGAGAATCATCTTCATGCAGCCGCCGCCGCGCGATCGACCATCCGGGTCCGGGCGCATACTCCTGATCCTGCCCGCACCGGATGCCGCGGTCAGAAGTTCGAGAAGCCTGCGTTCCATTGCCCTACGCTCGACGATTGGCTCGTCATCGCGAAACGGCACTGGATCAGGGTCATACGGCTCGATGGGGGCTCGTCGGGTGGGCGACCTCGAGGCAGGACCTGTCCGACGTGGCGGAAGGGCGGTGCGGACCGGTGGAGCGACGACAGCCACATCGCCGAAGCTGGCTCCGCACTGGGGACAACGCTCGCCGTCGAGCCAGACGCCCGGCTGGTGGTTCATGCAGAAGAACCGGACCTGCGCTTCGTGGCAGGCGTCGCATTCGCCCGGCGACGGCTGCGTGGTTCCGCAGTTCGAGCACCGAAGGACGACGCCGCTCACGATCCGATGTCCTCGCCGCACCCTCGCGCGACGGGTTCGGGAAATACCGCCGTGACGATCTCGGCGGGGATGTGGAGCCGGTGGACCTGCGGCAGCGCTCCCTCGACATGGCGCGCGAGCGTGGGTACCCGGACGTAAGGTCCAAACGACTCGCGCGGCAGACGACGCGAGAGCGCCACCGTCGTGAGCACCGGGTGCTCCCGGTAAGCGGGGTACGCGATGTAGCGTTCCTCGACGTGATCATGTCCGCGGACCATGTGCGTGACCGGCCGGCCCAGCCTCGTGCTCAGCTCGCGGAAGGCGGCGAAGTCCTCGTGGCCGAACTGGCTTCCGCGGGTGAACCGGTTCGGCATCTTGCGCCGGGCTGTCGGATGAGCGCGCGTCCAGGCGAAGTCCGAAAGGCACGCCGGATCGTTCCAGTCGCTCGTCTCGGCGAGCCGGGCGTGCAGGTCGGAGAGCGGGAAACCGGCATGGGCGACCAGCAGTCCGTCGGGGAGGAACAACGCCCGGGGCGCCTGGGCGAAGAACCGGACCGCCAACTTGCCCGCGCGCTCGATCCATTCATGCGCGAGGTTCGCGTTGAGGAAGTCCGCGAAGTCGCTTGGCGATACGCTCGAGGAAAACCGGTTGCCGTCGTACGACAGAGCCTCGTCATGATTGCCGACGACCACGCAGACGCGCTCGGGCGCTGCGAGGATCAGCTCGAACACGCGCAGGAGAACCTCGAGCCCCATGCCTTCGTCGTCGAAGAGGTCGCCGAGGAAGATGATTCGGGAAGGACCGTGCTCAAGCTCGGCAGGTCGTGCGTCTATCAACGCCAACGCAGCCTCGAGTGCCAGAAGGTCGCCGTGGAGATCCCCTATGATCCAGACCGGCACCTCGGGACTGAGGTCACATACCTGTATCGCGCGATCCGCCGCGTTGGCCCGGTCGGAGTCGAACAGTAACCCCGGCCCGTCCGCCCGGTCGAGCAGCGCCTCGAACGCCTCCACCGTGTCGCGCATCCGCGACCGTATGGCCCGGGGATCGACCGATCGGCGCACGGCGCGCCAGTCCAGGTTTTCGACCTCGACGACCGGAAGCATCGGAATGGTACGGGGCGTGTCGTTCGCCGGCTCCGACGGCTCGGGCGCGGCCGTCGAAGCCTCGCTCCCGGGCTGCGTTTCCGACGTGGGCGCGCGGGGCGTGATCGGATCGGGCACCGCCGCGTCCGGGGCCGCGACGGCCTGTTCAGGCTCGCCGGTCATGCCGCGCCCACGGTAAGTGGAAGCTTGGCGAGCCCCTTGGCCTCGTTGCCGACGGCGATGCGATCGCCCTGGCTGAGCACGCGCACCGACGTCAACGCGCGGCCGTTGACCAGCGTCTGGTTTGTCGTGACACCCGCACCCGTTAATGTCCAACGGCCGTCGGCGGCGCGTTCGACCACGCATTGCCGCTCATCCCAATAATCGGCCTCGGGGCCGAACTGGCGGACTAGCGCCTTGCCCAGCTCGGTTCGCACGCGGATGCTCAGCACCTTGCCGTCCGGTCCGGTCAGCCGCAGGGCGGCCGACGCCAGGGGCGCGCGCACGGGCGTCGCGACGGGAGCGGTAGCGGGAGCGGCGGGTCTCGGCGCGGGCTTCGCCGGCACCGGCGGCTTCACGGCCGGCATCGATGCGGCTGGCGCTTTCACGGAAGGTCCACGATCGCGGCCGCTCAGGACGGCCCGCAATTCGGCGGCCGTCGGACGCTTCGCTGGGTCGCGAGACAGGCACCGATGGAGCGTCGAACTCACATCCGCATTGTCGGCCGGCCACGGCATCGGTCCCAGCAGCGCCGGAGGACTCGCCTTATAGCCCTGAACCGATCGCGCATAGTCCGCCTGGTCCTCCGACCAGTAGGGATGCCGACCGGTCAGCAGTTCATGGAGGATCAGCCCGCAGGTGAAAACGTCGGACGCCAGGACGGGCACCGAGCCCCGGGTCAGATGCTCGGGCGAGCGGTAATTGTCGGTGCCGACATGGCCTTGATGGCCGTGCCAGGGAGGTCTGAGGTCGGCGAGCACCGAGAAGTCCATGTCGATCAGCTTGAGCTGGAACTCCGCCGCGATCGTGGGATCCTCGATCAGGTAGGCGTTGGCCGGCTTCAGGTCCGCATGGACGATCTTCACCTCGTGCAACGCCGCGACGCCCGCGACGAGGACCTTGGCCCAGGTGACGTGCCGCGCCCAGATGGCGGGATCGCTCGTGGGTGCTTTTCCGGTCAGGCGATGGCTGTCGCGTTCCTTGTCGAGCACCTGTTGCAGATCGGCCCCGTTCTCCACGAATTGATAGGCCTGGAAGTAGCATGGGCCGCCCCAGACCTCCTCAAAGGCGTCGATCTGGGCGACCGCGAAATTGTCGGCCTTGCCCCGGACGACCCGAGCGGACAGCTCCCGTTGATAGGCGACGAAATCCTTGTACCAGACCACGGTCGGCGCGGGCGACTTGTACTGTTTGAAGAACACCTTGCGACCGTCGGGCCCGACCGCCCCGTAAGAGATCGCCATCATGCCGGGGCCGAACACTTTCGTGATACGGTATCCCCGGATCCGGTCGCCCACCTTCAGCTTCTTGGCCATGTGGGGCCCTTAAGGCCGGGCTCGCCGCGTCAAAGCGCGACGGTCTCCGCCGAGCGCGAAACGCTGGCGGCGAGCTGCTTTAGCGTGTTGCGGAAATTGACGGGGTCCGAGGTGAACTTCGTGAGCGCCTCCTGCGCGTTCAGACCCTCGAACTCGACGACCTCCCATTCCGATTTGTCGATCTGGCTCAGGCGGTCATACCCCTCGAAGTTGGGTGCGAACACGCTGAGGATGATCCGGTTCGCCATGACCACGTTGGCGACGTCCTGGAGCGAGCCGCCCTTGGCCTCGGGAATGCTCATCGTCTCCTTGAAGGACGCGTCGGTGAAGACGACCACCACCCGCGCCGCGTCGCTCCGATACCTCCACTTGGTCGCCTCGACGGTCTGCGATCCCTTCGGGCTCGCCTCCATGGTGGCCACCTTGTATAGAACGTCGAGCAACGACTCGGGCTCGTCGCCGCCGCCGTTCGCACTCAGGCCCCCGAGCTGCGTCTTCAATGCCGCGGTGTCGCGCACGAACTCGTTGTCGATCATCCAGGGCAGACCCTCGGCCTCGGAACTCTCCAGGTCTCGGTAGCCTACGACCTTGGCGCGCCAGTCCTTCACGGGCGGCGCGTTGTTCGCGTCGCCGCCGCTGAGCGAACTGACGAACGTCTCGATATTCTGCCGGAGCGCGTCGATGCACGGAACCATGCTGCCGCTGACGTCGACCACGAACACGATGTCCGCGACGCCCTTGGTCTTTCCCCGAGCCTGCGGTGCCAGGGACGCGGCCGCGATGCCGGCGACGCCCTGGTCTCCGGGCAAGCTCTCCACCGGCGCCCCTTCCAAGGGCTCGGTGGATGGAACTGCCGCTCCTTCGGTCGCCGGATCGGTCGGAACCAAGGGGGAAGCCTCGGGCGCAAGGTCCTCGCCGGCGGTGGCCGGAACGGCGGTCGTATCCTCGGCGCTGCTCATGTTCATGCTCCGGTTTGTCTGACGACGGGTAGCCGATCTGGCGTTCCGCAGGTCAACGAGACCCGGTGCTCCAAGTTCCAAGGGGAAACCGGAACAAAAACCTATGGCTTAGCCTTGAGCCAGACGGCCACCGCGCGGGCGATCGATCGTACGGCAGCTTTCCGGCGAGGCTGCCACAGATCAAATCGGCCGAGATCGGGCGCTCAGCTGCCGCGTCCTGACCTTTAGCTGGATGTCGGCTTCACGCTGGTGGCCTCGACCCACAAGCCGCCATTCGCGGACGTTGTCCTTGCTCCGGACTTCGGACGCTCGTGGATGTTCATGCCAGTTGAAGGAACGCCGCCAAACGACC
>NZ_CAXSHH010000119.1:0-5033 GCF_964237155.1 uncultured Sphingomonas sp. | reverse complement strand
CCTCGTGGAAATGCTGTTCCACGAGATCCATCGCGTAGCGAACCCCCTCGTCGTACGTCTTCGCGGTATTGCGACGATCCAGGATGTCAACGTCCGGTGCGACTAGTGCAGTTGCCATTTCGCTCTCCTCTGCCCATCTGAGTAGGGTTACATAGTGTCTACTATGACTCGGTTTCCAGTGCAAGGCTCGTTATCAAAGCTGTCGCGTGCGATCGCGGCCAGTCTAGTCGAAGCTGGCCTGGGGCGCTCGAGGACCCGCGGCCGGCCACCACGCATACAGGGACGGCGCGCGCGCTCGGAGGATGTGGGCACCTTCCTGGACCGCCGTCGACGCGACGACGCGGTCCACGCCGAAACCGAGAAGGATCATCGACGCCAACGCCTCGATGAACGAGACCGGCTCGCCAAGGCCGCGACTCAGCGCCGCGATCCCTTCCTTGAGCGAGCCGTTGTTCAGCGTCAGCGCCGCATCGGCGCGCGTGAACGCGAATGCTCCACCCTCCAGGCCGTTGCGCAGGTCCTCGCCGACATGCGTTATGAACTTCGACCTCTCGACCACCACATGGTGGCTTCGAGATACGAATCGTCCCCAGGTCCGGTCGTAGAACCCGCGCCATAGGAAGAACTGGATGCCGACACTCGCGCGCATCAACGGATCGACGACCTCGCGCTGGATCGGGTCCAGCTCCTCCACCATCCTGTCTGAAAGGCTGCTGCCCAAGGCGGCGGCAGCTTCGTCGAGAGACGAGAAATGTTTGTAGAAGGTGGCTCGGGACACGCCCGCAGCATCCACGACGTGCCTGATTACGGTCGCTTCGTTGACGCCGTCCTCCGCGGCCCAGACACTAAGGGTCGCTTCCAGAAGCCGCGCTCGCATCCGCTCGCGACGCTGGCGCGCAACCGCGACGCGGTGGTCTGCGCCGCGTGGATCGGGCGTGATGCCAGCAGACCGATCTTGTGGTTGTGGCTCGTTCTGCGAGTCGTTCACGAACTGCTCGGGACCTCCCCGTACGGTCACGGCGGCCGCGGCTAACTTGCTGTCCAACACTTTGGCAATCACCATCCCGGCTTGAGGCGTTTGGGCAGCCGGTGAGTGTAATCGGCAAATGCGTCAAGCCGCGCTTCTGGCTGCCTTCCTCGCTGTCCATACCTGAATAAGGTCCGGACCGAGTTGACGAATTGCGAATGTCGGGGTTGGAACGCCGCGGGTGAAGGTCTGTCAGTTCAAACCAACGTTCGCTTTCGTGAGCGGACGGACGTGGAAAAGGCGAGTTCAGCTAGAAGCGGATCACCTTTGGTGTTGCGCGAACAGGAAGGCGGAGCCGAGCGTCGGGTGCGGCGCTGTGGGTCACGCCAGGGGACGCGGCGCTTGGCTTAGCCGACCAGCAAGGCTGGTTCGGCCGCACCGTGTAGGCTGCGCCGAGGCGGCGCGCCGAACTGCCGGGCGTGGTCGCGCGTGAACTGCTGGGCACTGGCATAGCCGACCGTGAACGCGGCGCGGCGGGCGCTGGCACCTTCCATCTGGATCAGCCGCCTGGCCTCGAGCAGGCGCAGCTGCTTTTGAAACTGCCGAGGCGAGCAGCCGGTTACCGCCTTGAAGTGGTGGTGAAAGGCGGAAACGCTCATCCCGGCGGCGGCGGCGAGCGTCGCGATCGGCAGGGCGTCGTGGAACGTATTCGTGAGTAGCGCGATCGCCCTGCCGATGCGCCGGTGATGGCCGTCCGGTCGCGCCATGCGCCGCAGCGTCCCCCCGAGCGGACCCCGGAGAAGCAGATAGTGCAACTCGCGCAGCAGGCCGGGCATCAGGATCGCCGCCTCATGCGCCCGCCGTGTCAGCTCGACGATACGAGCGAGACAGTCGAGCAATCTTTCGTCAGGCCGAGGCAGAACGGCAAGGGAACTTTTTGACCCATCCACGACCTCATGCACGCCGGCCTGCAGGGCGATATCGTCGAGCAGCGCGAGATCGAGATCGACGGCGACGGCCAGATAGGGCTGGGCGGGGCTGGCCTCGACGCGGGCAATGACCGGCACCTCGGCGCTGACCAGCAATCCCTGCCCAGCGCCGACCACGTGAACCTGATCACCGAGCGCAATCTGCTTGGCCCCTCGCAGCACCATGCATAGGACGGGCGTATAGAGTTCATGCCGTACGCGACCGGGCTCGTCGTAGTGGATGATGGACAGGCCCGGCAGCGGCACCGTCAATGCGCTGTCGCCGATCGTGAGCCGGTTCAGCATTCGAATCATGGCTGCCTTGGATTCAATCATGGACCAGGCACTTAACCCGGATCAGCCACTGGAGAAACAGGCAACTTGTTCGGAGTCGCTGGCAATCGGGTGACGCCACTCAAGCGTATATGGGAGGTCAGGCAACGAGAGGATCACCATGCCCGAAAGTTCACGTATCGCGATCGTCACCGGGGGTAGCCGCGGCCTCGGACGCAACACCGTCATCGCTCTGGCGCGAACCGGTGTCGACTCGATCGTCACCTATCACTCGAATAAGGACGAAGCCGATGCGACCGTGCGCGAAGTCGAAGCAGCCGGTGCGAACGGCATCGCATTGCAACTGGACGTGGGCCAGACGGGGCGAGTCGGTGACTTCGCCGACGAGGTAAAGCGCGCTCTGGCCGATCGGTGGAATCGAGACCGCTTCGACTTCCTCGTCAACAATGCCGGCACCAGCCATTTCGGCAAGATCGGCGACGTGACGGAGGCCGATTTCGACGACATCGTCGCCGTGCAGCTCAAGGGCGCGTTCTTCTTGACCCAGGCGCTGCTGCCGCTGATCGCCGACGGGGGCCGCATCGTCAACGTGTCGAGCGGCCTTACGCGCTTCTCGACCCCGGGCTTTGCGGCTTACGCGATGATGAAGGGCGGCATCGAGGTATTCACCCGCTATCTCGCCAAGGAGCTGGGCTCGCGCGGGATCAGCGCCAACACGGTCGCGCCCGGCGCGATCGCGACCGACTTCGCCGGCGGCATGGTGCGCGACAACCCGCAGATGAACAAGATGATCGCCGACACGACCGCGCTCGGCCGCGTCGGCGTGGCCGACGATGTCGGCCCGATGATCGCGGCGCTGCTCGGCGACGCGAACCGCTGGGTCAACGCCCAGCGTATAGAGGTGTCGGGCGGTGCGTCCCTGTAAGCTCGAAAGGATCAGACCGTGACCCAACCACCTCTCGCCGTCGTCACTGGTTCCTCGTCCGGGATCGGGCTGGAACTGGCGAAACTCGCCGCCGCGGACGGCTATACCCTGCTGCTCGCCGCGGACCGGCCCTTTGCCGATGCTCTGAACGAGCTCGCCGGCGCCTCGGTCGAGACGGTCATCGCCGATCTGTCCACGGCCGAGGGCGTCGCTGCGCTGGACGAGCGGATCGGCCGGCGCCGCATGGACGTTCTCTGCGCCAACGCGGGCCACGGGCTTGGTCAGGGCTTTCTCGATCAGGATTTCGCGGCGGTGCGAACCCTGATCGAGACCAATTGCGTCGGCACGCTCGACCTGCTTCAGCGCGTCGGCCGCCGGATGCGCGACCAGGGCGGCGGGCGCATCCTCGTCACGGGCTCGATCGCCGGGCTGATCCCGGGCGCGTATCAGGCGGCGTACAACGCCTCCAAAGCCTTCCTGGACAATTTCAGCTACGCCCTGCGCAACGAGCTCCACGAGACGGGCGTGACTGTCACCTGCCTGATGCCGGGCGTGACCGAGTCCGATTTCTGGGAACGGGCGGGGACGACGGACACACCGACGGGCGCCGCCGCCAAGGACCCGGCCGCCGCTCCCGCCCGCGCGGGCTGGGAAGCGATGAAGGTCGGCTCGGCCCAGGTCTCGCCGGGGTGGATCAACACGCTCGAGCGCGCGATCCTGCACATCGTCCCCGATCGCGCCAAGGCGGAGCTGAATGCCCGCATGATGCGGCCCAACGACAGCCGGGAGACCGCGCGTGGGTAGCTCCGTCCTGATCACCGGCACCTCCAGCGGCTTCGGTCGCATGGCGGCGCTGGAGCTGGCGCGCGCCGGGCACCGGGTTCATGCGACCATGCGGGAGAGCGAAGCGCGGAACCGGCCCCAAGCCGACGAGTATCGCCGCGTGGCCGCGGGCGAGAAGCTTTCGCTCCGACCGCTCGAGATGGACATCGGCGACCAGGCGTCGGTGGATGCGGCGGTCGGGCTCGTCCTGTCCGATGGTCCCCTCGACGTCGTCGTCCACAATGCCGGCCACATGAATCTTGGGCCGACGGAGGCCTTCAGCGTCGAACAGCTCGCGAGCCTCTACGACAGCAACGTCCTTGGAACGCAACGCGTGAACCGGGCGGTGCTGCCGCACATGCGCGAACGCGGGGACGGCCTGCTGCTCTGGGTGTCGAGCACCACGGTCCGAGCAAACTGGCCGCCGCTGCTGGGGCCGTACTTCGCGGTGAAGGCGGCGATGGAGCAGCTGGCGATCAGCTACGCGCTCGAGCTCGCCAGGTTCGGGATCGAAACCTCGATCGTGGTGCCCGGAGCTTTCACGAGCGGCACCAACCACTTCCAGCATGCGATGCAGCCCTCCGACGCGGCCGTCGCGAGCGTCTATCGCGACGGTCCCACGGGGGATCTGGAGGCGAAGGTGATGGCCGCCGTCGAAGCATTCGAACCGGACGACGCCGATCCGACCGAGGTCGGCCGCGCGATCAGGCGCGTCGTCGACGCCCCTCGCGGCAGGCGACCGTTCCGCGTCACCGTCGATCCATCCGAGGACGGCTCGGAGGCCATCGCCGCCGTGCAAGACCGGCTCCGCCGAGACACGCTGAAGCTGGCGGGTCTTGGCGACATCGCACGATAACGGACCATCGCATGGATGGGTCGCCCGCGTCGTCGAGGCGCACGGCGGCGGCTTTGCGTCCGGCTTCGGCCGCCGCTTGCCCGGGCTACGGCCCGAACTCAGTCACCTGAACAGGTACCGTAAACTCGCGGGAGAGATCGTCTGACTCAAGGGTTCGACCCATCCGAATATTTCGCCTTTTTCGGACCGTGTTGTACGGTT
>NZ_CAXSHH010000118.1:0-5106 GCF_964237155.1 uncultured Sphingomonas sp. | reverse complement strand
GGACCATACCCGCGCCGCGCCGGGCGGCACGGGCGCCGCCAAATGCGGCGGCAACTACGCCGGAACCCTTCTCGCGCAGAAGGAGGCAATCGCGAAGGGCTGCGACCAAGTCGTGTTCCTCGACGCGGTCGAGCGCCGCTGGGTCGAGGAGCTGGGCGGCATGAACGTGTTCTTCGCGTTCGATGACGGGTCGGTCGCGACGCCGCCGCTGACGGGGACGATCCTGCCCGGCATCACCCGCGACTCGCTCCTGACGATCGCGCGCGATCTGGGGCTGGTCGTGCGCGAGGAGCGGTACGGGGTCGACCAGTGGCGCGCGGACGCGGCGAGCGGCCGATTGGTCGAGGCGTTCGCGTGCGGCACGGCGGCGGTGGTGACGACGATTGGCGAGGTGCTCGACGCGCAAGGGCGCTTCCAAGTTGGCGATGGGCGGGCGGGGCCGGTCACGACCGCGCTGCGCGACGCGCTCCTGGCGGTGCAGCGCGGGAGCGCGCCCGACCCGCACGGCTGGCTGCACCGGCTCGCCTGAAGGGGTTCCCACCGAGCGGCGGACGGCTATAAGCGCGGCCCGGCCGAACCGGCTCGCCTGAAGGGGTTCCCACCGAGCGGCGGACGGCTATAAGCGCGGCCCGGCCGATGGGGCGTCGCCAAGCGGTAAGGCACCGGTTTTTGGTACCGGCATCCGCAGGTTCGAATCCTGCCGCCCCAGCCGGCCGGCCGCGCCTTTTCGATGGCCGCGACGGTCGATATCGGCCGCGAGATCGCCGGGCCGCCGATCGGCGGCTGGTCCGGTCGCAGGGTGATCGAACTCGGATCGCGCAGCACGCCGGCCGCGATTGGGCCGCCGGAGGGCCGAGTCGCGCTTTGGAAGGGGACGCAGGACGGGTCCGACCCGGGCCGGATCGATTTTGGATACGCCGGGACCGAGCCCATTGCCGACGCAGCTGGCCCAAGCACGCCTTCACGACGATTTATTGTGCGGTGCAGCAACAAAGCGAGTATCGCTTCGTTGATACATGCTGACGGGATCGGTTAATGTCGTCGGCCGGGAACATGATATGGTCGATCTACCTGGGTTCAATATGCCGCGCGGCGCAAAACGGACCGGCGCTCATCTGGTCGAGGTCGTGGGAGCGGGGTCTAATCCGGGCCAGCTGACCGGATGGCTTTATCGTCCGCCTTCGCTCCGTGTCGGCGCGCCGCTGGTGGTGGCGCTGCATGGCTGCACGCAGACGGCGGCCGGATATGATCGCGGGACCGGCTGGTCCGCGTTGGCGGAGTGCGAGGGCTTCGCCCTGCTGCTGCCGGAACAGGCTCGCGCCAACAATCCGAACGGATGTTTCAACTGGTTCACCCCGGATGATATCGCGCGGACTGGTGGCGAGGCCGAGTCGATAGCCGCCATGACACGGTCGGTGCTGGATGAGCACGCGCTCGATCGGCGGCGCGTGTACGTGACGGGATTATCGGCGGGCGGCGCGATGACGGCGGTGATGCTGGCGACCTATCCCGAACTATTCGCGGGCGGCGCCATCATCGCCGGGCTGCCGTACGGTTGCGCTTCCGGTGTTCCCGAGGCGCTTGCGCGAATGCGGACGCCGGGCGGCTCCGCCGATGCGCTCGCGGGCGCGGTCCGAGCGGCTTCGGGCGGGCACGTCGGTCCATGGCCCAGCGTGTCGGTCTGGCACGGCGCGGCGGACCGGACGGTGGACATGGCGAACATGGACGCGATCGGCCGGCAATGGCTGGGCGTGCATGGCGTCGACCCCGCCGCCTGCTCGACCGAGCGCGGTCGCGGTTGGACGCACCGGACCTGGCGCGGGATGGACGGCCGCATCGCGGTCGAGGATCGACTGATCGAGGGGATGGGTCATGGTGTGCCGCTCGATCCGGGCGGTCCCGACCGGCTTGGCGTCGCCGGCGCTTATATGCTGGATGTCGGGTTATCCAGCACCGCCGAGATCGCGCGTTCCTGGGGCCTGCTGGCCGACGCGCGCTCGACGCGGCGCGATCCGGCCGACCCCTCCGTCCGCATCCGGCCGCCCGCCGCGGCATCGCCCGCGAACGATGATGCGTCGCCGCGTTCGGCCGGCGCGACGACCGAGGTCGGCCAAGTCATCGAGAACGCGCTGCGCGCCGCGGGCCTGATGCGGTAGCGTCCGCTCAGCGCGCGCTTACGTCCGTTCCGCCGAACACCAGCTTGCGGATGAACGGACTCGCCAGTGCGAACGGCGCGATCGCCGGCGGAGCGCTCGCGGCGTCGAGCAGATCGCGCTGATCGGTGGATAAGGCGAGGTCGAGCGCGGCGATGTTGTCCGCCACCTGGGGCGGACGGCTCGCGCCGATCAGCGTCGAATCAACCCCCGGCCGTCCCGCGACCCAGGCGAGCGCGACCTGGGCGGGCGATGCGCCCACCTCCGCCGCCACGCTTCGCAGCGCGTCCAGGATGGTCCAATTGCGATCGGTGAATTTGGTGTCGCCGAACGGGTTCGCGCCGTTCAGCCGACCGCCTTCGGCTTGCGGCGTGTCCGCGGCGGCGGATGGAAGTCCCGGCGCGTTCGATCCTGTCGCGCCGACTTCCTCGCGCCGGTACTTGCCCGACAGGAACCCGCCCGCCAGAGGGCTCCAGGGGACCAACCCCATGCCAAATTCACGCGCGACGGCTGCGTGCTCGTATTCGATTCCCCGCTCGGCGAGCGAGTACTCGAACTGAAGCGCGATCGGTCCGGATCGACCGTGCGCGGCGGCGAGCGTCGCCATCTTGGTCGCGTACCAGGCGGGGACGTTGGATAGCCCGTAATAGCGGAGATGCCCGGCTTGGACGAGGTCCACCATCGTGCCCAGCAGCTCCTCGGCCGGGGTGACCTGGTCCCAGACATGCACCCAATAGAGGTCGATATGGTCGGTGCGCAGTCGCCTGAGCGAGCTTTCGATCGCGGCGCGGACATGCTTGGCGCCGTTGCCGCCGACATGCGGGTGGCCGCGCTCGAACGGGAAACCCGATTTGGTCGCGAGCACGATCCGATCGCGCGACCCGGCGTCGGCGATGAAGCCGCCGACCATCTCCTCGCCGCCGCCGCTGGCATAGACGTCGGCGGTGTCGACGAAATTGCCGCCCGCATCCACATAGGCGTCGTAGATGGAGCGCGAGGTGTCCTTGTCCGCACCCCAGCCGCCCGTGCCGAACGTCATGGTGCCCAGCGCGAGCGGGCTGACGATCAAGCCGGAGCGGCCGAGGGGGCGATAGCTGGTCAGCGTCATGGGTCGGGTTCCTATCCGTGTCGGACCGGAGATGGCGGCGTCGCGTCGCGGGCGCTAGCCGGGGCGGACGACATGCGCCCATGAGCCTGCCTGAGCAATGAACCGCGATACCTGGACCGAGCCGGCCGCGTTTGCCGCGATCGCGGCGGGGTTGGGGGTATCGCCGTCCGCGCTCGGCCATGCGATGCGCGGGCTGGAGGCGCGGCGTTCGTCGACGCGACACGTGGCTAGAGGTGCCGCTCCAGCATCGCGCGCACGGGCACGCGCGCTTTCAGGCGGCTCGCGAGCAGGAACATGCCGCCCGCCTTGCGTTGCAGGAACAATGTATCGATCGGCGGCAAGCCGTACAGCTTGCGGTCGGCCGCGAGCGCCAGGCCGCGGTCTCGCAACGCCAGGGTGAGCGCGTTGTCGCCGAAATCGAACACGGCGTTCCCGTGCAGCGCGGCGGCGATCAGTTCGAACATGTCCAGCACCGCATCCCGGTAGGCGGCCGGCGCGGCCGGATCGAACAGCCTCGCCTCCAACAGCGCGCCGCGCGCCTGGTCGCGGTCGCCAGACAGCGCCGCGCGCGCGACCGCCCGGTGCGCCTCGACGACGCCCGCGTCGATCGCGCGGGTCGCGCCGAAATCGAGAAGCGCGATCCGGCGCGACGCCAGGTCGTAACGGAAATTGGCGAAATTCGGGTCGGTCTGGACCAGTCCCCATTCAAACAGTTCGCGCAAGATGAGTTCGATGAGCGAGGTCACGACGCGATCGCGCTCAGCCTGCGACGCGGCGGTCAGCGTCTCGATAGGCGAACCCGCGACGAACGACATCGCGAGCACGGCGGGGGTGGTCAGGTCGGGCTGGACGACCGGCACGACGAAGACGGGCGAGCCCGCGAGCAGCGCGCCGAAGCGGGTCAGGTGCTCGGCCTCCAGCAGATAGTCCGCCTCGTCGTGCAGCTGGCGCTTGGCCTCGGCAAGGAGGGGCGCGACGTCGAGCGTGTCGGGGACCACGCGCGACAGGCGGAGCAGCCCTGCGAGATTATCAATGTCGCCGTCGATGCTGCCCCGGATGCCGGGATATTGCACCTTGATCGCCAGATCGCGGCCGTCGCGGGTCCGCGCGCGGTGGACCTGGCCGATCGAGGCAGCGGCGATCGGCCGGTCGGACCAGGCCATGAACCGGTCGCGCCAGCCGCGCCCCCATTCGGCGTCCAGCACACCGTGCAGCTGGCGCGCGGGCATCGGGTCGGCGTCGGCGCGCAGGCGCGACATGATGTCGGCGAGCTCGGGCGGAAGCATCTCGCCCGCATCCATCGACAGCAGCTGCCCCATCTTCATCGCCGCGCCGCGCATGCGGGCGAGCTGGTCGGCGACGCGCCGGGCGTTGGCGGGTGTGAGCAACAGGTCGCCCACCGCGGGCCGCTCGCCCCGCGCGAGCCGCTTGGCGCCGTCGACGAGCATCGATCCTGGGACGCCGCCCGCCATGCCGCCGAGCCGGGCGAGGCGCGATAGGCGGCGATGGGGCACGGCGGCGGCGGGGCGGGAAGGGGTGGTGGCCATACGCGCGATATGGGGGACGCGGCGGGCTGGACCAGCGGCCGAGCGGGGACAGGTCGAAGGGATCGCACCACGGCCTGCGTCGTTCAGGATATCGCGACCGATCGCCGGTCGGGAGAAGCCGATCCGAGATGACGATCACCCACGTCGCCCGCTCCGGACGGGACAGCCGATGAAACGGCCACGCAGCCACTGGGAGTCGCGCGCGGTCGCGGTGGCGATCCCCATCAAGAACGAGGAGGACGAACTAGGCCACGTGGACAAAGGGCAGCCACAGCAATGCTGAGGCGAGGCTGACGAA
>NZ_CAXSHH010000117.1:0-5142 GCF_964237155.1 uncultured Sphingomonas sp. | reverse complement strand
GCTTCCAGAACTCGAACGCCCAGGGGTATTCGAAGGGCTTGTACTGCTTGGAGGCGTGGAGAAGGGACATGGAATTACTCCGACAGGATGGTGGATAGGTGGTACGCGGCCCCGGCGGAGACGCCGGCACCGAGGAGGAAGTCGCCCGCGCCGAGATAGACGAGCCAGCGGCGGGCGTGTGGTTGGGGCACGCGGGCGCGGAGCTGCTGCGCCCCGAGCGACAGCATGAACAGGCCCGCCACGAGCAGGCCGACGGTGGCGAGGAGCTCGGGCAGGCTCCTCACGCCGGCATGCTCCAGGTCCACATGGCGGTCGCCGACATGGCGAGCACGATGCCGCCCGAGGCCAGCATGATCCCGACCATGCGGTAGGCGTAGGTCTTGCGCTCGGTGATGCGCGAGGAGCGCAGGCGGACGAGCATCCATCCGCCGATCGCGGTCAGGACCGCGGCGACGAGGTACATGATGACGACGTTGTAGGTCATGCGGTCGCCCCACCCCCCCTCTCCCTCCGGGGGAGGGGAGGAGCGCCGAAGGCGCGGAGGGGTGAGGGTGAGTTGCCGTCGACGGGATGGTCACCCTCATCCTTCCCATCCCCGCTTGCGCGGGGACGGGCCCCTTCCCTCTCCCGGGGGGGGAGAGAGTTGGTGACGGCCTCGATCACGCCGTCGGTGTTGGCGAGGACGTCGTTGTTCCAGAAGCGGAGCACGCGGTAGCCCTCGGCATTCATATGGCGTGTCCGGCGTTCGTCATATGCATGCGCCTTGCCGTGCTGGCCGCCGTCGACCTCGATCACCAGCTTCGCGGCGAAGCACAGGATATCGGCGTAATACGGCCCGAATGGGACCGAGTGCCGCCATTTAAGCGTCGGGAATGTCGTGCGGAGAGCGCGGAGCAGGCGCTTCTCCGCCTCGCTCGCGATCCGGCGCAGCTCGCGGGCGCGGGTGATGGTGCCGGAGGGCTGGTCTTCGTATAATCGCATTCACCCTCACCCTTCCGCCGCTTCGCGGCTCCCTCCCTCTCCCGGTGGGAGAGGGATCGTCAGCTCACTGACACGCCAGGCACTCGTCGTAATCGGTGCTCTCCAGCTCGTACTGGGGCTTTTCGATCACATTGTCGTTCTCGACGCCGCCCGCGAACCCGGCGCGTTGGACCGATTTCGAGCGTAAATAGTAGAGCGACTTGATGCCCAGCTCCCACGCGCGGAAATGGAGCATGAGGAGGTCCCATTTCTCGACGTCCGCCGGGATGAACAGGTTCAGCGACTGCGCCTGGTCGATATAAGGCGTCCGGTCGCCCGCGAGCTCGAGGAGCCAGCGCTGGTCGATCTCGAAGCTGGTCTTGTAGCAGTCCTTCTCCTCGGCCGAGAGGAAATCGAGATGCTGGACCGAGCCGCCCTGTTCGAGGATCGAGTTCCATACCGCGTCCGAGTTCTTGGACTTCTGGGTCAGCAGCTTCTCGAGATATGGGTTCTTGACCGAGAAGCTGCCCGACAGCGTCTTGTGCGTGTAGATGTTGGCCGGGATCGGCTCGATGCAGGCCGACGTGCCGCCGCAGATGATCGAGATCGACGCGGTCGGCGCGATCGCCATCTTGCAGGAGAACCGCTCCATCACGCCCACGTCCGCCGCGTCGGGACAGGGGCCGCGCTCGACGGCGAGCTGCATCGAGGCCTCGTCGGCCTGGCGCTTGATGTGGCGGAACATGCGCAGGTTCCAGGACTTGGCCATCGCCCCCTCGAACGGCAGCCCGCGCGCCTGGAGGAAGGAATGGTAGCCCATGACGCCCAGCCCCACGGACCGCTCGCGGCCCGCCGAGTAGGCGGCGCGCTCCATGCCGGGCTCGTGGCGGTCGATGTAATCCTGGAGCACGTTGTCGAGGAAGCGCATCACGTCCTCGATGAAGCCCGTCTCGCCGTTCCACTCGTCCCAGGTCTCGAGGTTCAAGGACGACAGGCAGCACACCGCGGTGCGGTCGTTGCCGAGGTGATCCTTGCCCGTGGGAAGCGTGATCTCGGAGCACAGGTTCGAGGTCGAGACCTTCAGCCCCAGCTCGCGGTGATGGCGGGGCATGTTGCGATTCACATGGTCGGCGAAGACGATGTACGGCTCGCCCGTCTGGAGCCGCGTCTCGACGAGCTTCTGGAAGAGCGAGCGCGCGTCGAGCGTCTGGCGGATCGACTGGTCCTTGGGGCTACGCAGGTGCCACTCGTCGCCCGCGCGCACCGCCTCCATGAACGCGTCGGTCAAGAGCACGCCGTGATGGAGGTTCAGCGCCTTGCGGTTGAAGTCGCCGCTGGGCTTCCTGATCTCCAGGAACTCCTCGATCTCGGGATGCGAGATGTCGAGATAGCAGGCGGCGGAGCCACGACGGAGCGACCCCTGGCTGATCGCGAGCGTGAGGCTGTCCATCACGCGGACGAACGGGATGATGCCGCTGGTCTTGCCGTTCAGCCCGACGGGCTCGCCGATGCCCCGGACGTTGCCCCAGTACGTCCCGATCCCGCCTCCGCGACTCGCGAGCCAGACATTCTCGTTCCAGGTGTCGACGATGCCGTTCAGGCTGTCGGGCACCGAGTTGAGATAGCACGAGATCGGCAGCCCGCGCCCGGTGCCGCCGTTCGACAGCACGGGTGTCGCGGGCATGAACCACAGGCGGCTGATGGCGTCGTACAGCCGCTGAGCATGCGCCTGGTCGTCGGCATAGGCGGAGGCGACGCGGACGAACAGGTCCTGGATCGTCTCGCCGGGGAGCAGGTAGCGGTCCTTGAGCGTCTCGCGGCCGAAATCGGTCAGGAGGGCGTCGCGGCCGTGATCGACCTCGAGCGGGTAGGGTCGCCTGGGCGCTGACGTCGCGTCCGCGACCGGGCCGGTCGCCGCCGGTTGGGGCGCGTTCGCCGCCGGGGTGTCGATCGTATCGACGTTCATTCCGCCATCCTTCCGATCATCACGAAAATCCATCACGCTACGTTCCCCTGTTCCTCGACTGTTCCGAATCGGCGGCTCGCGACAATGGTATCACCGACAAAACGCCAATGAGAACAAAAAACGAACATACGATCGGTGGTCGATCCGCTCGACCCAGTGCCGTCATCAACGATTATACCAGCGCTTGGGTCCCGGTCTTCTATCGACCCCCATGGATTGTGATGTTCATGTTGATGAGGCAAGTAAAACATTCAGGATGGGAAGGCGCGCCACGATCCGATCCGATCCGCGACGCGCGCATTTCCGCCGGGTCCGCGAAGCGCAAGGGAACGGGCGGGGAACGAAAATAAATGTAGGTGGACGATGTCGTGACATCTGGTCGTGAAATCACGATCTGGGACGCGACCTACAGCGCCGACGCCTCGGGCTAGAAGCTCGTCGTCATGTTGAAGGACACGTACTTCGTCCATCGTCCGGGAGGAGCATTGGGGGCGTCGCGCAGGAAACGGCCCTTGGCCAGCAGCACGGCATCCACTTCCAGACGCAGGGTGCGGCTGACCTGGTGACGGACGCGGCCGTCGACCTGATGCCCGGCGAAGTTGCCCGCGCGCCCCGTCGCGTCGCGCACGCCCGTGGATGCGAAGCCGTCGAAGCGCGACGCCAGCCACATCGGGCGATAGCCGACGAACCAGTCGGTATCGCGGTCCGGCGCGGCCTCGATGCGTATGCCGGGGCTCGCGATATTGGTTCGCGCCACGGCGTTGTAGAGGCCGGCGGGGGCGAGATCGGCGCGGCGCATCCCGAACAGCGTGTCGAACCGACCAAAACGCCCGCCCCGGCCGTCACCGCTGGCGTGATCGTACTCAAGCGACAGGCGCGGCTTCCACGCGCCCGCGAAGCTGTAGCCCGCGTCGGCATGCAGGAACCACGCGCGCACGTCCCGCCGCGGCGAGGTCGAGGCGGTTCCCGCCGCGGCGCGGCCGCGCTGGATGAAGCCTTCGACCTCAAGGTCGAAACTGCCCGGCGCGGGATCGCGGATCACCCGCAGGCCCACGGTATTCAGCGAACGGTCCCGGGTAGGGCGATCGGAACCGTCCCGCTCGCCCAGATGAAAGAAGGAGGCCTCGACGGTCGCGGGGCCGATCGCGCGCGCGCGACCCATCAGCCCGCCCCACAATACCAGCCCGAAGCCTTCCCGGTCGAGCCGGACACGATTGTCGAGCAGGGCATCGGGATCGTCGGGACGGCGTATCTGCGGCAGCGTGTAGACAAGGGTCGTGCGCCACCCCGACCTGGTCGCGAGATCGCCGCGCAAGCCCGAATAGCCGTTGGTCGTATTGCGATAATCGTCCGCCGCGACGAGCCGCCGCGAGCCGAGGTTGAGCAGGAACCGGCCCGCCTGCAACGTGGCGGTCGATCCCGGACCCGCGGCACCGCTCGACCGGAATTCGGCATAGGCCTGCACCAGTTCCAGCGCGTTCACCTCGTTGGTCGACACGGGGGTGCCTCGATCCGCCAGATAAACGCGGCTGTCCCATAATTCGGCGACGACCTTCACCGGACCGCTCTTGAACTCGGCGAGGACGGTCGTGCGGAAATTGAGCAGGTCATCGCTGTCGTTGAAGCCCGCTCGCGCCTGGCCGTCGATCGCTTCGTAGCGGACGCGGGTGGTCGCGCCGAGGTCGAAGGAACGGTCGTCCGCCGGCAACGCCTGCGCCACGGCGGTTGTCCCGCTTGAGAGCATGGCGAGCCCGCCTAGCAATGCCGAGCGAACGTACATCGTGGCTCCCGGTTCGTGACCTCGACCAGGGTAGGAATGTTCGGCCGGGTCGGTCCAGCAAGGGAATCGATGGGGCGGCCAACTCGTGCTTATGGCAGGCAGGGCTGGGCGGCGAACGTTCTGGGAAGACCGTCGCGAGATAGCGCCGCGGCGAAGCCGCGTCGTGCGACCGGGTGTTCGCGTCGCGGGCGGAAGCTTGGATCGACCGATGGGACCCGATCGGGCGCTATCGGGTCGATGGAACGGTCATCGAGAAGTGTGGAAAAAGTGCGACGCGGCCAAGCCGCGTCGTCGGACGGGTTCGCTGGCCGGGCTTGGGCAAGTCTTGGCGCGGGCGCGCCAAGCCGCCCTGCGCCGCGCCAAGCCGCCCTGCGCCGTGCACGTGAAAAGGACCTGCCGAGCGTCTCCCGACGACCCGACAGGCCCCTTTGCATGG
>NZ_CAXSHH010000116.1:0-5193 GCF_964237155.1 uncultured Sphingomonas sp. | reverse complement strand
TCAGCTCTCATCCTGATCGCCGCTCGCTTCTCATCCAGATCGTCGCGCTACACCTACGATACCGATCGGGTGCTGGCGGCCCTCTCCTCGGCCGGCGTCCCAGCGAGCGGGCTTGGCGAGGTGGTGGTCGGCGTCGCCGACTCGGGCCTGGCCGGCGCAGCCGGTGCGCCCTTGCCGAGCGACCTCTTCCACCGCGGCATGGACAAGGTGGACGAAACGCCGGAAGACGACGACCAGAACGACTACAACGACGATCTGGTCGGTGCCGGCCCCAGTCGACCCGGCGCTGAGGTCATCGCGGGCCTGCTCGGCGACGGCGATCTCCGGCTCTGCCCCACGCCGAACCCGGCCTACCACCTTTGGAGTCCGGCTTCGCTAGCCAAGGCCAGTCACGGCTCCATGGTCGCCTCGATCGCGGCAGGCCTGGCTCTCCGTCCCGACGGCAAGCCGCCCTCCCCTTGGCTGCCGCGCATCGCCTTCTTCCGATTGATGCACATGTGCGAGCCGGGCGGCGAGGTCGAGGCGTCCCCGGCGGCTGTGGTGCAGGGCATCCAGTACCTCTTTCGGCGCGAAGCGACGATCGTGAACCTCAGCTATCTCGAGCAGTCGTCGACCTACGGCTCGCAGGCGGCCGCCATAAAGGAGGAGCTCGCCCCCTGGAACAATCGATATCTCGTGATCGCCGCAGGCAACAAGGGTTCGCGACTGGATCACGAGGACCGATCCTGTCTGACCTGCCTCGCCAACATCGACGAGGTCCGACGCCAGGTCTTCGTGGTGGGCGCGGCCGATCGCGACCTTCGAAGGCTGCCCACCTCCAACCATGGGCGCGGGGTCACCTTCTATGCCCCCGGCGTATGGCAGGGCTCGATGCCGATCGCGGGACAGGCGCCGCCCGACGCCGTCAACCCGCCGTCCACCTCCGCTGCGGCCCCGCTCGTGACGCTCGCGCTACGTATCCTCCGCTCGACGGGAGAGGCGAATCCCGTGAAGATCCGGCAGCGCCTGATCGAGACCTCATGGCCGCTCGAAGCGCCCGATGAAGTCGGCGACGAGGGTGCGTGGGTCGTGGACCTGACGAAGGTGGCCGCGGTCAGGCGGGACGTCGTCGAGACGATCCGATCAGACCCGGAGGACGGCGTGGTCCGCCGACGCACGTTCATCGGCGAGATCCAGAACCCTAAAGACCTGCGCCTCTGCGAAACGGGTTCGCTCGACCCGATCAACAGGTTGACGACCCGGGCCGTCCGACTGACGCCCACGATCGACGGCCGACGACGCTTCGTTCGGTTCCTAACCCGGACCCGAAACGACGGCAGGGCCTTCCTGCGCGAGAGGGATGTCGACTGCATCGCGGGATCGGGGACCGTGCGCATCCGGGACGACGTATCAGGCAGGGAGGAGATCATCCCCGCCGCTGAGGTGATGGCGATCATCTTCCCGATGAGCTGAAAGGTGAGGTCGCGAGGTCACGGACCGCGTCGAATCAGCCGCCGCGCGTTGGCCGACATGACGTTCTCGATCTGCACGTCGCTCCATTGCGCATCAGCCATCCCGCGCATCACCGCGTCCGCGAACCGCCGGGCGCGCGGTTCCATGCCGAGCATCACCCAGTCCGTCGCGTACACGATCCTGGACAGCGCGGGATCGCCCGGCCCGAACACGGTGGTCAGCGCCGAGAAGAATTCGCGGGCGAGCGCCCGGTCTCCGGCGAGCTCCGGCATGTAGGACAGGTCGCCATAGACTTCGCCGCGTCCGGATAACCGCAGGTCCAGCATGCGGACGGGAGCATGCAGGGCCCAGACCTCGGGCGGTCGCCGCCCTGCGCTCACGGCGTTAACGAACGGCTTCGCCTCGTCAACCAGATGTCCGATGCTGAGACGCAAGCCGTGTCGGGCCGCAGGCGCCTCCCAATGCGCGGGATCGGCTCGCTCGCCGTAGCGCGGCCCCGCTCCGTTGCCCGGACCGCCATGCGCCACGATCGGCACGCTCTCCGTGCCGCACCAGGCCAGGAACAGGTCCAACGCCTCGTCCAGCGCCGAGCCGAGCTCCCGGCCGGCACCGACGTCGCTCCACCGGTCCAGCGCCGTCACGCGTCCGGGCTGCCGCGGATCAAACTCAACGTCGGCGAGCATCGCGTTGCCCGACGCCTTGTAGCCCATCGGTGGATACAGCTTGAAGCCGGCGATGCGCCCGGCGGTCCATTCGGCCTGAAGCCGCTCGAATGTCGTCGTCACGCCGCGCGCCAGCTCAAGCGCATGCCGCAACGGGCAGTAGCCTGCGAACGTCGCTACCTGGATCGCGGGTCGGAAGGCGGCAGCGCGGTGACCCAGCGCATGCATGACGGAGATCTGAGCCATCTGATCGGACCCCGGCGCGGGCTCGTCGTCGAGCCAGGCGTCGTAGTCGACCAGCAGCGCGACCACCAAGGCGGGCTTTCGCCCACGGCCGCCGAAGTCGCGGATGTAGGACGCGAGATGCGACGAGCGGGACTGGAGGAGGAGGTGGCCCCAGGCGAGCAGGCGAACGAGCTCCCCAATGCCCTGTGCCTCCGCGGCAAGAAGCGTCCGTGCTTCGTCCGATCTAGCGTCGCCGTACTCGGTCCCCGACGCGATCCTGGCAAGCGCACGTCGCATGGCGCCTGCGTCCAGGCTCAGCGACAGCTCCCTCGACGCGATCCCCGAAGCATCAAGCCGGCTCAGAGCGCGGCCAAGCGCCTCGAAGCTCTCCCTCGTTGCCCGATCGCTGTCGCCGGCCACCGTCGGACCGCTACGCGCGCCAGTTTCGATGAAGGCGGCGGTCTCGGCCGCGAAACGCTTGGGTCCCCAATCCGCAGGCACCGATTTTCCGCTCGTGATCAGCGCCAGTTCGTGCTGCGCGGTAATCGCGGCGGGTTTGTACAGTCTCGTGAACAGAGAGATCAGTGCGGGCAGCCAGGAGGGCGGCTCGGCGAAGTACCGGCGCGCAACGACGTAGCGAAGGAACCCTTCCACCGGCAGATCGGCCACGTTGAACATGTGCGTATGCGCGTCGGCGAGGCTGGCCTTCGGGCCCGGCTTGAGGCCTCCGCCCACGCAGCCGCCGGCCGCCAGGAGCGCGGCGGAGAAGGCGCGCCTATCGAGGAATGGCCCGTGGCTCACTTGGGCGGCTTCGCCGAACCCCACGCCGAACCGGTCCGCTGCGACGCTCGCCCGTAATCTATCACGCAGCGCATGTACCGCGGGTAGAATTGGACGGGATCGTCGATCTTCCGATCCTCCTTGCGCCACTCCTCGCAGGTCATCGTCTCCGCCCGTCCGAGCGCTGGATCGTCGAGCGTGTACCGGTGCCTGGACATGTCGGGTCCGATCTTCGCCAGGTGGAACGGTACGCCTCTGTTCCTCGCCGCGGTCTCGATCGTCGAGGCCGAAAAGCGATAGACCTGATTGGCCAGCATCTGCTCGGAGCGCAATGCGAGTTCGGTGAAGCGCCACTTGCGGTGGACGCCTTCGTAGTTGCCCGGCGGATCGCCCCGTGCGCAGTGACGCGCCGCGTCCGCCTTGCCGCACCTGGCGGACAGCTCCTGATCCCCGTTCACGACCACGTAGAAGCGCGGGCCGCCTCCGGCGGCCGCCGCCGCCGAGCTCCGCTCGATCCGATCGCCGATCTCATCCGAGAACATTCCGAAGCGAACACCGCCGTCGACGTACATCCGGTTGTCGATAAAGACGGGCAACGCCGCCATCGGCGCGGAAGAGGACGCGAGGATCGCCTCCACGTAGCAGCCCTGCAGGCGGACGCGCTCGGCCTCGTCCCGCTCCGCCGCATAGCGTCGCGCCATCTCGGTGAGATCGAGCGCAAGCGCCTGCCCCGTGTCGACGTCCACAACGCCCACCAGCAGAACGCGCTCCCGACCCGGTCCGGCCTCGGCCGCTACGGCCTCTAGCGCGCCCTTGTCGATGAAATGGATCAGGCGCTGACGCAGGGGGCTCAGGTCGGCGACGGCACCCTTGCGGAGCATGTCCACGTAGCCCTTCTCGGTCGGCACGCCGTTCCTGACCGAAACTATCGGCGTCAGCAGTTCGCGCTCGTGGCCTATGCTGTAGCCGCGTACCGCGTCCTCGGTCCGGTTCAGGAATGCGAACGTGGCGAGGATCGCGCCGGTGCTGATGCCGGTAACGACCTTGAACTCCGGAAGGCGTCCACGCGGCGCCGTGCGGCGCCACTCGTCCAGCAGCCCGGCCCCGAAGGCTCCGTGAAGGCTGCCGCCGGAAAGAAAGAGCATGGACGGATCGGGCACCGCGCGACCAGCGACGGCGACGGCCGAATTGCGCGGCGGCGTCAGAAGCGTTCGATCCAGCAGATCGCCGAAGCTGCGCGCTCCCGCGGCAGACGCGACCACCGCTGCGCCGGGGTCGGGCACTGCAAGTTCATAGCTCACGAAACGGCATGAGCGGCTCGGAGACGGCTTGATGGCACAGCCCCCGATAAGAAAGGCCAGCGACGACAACATGCAAATGACGTGTCTGCCGAGCATCCTGCGCCGCTCCTGTCCGATTTGACGATCCAAGACGCGGTACAAGGCGGTGGTAAGCACCCCCGAGAATACGATGCTACAGCGCAGATCAACATAAGCAACTGCAAAGCGAGCGCGTGAGTTGGACCACGCTTGGCTACCTAGGCGCTGTTTGCCCAAGCATTGCAGCGCCTGCGCGCCGATGGCTCTGGTCGCGTGCGCAATATTCCTTACTCAAGAGCCGTGCCGCGCCGTGCCGCCCCAGCTTGACCAGCATTCTCCTGCTCGTGCGCTCAGTCTGATTTAAATGAGATCCGACTGCCCCGCAACGATGCAAGGGGACCCTTCAGCCGTTCAAATTGAGAAGCGCGGCCGCATCGATCGTGATCGCAAGTGGTGGCAGTGCTTCGAAAGCGGGACGGGCCAGCAGGTAGCCTTGCATCAGGTCGATGCCGATCGAGCGAACCGCGTCGAGTTCGGCGCGAGTCTCGATCCCTTCCGCGACAACGCCGATGCCCAGCTTGACGCAGAGGCCTACTACAGCCTCGACGATCATGCGCCGCGGCTGCCCCCCGTCCTCTACCGGCCGAAAATGGCGCAAGGTGAAACTAAAAGGACTCGAGACCGAGCGGTTTTATGAGCCGCTCCTAGGCTCCAGACTCGTTCACAGCCAGAACGCGAGCGCGGTGGCGAGCGCC
>NZ_CAXSHH010000115.1:0-5279 GCF_964237155.1 uncultured Sphingomonas sp. | reverse complement strand
CCTGGGCGGCGCGCGCGACCTCGGGCTCGGCGCGCGGGACGGCGACCGGCTCGGCGACCGGCGCGGGCTCGGCGACGATCGGCTCGGGCGTGGGCTCGATCACGGGCGCGGGCTCCGGCGCGGGCGGCGCGGCCTGGGCCTCCGCCTCGACGCGGTCGCGCTCCTCGGAACGGGCGCGCTCCTCATCGGCGGCGCGCTGGCGATCGACTTCCTGGCGGCGGCGCGACTCTTCGAGGATCGCGCTGCGACCCTCGGCGGCTTCGCGGAGCATGCGCGCCTGGCGCTCCTGCGCGGTCTCGTTCGACGGCGCGGCGCGGGCGGGCGTGGGCACGGGCTGCGGTGCCTGCGCCTCGACGAGGGAATTGAGGGCGGCGGACGCGGCCTCGACTTCCGGACCGGCGTCGGGCGCGGTCTCGCCGGGGCGCGTGAACCGGCGCTTCTTCGTCTCCACGATCACCGTGTTGGAACGGCCGTGGCTGAAACTCTGCTTCACCTTGCCGGTCTCGACCGTGCGCCGCAGCCCAAGGGGCGCACGCATGCCGAGCTTGGGCTTGTCGTTGTCGGTGTCGCTCACTCGTATTCCTCAATATTCGCGGTCGAGGGCGTACCCGTCGCCGGGAGCGCCGATGCGCCTTGCGAGGCCGTTTCGCAAGGTGCGAACAGGGTCATGGGGCCGATGTAATGCAACCAGCGGTCGAGCGCTTCGCCCACCCGCTTCGCCGCAGCGCGGTCGGTCAGGCCGATATGTACGACATTCTCGCGGCCCAACGCTACAGACAATATGGGGCGCGGGAAGGGGAGAACCACCCCCTTCAGCTCGGAGCCCTCGCGGTCGGACCCGACGCGCCACCCTTGGGCGAGCTTGCGCATCCCATCCTCGCGCGCGTCGGCGGCGTGGTAGAGCGCGCGCAGCTGGCCGCCGCGCGCCGCGCCCTCGATCTTGTCGGAGCCGGTGATTAGCGTCCCGCTCTTCGCCTCCAGCCCGAGCCGGTCGGTGGCGTTCCGCTCGAGCGCGTCGGCGATCCGCTGGGGCAGGTCGGGCGCGACGGTGAACTCGCCGCTCTTGAACGCGCGGGCGAGCGCGCCGCGCAGCTTGCCCTTGGCGAGCGCGACCTCCAGCTCGGCGCGAGTCACGCCGATCCACGCGCCGCGACCGGGTGCCTTGGCGCGCACGTCCGGATGGACCTGCCCGTCCGGGCCGAGCGCGAGGCGGACCAGGCCACCCCGCGCGTCGCGTTCGCCCGACAGGATGCAGCGGCGGACGGGACCGTCATCGTTCCCCTCCCGCTTGCGAGAGGGGCTAGGGGAGGGGCTGTCCGGGGTGGGTGCCGTGTTTGCCGACAGGCCTTCCCCGAACCCCTCCCGCGAGGCGGGAGGGGAGCTTAGAGCGCCGGTGTCATTGTTCGGAGTTCGCATCGGCGACCTCCCCGGTGGTCTCGGAGGCGGGCGCGGCGGCGTCGATCGGCGCGTCCTCGTCCTCGAACCAGTGGGCGCGGGCGGCCATGATGATCTCGTTGCCCTGCTCGTCGCTCAAGCCATATTGCGACAGGATGCCACCCTTGGGCTCGGGGCGCTTGGGTGCGTCCTCGTTGCGGCGGCGGGGCTCGACACGCCTCTTCTCGACCAGCTCGTCGGTCGCGAGGTCGGCCAGGTCGTCGAGCGTCTTGATCCCGGCCTTGCCGAGCGTGACGAGCATCGCCTCGTTCAGGTGCGGCATGTCCACCAGCGAGTCCTCGACGCCGAGCGCCTGGCGTTCCTCGCGGTTGGCCTGTTCGCGGCGGTCGAGCGCGTCGAGCGCGCGGTTCTGGAGCTCGGAGGCGAGGTCCTCGTCGAAGCCCTCGATCGCGGCGAGCTCCTCGATCTCGACATAGGCGACCTCCTCCAGCTGGCCGAAGCCCTCGGCGACGAGCAACTGGGCAAGCGTCTCGTCGACATCGAGCTCGCCCTGGAACAGCTCGGTGTTCTGCGTGAACTCGCGCTGGCGCTTCTCGGACGAATCGGCCTCGGTCATGATGTCGATCGCCTTGCCCGTCAGCTGCGACGCGAGGCGGACATTCTGGCCGCGGCGGCCGATGGCGAGCGAGAGCTGGTCGTCGGGGACGACCACCTCGATCCGGTCCTCCTCCTCGTCGATCAGCACGCGGGCCACGCTCGCGGGCTGGAGCGCGTTGACGACGAAGGTGGCGACATCGGGCGACCAGGGGATGATGTCGATCTTCTCGCCCTGCATTTCCTGGACGACCGCCTGGACGCGGGAGCCCTTCATGCCGACGCACGCGCCGACGGGGTCGATCGACGAGTCGCGGCTGATCACGCCGATCTTGGCGCGCGAACCGGGGTCACGCGCGGCGGCCATGATGGTGATGATGCCATCATAGATCTCGGGCACCTCCTGCGCGAACAGCTTCTTCATGAAGTCGGGATGCGCGCGGCTGAGGAAGATCTGGGGGCCGCGGATTTCCTCCGATACCTTCAGGATCAGCGAACGAATGCGGTCGTTGACGCGCACCACCTCGCGCGGGATCTGCGCGTCGCGGCGGATCACGCCCTCCGCGCGCCCCAAGTCGACGACGACATGGCCGAACTCGACGCGCTTGACGACGCCGGTGATGATCTCGCCCTGGCGGTCCTTGAACTCCTCATATTGGCGCGCGCGCTCGGCGTCGCGGACCTTCTGAAAGATGATCTGCTTGGACGCCTGCGCCTGGATGCGGCCGAACTCGATCGGGGGGAGCGGGTCGACGAGATAGTCGCCCACGACCGCCCCGGCCTGGAGCTTCTGCGCGCCCGCCACGTCGACCTGCTTGTATATGTCGTCGACGAGCTCGACCACTTCGACCACGCGCCAGAGCCTGAGGTCGCCGGTGGTCGAGTCGAGTTTGGCGCGGATCTCCATCTCGGCGCCGTAGCGGTTCTTGGCGGCGCGCTGGATCGCGTCCTCCATCGCCTCGATGACGATGGCGCGGTCGATCATCTTCTCGGTCGCGACCGAATTGGCGATCGCGATCAGTTCCGCGCGGTTCGCGGTGGCGGTCGCGGGGGCGGTGGATGCGGCTTGGGCGGCCATTATGCTTGTTCCTCTGCTGGGGCGGCGTCTTCGTCCGCCTCGTCTTCATATTCGTCCGCTCCCTCCGTGGAGAGCGGCTTGGTGGCGGCGATGAGCCGGTCGGTGAGCAGGAGCTTGGCGTCGGCGACTTGGGCGAAGCCGATCGTCATGGGGCCGTGCTTCTTCACGTCGATCGTGACGCGGTCGCCCTCGACGCCGACCAGGTCGCCGGTCAGTTGCTTGCGGCCGCCCACCGGGGCGTCGAGATGGATGCGTGCCTCGTGCCCTGCCCAGTCGGCGAAGTCGGCGAGGCGGGTGAGCGGGCGGTCGATGCCCGGGCTCGACACCTCGAGCCGGTACGCCTCCTCGATCGGGTCGCGACCCTGCTCCTCCAATATGTCCATCACGTCGGAGATGCGGCGCGACAGGTCGGCGCAGTCGTCGATCGTCAGCTGGCGCGTGTCGGGACGCTCGGCCATGACCTGAAGCGTCGGGTCGGACTTGCCGCCGATCATCCGCACGCGGACGAGCGCGAAGCCCAGGCTCTGGGCCTCGGGCTCGATCAGTCGGTGGAGAAGGGCTAGGTCGGTCAAATCGACAAGGGTCCGGACGCGGGTGACGGGTACGAGGTTTTCAGCGCCGCGAGGCAAACCCCGCAGCCTCTTCACCGCTAACGATGTCGAGAATACGTCTGTGACATACGAGGAATGCGCTAGGTCGGCAAGGGTGCATCCTCAGCCCGGCTCCGCGCGTTCCCACCCTAACCTGAATCAGGAGCTCCCACTTCATGCGCCTTCCTCCGCTCGCGGCCGTTCCCACAATGCTCATCGCCTGTTCGGGGCCGGCCGATTCCCGGCAGGCGAGCCAGCCGCAAGGCGCGTATGTGGGCAAGCCGCAGGCGGCGATGTCGGAGGCCCGCCCGTTCGTGGTGACGCCGGTGGCCGATTTCGACGCGCCGTGGGCGATGACGTTCATTTCCGGCGGGCGGATGCTGGTGACGGAGAAGGACGGGCGGTTGCTGCTGGTGTCGGCCGACGGCCAGCAACGGACGGTGGTGGCGGGCATTCCGCGGGTCGACAGCAAGGGGCAAGGCGGGTTGATGGACGTGGTCGTCGCGCCCGACTTCGCGCGGTCCGGCTTGGTGTATCTCAGCTATTCCGCGTCGGTGCCGGGCGGCAAGTCGGTGGTGCTCGCTCGCGGACGGTTGACCGAAAGCGGTTCGGGCGCGCGGCTCGAGGCGACCCAGACCTTGTTCACCGCCGGGCCGGCGATCGAGGGCGACGGGCATTATTCGGGCCGCATCGCCTTCGCGCCCGACGGTCGTCACCTGTTCTTCACGGCGGGCGAGCGCCAGCAGTTCGAGCCCGCGCAGGATCCCAAGGCGACGCTCGGCAAGGTGCTGCGCCTGACGCTCGACGGCAAGCCCGCGCCGGGCAACCCGCTGGCCGCGAAGGGCTTCGCGCCCGAGGTGTGGAGCTACGGCCATCGCAACCTACTCGGCGTCGCGTTCGACGCGCAGGGCAATTTGTGGGAGCAGGAGATGGGTCCCAAGGGCGGCGACGAAGTCAATCTGATCCGCGCCGGCGCGAATTACGGTTACCCACGCGCGTCGAACGGCGATCACTATGACGGCCGCCCGATCCCCGACCACAAGCCCGGCGACGGGTTCGAAGCGCCCAAGGTGTCGTGGAACCCGGTGATCTCGCCGAGCGGACTGATGATCTATTCGGGGTCGATGTTCCCCGCCTGGCGCGGCGACGCGTTCATCGGCGGGCTGTCGTCCAAGGCGCTGGTGCGCGTCGACCTGAACGGGACCGCGGCCAGCAAGGGCGAGCAATGGGACATGGGCGCGCGCATCCGCGAGGTGGAGCAGGGGCCGGACGGCGCGGTGTACCTGCTGGAGGACGGGCGCGGCGGGTCGCGGGGGCGGCTGCTGAAGCTCACCCCGAAAGCCTGACGAGCAGGTAGTTCATCCGGGCGCTCGCGATCGGGCGGTCGCGATCGTCCTGCCAGGCGGCCGCCTCGACGTTCGCGACGCGGCCGCCGAGACGGGTGACGATCCCGGCGGCGCGGGTCGGCTTATCGCGGCCGCCACGCATGAAGTCGACGGTGACGTTCACGGGCTTGATGCGGCCTCCGCCCTCCTCGGCCAGGGCGTGCCGGAGCGCGACGATCGCGGCCATCTCGAGCAGGCCCGAGATCGCGCCGCCGTGGAGGAAGCCCGGGCGGCCGA
>NZ_CAXSHH010000114.1:0-5421 GCF_964237155.1 uncultured Sphingomonas sp. | reverse complement strand
GGGGGGCCCTGTTCGACGCCGATCGGGGGTCCCTTTTGCACGCCGGTTGACACGCACGATCGCCGCCGAGACCGGCCCCGACGGGATTTACCGCATTGATCGGCACCTCGCGGCGGCGCGGGCCGCCGCGAGACCCGGTGACGATCCGGACGGCTACGTGACCGCGCATGTCCGCCGGCTCGAGGCGATGCGGCAGGTGGGCATCGTCGAACGGGTGAGCGAGGGCGTCTGGCGCTTACCGCCCGACTATCTCAATCGCGCCGCGGCGTATGAGGCGAGCCGCTCGGCCGGTGCGATAGTCGAGCTTTGCTCGCATCTCGACGTTCGCGCCCAGGCGCGCGCGATCGGCGCGACCTGGCTCGATCGTGCGCTGATCGAGGATGTACGGCCAGCACCCGTCGGGTTCGGGGCGGAGGTCCGCGCGGCGCTCGATGATCGCCGTTCGATGCTCGAAGCCGAGGGGCTGGCCACCCGGCGTGGTCAACGCCTCATCCTCGCCCGTGACCTACTGACGACGCTTCGGACGCGGGACGTAGCGCAGGCCGGCAAACGGGTGTCGGGCGAAACAGGGCTCGATCACCGACCCGTGGGTAACAACGACACGGTGCGCGGCGTGTACCGGCGCTCGGTCATGCTCGCGAGCGGACGGTTCGCGATGCTCGATGACGGAGTTGGGTTCAGCCTCGTCCCCTGGAAACCCGTGCTCGAGCAGCGGCTCGGCCGCGAGGTGCGCGCAATGGTTCGCGGCGGCTCCGTCTCCTTCGACTTCTCGCGGCAGCGTGGCCTTGGCGTGTGATCAAGCTGGTGAATGATCGACTGCTACATGTAGCGGCTTGCAATGATGATCGCCCGGAACTGCAATGAGGGACGTTTTCCGGCTCACATTGCGTGAGACAGATCGATGCGGCAGGCGCATGATCATTGAGACGCAAACCACAATCGGTGCGACGGACGCACAATGCTGATCCGTCAGCTCGCGATCGGCGAAAGAGGATCAACTAGAAGATGGTCGAAACCATCCGCGAAGCGCTCGCAATCGTCCCGGTTAGGATCGAGAAATGGGAATCGACCGATGGTGGCGGCGGTCGGTACTGACGCGGAGCAGGCCCTTGCTACGCAAGACAGTAACTCATAGCGTCTTGCTTATACAATACACCAAGAGACGGGGACCATGAGTAGGTCATGTCGAGCAGCGTGCGTTTTAGCCCTCGTGTCTACTCCTGTCGCCGCCCAGCAACGGCCGGTCGCTCCTACATCAACTAGGATAGCTGAAGTCGAGCGGGGTCTGACGCCGGCTGTGGTGCTGGCGGGTACGCCCGCGCCGCGCCGCACGATCGCGGCCGAGATGAGCCGGCTGCACGTACCCGGTGTCAGCATCGCCGTTCTGCATGGTGGAACGATAGAATGGTCCAAGGGGTACGGCATCACGCGCGCGGGCGGCTCACCGGTAACGCCCGACACGCTTTTTCAAGCAGGTTCGATCAGCAAGCCGGTAGCGGCACTGGCCGCGCTGCGTCTCGTCCAGCAGCATCGCCTGACGCTCGACGGCGACGTCAACGGGCAACTCAGAGGCTGGCGACTGCCGACGCCACCGGGCGATCACGTCACGTTGCGTGAGCTGCTTTCGCACACTGCGGGGACGACGGTGCATGGCTTTCCTGGCTACGCTGCGGGCCTACCCGTGCCGAGTGTCGATGATGTGCTTGCCGGACGCGCGCCTGCGAACACTAAGCCGGTGGTCGTCGATACCACGCCCGGCACAGCCTGGCGTTACTCCGGCGGGGGTTACACTGTCATCCAGAAGCTGATCGGCGATGTGGCAGGCCGGCCTTTCGCCGAGGTGCTGCGCGACGAGGTGCTCCGCCCCGCCGGCATGACGCATAGCAGCTTCGCCCAGCCCCTCGACGCCACGTTGCTAGCGAACGCCGCTTGGCCGCACGACGCGACGGGAAAGCCCATATTGGGCGGACCCCACACCTATCCGGAACTGGCCGCAGCGGGTCTGTGGAGCACGCCGGGCGATCTGCTGCGCTACGCCGCCGTTGTGCGCGACAGTGCAAGCGGCAAAGCAGGGGCTCTGCTGGATCAATCGCTTGCGACGGCAATGCTGACGCCCGGTAAGGGGAATTACGGACTTGGCGTTGAGGTCCGCAGCGCGTCTGCCAATCGCGACTTCTCGCATGGCGGCAGCAACGAGGGATATGAGAACTTCCTGGTCGCCTATACCGGCTCAGGCGATGGCGTAGCGGTTATGACCAACGGCGCTCAGGGCAACGAACTCGCTCTTGAAATTACCCGCAGTGTCGCCGCAGCTTACGGATGGCCAAGCTACCGCAGCATTGAGCGCGCGAGCGTGCCGATCCCGGCCACCACACGCGCCCGCCTTATCGGAAACTACGCCATCCCCGGCCTTGGCTCGTTCTCGATCACTGGGGAAGGATCGGGCTTGGTCTTGTCGCTGAAGGAGGGTGTCAGCGAGCAGCTCTATGCATCGGCGCCGGACACCTACTTCATCCTGTCGACGGACATGGTGCTGCATGTGAATAGCAGCGAGCCGAAGGTTAGTGGGCGCATTGTTACCGGACCGTTCGACATGCTCTTCGCAAAAGAAGCTGACGTTAAACCTTAAGCTACGATATTTGCCATAAACGAATGTTGATCTAAAATCTATTTGACCACGCTCGCGCGTGTCGCAAGGATGGCGTCAAGCACTTGCGGAAAGGCGGTGAAACCCGTTTCGCCGTTCAGATGCCCACCGCCCGGAACCACTTCGAGCGGCTCACCCAGATGGTCGGCGAGTTCCTGCGAGCGCGGGAGGGGTACATATGGATCGTCCTCCCCGGCCCAGCAGCGGCACGCACTTCCTTTCCGCTCACCAATGCCCTTCCAGTCGAACGGTTCGGCGAAGAATGACGCATTGATGGCGTCGTAGTCGGGCAAACCAAGCGCACCGATAAATCCTGCGGCGAGGAACAACCCGCTGAACGGCTCAGCCGCCCTCTCTACCAGTCGCAACGCCATGGTGGCCCCGAGGCTGTGGCCTACCAGGATGGTGGGAGCCGGTGCCAATAGCGCAACCGCACGGTCGTAGGCTTCTAACCACGCTTTCAACGATTGACCCTGCGGCGTGGGAAACCGGGGTCGCACCACCTCCATTCCTGCGCGCTCAAGCCCAGCATGAAGCCAGGGAAACCAGTTCGTATCGGGACCTCCGTGCGCACCGTGCAGTACGACCACCCGCAATCCCATCTGCCCCTGCATCATGACCGCCCCCCCCCCCCGGTAGATTGGCTACCGCCAATATCGTAGTGCCACGTTCCCACAAACCAACGTCTAATGAGAACCGCGAAACGGCGCCCGATCGAACGCCAGGATGAGTTTCCGCTTTCTCGAAACCCGTTCTCACTGTATCGTTCTCACTAACTCGCGACAAGGCGGTGTTTGTGAGAATGGATCGACAGTGAAGGGTAGCGGGAGGTGCTGGTGAGCGAAGCGACCGACGCCGGCACGATCAATCAGGGGTCTGCCCGTTCCGGCTGGGCCTGGTGGCTCGCTGCGGTCGCGGTGATCGCGCCGGTCCAGCTTCCCGCCCTGTTCTTCATCGGCCTCGCGTACCTCAATCCAACAACCTTACCAGCTGGCGTAATTCTCGTCTGCTTTGTCGGGTTGGTGGCGTTCGCCTTGGGGTGGGTTGGCCCCATCAAGGCTTGGCAGGCTCTACGAACTGGCCGGAAAACGGAAGCTTGGCGCTGGTTACGTTGCTCGCTAGCCGCTGATCTCGTCCTGCTAGGTGCGTCTTCCCCATACATATACATGACGGTTGTTCGCCCTGTTCAATTCTGATCGATGGAGGCTCGCCATGACTGAAACCGCTGCGGCCGGAACCGGCGACGCCGATCTCTGGGACGTGATCGAAAGCGGCATGGAGCGCGACGGCGATCTCGCCGTCCGCGAACACCTATCCGCCGGTCGCCCGGTCTATTACACCGACGACGACACGCCCGACGGGCTGCTCATCAAGAAGCATCCGGACGGTCGCCGCGAACTGGTCCGCTTCCGGCGCGAAGGCGACGAGGTTGTCCGGGCGCTCTGATGGCCTCGCCTCAACTCTGGGTGTTCGCCGGCCCGAACGGGGCGGGTAAGTCCACCCTGGTCGACCGCTACGCCGCTGGCCGGTTGCCGGTCATCAATCCCGACAACATCGCCCGCGATCTGCCGCGAACGCCGTCGGGCGGGCTCGACGAACGCGCGGCGGGCGGGCGGGCAGTCGCCGAACGGATAAGCCGCCTCGCGGCGCGCGCGACGTTCGGATTCGAGACCACGCTGTCGGGCAATAGCGAGCTGCGGCTGATGCGCGTCGCCGCGATGGCCGGGTACAAGGTCAACTTGGTCTTCGTCGGGGTCCGCGACGCGGAAACATCGGCCGCGCGCGTCGGCGAACGGGTGAGGGCTGGCGGGCATGACGTTCCCCGAGAACATAGCGACCGGCGGTATGCCCGCGCGATGGCGAACTTGCCCGTCGCTATGAGCATCGCCGATCGCTCGATCGTCCTCGATAATGGCGGGGAGCGTCATCGGCTCCTGCTGGTTCGGGAGGACGGGCGCACCCGGTTCGAGTCGGCCGCGATGCCTGGCTGGGCGGCGCGGGCGGTCCCCGCCGATCTGCGGGCACCGCCTCGGGATCAAGGCCGCGCCTTGTGATGCTGATCGGCTATGCGCGGGTCTCCACGCCCGATCAGGATTTGAGCCTGCAAACCCAAGCGCTCGAAGCGGCCGGGTGCGAAAAGCTGTTCACCGATAAGGTGTCAGGCGCGAAGCTCGATCGGCCGGGGCTCGCCGCCGCGCTGTCCCACGCCCGCTCGGGCGATTGTCTGGTAGTGTGGAAGCTCGATCGGCTCGGGCGCACCATGAAGGGGCTGGTCGAGCTGGCGGGGGAGCTGGCCGCGCGCGGGATTAACCTGCGCTCGCTCACCGATGGCATCGACACGTCCGGCCCAGCCGGTCGGCTCGTGTTCCATATCCTCGCCTCCATCGCCGAGATGGAGCGCGAGCTGATCCGCGAACGCACGATCGCCGGACTCGCCGCTAGGCGGGGCAAGGGTGGCGGGGGAGGAGGTCGCAAGCCCCTTCTAACACCAAGGAAAACGGAACAAGCGCGCAAGCTGCTCGATGCGGGCGAACGGCCCCGCGATGTCGCCGAGCTGGTGGGGGTGTCGATCGCCACGCTCTACCGACGGTTCCCGGCAAGCGAGCGGGTGCGGGCCTGAACTTGATCTACAGTAGGACGATGCCAAAATGTTCCTCAGCTATTGAGGGGAATACATCATGAGTAATGGGACCGCAGACCAGTTCAAGGTTTCGGTGCAAAAGCGTCGAGCAGCTTCAGCCAGAAGCCGCGCGCCGACCAGCGGTTGAACCGGT
>NZ_CAXSHH010000113.1:0-5552 GCF_964237155.1 uncultured Sphingomonas sp. | reverse complement strand
GCTGAGGGCATCGCCTACGGACCTGAGCAAGACAATGCCGCCATGGCATCCGCCCAGGAGCGCATTGAAAAGCTTATCGCCGGATAGCGCATGGCCGCGCGCGACGAAACGACCCAGTTGCGGCCAGTTCCGCCGCGCTCACGACGTTCCCGAACCGGCCATTTGTTCAGGCGTTCGCCGTGGCGGATCGCATCCTGCTCGTTCGATCGCGCTTGCTTCCAGCCGGCGGAGCGTGTCATTCTTGCATTGGCGAAGCCAACTTCCCGACCTCGCCGGAGCCCGCGACCTCGACCCGATCCGATCTCGTGAAGACCGTTTCCGAGCGGCTGTACCCAAACCCACAGCGGACCGTGCTACGTGCCTTCCATGTGACCAGTCCCGAGAACGAGGGCGTGGCGGACGGCCGCACCGCTCAGATTATCAGGCGGGTGCTCGCCACACGTGTCATTATTTCGCCGCGCGGCATTGGCGAGGGGCACGTGTGGTCGGTCAACATCCAGGAAAGGAACCCGCGCAGCTCTGTGCGGCCGTGCGAAACAGGACGTTGACACCGTCAAAAAAAGAAACGGGCTTTCCATGTAGAGAGCCAGCCCAAGCAACGCCGCGACAAGGAGGGTTACTCCCGGCGAAGAAGATCCAACGCGGTCGATTGAGCTACACCGCTCATCGAGCGGAGAATGCCGCCGTCAACGCATCATGCTGCCTGCGGCTGATCTCGATCATCGAGCCGTGGCGCACTCCGGGCGGCATCTCGTAACGGTTCCATTCGGGCACTCCGCTGTTGCCCGATAATTGGAACCACGGCCCTTCCAGCCGCGGCGCCATCGAAAGACCGTAGCTGCTTCCGGCATATTGCTCGTAATAAAGCAACCAGTCGGCCCCGTTCGGCGCGCGAATGACCGTCGGCGCCTCCCGGAAGTTCGGGCTGACGGGTGGCCCTGGGTCGGGGTAAGGTCCCAGCAGCGTCGGCGCGCAACTGATGCGGACCGTCTTGCCGGTCACCCAGTTGTAGGAGGGGTAGCGCTCGTCCTTGATGATCGCGCAATAGCCCGCGTCGCCGTTTTGCTGCACGATCGTGTCGATCGTCGCCATATCCCAGGCGAACAGGCGACGCGGCGGCGTGGTAAAGGTCTTCAGGTCGCGCGAACGCACGTAGAGCGTCCGCTGACTCGCCCAGTAGCGTTCCGGATCGTCGGTCGAGCCAGGCACGTTCGGCGTGTGCCACGTCAGCAGGAATTCGTTCGACCGCTCATCGAACATCAGCTTGGGAGCACCGATCCTCTGTAGGGGATGGGGGTGCCCGGTCGCGGCTTTCAGGTTTGGCCGATAGGTCCCGTAGGGCGTCCAGCGGATCAGGTCGTCCGACACCCAGAAGCGGATGAACGGGTCATCGTCGTTCTCGTTGCCGACCAGGAAATAACGCCCGTCGCGCCCGCGCGCGATCGACGCATGGCCGCGATAGTCCGCCGACACCGGTCGCCCCCCGTTGAGCCCGCGCCAGGTGAACCCGTCCAAGCTGACCGAGTAGTAGAGGACGCCGTACCGCTCCTTCGTCATGTGGGCGAAGAGATACGCCTTGTCGGGATGGACATAGTGCTTGACCGGTGCTCCCGGCTGCTCCTGCGCCCTGGCCTCGACCGCCAGGAGCGTCGTGGCGAGAGCCAGCGCGGCAGCCATGGCGAGGGTCCGACGATCGCATCGCACGCCGCCCGTCCGATCCGCCGGCGTGAGCCACCCTAAGAAGCCGGCGAACGAAGGACCGGGCGCGGGCGCAGGGCCGACGGACCGCGCGCGGGAGAGCTGGATGGATCGCATGCGCACCTCTTGTCAGAAACGCGTCCGGATGCCGACGAAATAGGTCGAGTCGTCGTCACGGATGTCGTGGGGAAAGAACCGCTGGTCGAAGTAGCTTCGGTATTTGGAACGGTTGATGTTGGTCCCGTTAACGCTCAAGGCGACATTGTCGCTCACGTCGTAGCTGACCGTGAAGTCGAGGCGGCCGAAGCCGCGCACCTTGTTGAAACCGACGACTTGTCCGATCGGCCGCACGAGATTGCCGATCGAGAGTTCGTTGTACTTGGATCGATAGGTGTAGATGAGCCGCCCGGTGAACTTCGACCGCTCGTAGAGCAGCCCGACGTTGTAGCTGTATTTCGAGACGTTGAGCAGGGGTTCGCCCTCGAGCACGTCGCCCTCGGTCGTGATCTCGCTATCGGCGAGCGTGAAGTTGGCCAGCGCTCCGAACCCGGACAGCGCGCCCGGCAGGAAGTCCAGGAACGCCTGACTGCTCAGTTCCAGGCCCTTAAGCGTCGCGGTCGCCGCGTTGCGGGGACGAGTGATGTTGTAGGTCACGCCGTCAATCACCTCCGGGTTGGTGCCCGAGACTGTACGGTCCTTGAGCTTGCGCCAGTACACCGCCGCCGACACGTAGTTGCTCCGACTCCAATAATATTCGACCGTCGCGTCGAGCGCGTCCGCCTTCTGGGGCTTGAGGTCCGGATTGCCGCCACCGCCGTTCGGCTGGACGTTGGCGTTGTTGGGGACTTCATAAGTCAGGCCGGGATTGAGGTCGCCGAACGCGGGCCTCGCCAGGGTCCGGGTCGCCGAGAAGCGGAACTGCAGGTTTTGGTCCAGCCTGAGTCGAGCACTGAAGTTCGGCAGGAAATCGGTATCGCTCGTGTCGGTCTCGACGGGCGTGGCCACCGAAGCGGGATTGGGCACCGAGGGGGTCGGCGCCGGGCGGATCAAGCCCGTGCCGACGAGCGTCCGATCAGTCTTGGTCAGTCGACCGCCTAGCAGCCCGTCCAGGCGGGCTCCGCCGCCCAGCTCGACCTCGTAGGCGGCCTGCGCATAGGCCGCATAGGTCTTCTCAGCCGCGTCGTAGTTGCGCGTCGGCTGGAATGCCGGATCGCCGGCCGGCGCGCCGTACAGGGCGCGTATGACGTCCGTCTGGTCCAACAGGAAGTCGCGGTCGGGCGTGACCCAGTTCTGGCCACCATTGATGTACCGGATGCTCGACCGCGACGTGCGGAGGAAATCGGCCGGAAGTCCGACCGAGTTCACGAGGGTAACGCGGTTCCCGCCTGGTGCCGCCGGACCGCCTTGAAAGCCTTGGAAGTTTGTCGCGCGGTCGGCGTAGCGCACCCCCGCCTGAAGCTGGCGCACGAACCCGCCCACCTCGTAAGCGGCGTCGAGGCGCGCCGCCCACAGCGAACCGAAGCCCTCGTTGATATCTTGGAAAAGACCATTGGCGAAGCGGAAATCGTTCGGGTCCCCGAGCGGGTTGCCCGGCATATCGGTCGTGCCGTTGCCGCCGTCATTGATCACGACATCGGTCGCGGCGATCTGTTTGCCGATGTCGACGATGATCGTACGGTTCCTCGTCTTCGACTCCTGGTAGGACAGGTCAAAGTCGAGGTGGACACGGTCCGCGTCGTAGCGCGCGCCGACCGCGCCCAGATATTGATTGGTCCGGGTGGTGCGCGCCTGGGTCGAGGTTAGACCGGGCACGTTGTTGAACCGGGCGGACTCCGCATAGCAGAGCTGCTGCCGCCCTGCCCCGCCCGTGACCAGCGGCGAGGAGGCGGTGATCGAGCCGTTGTAGAAGCCGCCCCCGTCGATGCCGAACTCGCCGCACTGATCGCCAGGCACTACGTTGGTGACGCTCTCGGCGGCGAAAATGTCGGAGAAGATGAAGCTCGTTTCGTTGCGCGAGCGGTATCCGGTGAAGAGACCGTCCGCGTATAATTCGAGTTCGGGGGTCGGTTTCCACTGGAGGGCGCCGTTGACCTGCGGCCGCTGGTAGCGGCCGACCTGGTTCAGCCCTCCGACGCAGGTCGGCAGGATCACGCCGCCCGCGCCGGGCGGGCCGTTGTTGCCCGAACGCGGATCGCAGTTGAACGAGATAGGCCGGTCGAACGGCAGGTCGGAATAGCTGACGTTCAACAGCGCGCCGAACTCCTGCCCGTCACGCTCACCGTGATACGCCAGAAGCCCGCTCAGGAGGGGCCCGAACTTGTCGGGGTTCTTAGCGTAGAACGCCTGCGCGCTCGCCCCGATCGTCAGCCCGTCCTTCAGCGACAGCGGCTTTCTGAGCTTCAGGTCGATGACCCCGGCCACGCCGCCTTCGATCAAATTAGCCGAATTCGACTTGAACACGTCGGCACCGGCGAGTGCCTCTGCCGGCAGATCCTGAAACGAGAAACCGCGGCCGACGCCGCTGAAGATCTCCCGCCCGTCCAGCGTCGTGAGGATGTCGCCGATGCCGCGGATGATCGGACTCTGCGGCTCGTTATTGTCGCCGATGAACACCTGCACGCCCGGCACGCGTTGAAGCGCGGAGGCGGTGGTAGGATCGGGGAACTTGCTGATGTCGTCGGCTACGATGGAGTCGACCACCAGCGCGGAGTCACGCTTGATGTCCGCAGCCGCGGTCAGACTAGCGCGCTGACCGGTAACGATGATGTCAGCGACCGGTGCGTCTTCCTCCGCGACCTCGGCCGCATCCGCACGTCTCCCTCCGGGTACGGTGCCAGCCTGTGGCTCCTGAGCCACTGCTGAAACGAGCGGTGCCGCGAGCGAAGCGTGCGTCGCCCGCGCCGCGGTCAGACGTTGCGTGTTGCGGATCACGAACACCTTGGGCCGGATCATCTGGACGCTCAGTCGTCCGTCGCCGAGAAGTTGCGCGAGCGCCTCTTGGTTGGTGAAGCGGCCGCTCAGCCCCCGCGTCGCCTTGCCGGCGACGTCGACTTCCGCGAACAGCACCTGTACGCCGTTCTCGCGGGCGAACTGCTTGATGGCGGTTCCGAGCGGCTGGGCCGCGATGTTGTACGACATCCGCATCGCGCTCCGCGCGATGGCCGGCGATGCAAGCCCACCCGCGAACAGGCCCAAGGCCGTCGACGCGAACAGCACCCGCAGGCTATTGCCCTTCATTGTCACTCTCCCCTTGTCGCTTTCCCAGCGACTTATCATCGAGGCTGTCCTCGACCTCCCTCGTGAAGACGTACGAGCGCGCCGCGTCCTCACCGACAATCAGCGGCACTTCGCTTATTTATCGTACTTAAGACAATTGACATGATCGCACGCTGGACGAATGCTCTTCGCGCACGCCAGGAGAGGTCTGGAATGGCCACCACCTATCGCCTGCGACGCGCGAACGATGAGGATCTCGAGGAGAGGCCTCACGTCGGTGCCTCCCAGGCCGCCGAAGGACTTTATGAACGCCTCGTCCGGGTGGTCCGCCGGCGCTCGCGCGAACCGGACCCTCGTGATGTGGTTCAAGATGCCTATCTGCGCCTGTCGGTGGCGGAGACACGTTCCGAGATACGCGACCCAGCCGCCTTCCTGCACGTGGCGGCATTCAATTTGATCCGCGACCGCGCGCGCTCTGCCGCGACGCGCCAGGCGGTCGCCGGCGAAGTGGTCGATATCGATGCCATGGCCGCGGATGTGCCCTCGCCCGATCAGGCCATCGATGCGAAACGACGCTTGGCGCTGCTCGATGAAGCGTTGAACGAACTGCCGCCGAAAGTCAGGGCCGCGCTGATGAT
>NZ_CAXSHH010000112.1:0-5586 GCF_964237155.1 uncultured Sphingomonas sp. | reverse complement strand
CGCGATTCTCATCTTGATTGTCGCTGCGCTCGCATCCTGATTGTCGCGCTGCACTTTGCCGCCACGGGGCGGCCGCTTACTGCCTGAGCAGATCCGGCGCGAAGGCTACCGTCGCCACCGCTGCCGTAGCGTCAGTCCTACGGCGATATCGACCGACATAAACCCCCACATCCTCAGCCGTCCGGATCCGATAAAGTTCTAACAACCCGTCCGGCATCGGAGCGAGGCGGTACGCTCTCCCGTTCGAGCGACAGAACAAGACTTTTGACCGGTCGAGCGGTGTCCATTTGCAATCGGCACCGGCCAGAAAGCGGTCCTCAAGAGTGCGCCGCTTGGTTTCCTGGTCGGCCCTGTACCGCGCCTGCTGCTCGACCGCGAGGCGTCGTTCCTTCTCCTCAATGTATTCCTGCAATGCGCCGACGATGGCCGGGAGTTCGGTTCCTTCGGCCTTCTCCCGGGCGAACAGCTCCAGACAACCATCCCAAAGCCGTTCGTCCGGATACTCAGCCGCATCATCGTCCTGGAAAGCCCGAATGCGTTGAGTAACGTCGGTCGTCGTCAGCAGAGGTCCGAGCATCGCATTTAGATGGCCGACCAGATCGGCGATAGGCACCCAGCAGGGAGCCGCGGTCTTCACAAGTCGCTCGCGGGGCGGGTCCCATTTGCGCCAGGCGGAGGAGCCCCGATCCAGCCTGTGGATCACCTCAGCCGCGAGTCGACTGACGGCGGACGGGTCTCTGATGTGCCGTAGCGACGGGCTCTGGACGTAGTCGAAGAGCAATCGCCGCACGACCATCAAACGGTCTTCCATACGGTCCTCCCATGCCGGTTTTTGTGCCGGTTAGAACCGGCCGATTTGTGGGCTTTCCGGCCTTGATTGCGCCCGTTCCGTGCTGGTTGCGAACAGGCTCGAAAGCGTCGGCCCTGCCAGCTTGACAGCCGACGAATTCGGCTTGTTCTCTTGTCAGCCGAAGTACCTATTTCGACCGACGCGGGCATCGAGCCCGCGTCGGTCGAGCTCTTCTGCTCGCTCAACTCATCCTAGCATGACGGGCCGAGAAGCCGGGCCTCAAGGACGACGAGGCCTCACTAACTTGCCGGCCGATCAAACGTCGACGCTCCCCACGCAAGGCCATCGACGGCTGAAAATCATGACCTCCATCGCCGCTGACGTGGCCTCGCCAAAGCGCGGTCCTTGAATGCGGGCAATGCATCTAAGCGTGCCGGCCTGTCACGTCCCACCATCCTCGGTTTTCGCCGCCAGCTTACGGCCGCGATACGAGAGAGGCGGGCAGAGCGAGAAGGGTCGATTTGCCGACCTTCTCTCGACAATGTCGGACGGAGCTGCACCGCTGAACGGCCTTGCTAGACGCTGGCGGCTTCGGGATAGCGTCAGTCGTGACCATGACCAGACTCATGCCGATCCTGCGCCTGTTTGCGGCCGCGGCAGCTGCTTCGCTCGCCTGCGCCGGCCCGGCGTCCGCGCAGGTCGGGGGCGAGCTCCACACCTTCCACTGCCTTCACGGCTGTCCGATCGGCGCACCGGCGATCGACGACATCGTCGTGCGCGAGATCTACACACTGGCGTCCAACGACTTAACCAAGATGGCCGACTGGGTGGCCTACCGGGTCACCCCCGCTACCATCGGCAAGTCGGCGGAGCGCGACTGGCAGCCCGACCCATGGCTCGATCCGGCCGAGACGCTGGAGGAGGCGGACTATGTCGGCGCACCCGCCGCGCTCGGCGTCGATCGCGGCCACCAGACGCCGCTGGCCGCGTTCTCGGGCACGCCGTTCGCGGCGGACACGAACATCCTGTCGAACATCACGCCGCAGGGGTCGGCGCTGAACCAGGGACCCTGGAACCGGCTAGAGGAGCGCGAGCGGACGCTGGCGCAGCTTGAGAACGGCGCCGCGTACGTCCTCACCGGTCCGCTGTTCGAGCGCGTCATGCCGCCGCTGCCGAAGGCCGACGAGCGCCACCGCGTGCCGTCCGCCTACTGGAAGGTGATCGCGACGGCAGACGGGCGGGTAGCGGCGTTTATCATGGACACCGCCGCGCCGCGCACGCTCGACTACTGCGCGGCCCGGGTCACGGTCGAGGAGGTGGAGCTGCGCAGCCGCCTGGCCCTGTTCCCGCGGCTCCGGACCCGAACCTTGCGCGATCTGTCGCAGTCGCTCGGCTGCCGACCCTGACGCGCCACGACCTCGGTCGCGCGTGCATCGTTCGTGAGGATCTGATGCCGCGCGGTCGTCCTCCGCGACTCACGAGTATAAGCTACCCGGCTATTATCACTGCAGAAAGCGCTGTCCTACAGCAACATAAAGTGAACAGGGTCATGTCAGTTCAACCGTGGAGTCGAACATGGACCTGCCAGACGGCCCGACCTTGCTGGGCATCGCCGCCATCATTACCAGCGTGACGGGATTGATCACTGCGTTCCGCCGGTCATCGACCGCGCCGACCACTGACGGGACGACCCGGCAACGCCCGATCCGGCGGCCGGCCCGTTCGCGCGGCACACTGCACGAACAATAGGAGGTCGCCTGATGTATCGATTGCTGACGATGGTCGGCCTGCTGGCGACGGCGCAGGCTGGTCCGGACCCACATCTTCCTACGCCCACTTACGACAGCGTTGCGCCATCGCTGCCCGCCGACCTGCGCGGAGCGGTCCTGATCGTGTCGAAGACGAACGGCTGGCGGCACATCGAGCACCTTCCTCGCTCCGACGCGGTGCTCGCCGACATCGCGCGCGATCTGGGCCGTCGCAGCTACGCGACCGAGAACGCGGCCGTCTTCAACGACGAACAGCTGCGGCGCTTCTCCGTGGTCGTGCTCAACAGCGCCAGCGGCGATTTCCTGACGCCCGCGCAATGCGCAGCCTTCGCCCGCTTCGTCGCCCGGGGCGGCGGCGTAATGGCGTTGCATGCCGCAGGCGACGATAGTCACACCGCGCCGTGGTATGTCCGCACGATCATCGGAACCAGGTTCATCGGCCACCCGGGCGGCCCAGACCAGTTCCAGCCGGCGCGTATCGTCGTCGACCAGCCGCGTCACCCGGTCATGGCTGGGGTGAGGCTGCCCTGGTCGCCCACGGACGAGTGGTATTCCTTCGCGAGCAATCCGGCGGCGCGCGGCATGACCGTGCTCGCCCGGGTCGACGAGGCGAGCTACCGTCCCGGCGGCAAGCTGGCGATGGGTGCGCATCCGGTCATCTGGACCAATCCCAGAACGAAGGGCCGCGTCGTTTACTCGGCGCTTGGTCATACGCCGGAGGCCTACGACGACCCGAACTACCGGCGCATTCTGGTCAACGCGGTCCGCTGGGCGGGGCGATAGTCTGCTCGGTCAGTCCTGGGCATCGACGCGCACGATCATTCATGCAGCGCAGTTACCGAGACAGCTCGCGTGACAGCGGCGCGGGTGTTGGCCCGCGCCGCCTCTCCGTTAACGGCTGGTCGACGTCTGGATGACGGCGGGTTGCGCCGCCGGTGCGGGCGTCGGTACCCCGACCGCCATCGGCGCGGTAGGCGTGGCCATGAACGCCAGTTCGACATCCTCGTCGACGAACGCGCTAACCGGCGCGCCAAGCGGGATCACGGCCGAGGTGCCCGTCGTGAAGAAGCCCGCGATCGGGATGAACGCCACCGCCGCGACCACGCCCGCGGTGCCCGTCTTGCCCTTGTCGTCGACCTGACCGGTCAAGCGGATGGTACGATCGCCGACGCGGACGTGCAGCACGCGGGCGTTGATACCGCCGGACTTGCCCCACATGCCCTTGTTGCGGACCTCGGTGATCTCACCCAGCGCCGAGCTGCCGGCCGGGATCACGGTCTGGCCGTTCACGGCGACGGCTTCCGCGACCTCCAGCTGGAAGCGCTGGCCGACCCGAAGCTTCTTGCCCTTGGTGGTCAGCATCTCGCGCATCGTGAGCGCGACGGGTGTGCCGGTGCGCAGCACGGCGGCGCCGGCGGTCATCGGTGCGAGCGGCGCGACCTGCGCGGTCACGGCTGCGGACATGGTGAGTGACGCGCAGGCGAGCGCGACGTGCAGAACCTTCATGATGATTATCCCCCCTAAACCGGCCTCCCCAGGCCGATGCGTAACCGGACCCGAAACCGGGCCGGTCGTCGAGATCAGGGGCCGTACCCTCGAGAGATTACCGCGCGCTCAACAGCTCGGGTTAAAGCCCCAGCGCATACAGCACGAGCAACACCAGCCCGACATGCTTGAACCCGCGCCAGAAAGAAGGATGGCCGAACAGCACCGGCTCGCGGGCGGGGAGGCCATAGCTGGCGTCATCCGGATAGAGCTTCTCGGCCGAGCGGGTCATTGCACGGCTCCAGGCCCCGGCAGCCCCGCGACCCTGGCGCCGATCTCGCACCAGCGCTCGATGCCCGCCTGATCGCCCTTGAGCAGGAGATCGGCGATCCGATCCGCTACGTGCGCCTGCGCGCCGTCGCCGTGCAGGCGCTGCACCATGGCGGCTTCCGCCCAACGTTCTTGATCTGCCGTCACAGTATCAGAGAATGCCAGTATGCCACGCGCGCGTCCAGCGTCGCGCGGCCGCGCTACTCCGGCCGCGACCTATCAGGCGTGGGCTGCGTGATCCCCGGCGTGCTCAGCATGCGCGTCCTGCTTGCCCTTGCTCTCCTCGCAGCAATCCGCACCCTCTTTGCAGCAGGCCATGTCCTTGCAGCATTCGGCGGAGACGGCGGCGGTGGAGAAGGTGAGAGCGAGCGCCAGACCCGCGATCTTGAGCTTATCAGTCATGATGACCGCATACCTGATCCCGCGCGCGGCGAAAAGTCGTCTGTCGGGAACAGTGCCTGCAAGACCGTAACAGCGTGGAGGGCTCGTGTGAGCGACACGATCAGCCGTCGCAGGCGCACCCTTTGGGCTGGTGACACTGCTTGTCGCGAGCAATACAGCTGTCGCCGCATGCCTTGCCCTTCGAGCATGTCTTACAGCAGGCGGACGCCGCATACGCCGTCGAACACGGGCCAACCGTAGAAGGCCCAAGCAAAGTGAGCGCCGCAGCCAGAAGCATAGCTCTCATGCGTTTCGACCTCCAACGCGAGTAGTCACGATCTACTGTCCAGAACCTTGCGTGCGGCTGCAAGCCGGGCTCGCCATACCTTCGTCGACGGGTGACCCCGCGCGAGTTCGCCGAGCTTGGCGGTGCAGATCGTCACCTCGCGTTCGGCCGCGGCGATCGCGGCCGGGTCGACCGGTGCTGCCTCGCGGCGTTGCCCGCTGAAGCGCTTCGCCCCGCTCATGGTGTTCGACGTTCCATAATCGGATGCACGTTGACCGCGTGAGCTGGCGCTGTCCAGAACAGGTCACACCCGTAGCTGGAGGCCTGCACCCGCCAGCTGATCGTTCACAAGCGTAAGCGAGGCTCTGCCGTCCATTCAGAGGAGCATGTGAGCCAATGATGCAGGCCGATGAATGATAGAGACCGGCGGCGGCGAGGGTCGCCGCGAACGCCCGCTCATGGGTCGGTCCGCTTATCGACGGGGCCATCCCTGGACTTGCCCCGGAAAAGTGGAGAGTTCCCTTGAGCTGAAAGGCGAACTCGAT
>NZ_CAXSHH010000111.1:0-5734 GCF_964237155.1 uncultured Sphingomonas sp. | reverse complement strand
TGAATCAGCGAACGGCGCTCAGCTCAACCCGCTGATTGGGTTTGAGCCCTAGTAGATACAAGGCCCGTTTTTATAAGCGCCAGAGCGTACGAACTGCAAGCCATCACTCTTGGCCATTAGTCCGGTGTCACAACCGATCGAGGCTGTTGAAAAAATCGGACACGATAGATAATTGCGCTTTAATGTAAGTTTTGAAGGCAGTGGCCATTCATGGAGAGATATTCGTGCGCTAATTCCACGTAAGAAGCAAGATTGTAATGCATGTTGCGGAAGGACCGACTTTTCCAATGGTCTCGGTCGGTTCTGACCTAGTCGGACACAGTACGCAAAAGCGTCATTGTCGGGGTGTCAGAACCGTGCGGCGGAAAGTGCGGGCAATTTCAAGACGCAACAGACGCGTGCCGCCTGCTAGCACCCCCAAAATCCGACCGCCCTTCGCCCTTCGCTACCGCCGGTTCGCTCTCCCTGCTCCCATCCGCGCGCGGACGCCGCCGTCGACGCCGCGCCCCGCCTGGACGGGGCGGTACAGGTTGCCGGTCGTGTCTGGCGCGCGCGCCGGGGCGTCGCGCATCTGCGCGTCGTGATAGACGTTCGCCGCGACCTTCTCGGTCAGGTCGGGGAACAGGTTGTGCGCCGTCACGGCCCCTTGCGCCTTCCAGCCGACGGGGAGCTCCTCGCGCGGGTGGATCGAGGCCCAGACGATCGCCTCCGCGACCTTGTCGGCGGGATCGAGCATGATCATCTGTGGCCGCCGCCCCGAATAGTTCGCCGTGTGCGTCCAGAAAGGCGTGTCGGCGGCGAAGGGCATGACCGTCGATACGCGGACGCGTCGACCCAGCCCCTTCAACCGCATCTCCTCGTTCAGGGCGCGCGAGAGGCCGAGTACGCCGTACTTCGTCGCGCTGTAGGTCGCCTGATACGGAAGCGGCACGACGCTCTCGACCGAACCGACATTGACGAGCGTCCCGTGCCCCTGCGCGACGAAGCGGCGCATCGCGGCATGCGCGCCGTACACCACCCCCTTCAGATTGACGTCGACGATCCGCGCCTGGTCGGCGACGGGAATGCGCTCGAACGGACCGACCGCGCCGACGCCGGCGTTGTTGACCCATATGTCGATCCGCCCGAACCGCGCCACGGCGGCGGTCGCCAGCCGCTCGACGGCGGCGGCATCCGACACGTCGGTGGGCACGACCAGCGCCCGCCCGCCCGCGGCGCGAACCTCGCCCGCCACCTCCTCCAGCAATTCGGCGCGCCTGGCCGCGAGCACGACGTTCGCGCCGAGCCGCCCCGCCCGCACCGCCGCCCCCCGGCCAAAGCCGCTCGACGCGCCGGTGATCACGTAGGTGCGGCCCGCGATCCGCGCCGCGTCGCCCGAACGGAGCGTCGTGTCGGTCGCGCAGGCGCCCAGGCCGAAACCGGCGAGGAGCGGCGCGAGCGCGGCCCGCGTCGCCGTCACCCGTCCAGGCCGTTGGGGCCGGGTTCGCGGTCGCCGTCGCCTTGCGCGGGCGTGCCCTTGGTCGCGGCGTCCGCGCCGGTCGGGAGTCCCCCATCGCCGCCATGCTGGTCGTTGTCGAGGTCCTCGCCCGGGTTGCCGCCGCCCGCTCCCATCCCGCTGCCGCGCACCTCGCCGTTGCGGAGGACGTGGGCGCGGCGGCCGTTGTCGGCGGGGATATCGCGGGGATCGTCGGCCATGGGAGAATTCCTTTCCCGGTCAACGGCGGGTGGGCGCGGCTGTTCCCGGCGTCGCGATCGGCTAGGACGAGGGCATGGGCAGGACGGCCACGGAGGAGCGGGCAAGCCGATCGCGCGTGACGCGCGCGGTGCTGTTCGCGCTCGGGCTGGTCCTGGTGGCGGGCTTCGTCGCGCTCGGCGCGTGGCAGCTCGCGCGGCGGGGCTGGAAGCTCGACCTGATCGCGCGCGTCGAAGCCCGCGTCGCCGCTCCGCCGACGGACGCGCCCGGTCCGGCGCTCTGGCCCAAGGTGGACGCCGCCCGCTTCGAATATGCGCGCGTGCGCGTTCGCGGCCGCTTTCGCCACGACCGCGAGACGCGGGTCCAGGCGGTCACCGCGCTCGGGGCGGGGTCATGGGTGATGACCCCGCTCATCACCGACGGGGGGTGGACGGTGTTCGTCAACCGCGGTTTCACGCCCGGCGGCGCGCGGCCGACCGCGGGTCCCGCGATCGTCACCGGCCTCCTGCGCCTGAGCGAGCCGGATGCGGGCTGGCCGCGCGCGAACGATCCGGCGGCGGGCCGTTGGTACGCGCGCGACCTCCCCGCGATCGCCCGCGCGCGCGAGCTGTCGGGGGTCGCGCCGTACTTCATCGATGCCGACGCGGGGCCGGATCCCGGCTCATGGCCCAGGGGTGGGCTGACGGAGGTCAGGTTCCGCAACCATCACCTCGTCTATGCGCTGACCTGGTTCACGCTGGCGGCGCTTGTCGCGGCGGCGCTCGTCTTCCTGGCGCGCGACGGGCGGAGGAGCGGGCGATGAAGGCGAGCTGGATGGCCACGGTCGCGGGGGCCGGGCTGCTCGGCGCGTCGGCGCTGGCGATCCTGGTCGGCGAGCGCCGCCGTCCGCTGCGTCGCATGACTTCGCCCGCCGGCAAGCGCATTCCAGTCAACCTGGCGCTCGGGGCGCTCAGCGCCGTGGCCATGGCGGCGGTCGAGCGCCCCGCGACGCGCGCGCTGGCCCGCACCGTCGAGCGGCGGCGGATCGGCGTCGCGCAGGCGCTCGCCCTGCCCCCGCTCGCGCGCGACGCGGTCGCGTTCCTGTTGATGGATTACACCACCTATGTCTGGCACGTGCTGACGCACGAGGTGCCGGTCCTGTGGCGGCTCCATCTCGTCCACCATCTCGATCTCGACATGGACGCGTCGACCGCGCTCCGTTTCCACCTGGTCGACATGGTCGTCTCCACGCCGTTCCGCGCGCTCCAGGTGATCGTGTCCGGCGCGGGGCCGCGCGCGCTGGAGGCGTGGCGCGGCTGGTTCCTGCTCGCCGTGCTGTTCCATCACGGCAATCTCGGCCTGCCCGCGCGCTGGGACCGGCGGCTGGCCTGGCTGCTGACCACGCCGCGCATGCACGGCATACACCATATGGCCAGGGCCGAGCTGACGGGGTCGAACTGGTCGAGCGGCCTGTCGGTCTGGGACCGGCTCCACGGCACCTTCCGCCTGGACGTGCCGCACGACGAGGCCCCGATCGGCGTCGCCGGCCATGGCGGAGGGCCGGGCGTCGCCGCGTCGCTCCGCCTGCCGTTCGTGCGGCGGGACGCGTGGGAGCCGTCGGTCGTCCCGACGCGTTGAGGCGGGTGACGCGCAGCCAAGGAACCCCGATCATGGCCCACCGATACCTGTCGCCCTCCCAACTCAGCGAACAGCTGCGCGGGGGTTCCGCCCCCGACCTGAACCGCCGCCGCGTCGGCGTCGCGCTCAGCCTGGCGGGGGCGGCGATCGCGGGCGTCGTGACCGCGTACCAGACCGGGCTTATCAAACGCCTGCCCGACATCCTGCCGGGCGCGGTATGGGACGCGGAGAAGGTCGACGCGTCCGACTACGCCTACCGGAACCTGCAGCAGCCCGACGGTCCGATGATGCTCGTCAATTTCGGCCTGACCGCGATGGCGCTGGCGGCGGGAGGCGCCGACCGCGCGCGGGAGAACCCGGCGCTGCCGCTGGTCGCGGCGGGCAAGGCGGCGATCGACCTGGCGCTGTGCGGCGTGCTGGCGGCGCAGGAATGGCGCGACAACAAGGCGCTGTGCAGCTGGTGCCAGGTCGCGACCGCCCTTTCCGCCGCGACGCTCGGCTTGGCGGTCCCGGAAGCGGTCAGGGCGCTGCGCGCGGTCGAGGGCGCGACGGCTCACTAGGCCACGCCGTCGCCGCCGGCGGATGTCGGGCCGCACGGAAATGATCCAGGCACCGGGATATGGCGCCCACAAGACGCGAAGATGATCACCCGGACCGCTCAACTATTTGCGTCACTTAGGGTGGTGCCGCCTACAAGCTCCATGGCACCGTTCAGCAGCATTCGTCATCGACCGTTTTATGTGTAAAGGCAATAGCTTAGCATCATTTCCCGTTCCGCATTTGTTCGTTGACAGCCGCCCCTAGTCGCGACAGAGTGTGGGAGCATTTGAGGGAGCGAAATGGGACGGCTCACTGCTCTAGCAATTAGGAATGCGAAGCCGGGCCGTCATAGCGATGGTGAGGGCCTTCACCTGCTCGTAGCGCCTTCAGGCGGCAAGTCATGGCTGTTGCGAGTACAGGTCGATGGTCAACGTCGCGATATCGGACTTGGCTCAGCTGTCTCTCCAGGACGCACTGACAAAAATGCAGCGCCGTCGCCTATCGACATCCCTCTTCTGCTTCGGAAAGTGCTCACACTCAGCGAAGCCCGCGAGAAAGCCGCCGTGCTCAGGGCAGCCGCGAAATCAGGGTTGGACCCCATTTTGGAGCGTGATCGGGAGCGACGTAAGCTGCCGACCTTCAAAGAGGCTACTATCGCGACGCATGAGGCGCTTAAGGACGGCTGGAACGCGAAGAGCGCGGCGACCTTCCTTAGCTCGCTGGAGAACCACGCCTACCCTACACTCGGCACCATGCGCGTCGATCAGATTGAAGCGTCGCAGATTCGAGATATGCTTGCGCCGATCTGGACCGAGATCCCAGATATGGCTCGCAAGGTTCGCTACCGTGTCGGACAGGTGCTCGACTTTGCGAAAGCGAAAGGCTGGCGACAAGCCGACGCGCCGCGGAAGTCCGTTACGGTCGGCCTGCCCAAGCAGCCAAGCGGCAGCAACTACAAGGCGATGCCCTATTCGCAGCTACCAGCTTTCGTGTCCGACCTGCGCGCCAAAGCAGGGACAAACGGGCGCATGGCTCTCCTGCTGCAGATCTACACCGCCGCTCGTCCAGGTGAGGTGCGGGGCGCGCGGTGGGGGCAGATCGATTCTGAAAATCGACTTTGGCATCGCCCTGCGGAGTTGATGAAAGGCTCCGATGCCCCGCCACATACCGTTACCCTCTCCGCTCCCGCTCTCGCGCTGCTTCGCCAGCTTCAAAAAAGTGATGTTAGCCCACAGCAGTTGATCTTCCCTGGCCAAAACGGTGGTCTGTTTTCGGACATGACAATGAACAAGGTCATTCGCGACCTTGGCCTGCCTTTCGACGCGCATGGCTTCCGCTCTTCTTTCCGCGATTGGGCAGCGGAGCGGATGCCGAACATACCCGATCCGGTGGCGGAAGCTGCACTGGCGCACCTCGTCCCGGATAAGGTTATCCGCGCCTACAAGCGCACGACGTTCATCGAAATGCGGCGCGAGTTACTAGACGCATGGGGTACCTTTTTATCAGGATAGTCCTCAGTCTTCAGACACTGGAGCATCGCGTACTCAGACGAGGCAACCCGACGATGGTAAAAACCATAGTCGTCGCCGCGAGTTGGTCGCCCACTTTCGCGACATTAAGCGCGGCTATCACATGGGCCATATCAGCACTTAAGATAAATGTCGCACTAGCTGAGCAAGTATTTGGGACTACCGCGACCAAGAGCTGCGCTGACGATAGATTTGTCATGAAGCGCCGATCTAGGTTTCATGAAGGCCTAGTGACGATGCTAACCTGAATGGGCAAATTCGTCAGCCATCCATTCGAAGGACCAAGTCATGGAACCACTCGCTGTAGCGCGACGATCTGGATGAGAAGCGAGCGGCGATCAGGATGAGAGCTGAT
>NZ_CAXSHH010000110.1:0-5842 GCF_964237155.1 uncultured Sphingomonas sp. | reverse complement strand
CGGCGGCCTGAATCTCGAGATCAAGTCGGGTGCGTCGCGGCGACGGTATTCAGTTCGCCGTCGCGGCCGCCGGGGTTTCCGGATTGGTCGCCGCCAACCGCTCCGCGTCCCTCAGCATGGCGTCGAGCTGGGCGCGAGGATAGTAGCGGCCCGCTCGCAACACGCCACGGATCCGGTGCAGGGCACCGACGCTCGCGATCGGATTGGCGTCGAGGAGCACGAGATTCGCATCCTTGCCGACCTTAACGGTCCCCATGGTCGCCTCCCGGCGCATGTACCGGGCCGGAAGCAGCGTGGTCATCTGCAGCACCTTGAGCGGCGCGACGCCCGCCCGGGACAAGAGATCGAACTCCTCGTGCAGCGAGAAGCCCGGCGTCAGCCAGGACCCGCCGAAGTCCGACCCGGCCAACATCTTCGCGCCGTTGGCGTCGAAGAGCCGGGTCACGCGCAGCTCCAGCCGGAACAGGTCGGCCAGCGTAGCCCGGTCGGCAGCCGGGATCCTTTCGAAGCGCGACAGCAGCATACGCCATTGCCGCACATTGGCCGCCTCCACATAGCGAAGGTTTGGATCGGTCGCGAAACGAGGATCGGTCGGGACGTAGTTGGTCTGCATCCGGATCAGCGTCGGCACCTGCCATGTCCCGCTGGCCGCGAACGTCCGTGCGAGCTCGCCGCACTTCTTCTCGTCGAACGTGTCGATCATGCGCCGGAAGAGCGCGAGCACGACCGGGGGCAGCGCGATCGACGGCGTCTTGAACAGCGCCGGCTCGAGCGCGCGATACGTGCTCGGTATCTTGAGGAACGCCGCTCGCAGCGCCGCCTCGTCGGTCGAGCATGCCTGGATGAGCCCCGCGTCGGGGCCGAGATGCTCGACCGAGGTCATGCGATGCGCGACGACGTCACGGATGTCGAGCGTCGCCGGTACATGGCCGCCGACCGGGAGACCCGACCTGACCGCCTCGTCGACCACGGCCATGTAGGCCCCGGGCTGATACTCCACGGGACCGCCGTCGATGATCTTGATGAACTCGGCGCCCATTTGCTTCTGCTTGGCGACCTCGACGACGGCCGCTTGCGGCGTCGGCGCGGTAGCGCCCAGGATCGGTGGACCCGCCATCTGAAGTATCTCGGGCGCGACCGACCCCGTGGGCAGCGTTCCGGCCCGCCGCTGCGATAGCTGAGGCGGGGAGCTCGCCATCACGCGCACCCCGGTAATGCCGTTCGCGACCATCAGCGGAAACACGAGTCGCACGTCATAGTCGGGCTGCAACGGATGGACGTGCATGTCGTTGAACCCGGGCACCAAGAATTTGTTGCGGCCGTCGATCGACGAAGCCCCGGCGCGCGTCTTCGATCGGTCCGCCCGCGCGATCCTGGTGATCTTCCCACCGGCGATCTCGACGTCCATGCCGGGTCGCAACCGGCCGTCACGCGTGTCCACGATCGTGACGTCGCGGATGACCAACGGGGCGTCCACATCGCCCTGGGCGACCGCTGCGTTTAAGGCCGTGCCGACCAGCATCGCGGTCAGGAACGCGCAACCCTGGAGATGATACCGGATGGTGGAGCACCGGAGACCACTTACCGCAGCGGCCGCTTCACAGGCCATCGGACATACCTTCCTGACATGATCCGCTCGCGGCGGAGGTGGGCGGCTCCGGAGCCAGCGTATCCGCCCAGCCCCGTCGCGACTCAGAACTTCACCGACCCGCGAACGCCATACGTCCGGGGTGCCGTCGTCCCGTTGATCAGGATGTTGGCGATCGGGTTCAGCGACGAATAGATCGGGATGCGGTTGTTCTCGAGATTGCGGACATAGGCCGAGAGCGACCAACGATCGTCGGCGGGTCCGAAGGCGAGCTGCGCGTCGGTACGCCAGGTGGATTCGACCGTCTGCTCATCCAGATATTGGAATCCGATCGCGCGCTTTGACTTGTACTGTGTGTTGGCGCCGCCGACGAGCTTGTAGTCGCCAATCTCGATCGTCTGCTGCGCGGCCAGGTTGATCGTCCATTTGGGCGAATTATACGAAGGCCGGCCGGCGCAATCGACATCGTAGAGCAGCGGATTCGCGTTCACCGACACGTCGCATCCGGTTAGCGGCGGCGGCGCTCCGGGCGCGCCCACGGCCTGCTGGTACGCGAACACCCGGTTGCGCGCATCTAGGTACTGGACGTCCCCGCTGAGTAAAGTCGTCGGGGTGAGGAGGAACTGACCCTCGACCTCGACGCCCTTGATGCGTGACTTGCCGATATTCTGCGTGAAGTTGGCGGTACGGCCGGCCAGATCGAGGCCGACATAGTTGACCTGTTGGTCCTTGTAGTTCCAATAAAATCCTTCGATGTTCAATTGGACGCGGTTGTCGAAGAAACGGTTCTTCAAGCCGACGGTGAAAGCGTCGATCGTTTCCGGCTGGAAGGTTTCGAACCCCTCGGCGGCCGAGAACCCGCCCGATCGGTATCCGGTCTCGAAGCTGGCATAGAACAATGACCTTTCGGCCACGTCGAATTCCACGGCGGCGCGGTAGGTCACCTTGTTGTTCTTCAGCCGGCTGTCGTCGTTCCTGTCGGTGCGCACCACGATCGCGCCGGTCGGAACGCCGCCGGAAAAGAGCGGAAGGACCGGTACGCCCGGGGGCGGGAACGCGAACGGTATCTGGTCGGCGCTGTCCGTCAGCGGGAACAGCGGCGCACTGGGGCAAGTCGGAATACCGTTCACGAAGACGACGCAGACGATCGCGCCGGCCGTCGTGGTTCCGCTGAACCGCTTCTTGTCTTCGGTGTATCTCACACCGCCGACCAGTCGCAGCTGGTCCGTCAGATGGGCGGTGACGCGCCCGAATGGAGCATAGGATCGCGTCTTGTATCGGACGTCCTGGAACGTGACCGCGGAAGAAAGCGAGAGAGCCAGCCGCGACTTGATCTTCTCGTCATAGACGTAGCCGCCAATCGTATAATCCAAGATGCCAATGCGCGTGCCCTCGAAGCGCGCCTCGAGGCTGAACTGCTCGTCCTCCTCGCGATTGCGATAGAGGAAGCTGGGTGCCGCGAGAAAGTTGAGGGACGCGTAGCGCCACGCGGGAACGACGGTGAGGACGCCCGCCCCCGTATCGTAAGAGATCTCCGCATTGGCACCGAAGAAGTCGTTGCGCTGAAACGGGGTCCGCTCGAGCGGATCAAGGAACCGCCCCGCCGTGCCCGCGGGTACTCGCGTGCGATAGGTCTGTCCGGCCTGAGTGTACTGCCCGTCCGCGACCGGAACGCCCGATGGAATCAGGAGATAGCCCCCCGCGGCCGGATTGAACAGGTAGTTGCCGATATAGCTGACGCCCGCGCCCACCCCGCCGGTATGGCTGTAATCGCCCGCTACACGCACGGTCAGCGCCGGGGTGAGCTCGGATTTCAGCTGTACGCGCAAGGACTCGGTCCGCTCGTCGGAGGTGCCGTCGCGCAGATAACCATCGCGGCGCGCGACGCTGCCCGAGATGCGCAGCGCGCCGTTCGCGCCGAGCGGGGCGTTCACCGCGCCCTCCGCCGTGATCGCGTCGTAGTTGCCGTAGCTGGCCGTGGCGTAGCCCGAGAGCTCACCCAATCTCGGCTGTACGGGGATTACGTTGATCGCGCCGCCGGTGGCGTTTCGACCGTAGAGCGTACCTTGCGGCCCTTTCAGGATCTCGATCCGCTCCAGGTCGAAGAAGACGCCGGTCTGGGAACTGGGACGGCCTACATAGACGCCGTCATAGTTGAAGGCGATCGCCGGGTCGCTGTTGGCGGACACGGTGAAGTTGCCGACGCCGCGCAAGAACGTGATGTTCCCCGTGCCGGTCGGCTGGATCGTAAGCGCGGGCGCAAGCTCACCAAGGCGATCGACCTGGGTAACGCCCGCCGTGACCAGGTCCGCGCCCTGAACGACGTCGACGGCGACCGCCGCACGTTGCAAGTTCTCCGCACGGCGTTGCGCCGTGACGATGATGTCGCTCAGACCGGATGCGGGCGTCTGATCTGCCGATGCGGCTTGTTCGGACGGTGCCGGCCCCGTCGCGGCGGGTGCCGTAGCCGCCTGGGCGAAGACCGCTTCCGGCACCAAGATCAACATGGAAGCCGACGTCAGCAGGCCTGAACGCATAAATCCTCCCCCTCTATCGCGGCCCGGCTTCGAAGCGAGGCTTCACGATCATTCTTTTGTTATCCGACGAGCTTAGGTGATGTGGTGAGGAAGCGCATGATAGCGGTTTCACGTCGGCGATGCGAAAAAGGGTATCGACGAAGCCATGGCTTGATCGGTTTACCGGCAGACTCCGGCATCACGTGGAACTAACGCGCGTACGGACAGGAGCAGCGCCGTTGCCCTGTCGCCCGCCGTTCCGGCGATCACAGGGCCGCCGAAAGTCGCCGCTCGAGCGCGTCCTGTTCGCGCCAAAGCGCTGGCGGCATTTGGCGGAGCGCGTCAGCGGACAGGGACAGACCGCCGATATCGAGCGACCCCGACATGGGCACCCTACCGATCGGCGTGTCGAAAGCTGCGACGCTCCCTTAACAATGCCCAACGATCCACTCGAGAACACGGGCGTTATCGCCGTAACCGGGCCAGAGGTATCTACCGTCGGCACCCTTCCGGAACCCGTTCACCAGGTAGATCCTGGGGAGCTGCCTGCTGTCGAGCGTCGCGGCGGCCCCGAATCGAAGCCAATGCTCGAAATACCGCGTCATATCGCACTCGCGGAACGGACGCATCGCGAACGGGTCGCGGCGGAGAGTGCCGACCGTTCCTTCGGCGGCAGCCGTGGCCTCCAAGGCAACGTTCGCCGCCAGGTAGACGCCGTGCTGCCAATCAAACGCCTCGGTAACGAGCGGCACGGCAGTCGCGGCGCGACGGCCGAACAGGATGGCCGAGGATCGGCACGCCGGAGGGATCGTCCCATTCGGCGGCGATTACCGGGCACTGGCCAGCCAGCACCGTGAAGCGGGCGTTTAGGTGCGCGGCCGGTCGGCCGCTCGCCGGATCCCACGGCTCGCCTAGCCAGTCGATCAGCCCAGCGGGCGGCTCGGTCGTCAGCCCTTCCCCCCAGACGTCTCCATCGTCGGTCAGCGCCGGGTTCGTGTAGATGGCGTTGGCGCGGAGCGTGTCCACGGCGTTGCGGTTGGTCGCGGTACCGGTGCCGGGCGCCACACCGAAGGAGCCGGCCTCGGGATTGACGGCATGGAGCCGACCGTCCTTGCCGAACCGCATCCACGCGATGTCGTCGCCGATCGTCTCCGCCGTCCAGCCCGGGATGGTGGAGTCCAGCATCGCCATATTGGTCTTGCCGCAAGCGCTAGGAAACGCAGACCCATGCAGAAGGGCACCACATACATGGTTCATCCGCGCATCTAGGCGGCGAATAGATGGTCCACCGTCACCCAGGTCGCGGCCGGATCCCACCAGTTGTTGGGGAGTCCGGCATCGCCCTCGCGCTCGGAGCAGATGAGCGTCCTGCTCTCGACCCGCGCCACGTCAGCGGGTCCGAGCGTGCAAGGAAACTGTTCGGTCGCTTCGCGGGATCGAGTCTCGTGAGCGTTCCGGATGCGACCAGCTATGCCGACAGTTCATGCCATTCATGGTCCGATCCATCGCACCAATGGATGCGATCCGGCCGAGTCAGCACAGCAATACGCTCCATCCGATCGATGAGCTCCTATGCTTCGTCGCTGGCTCCTCTTTTCGGGAACCGCTCATCAGCCCTGCATCCGTCGCCATCGCTCACTCCCCGTCCCATCCACCCACTCCAGTTCGAGGATCACGGCATCGCATGTTCATTCCGCCGTTTCCTCCACGGGTCCCATATTGTGCCCGAGCAACCGGA
>NZ_CAXSHH010000109.1:0-5870 GCF_964237155.1 uncultured Sphingomonas sp. | reverse complement strand
GCACGGCCGCCGCAAGCGATAGTTCTTCAACAGTCTCGAACGGTTGTGACGCCGGCTGCTGAAGTCTGCTTATCACGCCCGAAGGACCTAAGCTCCTGGTCCGCTCCCGACGTTTCTGAACCATCAGCCGTGGATGAACGAGCGTCGACTTTGGGGAGCGGCGACACGGAGCCTGAATGTCTGCAAGTGGGTCCTTTCACCCTTGAGCGTGGAACACGAAGATCACGCCGGACTCAACGTGCACCTTTGCTCAAATCAGAGGAGGTCAGCCATGCGCCATGAATGCCGGGCGGCACGCGATGAGGGACGCGGACGGATGCCACGGGCGGTGCCTCGAAGTTCCGGGCGTCCAAGATCTCCAGCGCAGTACTGTAGCCGTCGGCGTCGATCACGAACCCCATGAGCCAGCCATCATCCTCGTCCGCATCCGGCGAGCGTGGCACGAACACGAACTCGCCTGCGATGCGTCCCGGCCCGAACTCGTGCAACTGCCGCGTCCCACGCTCCAGATCGTGCCTGATGAGCGGCACCTCGCCGAATAGCGTCTCGGTCAACTGTTCGGGCAGGCCGAGCGCATAGGCGAAGCGATAGGGTAGGCCGGTGCGGCGCTCGTCGATCGTCGGCAGTTCCTGCGGCGAGGGATCGATCGCGCGCTGATCTACTGTCCCCGTCTTTAGGTCGATCGTCCAGCGCTCGAGGCCCCGCGGCTGCTCGTCCGGCGCCAAGTTGTCGCCGGCGAACATCCGGTCGTAGGCGACGGCATCCAGCGATACGCGCCCGTCCGGCAGATCGTAGGCGTTGGCGGTGTGGAACACGAAGCAGGGATCGAGTGGGAACCACCGGATGTCCTCCGCCTCGCCGTCGCGCGGCAGGAGCCCGATCCGGGCAGGGTGCTTCTCGTTCCAGCGATAGGGGAAGCCGTGCCCCGCCAGCACCGTGCGCATCGACAGGGTGAGCGGCAGGTCCATGACGACGACGTACCGCTGCGTGATCGCACAGTCGTGGATCAGCGGCCCATGCGAAACCGGGATCGTCACTGATCGTCGCACTTGGCCGGCCACATCGACCACGTTGTAGCGGACGCGCTTGGGATCGGTCGCCTCGTAACACAGCGCGTGCAATTCGCCGGTCGCTGGGTCGCGGCGCGGATGGGCGGTGAACGAGCCGGGCAGGGTGCCACCGAAGTCGTCGTAGCGCTGAGTCTCCAGTTGCTCGTCGAAGCGGACCGGCGTGCTGCCGGCCTCCACAAGTGCCCAGCCGCTGCCTGCATGGTCCAGCACGCTGGTGTTGACGGTATCAAAGATGTGCCGTGGACCCGGAGCCGCCGGCACGTGCCTCGCCGCTGCGACATCGGTCGACCGGATCCAGCGATTTCGATACCAGCGGGCTCGCCCGCCCTGGAGGCGGATGCCGTGCAGCATCCCGTCGCCGGTGAAGAAGTGGTAGGAGCGCGGGTCGGCATCCGCAGGGTTGGGGCCGATGCGAACGTAGCGGCCGTCGAGTTCGGGCGGGATGATACCCTCGACGGCGAGGTCGGTGAGCGTCAGCTCGTTCGTCATCGGCTCGTGGATGCCGGTAAGCAGCGGATGCGGCGCATCGCGGGGTGGCAGGCGGCGCTTGTTGAACGCGGCGATGCTGGTGACGATCGGTGAGGCGATCGCGCCGACGACGCGGTCGACCGCCTGCTCGACCCGGCTGGCGAACGCTGGGCGCGGACTGAGCGTCACGATGGCGTAACCGTCTGGATGACGTCGAAGCCTTCGAAGCGCGGCGGCGCCAGGTACAGCGGTTTGTGGTCGCCAGCACCGCGATGGGCGGCGCGGAACGCCTCGGACCGGGTCCAAGCCTCTAAATCTTCGCGCGACCGCCATACGGTATGCGACGAGTAGAGGACGTGGTCGTCGGCCACGGGCCCACGCAGCATGTGGAACTCGATGAACCCCGGTACGCCAGCAAGGTGCGAGTCGCGTGAAAGCCAGACCTCCTCAAATGCCTCCTCCCCGCCGGGGATCACCTGAAAACGATTCATGGCGATGAACATGGGGCAAGCTCCTGCGTCGACTGGACAAGTTCAAGGTGGGGCGGAGCCGGCCGGGATGCGAGGGCGATGACGCCTGGTCCGTGCTGAAAGCCTGGCCTGAACCAGTGTCCGGGTCGGGGGACCACCCAAGCCGGCCAGAGTGATACACTTTAGGTCAGGCTGCACGTAGGCTATCGATTCCCAGACTATTTAACTGTTCGGCATCATCCCGCGCATCGTCGGCGCTTCCATCACACGGGCAGGCTTGAGGTCGATGCGGTCGGGCGCTCTGGACTGTATCGGGAAATACTCACCCCGGACGCTTATCAGGCCCTGCTGTTTGCGCGGTGAGTGCGACCGTGTGTGCGTCTCCATCGGCGAGATAAACAAGCGGCCGAAGTTGGGGAGCCGCAAACAGCCCGCCAATGACTAGGCATCGTGGACAGATGTTCACGATCGACTTCATGGTCGATTCAACGCTGTCTCTTGGACGCGGCGTTAGGGTGGTCGACCACCCTTGGCACCGTCGCCGTAAGCCAGCGCCTTCTCCAGCGCTGGGCGGAATACCGCGAAGTCGACTAACCGGCTCATCGTCTCCAGCGGGTCACCACAGTCCGACAACCGCTTCAGTTGGTTTGATAGTCCGAACAAACCCGCCTGACGCATCCGCCGCCTCCCTCGCCAGGCAAAGTGAATCATCTCCAGCCAAATCACGCCAGGGCTACCGGGGGTGCCCATCTGCTTCTGAATGGCGTCGCGCCGGGGTCCGAGTACTTGTTTGATCTGACGCTCGATCGCCTGCCTGACGCGGCAATCGGGACTGTTTGGCGAGCGCACCAGCGGATGAATCGGAGACGCTCGCAAGGTCGGGACGGCCACCGCGAGACAGTTCGTCGGAGCGCTACGCACTCTCCTCATCTTCACGCTCAAGTGTCGCCGACGACTTCCAACCTTCGACGCAATAGAGCCCGCCGGGCTAATAATGTCGGCATTCGCACAAGGCCCGTGAAGGTGAATCCGGGGCTCCACTGCGGCAACAATTTGTACGTCCATTCCAGATTCCCTGACATACCTATCCGAACCGGGCCGAGCCCCTGGTTAGATATGTCAGGATCATCCCCCAAACCCATGGTTTGGTGATTTTGAGTATGTCAGGACCGAGTTTCTGACACACCCAAAATCTTCGGCGCAATACCGCAAAACTGCCGCAGCCAGTTTAGCAGGGGTTTTCGATTGGCTTTGCGCCCTGTTGAAACCCTTTATGCGTCCCCTCGCCGGGGAGGGCGTCGGTCCGCCTTCGCGTTTCGACATAGCTCCGGCCTAGGCCGTCGGGTCCTCCACGTCGCTTCGACGACGTTCCGGAAGGCGCACCGCGAGCGGCCTGGTAGAGCAGGGTAAGAACGTCAGTCGTGACATAGCGAGGCCTGAAATGAAGGCCACTCACGTCAAGCTGCGGTGCCCAAGCGTCTCTCGCTTGACAAGAATGCGGCTAAGCGTGCGTCCACGCGCCGACAAGGTAGATAGTAGGAAGCAGGGGCGGGCGCTGCGAGCCCATTGGGAAGATGAAATCCCGAAGGACTTGTCCGGATCAGACGGTCCGCGACGACGCAAGCTGAAGGCCAATTCTACCATGTCCACCATCGACCTGCCGGTGCGCGACCTCGCGCTGGCGACGCTCGACTACGTGCTCGAGGCACTCGCCGCGACCGGCAGCCGCGCTTACGACAACGTGATCGGTCTGCCGACGAACACCATCCACATCGACCACTGCGGTACCACGCTAAGCGTCACGACCGCGACCGCTCCGTCCCACCGCGATCGCATCGAGAAGCTCGCACGGGACCTGCATCTCGACGCAGCGTTGCTCCGAGTAAGCCGAGTTAAGGACGGTCTGGTCTACGTCACCGCCGACGTGACGCTCGCCCTGCTGCCCTGCCAGCCCTGGTCGATGACCGACCTCACGCTATGGGCCGTCGCGGTGGTGATCTCTGGCTGGTGCCCCATCTTTTCGGCGCATCCGTCTCGATCAGCGAGGACGGACTGAACGCCGAGCTGGTCCCGCCGTACGAGACGCTCTCCGAGCGTGGAGACGGCATCTTCCGCGCGGGCGGCCAACTCGCCGACCTCCTCCGGCCGGTAGCGGTGCGCTGATGGTCGCCAAACCCGCAAAGACGAAGGATGCATGCGTCATCAACGGCGACCGCGATCCCGATCCCCTGAACCCGCACACTTGGCTGCCGCTGATTGGAGATCCGCCGGGCGAGACGGGCCTCAGGATCCTATACGGTGTTCTCCGGCCGGAATACCGGGGCTGGAGAAACAGCGCCGTGGCCATGACCAAGGCCAAGCTTCAGCCAGTCCCGCCGCCTGCCGATGCTCCCTGGGCGGTGACCGCGGCGCGGGCCGAGGTGCTGCTGCCCGACGATGCGGACGACCGGTTCGCGTGCCCGAAGGTTCTGATGGAAGCGCATGATGCCGAGCAGCCGGCGGACAAGCCGGTAGTGCTGAGCTACGTGACGATCACCTGGCCGACCTCACGCCTCCACCGCATGTACGAGATCGTCCGTGCCGTCATGTTGGATACGCTGGTGCGCGACCTGGGCGTTGCCGTGCTGCTCGTCCAGCATGCGCCGCACCGCGCCGCCAGCAGCAACCTGCCGCACGTTCACGCGCTCATCGGCCGCAGGGTCACCAGCCTGGGCCTTGCCAGCTTCGCCGCGCCGCTCTGCGGCGACAAGGGACGGGACCTCATCGTGGCCGCCTTCGAAGGTGAACGCGCGGAGGGGCGGGCATGACCATATCTTCGGGTACGATCGCCCTTAACATCTCGAGCGTCGGGTGGACCTTGGCCGAACTCGGTCGCCTCCTCTACACGCACGGGCTCGCACCGACGCTGGTCGCGAAGGCGGTCGGGCTCGACCAGAACGATGTCGCTCGTCTGATGATCGGAGAGGGGCTTTCATTGGATGCGCTTGCGGACGGCGCTCGCGCCGCGTTCGTCCTGAACGTCCTCGTCAGGGTCGAAGTACGCTGCTGTCACGATACGGTCGCGATCCGCGCGGCCCTGGAGCGGTCGTTGGCCGAACTGGGGGGCGCGAGCATCTCTGAACGGCTCTCCGGCTGCACCGAGCCGGAGGACCTCGCGGTGTTGCGGCTCGCCGCTGGCATGAAGCCGATCCCCAAGATGAGCATGTGGCGGGTCGCTGATCGCTACTCCTGATTTCCTGAAGGACCCACGATGACCTCCAATCCTGCCGAGCCGCACGCTGCGGCGGCGTGCGCGCTGCTGGCCGCTCTCGCCGTCGCGCGTGGCGCGCGCTGGTCGCCCGCCCCCATCGGACCCGTGCTCCCGCGACCCTTCTCCGACTATCTTTGCGCTGAGTCAGCTCAGCTGCTGCTGGTACCTTCTGCGGCACCGCTGGAGCGCGTCATGGCCGTCGTCGCGACCGCAATGCGGCGCACGCGAAGCGATGCCCTGATCGTCTCGTCATCCGGCCGTCCAGAGGCCGGCGTTCGGCTGGCGCTCGGCATCTGGCGGTTGAGCGAGAACCAGTGGCACGCGCCCATGTCGCTGTGGAAGGCGAAGGCGGGTCCGCTCTGGCTGGTTCCCAATCCATACCATGCGGGCGTCAGGCGTGATTGCTTCCTGCTGCAGAACAGCCGGCTGCGCCCAGTTGAAGCGCCGTGGCGCGACGGCACCGAGCATCGCTCCGGGCGCGTCCGCGCCAGTGCTTGGCTGGAGCGGGCCATGGGAGAGAGGTGGCTCGGTGAATCTGAACAGCGAGGATAAGTGGGTTGCCTGTAGCGCGACGATCTGGATGAGAAGCGAGCGGCGATCAGGATGAGAGCT
>NZ_CAXSHH010000108.1:0-5924 GCF_964237155.1 uncultured Sphingomonas sp. | reverse complement strand
GCCGGCCGGGCTCGGTGCCGGTCGCGCCGCTAAGTGCCTTAGCGGCGCTGCACCGGGCCTAGCGGCAACGCACCGAGTTCTGTTCGATCGAGCGGCCTGCGAGGGCACCGGCGGCGCCGCCAAGCAACGTGCCCACGGTACGCGAGCGACCGCCGTCGATGATGTTGCCCAGGATGCCGCCCGCGCCCGCGCCCAGGATCAGGCCGGTGGTGCCATCGGCGCGGCGGCAGTAGTATCGGCCATCTTGGCCGGCATAGACGCGCTCGTCGTTGCCAAGCGTGCGGTCGCGGTAGTTGGGGCCGGAGCGATAGTAGCGGGCGGCGTCGTAATCGCCCTCGTCGCGCTCGTCGCTGTAGGTGGGGCGGTCGTAGCGGTCGTCATAGGGGACGTTCGGCGCGACGCGGTAGCCGCCAGCCGGAGCGCGGTAGCCGGGGCGGGCGGACTGGTAGCGGTCGAGCTCTCCGCGGAAGGTCTGGTATTCGCGGTCGAAGCGGTCCTGCGCCTGACGCATGCGGGCGTCGGCGGCCGGGCCTTGGGAGGAGGCGGGGGCGGCAAGCAGGGCGGCCGCGGCGAGAGCTAGGGTCAGCTTCATGGATATACACTCCGGCCCGGGAACGCGGGCATCACCTGCGACAACATTTCGGGGCCGGCGCGGTTCCTAATGGTCGGAGCCGGTCGGGGCGGGGAAGCCGCCATATTCGTCGATCGCCTCGAACAAGCGGGTAAGCTGGGTACGCTCGTCGAGGGTGACCTCGGGTCGCCAGATCTCGAACAGGAGGACGGTGCGGGTGGCAGGGCCGCGGTTCCAGGCCTCGTGCTCGATGCTGTCGTCGAAGATCGTGAGCTCGCCGTCGCGCCAGGCGCGGGTCTCGTCGCCGACGCGCATCGCGCAGCCCTCGGGCACGACGAGGGGCAGGTGGCAGATCAGGCGGGTGTTGAGCATGCCGTGATGCGGGCGGATGTGGGTGCCGGGCTGGAGACGCGAGAAGAGCGCCATGGGGGAGCGGCCGGCGATGCGGGGGATGGGAAGCTCGGCCAGCGCCGCGACGGTGCGGGGGACGCGGGCAGCTTCGGGCGTGAGCGCGCCGTTCCGCCAGATGTAGAAGGCGCTCCAGCTGGGGTCGTCGAGGAGCGGGTTGGCGACGGGGCGGGGGCGGTTCGGGTCGCCGGTGATGTAAGGGGCGAAGCCGTCGGCGTCGGTGAGCGCGGCCAGTTCGGCGCGGATGGCGGGGACGGCGGCTTCGAGCTCGGTGGCCCAGGGGAACTCCTCGCGCTCGTAGAACTGGCGCTGGGGGAGGCCGGGGAAGTAGAACATCGAGGGCTGTTGTAGATGGAGCTCGCGGCGGCCGAGCAGCAGGTCGAGCGAGCGGCGGAAGCGGGTGGGGCGCTCAGGTTCGGCGTCGGGGAAGTCGACCGCGGCGAGCAGGTGGCGTTCGTAGCGGGCGTTGTTCTCGGCCAGGAACGCCTGAGCGCGCTGGAGCAACGGCGTGAGTTGGGGCGGGGGCGGGGTGGCGGCCGCCTGTTTGAGCGCGGCGGTCATGAAGGATGCGGCGGCGCGGTCGTCGCCGTCGTCGCGCTTGCGCTCGCCCATCAGCAGGAGGGCGAGGATGTTGCGGGGCTCCTCGGCGAGAAGCGAGGCGAGCGCGTGCGTCTCGGCGGAGGCGTCGCCGAGCTTACGGCAGGCCTGGGCGAGCGGGAGCCAGGGGCGGCGGCCCTGCGGCTCGGTCTCGGTCGCGCGGGTCAGGTGCGGGCGGGCGGCGGCAAAGTCGCCCCGGCGGAGCGCGTCGAGGCCGGTCTGGAGGGGGGAAGGGATCATCGCGGGAGCTCGTCGCACGGGGGTCAGGGCGGGGCCAGTAGGGGCGAAGGTAACGAAGGTAACGCTAATACGCGTTTTGCACGTGGGCGGGGACCGGATCGAGCGCGGCGAGGGCCGCCTCCAACGCGGCGATCAGATCGACGGACGAGGATGGCGGGTCCATGTGACGGATCGCGGCCATGAGCAGCCGGTCGTTGTAGCGCCGCCGCTCGCCGATCTGGCGGCCGCCGTGGAAGACAGGCTCGACTACCCCGTCGATCGCGCGATCGATGGCCAGGGCCGCCGACTCGTTCCCGCCGCGGCGCGCGGCGTCGTCCCAGGCGGCGGCGAAGGAGGCGGCGTCCGGCCGCTTGCGGAGCGCGTAGGCGGATTTGGGGCTCATGCCGAAAGCCTTTGCGGCGGCCGCGACGACGCCGCAGCGGGCGAGCTGGTCGATGAAGGCGCGCTGCTTGTCGGGCGTCCAGCCGTCGTGACGGGCGGCGGTGAGGACGGGGGTGAAGGCGAGCGAATCGGGCATCGGCCAGGGTATGGCGAGGGCCGTTCTTGTAGGACAGCGCTGATTTTAGATGTGGAGGTAGAAGCGGGACCGCGGCTCAAGGCCGGGGTGACGGGGGTGGGTTCAGTCGCGCGGCTCAAGGGCGGGTCGGATGTCGGTTAGCGAGAAGTCGTTGCCGATGAACAGGAGCGGACAGTCGAACTCCTTGGCGAGAGCGTAGGCGAAGCTGTCGCCGTAATTGAGCCCGGCGCGATCTTGGCGATGTCCCCATCGCTCGAAAGCGGCACCGGCGGCGAGGGCACGGTCATGCGTGAGGGGAACCACCTTCGGATCGAGCCGCTCGACGAAAGAGCGAGCTCGGGCGAGAATGCCTTTTCGGGTCGCCACGACCAATATCTCGGTCAGCGAAGCGGCCGAGAGCAAGAGTTCGTCCGCGCGCTCGATCGCTTTCTGGCACCTTTCCGCGTCAGGTTCGCCAAGCATGATCGCAAACAATGCCGAACCGTCGAGGACGATCACGCGGGCAGGCCGTCCTCATCGTAGAGGTCGTCGGCGATGTTGGCCGCAGTGACGCCCTCCATGCCCGGCTGCCCTTTCAGAACGCCGCGGAACTCTTCCAGCACGCGGCGGCGGCGCTGCCTGACTTCCTCACGGTCGGAAGCGGTGGCGCTCGCACCCGATACGCCCAGCTCGTCGAAATTCGCTGGCCCGTCCAAGCGCTCCGGCTTGCGGCCCTCAATAACCAGACGCACGGACGGCGCGTCGCCGCGCGTGAGCACGATCTCCTCCCCGGCCTCGGCCCGGGCGGCAAGTTCGGACAAGTGAGTTGCTGCTTCAACTAGGGAGACTTGCATCGGTGAACTCCTACGGAAGTCATTTACCCGGTAACAGGCCGCGCTACAAATCAGAGAACTCATCGTTTATGCGTTACTCATGGCTATCAATCTTCACGCCGGTTTCGCCGTCCATCCGGGCGCGTGGCTGCGCGCCGAGCTGGTCGAGCCGCATGGGCTGACCGTGACCGGGGCGGCCGCCAAGCTCCATGTCACGCGGCAGGCGATGAGCAACCTGCTCGGCGGTCGCGCCGGACTGTCGGCGGAGATGGCGATCCGGTTCGAGAAGGCGTTCGGGGTGCGAGCGGACACGCTGATGCGAATGCAGGGCGCGCATGATCTGGCGCAGGTGCGGGCGCGGGAAGGCGAGATCGAGGTAGAGCGGGTGGCAGCTTAGCGCCTTTAATCGGGCTTGTTTGCGATATTGGTAGTCGCTGGACTGTCTACTTTCTTTTGAACACGGTTATATAGTGGCAATAAGGTTTTAGTTGATGCTTGTAGAGGCCGGCGGAAATGGAGTGGCAGGCAGAATGCAATTGTGGCCAGCTTCGGGCGACCTGCACCGGCACGCCTGATCGCATATCGGTTTGTCACTGTACAAACTGCAAACGTAGAACCGGAAGTGCTTTCGGATGGAACGCGAGCTTTCATGCGAGTGTCGTCAAGACCGTTGGGGACTATCATAGCTTCGCGCGTAGAACAGACTCGGGCAGAACCAATACCTATCATTTTTGTCCTATATGCGGCTCTACCGTTTTCTATGACGTAGAGATGCGACCGGGCATGACTTCGGTACCAGCAGGCGCTTTCGCCTCAGCAGACTTTCCCAAGCCCACCGTCCAAGTCTTCGGCCAACGGCGTGTCAGCTGGTGCGTTATCGATAATATATAGATTCCGAACGTTCGCTATTGAGAAAGTCAACGAAACTTTAAAGATGAGTCGCTTAAGCGAAAGCGGACAGACTCTTACGCTCACCCTACGCTCACAAAACTGTCCATCACCCGCTTCCGCCCGGCATGTTCGAAGTCGATCTCCAGCTTGTTGCCCTCGATCTGAGCGATCGCGCCGTAGCCGAACTTCTGGTGGAAGACGCGTTGGCCTAGTCCCAGGTCCTCGCGGCCTTTTTGGCCCAGGCCGACGGCGGGACCTCGGGACTCGACGATGCGGGTGGGCTGGGTGGTGAAGCTGCTCGCGGCACCCGCCGCGCGGGCCCAGCCGGGGCCTCTCCCCGAGCCTCGGGCGATGTCGGCGAAGGGATCGGACTGTTCGGACCAGTTGGCGCGCCATAGCGACTCGCCGCCGGTCATGCTGGTCTCGGTGTCGATGTGGGCGGGGGGGAGCTCGGCGACGAAGCGGCTGGGCAGGCTACTGGTCCACTGGCCGTAGATGCGGCGGTTGGCGGCGTGGAGGATGGTCGCGCGCCGCCTCGCGCGGGTGATCGCGACGTAGGCGAGGCGGCGCTCCTCCTCCAAGGACGCGGTGCCGCCCTCGTCCATCGCGCGCTGCGAGGGGAACAGGCCCTCCTCCCAGCCGGCCAGGAAGACGGTGTCAAACTCCAGGCCTTTGGCGGCGTGGATGGTCATGATGGTGACCTTGGGCGCGTCCTTGGCGGCGTCGTTGTCCATGACGAGCGAGACGTGTTCGAGGAACGCGCCGAGCGACTCGTATTCCTCCATGGCGCGGACGAGTTCAGTCAGATTCTCGAGGCGGCCGGCGGCGTCGGCGGACTTTTCGGCCTGGAGCATGGCGGTGTAGCCGCACTCGTCGAGGAGCTGGCGGGCGAGTTCGGGATGCGGGAGCTCGGTCGCCATGTCGCGCCAGCGGTGGATATCGCCGACGAGCCGCCCGAGCGACTTGCGGGCCGCGCCGGTGAGCTCGTCGGTGTCGAGGATGCGGGCTGCGGCGGTGGTGAGCGGGGTGTCGGTGGAACGGGCGAGCTGGTGGATGCGCGCGACGGCCTTGTCGCCCAGGCCACGCTTGGGGACGTTGACGATGCGTTCGAAGGCGAGGTCGTCGGCGGGCTGGTTGACGACGCGCAGATAGGCGAGCGCGTCGCGGATCTCGGCGCGTTCGTAGAAGCGGAAGCCGCCGACGATCTTGTAGGCGAGGCCGGTGGCGATGAACCGGTCCTCGAACTCGCGCGTCTGGTGCGAGGCGCGGACCAGGATGGCGATGTCGTCGAGGCTGGTGCCGGCGCGCTGGCCGGACTCGATCTCCTCGCCGACGCGCCGCGCTTCTTCGGGGCCGTCCCAGACGCCGAGCACCTTGACCTTCTCGCCCGCGTCGAGCTCGGTCCACAGCTCCTTGCCCAGGCGGCCGCCATTGTGGGCGATGACGCCGGACGCGGCGGCGAGGATGTGGGGGGTGGAGCGGTAATTCTGCTCCAGCCGGACGATCTTGGCGCCGGGGAAATCCTTCTCGAACTTGAGGATGTTCTCCACCTGCGCGCCGCGCCAGCTGTAGATCGACTGGTCGTCGTCGCCGACGCAGGCGATATTGCGGCGCTCCTGCGCGAGGAGGCGGAGCCAGAGATACTGGACGGTGTTGGTGTCCTGATACTCGTCGACCATGATGTAGCGGAAGCGTTGCTGGTAGAGCTCGAGCACCTCGCGGTCCGTGCGCAGCACGACGAGCATGTGGAGGAGGAGGTCGCCGAAGTCGCAGGCGTTCACGGCCTTCAGGCGCGCCTGGTACTGCGCGTAGAGTTCCTGGCCGCGGCCTTTGGCGTAGCGTTCGGACTCGCCCGCGTCGATGTCGGCGGGGACCTGGCCCTTGTTCT
>NZ_CAXSHH010000107.1:0-5971 GCF_964237155.1 uncultured Sphingomonas sp. | reverse complement strand
GCCGGCGGCGTCGTCCTTCGCCGAGTTGATGCGCTTGCCGGTCGACAGGCGCTCCATCGCCGTCTGCAGCTGCATGTCGGCGGTGCGCGACGCGTTGCCCGCGCGGAGCGAGGCGATGTTGGTGCCGATAACAGTCATCGATGTTCTCCGATTTGAACGCCGCTCCCGCCGCCCTCGATGATCCGAGGACCGAGCCGCCAAGTGGTGAAACGGCCGGGGACGCCCGGACTTTAGGGCGAAAATCGCGGAGTGGGCCTCGCGCGCGCGGGGCCGCGCACGCGGGGGCCGCGCGCCCGGAAAATATCTGCCAGGGCCGGCCGGGCTTTACCGCCCGTTTACCAGTGCCGGTGCATTTCGGAGTCCTACAAAGAGGGTTCCTTCTTCGATGCGCTCGCTTTTTCCATCCGCCGCCGTCACCCTGCAGCGTTATCCGCTCCTATCCGCGCTCCGGACGGCGGGCTTCGCGCTCGGCAGCTTCGAGCGGGCGCAGCCGGGCCCCGGCGACCTCTTCCTGGTCGCCGAGGGCGAGGTGCCGCCCGTCGCCGCGCGCACCGTGATCGTCGGCGAGGGCGCGCCCGCCATCCGCCCCGGCCGTGACGGATCGCCGTCGCGCGTCACCTATTCCAGCGGCGACGCGGAGGTCGGCAACGCCTTCGTCCGCGCGCTCGTCGCCGGTCCCGAGACCCCCACCGCCGCCGACCCGGAGAGCCTGGCGCTGTTCGCGCTCGCCGAGCGGGTCGCGAACGCGGACATCACCGTGCTCATCAACGGCCCGACCGGCACCGGCAAGGAGGTGCTGGCGCGCGCGATCCACAATGGCTCGCCCCGCCGGAACGGGCCCTTCGTCGCGATCAACTGCGCCGCCCTGCCCGAGGCGATGCTGGAAGCGATGTTGTTCGGGCACCAGAAGGGGGCGTTCACGGGAGCCAGCTCCGGCGGCGAGGGGTTCTTCCGGGCGGCGAACGGCGGCACGCTGCTCCTCGACGAGATCGCGGAGATGCCGGTCGGGCTCCAGGCCAAGCTGCTGCGCGCGCTCCAGGAGCGCGAGGTGGTGCCGCTGGGCGCGGTGACGCCCGTGCCGATCGACGTGCGCGTCGTCGCCTGCGCCAACCGCGACCTGCAGGCGGAGGTCGCCGCCGGCCGCTTCCGCGCCGACCTGTATTACCGCTTGTCGGTCTTCCCGCTCTCGACCAAGCCGCTCGCGGAGCGGCCCGCCGACATCCCCGCGCTCGCCGCGACGATGATCCTGCGCCATGCCGGCAACCGCGCGGTCGTGCCCTGGCCAACGGCGGAGGCGATCGACCTGCTCCGCGGCCACGACTGGCCGGGCAACGTCCGCGAGCTGGAAAACGTGATCCAGCGCGCGCTGCTCTTCGCGGGCGGCGACCGGATCGAGGTCGAACACGTCCTGTTCGACCGGCCGGCCGCGTCGGCGCGGCCGAACCGGTCCGACGAGGCCTCGACGCTCGGCCAAGTGGTGCAGATGAGCGAGTTCGCCGCGATCCGCGACACCCTCGCGGCCTGCGGCGGCAGCCGGATCGAGACCGCGCGCCGTCTCGGCATCTCCGAGCGCACGCTCCGCTACCGCCTCGCCAAGGCGCGCGAGCAGGGTGAAGACGTCGGCGGCGGCTGGGCCCGGGCAGGTGCGGCATGAGCGGCATCGCAGGCGCCATGAGCGTCGACCGCGTGATGGCGCTCCGCGCGCAGATCCTCGAGCGCAATAGCGCCCTGTCGCGCGCGGGCGCTTCAGCCTCGCCTACCCCGGTCGCGGCGGAACCGACCAGTTTCGCGAGCACCTTCGATCAGGCGATCAAGGGCGTCAACGAGGGCCAGCGGCGCGCCACCGCGCTGTCCGAGTCCTACGAACGCGGCGAGATGGTCGACATCGCCAAGGTCATGCTCGCCCGCCAGGAAGCCTCCGTCGGGTTCGAGGCGACGCTGCAGGTCAGGAACAAGCTGCTGACCGCCTACAAGGACATCATGAGCATGCCGGTTTAAGATGGCCAACGCGCTCGCCCCACTGTCGCCCGCGTCCGTTCCCGAACGGTTCGCCAACCCCCTCCAGCAGCTGCGCGGGCTGATGGCGCAGCCCGCCGTCCGCCGCGCGGGGCCCGCCGCGCTGATCGTCGGCCTCGTCGGCGCGGCCGCGCTCGCCTGGGCGACGTTGTCGGCCGCGCCGCAAAAGACGCTGTTCCCCTCCCTGCCCGACTCCGACAAGGCCGCGGTCACCGCCGCGCTCGACCAGGCGAACATCCCCGCGACGATCGACGACGCCACGGGCGCGCTGACGGTGCCCGAGGATGATTACAGCCGCGCGCGCATCCTGCTGGCGGGGCAGGGGCTGCCCAAGGCCGCGCCCGGCGGCTACGCGATCCTCGACCAGCTGCCCATGGGCGTGTCGCGCGCCGTCGAGGGCGAACGGCTCCGCCAGGCGCGCGAGACCGAGCTCGCCCGCTCGATCCAGGAGATCGACGCGATCGCCGAGGCGCGCGTCCATCTGGCGATGCCGGAAGCCAGCGTGTTCGTGCGCGACACGGCCAAGCCGTCCGCCTCCGTCATCGTCAAGCTTCAGGCCGGGCGCGCGTTGTCCGACGCGCAGATCAACTCGATCATCAACCTCGTCGCCTCGTCGGTTCCCGGCATGAAGCCCGACGACGTGACGGTGGTGGACCAGCTCGGCGGATTGTTGTCCAAGTCGGGCGGCCCGAACGCCAACGCCGGCGGCGACCAGCGGATCGAGTTTCAGCGCCGCGTCGAGGACAAATACCGCCAGCAGCTCCAGCAGCTCCTGACCCCGCTCGTCGGCGCGGGCAACTTCACCGCCGAGGTGCAGGCCGTCGTCGATCTCGACGAGACGCAGGCGACGCGCGAAAGCTACGAGAAGCAGGGCGCGCTCCGTGCGGAGACGGGCAACTGGACCGGCAACCAGCAGACCACGACCGCCCCCGGCGGCATCCCCGGCGCGCTGTCGAACACCCCGCCCCCCGCCAGCACATTGCAGGCGCCGCAGCCGGCGATGGGCACGCCCCAGCCGGTCGCGGGTGGCCCCGCCCCCGATCCGATGAAGCAGTCGGACGCCTATCAGCGCGCCTACGACCTCGACCGCCAGGTATCCGTCACGCGCGCCGCGCCCGGCGGGGTCAAGCGGCTGTCGGTCGCCGTGCTCCTCCGCGAGCCGGAGAAGGGCCGCCGCACCGGCGCGGAGATCGCGCAGATCAGCGATCTGGTGAAGAGCGCGGTCGGCTTCGACGCGGGCCGCAGCGACAACGTCACCGTGATCAGCCGCAAGTTCGCCGGCGGCGACACGGCGGCGGAAAGCCCGGCCTGGTACGACGCCGCCTGGTTCCCGATGGTGGCCAGGAACGTAACCGCCATCGTCATCGCGCTCCTGGTGCTCCTCCTGGGCGTCCGCCCGCTCGCCAAGGCCTTGATGAAGACGCGCGCGGACGCGACGGCCGGCGCGGCCGACGGCGTCGGCGCGATCGCGTCCGATGGCATGAGCGGGGACAGCACCCCAGGCTTGACCATCCAGCAGCCGGTCGGGCTCGACGAGATCGACGCGACCCGCAGTTTCGACGAGCGGATCGGCGCGGTGCGCGGCTTCACCCGCGACAATCCCGCGCGCGCGGCGCTGGCGGTGCGCGACATGATCAAGGCGGACGCGAAACCGTGAGCGTGACCACCCTGCCCGGCGCGCGCAGCTACACGGGCGTCGAGCGCGCCGCCGTCCTCATGATGCTAGTCGGCGAGCAGGAAGCGGCCGCGATGCTCCAGAAGCTCGACCCCGACGAGGTCCGCCTGCTCGGCAGCGCGATGTTCGCGGTCGCCGACGTGTCGGAACAGGAGGTCGAGGACGTGCTCGACGATTTCGTAGGTCGCGCCCGCGAGCGCAACTCGATCAGCTTCGACCCGCGCCCCCGGATCACGGCGGTGATGAACATCGCGCTCGGCCCCGAAAAGGCGAGCAGCGTGCTCGCCCGCATCACCCCGCCCGAGGCGGCGTGCGAGCTGGAGCTGCTCGACTGGCTCGATGCGCCCGAGATCGCGGCGATGATCGAAAAGGAGCATCCGCAGATCGCGGCCGTGCTGATCGCCAATCTCGACCCGTCGGTTGGCGGACAGGTGCTAGAACGCCTCCCCGATGCGATGCAACCCGACATCCTCCACCGCATCGCGCGGCTGGGGCCGATCACGCCCGAGGCGGTCGAAACGCTGAAGGTGATGCTCGCCAACCGCACCGGCTCCGCCGGACGCGGGGGCGGCGTCTCGCTCGGCGGCGCGCGCGAGGCGGCGAAGATCCTGTCGGGCGCGCGCAAGGCGACCGAGCAGCGGGTCATGCCCAAGCTGTTCAAGCTCGACAAGGACGTCGCCAAGCAGATCGAGGAGGCGATGTTCGTCTTCGAGAACCTGCTGGAACTCGACGACAAGAATCTGGGCACGCTCATCCGCAACGTCGACGGCGAGATCCTGACGCGCGCGCTGAAGGGCGTCGACGAGGCCGTGCGCGCCCGGTTCCTAGGCTGCATGTCGGCGCGCGCCGCGGACGGCATCCGCGACGAGATGGAGGCGCGTGGACCGATGAAGCTCGCCGACGTGCTGGAGGCGCAAAAGGCGATGATCCAGATCGCGCGGGCGCTGGCCAAGGACGGTACCATCCAGATGGGCGCGAGCGAGGACGATTATGTCTGACGGGTTCGTCGCGGGTTTCGCCGCGCGCCACGCCGCCTCGCCCGAGCGAATGGCGCGCGCCATGTCCCCCCTGCCCGGCTTCGCGCCCAGGGCGGTTGGGAGCATGTCCGGCTTCGCGTCGGAGCCGGCGCATTTTCGTAGCCAGTCCGGGCCGAAGCATTTCTCCCCCGCCGACCGCGCGACCAACCCAACGGACGGCTGGGATCCGTTCGACCCGACGGTCGATGAGGAGCCCGTCGGCATAGATCCGATCGAGGCCGCCCGCGCCGCCGGCTACGCCGAGGGGCTCGCGGCGGCCGCCGCGACGGCGGGTGACGTGTTCGCCCGCGACCACGCGCTCCTGGCCGACATCGCCGCGACGCTCGGCAACGCCGGCCGCATCGACCGCGCGGCGATGGCGAACCGCCTGCGCCAGACGGTTATGCTCCTCCTGTCGCGCTTGGTGGGCGAGGTCGGCGTGTCGCCCGAACTGCTCGCCGGACGCATCGGCGCCGCGGCCGAGCTGTTGGCCGAGTCGGGCGAGTCCGCTCTGCTCCGCGTCCATCCGGACGATATCGCGCTGCTTGAGGGACGTCTGCCGCCGAGCATCTTCGCGGCGGGCGACGCGAGCATGGAACGCGGCGGCTTCGTGCTCGAGTCCGCCTCCACGGTCATCGAGGACGGACCCGGGCGCTGGCTTGAACAGCTGGCGCAGGCGATCGACCGCATCCCCGTCCCGCCCACATGCTGACCGGGTTCGCCGACGAATATCTGGGGTCGCTCGGTGCCCACGACTTCACGCCCGTCGCCACCGTGTCGGGACGGCTGTCCTCATTCGACGGGCTGCTGATGGAAGCGGTCGGCCTGACGCTTCCGGTCGGCACCGTATGCCGCGTCGGCGGGCCCGGCGCGGCCGGGGTCGACGCGGAGGTGATCGGTTTCCGGAACGGCCGCACCCTGATGATGAACCTGGGTGGCCCCGCCGCCCTCCTGCCCCGCGCGCCGGTCCGGCCGATCGGCCCGCCGGGCGAGGCGGAGGTCGGCGCGGCCTTGCTCGGCCGGGTGGTCGACGGGGCGGGCAAGCCGATCGACGGCCTCGGCGCTATCCGCAGCGCGGGCCGCTGGCCGCTCGCGGGCAAGCTGCAATCGCCGCTCGACCGAGGTCGCGTGCTCGAGCCGATGGATGTCGGCGTCCGCGCGATCAACGGCCTGCTGACGCTTGGGCAAGGGCAGCGCGTCGGCATCATGGCGGGCTCGGGCGTCGGCAAGTCGGTGCTGCTGGGCATGATGGTGCGCGCGGCGC
>NZ_CAXSHH010000106.1:0-6076 GCF_964237155.1 uncultured Sphingomonas sp. | reverse complement strand
GCCCTTGCCGTTGCCGGTGTGGACCAGCACCAGCCCGCGCTCCGGATCGGCCGCCACCTTGCGCTTGGCTTCCTGTTCCGCCTTGAGCGCCCGCATCCGCGTCTTGTGGTCGTCGCCTTCGTCCATGCCCGTCCCGCTCCCGTTCAGATGGTGATGCGGCCGCCATAGGGCAGCGTGAAACGCCACGCATCTTCCCGGCCCGCCTGCGCGAGCGCGGCGCGGATCACGCCATTGTGCGTGACGACCAGCGTCGTGCCGCCGATCGCGCAAGCGTCGGCCAGCGCTTTTGCGACGCGCGCGGAGAAGATAGCGACACTTTCCCCACCATGCGCGCGGGCATGATGGAAATCGATGGCCCAGCCGTCGATCTGGTCTCGCGGCAGGTCGTCCCAACGGCGGCCCTCCCACGCGCCGAAGTCCATCTCGGCGAAGCGATCGTCGACGTGTGGCACCAAGCCGGTCGCGTCGGCGACGAACTGGGCCAGCCGCCGACAGCGGCGCAAAGGGCTGGTCAGGATCCGGTCGACGCGTGGCAGGTCGGCCGACGCGGCGGCCGCGTCGTCCGCGAAGCTATCCGCGCAATCGAAGTCGGTCGCGCCATAGCAGACACCGGCCGCGACCGCGGGCCGCGTGTGGCGCAGCAGGATCAGACCCATGCGAGCAGCCCCAGATAGACGCCAACCTCGCTAACCTGCTGCACCGCGCCCAGGCAGTCGCCGGTGTAACCGCCCAGCCGCCGCTCGAAAGCCAGCCGCGCGGCGCCGTGGCCGATCGCGAGGCCGGCGAGCGCGAAGAGGACGCCGGCGCCCCCGATGGTCCATGCGAGCGCCGCGGCGATCAGCGCGCCGGTGCCCAGCGCGACGAACAGGCTTGCGGTCGGCACGCCGTCGGCGGTGAACTTGCCCGTGCCGTCGTCGCGCGCGTAGTGGCTCGTGACGATGACCAGCACAGCGGAAAGGCGGCTCAGCCCGTGGCCCGCGATCAGCGCGATCGGAACCCCCGGCGGCGGCAGCGCGGCCAGGGCGGCTACCTTGAGCGCCAACACGATCGACAGCGCCAGCGCGCCATAGGTACCGATCCGGCTGTCGCGCATGATCTCCAGCGCGCGCGCGCGGCCTGCGCCGCCGATGCCGTCGAACGTGTCGGCAAGCCCGTCCTCGTGAAACGCGCCGGTCAGGAGCAGCGTCGCCGCGCAGGACAGCAGGATGGCGATCAGCGGCGTGAACGGTCCGGCGGCGGCGAGCATGACCAGCGCCGCCGCGCCGCCGACCAGAATGCCGACCAGCGGGTAATAACGGACCGCGGCGCGCAGCCGCCCGGGCGTGTACGCTCCAGCCGGCACCGGCAGCCGCGTCAGGAACTGGACGGCGACGGCGAAGGTCGCGGCTTCCTCGCGCGGTCGAAACGTCAATTCCGTCCGCTCACGCCCGCGTCCTCGAAGGTGGCCATCTCGCGCAGCATCGCGGCCGCGGCCTTGACCAGCGGCCAGGCAAGCAGCGCTCCCGTCCCTTCGCCCAGCCGCATGCCGAGATCGAGCAACGGCTCCGCGCCGAGATGATCGAGCAGCAGTCGATGCCCCGGCTCGGCCGAGCGATGCGCGAAGACCACGGCGTCGCGGCTCGCCGGCTCCAGCTTGGACGCGGCGAGCGCGGCGGCGGTGGCGATGAAGCCGTCGACAATCACGATCCGCCCGGTCGCGGCCGCGCCGATCGCCGCGCCCGCCATCATCACGATCTCGAACCCGCCATATTCGCGTAGCGCAGCGCCGGACGGCAGGAGCGGATCGGTGCGCGACGCGGCCCCGGCCAGAACCGCGCGCTTGCGGTCCAGCCCGGCCGCGTCGACCCCGGTGCCGGGACCGACCAGATCGCCCACTGTCCGGCCGAGCAGCTTCGCCCCGACCAGCGCCGCCGCCGAGCTGTTGCCGATCCCCATCTCGCCCAGGCAGATCGCGTCCCCTGGCGCGGCCTCGGCGAGCTCGCGCCCGATCGCCAGCGCGGCGTCGCACTCGGCTTGCCCCATCGCCGGCTCGATCGCCGAATTGCGCGTGCCGGCCGCGATGCGGCGCGAGATCAGCGCGGGATGGGCGATCGCCTCGCCCGCGACGCCCGCATCGACGATGCGCACCTCCACGCCCACCGAGCGCGCGATGACGGTCGCGGCGGCTCCCCCGTCCAGGAAGTTCACGAGCATCTGCCGGGTGACCGTCTGCGGGTAGGCCGACACGCCGCCTGCCGCGATCCCGTGATCGGCCGCGAACAGAAGCAGCGTCGCGGTCTCGATCGTCGGGGTGAGCGAGTCCTTGAACCGGGCGATCCGAGCTGCCAGCGTCTCCAACCGCCCAAGTGAACCCGGTGGTTTCGTTTTCGCATCGAGTGCGCGTGCGATCTGGGCATCCGATAACGGCAACTTGGAAAACCTCGTGCTGGTCGTGGAACGACGGCCTATCCCAAGAAGGTCGCGCGCGGAACCGAAACGCCTCCTACTTGCAGCCGCTCGCGATGATGCGCGGCGGGAACTGCGATGAGAGGCAATGCCCGGCTCACATCGCGTAAGTCCGATCAACCCGGCGGGCGCACGTTCGATGAGACGGAAACCACGATCGGTGCGACGGACGCGCAATAAGATCCCGTCCGCGCGAGATGCCCGGAACCGTAAGAAAAGCCGGTTGGCGGAGCCGGGCGCACGCGTGCCGTCGCCACTCGGACCCCAAAGCCTTCCTGACTCCACCGCCGCCGCGCTATAATCCGTGGGCGCGGGCGCGCTCGCCGAGGTGGACCGCGCTGGGCTTGGGCGTGCGTGCGAACGTCTTGGGATCCACCGAGACCAGGCCGAAACGCTCACCGTAACCCTTGGTCCATTCGAAATTGTCGAGCAGCGACCAGTACATATAGCTATGGACCGGGATACCCTCGTCGATGCACCGGCGCACTTCTTCGATCGTCGCGTCGATGAACGCGATGCGGCGGGCATCGTCATCGGTCGCGATGCCGGACTCGGTGACGTAGATCGGCTTGCCGATCAGACGCGCCGCAAGCCTGATCGTGTCACCCAGCGCCGGCGGATAGTACTCGTACCCCGCCGCAGTCATCTCGGCGCCCTCCGGAGCGGGAAGAGCGCCATGATCGCCGACCCGGATCCGCGTATAGGTCTGGACGCCGACGAAGTCGCTCGCCTTGGCGGCCTCGATCCAGCCGCCATACATCGCGTCTTCGACGATCGGTGCCAGACTGTTCGGCCCGACCGCTTCCACCGACTGCATCGACAAGGTGACGCCGACCGGGAAATCACCGGTCGAAGCCTTGATCGCGGCCTGCGCCTTCGCGTGCGCGTCGAGCAGCACCGGCTGCGTCCGATCGGGATCCGCGAACAGCAGGGACGAGAACTCGGGCGACGAGGTCGCCTGCGCGGCGGCGGCGATCATCGACTTGACCGCATCCGCGTCGGCCTTGCTGCGCCCCGCGCGGAGCAGCTTCAGCAGAAGCGGAATGTTCGCCTCGTTGAAGGTCGAGGCCATTCCGATCAGGTCGCCGAGCGCATCGGTCGCCCGGCCGGCGAAACGGGCGAACAGATCGGCGCCGTCGGCGACCTCGAACCCGCCGCGCTGGGCGAACCACAAGGGGACGGTGAAATGGCTGTAGGTCAGGATCGGCGCCAAGCCGTGCTTGCGACATGTTTCCAGCACACGGACATAGTGGTCGAGTTCCGCCTGCGAGAAGCGTCCCGGTTCGGGTTCGATCCGCGCCCACTCGATGCCCATGCGGTAGCAATTGAAGCCGAGTTCCGCGGCGAGCGAGATGTCCTCTTCGTAGCGGTTGTAGCTGTCGCACGCGTCGCCTGACGGATCCTTGAACACGGTGCTCGGCAGGTTCTCCAACAGCCACGCGTCGGAATGGATGTTGTTGCCCTCGCTCTGATGCGCAGAGATGGCGGTTCCCCAAAGGAAGCTCGCTGGGAGTGGTCGGCGGGCTGAGGGTTCTGACCCGGTCGCCGCGGCGACACGACCCCGGCTTGCGGTTCCAGCCAACGTCGGGGCGGCCCCGGTCACCATCTCGCGTCTCGACATATCGGTTCCTTCCGTATCGTTGGTCGCCGTCCATTGTTCGTCCGTCGCGCTCCCCGCAATGCCGTGGCAGTTGCGGGGTAAGCCGCTAGGATGCCTTCAAGCCCCGCCTATCGGCCGGCCGCGCGATCGAGCATCCTCTCACTCGGCATTCCACGACGCGCGACGCGCCAAGAACGACGTCGAAGCGACGTTCGCGACTGCCCCGACGAGCAAAGGAACGAGATCGTGACCCATCCCAGCAACCTTCACAAGCCGTACGGTCCGAATGCAGCTGGTCGTCTCCCTACCTGCATCGATGTGGACCGGCGGGTCGGCGGCGCCGTGGACCACCATCGCCGGAGCGGCGATCCAAGCGGACAGCCGACGCATACGGACGATCGTCGACTGCGCTCTTTCTGGTCGGCTTCATGGTTCGACCGTACCGGGTGTTCCGCAAGCGGCTATAGGGCTTGCTCCGAACGACATGGCGGGACCTCCCGGCGCTCGAGCCGATCATCGGACCGACAGCCGGGCCCGTCCGTCGTCCCGAACGGCCGAGGGCTGGGTCGCCGCGATGGCTTCATATTGCGCCAATTCGGGCGGGACGTACCGATGCAACGTCTCCACCTCGTCATGGTAGGCGGCCCACACCGTGTCGGCCATGACCGACGGCTGCATCAACCTGAACATGCCTTCGGTCGGCAACGCCGACCTGTGCTCGGGCGGCAGCATGGCCGTGTCCGTGATGCCCGTGACGGCATGCCCGACCCGGATGCCATGCGGGTGCAATTCCAGCGCCATCGCCTCCGCGAAGCCCCTGAGCCCGTGCTTGCTGGCCGAATAGGCGGCCAGGTCGGCCGCGCCGAAGATCGAGGAGGCCGATCCCGTGAAGAAGCACAGCGAGTTCGGGGTACGCTCCAGCAACAGTCGAGCGCTGCGCACGCCGATCATGGGGCCGAGCAGGTTGACGGCGATTATGCGCTCCACCGTCTCCCAGTCCATGTCCTGGAACCGCCCGTGCGAGATCACGCCCGCGTTATTGTGGAGGACGTCCATGCGGCCATCGGTGATCGCGCCGAACGCGGCGACCGCGCCCGCGAATGCGATCGGATCGGCGACATCGAGCGGCAAGAACATCGCCCGCTCTTCCCCGAGTTCCTCGGCGAGCGCCGCGAGCCCGGACCGGTCGATGTCGAAGCATCCCACGAACCAACGCTCGGCCGCGAACCGCCGCGCGGTGGCGGCGCCCATGCCCGATGCGGCACCCGTGATGAAGATCGTCTTGCCCGCCGCGTCCACGCCTCGATCCCCGCCCTTCGCGATGTCCATCCCGCATAGTCCGTCTTGGAAAACTTGACAAACGACAATTGCTATAGGATCAGAACTTACCTTGGAGAAACCGGAGCGGACATGAGCCCACGCGGCGCCGTCACTCCTATCTTACCGGCCGTAGCGATGCCGGCCAGCGGCAAGCTCGGGTTCTCGACCAAGGATGCCCGATCATCCGGTCGGGCAGCTCAACCCGGCCGGCCACCGGACCTATTCCTTCGTCGCGGCGGCGCCGATGACGGAGTCGATCCGATCGAGGAGATAAGAGATGGTGGAGCAGGTCGACGTGGTCGTCATCGGGGCCGGGTTGTCGGGGATCAGCGCGGCGGCGCTGCTCGGGAGGGAGCTTTCCGACCAGCGCTACCTGGTCCTGGAGGCCCGCGACGATGTCGGAGGAACCTGGGACCTGTTCCGCTATCCCGGCGTGCGGTCCGACAGCGACATGCACACGCTCGGTTTCAGCTTCCATCCCTGGACGGATCGGAAGGCGATCGCCGGCGGCGACCAGATCAAGCGCTACATCGCCGAGACGATCGACAGGTTCGGCGTGCGGCCCAACCTTCGGCTCGGCCACCGCATGGTGTCCGCCGACTGGTCGACCGAGCGCGCTCGCTGGCGGATCGTCGCCGAGCGCGGCGCGGGAAACGCCGTCGTGATCGAGTGCCGGTTCCTCTATATGGGATCGGGCTATTACAATTATCG
>NZ_CAXSHH010000105.1:0-6224 GCF_964237155.1 uncultured Sphingomonas sp. | reverse complement strand
AGCCGAGCCCGAGGAAGCGCCCGTCGCCGAGGACGAGGACGACGAGCTGACCGAGCGTCGCGCTCCGCGTCCGTCGGACGATGAGGAGGAGGACAACACCCTCAGCCTCGCGCAGATGGAAGAACAGCTCAAGCCGATGGCGCTCGAGCGCTTCGCCAGCATCACCGCGCTCTACAAGAAGTTCTCGAAGGTCCAGGTCGCGCGTCTCGAGGCGATGAGCGCGGGGGGCGAGCTGTCCGCCGCCGACGAGCGCAAATACCAGAAGCTGCGCGAGGAACTCACGGCGGAGGTCGAGAGCGTCCAGTTCCACAACGCCAAGATCGAATATCTGGTCGATCAGCTCTATGCCTATAACCGTCGCCTGACCGCGCTGGGTGGCCAGATGCTGCGCCTCGCCGAGCGCCACAAGGTGCCGCGCAAGGACTTCCTCGATCGCTATATCGGTCACGAGATCGACGAGAACTGGCTGGCGACGGTCAACAAGGTCGACAAGAAGTGGACCGCGTTCGTTGCGAACGAGGGCGAGGCGGTCGAGCGCATCCGCGCCGAGATCGCCGACATCACGCAGCAGACCGGCATGGCGCTTACCGAGTTCCGCCGGATCGTCAACATGGTCCAGAAGGGCGAGCGCGAGGCGCGCATCGCCAAGAAGGAGATGGTCGAGGCGAACCTGCGGCTGGTGATCTCGATCGCCAAGAAATACACGAACCGCGGCCTGCAGTTCCTGGATCTCATCCAGGAGGGCAATATCGGCCTGATGAAGGCGGTCGATAAGTTCGAGTACCGCCGCGGCTACAAGTTCTCGACCTACGCGACCTGGTGGATCCGCCAGGCGATCACCCGCTCGATCGCCGACCAGGCGCGCACGATCCGCATTCCGGTCCACATGATCGAGACGATCAACAAGCTGGTCCGCACCAGCCGCCAGTTCCTCCACGAGCAGGGCCGCGAGCCCACGCCCGAGGAGATGGCCGAGCGCCTCTCCATGCCGCTGGAGAAGGTCCGCAAGGTGATGAAGATCGCCAAGGAGCCGATCAGCCTCGAGACGCCGATCGGCGACGAGGAGGACAGCCACCTCGGCGACTTCATCGAGGACAAGAACGCGGTGATCCCCGTCGACGCCGCGATCCAGGCGAACCTGAAGGAAACGGTCACCCGCGTCCTCGCGTCGCTCACCCCGCGCGAGGAACGCGTGCTGCGCATGCGCTTCGGGATCGGCATGAACACCGATCACACGCTCGAGGAAGTCGGCCAGCAGTTCAGCGTCACCCGCGAACGCATCCGCCAGATCGAGGCCAAGGCGCTCCGCAAGCTGAAGCACCCGTCGCGGTCGCGCAAGATGCGATCATTTCTAGATCAGTAGGTCGTGAGGCCGAAACGGCCAGTCGGCCGTCCGCTTAGCGGCCCCAATTAGCGCGGTGCCATTCCATCCAAACGATTTATGAACGGAATTGCGCTAGCTTTGGCGTTCGACCATCCGGTCACTTCGTACGGTCGTGACGCAGGCCATGACGCCCCGGCGATCGGCGATATGGCGATGAGGACGGTACGCATCGTGAGTGCCGCTGACATAGCGACTTTATGCTGCTTCGATCATATCCGCGCTGATATCGGCTTTCACCCAGTTGAGCAAAACCAGGTTTCGAATTGCCTCGGCCACGACGTGACGCTTCTCAGCAGTCTCCCAAGAGGGCTTCCAGTCTAGGACATAATCCAGAATGTCCTGCTCGGACACCGTCCGCCCCGGCCTGCGCGTCTTGATCGCTCGGCAAGCGTAAATGATGGTGGCGACCTCTTCAGCCTGATCGGTCGTCTTGATGCGGCTGAACAGGTCGACTGTCTTATCGACTCTTTTTCCGTACAGCTCGAGTTCGGTTCCCAGCTTGCGCCGATCCTTTTCATACTGTGGACCGACCCGAAAAGCGATCATCTTACCCAGCGGTGCCTCCTGAAGCCAGTTGCGGTTAGCGAAATCATGAAGTGCCGCCTTCATGTCTCCAGAGAACGGACCGTAACTGCCCTTGCCAAAGGCGAAACCGGTAGGCACTCCCATCTCCGTTAGAATGTAAGCGATCTTCTGAAAGATCGTACGCCCGACCGGATTGGCATAAGGTTGCGCTTGAAGCTCGCGCAGTACCTCGATCAAGGCGATCCAACTCGGATTGGGTTTTGTGGCTCTGAGGCCCTGGCCGGTCAGGGTCATCTGCGAGGGGGCCTGGAGGAACTCGGCCGTAAGCTCACTCTTGGGCGTACCGTACGGCGCATAAACCTCGATGTCGGCCCGCAGTCCGTGAAGCTTAGCGTAAATGAGAGGTCCCATTTCAGACCAAGTCAGGCCGCCATTTCCGCAACCGAGCGGCGGCAGTGCCAGACTTGTGACTTCCCAGTCCGTGAGTCGGAGTGCAAGATATTCGAGTCCACGCTCGATGTCCGCAGAGCGTGATGACGACCGCCAATGGCCCTTGGTCGGGAAACTTATAATCCTGACGCCGGTCTCGTCCGTGTAAAGGTACGGCTCGCCCAATCGCACATCCCCGCGCGCGCAACGATCGGCATAATCGCTGGCCATACGCGGGAAGCGCTTCTTGAACTCCAGCGCCACCCCCTTGCCCATCACACCGACGCAATTGACGGTATTTACGAGCGTCTGGGCCTCGCTGACGAACAGGTCTCCGATCAGGGCTTTGAACATAGGTCTCGTTATCACGGGTTCGGACGAAAGAACATAACAGGATCGACTGCTGCCGGTAAATCCGGGGCGGACGCGCTCAGTCGCGTCCGCGTAGCCGCGTCGATCACGAACGCACCCACGATACACTCCGGCGGGACACGATGCGGCACCAGCACTTCCGCGCACTTCCGGGATCTGTGCTGATAAAGTCGCCTTTCATCGTCCGGATGAGTCCAGCTCGCGGCGAGCACGTCGTCGAAGCAGATCAGCGACCATTGGATAGGGTCTAGGAACCGAACGTAACCACTGGCGGCATTGCTGTCGGTGATGACAACACCCGGCAAAGCCAGCACGTCGAGCGATACGCGCAGTATGCACAACGTTCCCGTCTCGCCGCGTCGCTTGTACAGCATGGGATTGCGCGCATGAAAGTATAGGTTCGCGTATTGATGAAGCCGAAGGCCTTGAGGCACGCGCTTCTGATCGCGCCGATCCTGAACTGGTTGAAGCGCCACCGACGAGTGTCGATACCGCGCCGCGCGGTCATAGGATAGGATTCCGTTAGCCAGAACCGAAGGCAAATTCGCGATCGGCATGATGCAATGAAGTTCGGTTATGCGCGGGTCCATGACATTGCGCAGCATCGACGAAGTCGACATTCCACGTCAACCATGGCCTTGACCGAAGTCGCCGGCATGTTGGCGTTCAAACGCCGGACATCCCTATTTCCAAATATCTGGAAGCCGTACACAACAAAGACGGCTTATAATTTGCGAACGCTCGGCAACCCCGCCCACCCCAGCATCAGTTCGGTCAGCGCCCACACCATCGCGTCGGCGCGGTCGGGGCTGGTGCCCGGTCCCTGGTACGGCGCGCCCGCGACCAGGCCGAGGAGTTCGGCCTCCAGCGCCGGGAAGCGGCCATGGAGGCGGATCTTGCGCGCCTCGAACAACAGCGCGATCGGGTCGGCGCGCGCGGACTTGCCTTCGCTGGCGTGGACCAGCTTGACGCGAAGCGCCTCGTCGGCGGCGCGCAGCACGGCCGCGACCATCTTGCCGCCCTGGTTGCGTTCGGCGACCACGCCGGTCGCGCGGTGGATGCGCGCGGCGTCGGCGACCGTCCGCGCCCAACCCTCGGGCGAGCGGGCGGTGACGCTGTGGTCGGCCAGGACATGGCCGACGCCGTCCGTGTCCAGCGCGCAGGCGACGATGCCGCAGGTGCCGTCGCCCGAGGGCGGGTCGACGCCGATGACGATGCGGACATACTCTCCCCTCCCGCTCGCGAGAGGGGTCGGGGGAGGGCATGCGCCACACTCGCCGGTGTCCCCCGCAGTTCCGTCCGGTCCCTCCCCTAGCCCCTCCCGCGAGCGGGAGGGGAGCGACGCCCGGCACGCCTCCAGCGTTTCGGGCGTCCATAGCGCGCCGCCTTCCGCGAGCAGCTCGCCCTCCAGTTCCTGTAGCCCCAGGCGCGTGCCGCCATATAGCCGCTCCATCGTGCCGAGATAGGCGGGCGGGAGGTGCGGGTTGTCGCGCGTGCCGCCGCGCGTCGTCACGCAACCGGGCTCCGCCATGATTCGCCGAAGCACCGGGCCGGGGCGCGGCGTGGTGGTGACCAGAGCGCGCGGACGGTCGCCCGCGCGCAGGCCGAGCTGGAGATTGTCCCAGGTCTCGCCCGGCTTCGCCCATTTGGCGAGCTCGTCGCACCAGGCGAGGTGATGCTCAGGCCCGCGCAGCTTGTCCGGGCTCGCGCCGGAGAAGAGGGTGACCTCGGTCCCCCCGCGGAAACGGAGCACGCCCCGGCTGGGGTTCCAGTCTTCCAGCCACGGCTCCGCCACGCGCAGCAACCCGCTATGGCCCTCCACCATGACGCTGCGCGCCTCCCCGATGGTCGCGGCCACCAGCGCCACGCGAAGCTCGCGCCCTTCCCGGATGATGTCGGCCAGCCAGTTCGCGCCCGCCAGCGTCTTGCCAAACCCGCGCCCCGCCATCATCACCCACACGCGCCACGCCTCGTCCGGCGACCGCTGCCCGGCATGCGCCCAGGCGGTCCAGCCTCGGTCGAACGCGTCGCTCTCGACCTCGCCCAGCAACCGCAGGCTCCGCGCGCGCGCCGACGCCGGCTTCGTCAGCAGATGCTCGACCAGGTCGGTCCCGGCCGGCAAGCGCGGCCTAGCCCTCGGCACGGGTCGCCGCGTCCGCGAAGCCCGCGTCCTCCCGGGCGGCGGCGACCGCGCCCGCCATGCCGGCCGCCGCCGCGCGCGACGTCTCGATCGCCGACAGCTTGGCTAGGATGCTGGCATGCACCTCCGCCAGCGGACGCGGCACCGCCCGTCGTCCCGGGGTCCGGGGACCGGCGCCGCGCGCGGCGGCCTGGTGCATCCGCAGCAGGTCCATGGCCTCCCTGACCGTCATCCTGGGGATCGGCAGGTCCGGATTCGGCATCCGGCCGGACAACGCGTTCTCCGCCTCCTCGAGCAACAGCGACTCCAGCCTGATATAGCCTTGCTCCATCGCCGCCCGCCACCGCTCGGCGAACGCGGGATCGCGGCGTCGCCGCCAGTATAGCGTCGCCGTGGTATAATCGATCGCCGCCGCCGCGGTCCGGACGTTGCAGCTCGCGGCCAGCTGATCGAGGAACAAGGCCTCGGCCTCCTCCGTCCAATAGCTCCCCTCCGTTTTTACCAGCTGCGGCCCGTTCTTGCCGGCCGCGCGCACGCCCTGTCCCGCCGGCTTGCGCGCGCGCTTCCTCGCCGGACGTTCCATCCGCTTGTCTACCGCCATTGTTCGACTCCCCCAAATCCGTTCCCTTTTTGTTCATAGATAAGCGGGTTTGTCAAGCATAACCAACCAATATGGTTCTCAGGAGTCGGTCTGGCGCATCCGCATCCATCGACGCGACCGGCAGCACGGTGCCGCCATCGGCGCGTGGTTGCCGCGCGGTTAACATGGGCTACACCCGGTCTTTACGCGGGCTGTTTAGGACAAGGGGTATAGAACGGAGCCCGCGACCATCCCCGGGGCGGACGCGGCTCAGCGACAGGACGGACGATTCATGGCTCTTCACCTCGTTGCCGACCGCGGCGCGCAATCATGGAACGGGGTGCGGGCCCTGATCGACGCCGAGGGCAGCGCCGTCCACGACCATCTTCGCCGCCTGTGCTCGGCCGACCGGCGCGGATTGCATCGGGGTGATCGACGCGTCGAAGCGCCGGAGCCGTCGCGCGCCGACGCGTCGATGGCGCGCCGGGTCGACCTCGCCGACGCCGTCCACGCGCTCTGCGCGGTTCACGGCGCGCACCGGGGACTGGCCGACCAGGCGCGCGAGCATCCGGCGGCCGGGGAGGCGAGGAACTGGCTCGCCGGGCTCGCGGCGGCGCTGGCGGATGAGCGCGGGCATCTGGCGCGCACCGTGTCGGTGGCGGGACCGCTGCCTTCGACGCCGGGACAGGCGGCGACCGACTCGGCGCTGGGGGCGCAGCGCCACGCGTTCCGCCTGCTCGCCCGGTCGGACCGGGTCGGGGTGGCGACGGGCGCGGCGGCGGCGCTGGCGCTCG
>NZ_CAXSHH010000104.1:0-6603 GCF_964237155.1 uncultured Sphingomonas sp. | reverse complement strand
GCGAGGGGCTACGTCGGCTCCGGGCTACGCCCTGCGCCGCCGTAGCCCCTCGCGACTCTCATCTTGATTGTCGCTGCGCTCGCATCCTGATTGTCGCGCTGCACTCGGCCATCTAGACGAGCGGCACGTGGGCCGCGGCGCTGGCCGCCTGAACCTGTCGCCCTCGGCAGTCAGCCATGACCTTGGCCGTCTGCGCCGGCTTTTCGACGATCCGCTTTTCGTGCGCACGCCGCGAGGCGTCACGCCTACGGCCAGAGCTGATCACTTACAGGAGCCTGTTGCGGAGGCCTTGGGCCGACTAAGAGCCCGACCGATAATTTAGTTGAGTGATTTCAGCAGCTGCGTGCGTTCTTAAACGCCGTTGTCACACTTATTATTCAGACGTCCGTTGAAGTCCCGAAATAATTTCCGCGAGCTCACTTTGACGAAACGGTTTCGTAAGTCGTGGGAAATGTGGTGCGATGCCCTCGATCTCGGCGTAGCCCGAGACAATCAGAACGGGCAGGTCCAAACTGCGCTCCCGAACCTCGCGTGCGAGTTCGGCGCCGCTCATGCCCGGCATCAGATGATCGGTGATGACCAGATCGACGCCGTCCGCGTCGAGCAGGGTTAGCGCCTGCTCGGCCGAACTCACCTCGATTACTTCGAAACCCATGTCTGTCAGCATGTCACTGGTGCTCATACGGACGAGATCCTCGTCGTCGACGAGAAGGACGCGACCACGCGATGTCGCTGTCGAAGGCGACGATCCCACGCCGTTCCTGACCTCGGGAGCACCCAGGCTTAAGGGTAGCCATAGCTCGATCATCGTCCCGCGCCCGACCTTGCTGTCGACCGTGAGGCCGCCGCCGAGCTGCGCCGCCAGGCCATGCACCATGGACAGGCCGAGCCCGGTGCCCTTGCCGACCCCCTTCGTCGAAAAGAATGGCTCGACTGCCCGCGCCAGCGTCTCAGCATCCATGCCCGTTCCGGTGTCGGCGACCCACAAGCGCACATAATGCCCCAGTCTCAACCCGGCAGCATCTGCAACCCGCACGGAGTCTCGGCTTGCGCCGATGGTCAGCGTGCCACCGTCGGGCATTGCATCGCGCGCGTTCACGCACAGGTTGAGCAGCGCCATCTCAAGCTGGTTCGGGTCGGCATTCGCGGGCGGCAGGCCGTCTGCAAGATCAAGCCGGACATGGATGTTGGGCCCGACCGTGCTTGCCACCAGGTCAGCCATGCCGCTCATGAGGGCGGTCAAGTCGACCGCGACGGGCTGTAATGGCTGTCGGCGGGCAAACGCCAGCAGCCGCTGCACAAGCGTCTTCGCGCGGTCGGCCGACTGCAAGGCGCCGTCGATCAGGCGACGTTCCCGGTCGGTACCGACCCCGCGGCGCAGGAGCATGTCGAGCGAGCCGATGATGGGTGTCAGAAGATTGTTGAAATCGTGGGCGACCCCGCCCGTCAGCTGCCCCATAGCCTCCATTTTCTGGGCCTGACGCAGCGCGGTTTCAGTGGCGGTCAAGTCCCGGGTACGCTCGGCGACTTTGTCTTCGAGCGTCGCATTGAGGTGCGCCAGCGCGGCGGTCTGTAGTTTTTGGTCTTCAATGTCGGTGTTGGTGCCGACCCATAGCTTGATGCGGCCATCAGCGGTGGTGACCGGGTCTGCTCTCACGAGGAAATGGCGGTAAACGCCGTCGGCTCGCCGGACCCTGAACTCGGCCTCATATCGCTTACCGGTCGCGAGAGCTTCGGTCCACGCCTTGCTTGCCACTTGGAGGTCCTCAGGATGGACGGCCGCCGTCCAACGGGCGCCATCGAGGGTGCCCAGCTCACCACCACAATAGGCGTACACCTGCCCGTTGAACCAATCGAGGTAGCCGTCCGGTCGACTGCTCCATACGTGGATAGGCATGAATTGCGCGAATACGCGAAACCGTTCCTCGCCCTCGCGTTGCAGCTCGTGCGCAAGCATCTGTTCGGTGACATCCTCGGCGATGCCGACGACGCGGCGCGCTCCCGTATCGGGGTCGGCGGTAACGTAGGCCCGATCATGGATATGTCGGACCTGTCCATCGTCGAACACCAGCCGATACCGCACCACGCTGTCCTTGCCCGCGCGCTGCAGGGCGAGCGCGCGATCGGTACGGTGGCGATCATCGGGATGCACGCGTCGCATGTAGGCCAGCGGATCCGCGTGAAGCTCGTCGCTCGCTTGGCGCCAGATCGTTTCGTAGGCCGGGCTGACATAGGACATGCAGCCTTCTTCAATCTCGAAAACGTAGAAGACGTCGTCGATCGTTTCGGCAAGCTGGCGGAACCGTGTCTGCGCCCTATTCGCGTCGGTTATGTCGGTATGAATGCCGACCCACTCGCGAATCTGGCCGGCATCATCGAGTACCGGAGCCGCCCTGATTGCGAAGCGCCGCCAGACGCCGTCGCGACGCTTAACACGGTGCTCGAACAGGAACTGACGGCGGTTTGAGACCGCTGCGTTCCAGGCCTCGATCGTCGGCTGCGCGTCGTCGGGATGGACCGCCGAGGCCCAGCCATAGCCCTGATACTCGGCCTGACTCTGGCCAGTGAGCGCCCCCCAGCCGTGCTGTTCCCCGTTCATCCGTCCCGCGGCATCGTTGGTCCACAAAACGCCGTTGGTTGCCTCAACCGCGGCTCGAAAACGCGCTTCACTGGCCCGTAGGGCCGTTTCGTTCCGGCGCTGTTGATCGATCAACGCCTGTTGCTCGAGGGCGTACTTGTCCCTTGCCGCGGCTTCCTCCCGCATGCGAACAAGGTCGGTGACCTCCTCGACACGGTGGATCACGAGGGTGACCTCGCCATTGCGCCCGAGCACGGGCGTGTTCACCGGGCTCCACCATCGGTCGACGAACTCACCCGCGGCGTTGCGTAGGGGGTATAGCTGAAGCGGCATCGTGTCGGCCTTTCCGGTCGCAAGCACACGCTGCAGCGAAGCAGACAGGTTCCGCACGCCCGTTGCCTCGGGATCGTCTGGATCGTCCGGGAAAGCCTCGAACAGTTTTTGTCCGACAATGTCTTCGCGCTTGATTCCCGTGATCTCCACACGCGCCTTGTTTGCGGCGACGATGGTCCAATCGGGCGGCGCGACCACAAGAAGCGGGGTCGGCGTTGCGTCGAACAGCGCGTGATGATCCAGCGTCACGTCGGCTGTGCTGAAGCGGCCTACACCCCGCTTCTTCTGCGGCTCGAGTTCCGTCGGTTGAAGCAAGCTGCTCCCAAGCATTCCGCCAACACGTGCGGAGGGGGCAGCGTGGGTTGGGTCGTCGGATCGCGATCCTGCCTCGTTGTCCGCCATCTCGCCCCCTTGCAGCGCCATAGCTGTAGCTTCGGCGCCCGCGACGACCTTCTAGCGTAACGACACTCATGAGCAAGTCACAACGGCCTCCGTAGGCTTGCTCTACACCGCGCCGGCCTCAAAGGTCCGTGCAATATAGATCAGGACTGTCCGCCTGGTGAACGCGCTCGCCCTAACCTGCTGTTCTGCTACGCGCCAATCGAAGCCACAATCCACAACCTGAACGTGTAACTGATTTCGGTTAGCTCGAGAGTTGCTTTGAACGTCCGTCCTTGGGTCCAATCAGCCCCCAACCGCCACACCGGCACTAGTGATAGCGACTGTCCTCCTGTCTTTTTCGCCTCGAAACCAGCGCTGAAGCGCATCCGCGAACAGCGGTTCGTCAGGCGCTGCTTCGGCGAACAAGGTGAGTGAGGAGCGGAGATTGGCTGCGTCCAGGGGTCCGAACACCGCCTCTGCAGTCGTGCCAACTAGATCCTGGAGGACGGCCACGCTTTCCCGGTACCTTGCACCGAGCAACGGATGGTCAAGGTAGGCCTGAGCTTCCTCCATCGCGCCGATCGCGTAGTGGCGCGACATCTCGCTCGACCCCAAACCCGCCACTTGGGGAAAGATGTACCACATCCAGTGACTCGTCTTGGAACCCCGCGTCAGCTCCGTCAGCACGCGCGCATAGATCGCGTCCTGCGCAGAGATGAAGCGATCAAGATTGAACCGATCAGCGTCGGTGGTGCCTGTCATGCGTACAAATCTAGGGTACGGGTGGTACAGCCGCCAAGGGATGAAGTCGGGTGTCAGCTCGGGGGCTGCTTGCCAAGGGCAGATGGAGGTGGCGGGCCGACTGCGGCGGGTCACAGACGGAAAGCGTGGAAGTGGCCGTTGAACCGGGATGAACAGACGGCCGGTTTCGAGCAGAGTTCAGGCCGTGGCGAACGTCTGGTTCTGGGTCAACCTCAAACTTCCCGCGGCAGCAACTCCACCATCATACCTCTCTATCCGCGTTCGCCCCGGTGTTAACTCACCATGGAGACGAACCGGCGCAAAGACCCGTTCGGGCGTACCTGGGGCAGGCCCCGAACATCGTGAGCCAAGCGTTGCTCCGCGATGCCATAGCAGCCGAGGAGCGGCTTATTCCGAGCGCCTATTACCTTCACCAAGCCCCGACCCACCCTATGCCTGACGACGAGTTCGGGGCCGAGTTGATCGAGCAGGTCGTGACGCTCAGAGCCTACGCGCGTCGGTTGGCGGGTTCGGCCGCAGACGCGGACGACCTGTTGCAGGACACCATGCTTCGGTGCTGGACGGCGCGCGCCAGCTTCACGCCCGGGACCAGCCTGATCGCGTGGGGGCGGACGATCATGCGCAACCGGTTCCTGACCGGCCGGCGACGCGCGCGCTTCCAGGCCGACATGCCCGGGGACGCGATCGACCGGATGCTGAGCGTGACGGAGAACCAGGAGAACGTCGTCGACCTACGTGACGTCGGGTGGGCGCTGACAGAGCTCGCGCCCGACCAGCGCGAGGCGGTGCTGCTGGCGGGCGAAGGCGTGTCGATGGGGGACGCAGCCGACCGGCTCGGCATCCCGGAGGGGACGTTCAAGAGCCGGGTCGCGCGCGGCCGGACCCGGCTCAGACTGTTGACCGAGGAGCCGGGCACGCCGTTGTTCTCCGACCGGCCCACGCTCGAGCAACCCACGCCCGATCGGGTCCGAATGGAGCCGCCGAGGCCCAAGCGCGACTGGACGGGCGTGATGATCGGCTAGCGCCGGTTTAGTCGGCTAGTGCGAGTTCCATCCGCCGGGCGACCGAGCCCATGCAGTAAGGCTTGGCCTCGATCGGCGCGAACGCGCACAGCTCTCCGGCCAGATCGGAAGTCCGGGCGGCCCCGGAGGCGAGAATGACGGGCAAGCCAGGAAGCGTTGCGCGCACCCAGCGCGCGAGATCTAACCCGTCAAGCTCGCCCGGCATGTGGACGTCGGAGAACACCAGGTCGACCACGACGTCGCGCGCTTCGAGCAGCGCCATCGCCTCATTCACGTCCATCGCCTCGATCACCAGAAACCTGTGGTCGCGCAGATAGTCGGCAACGACAAAGCAGATCATGGGCTCATCCTCGACGAGGAGGATGCAGGGAGGCGGGCTACGCATACGGACCAAGTCGATGCATGGTTGATCAAGATCAATCGAACCGCACGGCAGCAGGTTACGTTCCGCGGCTGGACGCATTGGTCCGCTCTGCAACGTGTTTGGGCGTCGGCGTGACATTCCGGCGACACGGGACCGAATTGACAATTTGGCGTCAGACCATGCCCGTTGGCGGCGCGGCGCTGCACCGTGACGGCCAGCACACCGGTGGCGTCACCGATCCGGGTGAGCAGCGCGTCGGCTTCCTACATGCGGTTGCCAGGCCATGGGACTAAGCCGGTGATGGCTCGTTGACGCCCCTCAACGAAGGATCAGTATGATGGACTGGCGCAGAATCGACGAGGCTGGCGTGCCGATCAACCGGCCTGTTCTGGTTCGCACGGCAGAAGGGGAGGAGCCGATCGTTGCCTTTCTCAGCGCGGAGGCGATCTGGCACTCCGGCGGGGCGCTCGTGCAGAACTCGTCCACGCTACTTGGCGCGACTCCGATCGAGTGGTGCGAACCGGACGGGCAGGCGCGCTTGTAGCCACGACCAATCGCCTCCGCGCCATAGGCGAACGGGCCACGCGTCCCCACATTAAGATGAGGAGGACGGCACCATGAGCACGACCGGGTTCGACCTTATCGCCGACGGGATCGACGCCAATCTGGACCACCTGCACAAGCAGCGTTGGACGCAGCGCGCGGCCGAGCTGCACGCGAAGGCGGATCGCGCCGAGGACGAAGCTAGTGGAGCCGGCGAGCAGGCCCGGCGAGCGCTACGCGACCACTATGCCGACCGGTTCCGGCCGGAGACGAGCTGCATGGAGCTTCTGGACCAAGCCTCGGCGAACTACACGGCGCAGCAGCCCAAGGCTCCGTTGGTAGTCTAGCCGCAGGCGCTACCAGTCGTGTTCGTATATGGCCGCCCAGAGGATGACAGAATGGTCCGTATAATCGAGCAGATCAAAGCCGGGATGTCGCAGGAGCAGCGGACAGCAGTCGATCGCCGTACTGCCGAGCTAATCAGGCAAGTGGAGGACGGTCGCATCGTATCGAACGTGCCAGTCCAGGAGCCAAGCAGCCCGGGCGACGACCATCGCTGAAAGCTTTGCCTGTAGCGCGACGATCTGGATGAGAAGCGAGCGGCGATCAGGATGAGAGCT
>NZ_CAXSHH010000103.1:0-6650 GCF_964237155.1 uncultured Sphingomonas sp. | reverse complement strand
TTCGTCAGCCTCGCCTCAGCATTGCTGTGGCTGCCCTTTGTCCACGTGGCCTAGTACATTCTCAATTCCGGCCGTTCACACGGGAGTGGTTATACTTCGACCCGCACCTTAACGGGATGACTTATCAGCTCGCGTCGCTTTACAAGAGCGATCCGAATCCAACTATCGCTTTTCTCGGCATAGCCTCTAGTAACGAGTTTACTGCACTTGGCGTTGACCGCGTGTTCGATCTTGGTCTGGTTAAGGCGGGCAATGGTGGTACGCAAGCCGTCGCCCGTTACCGCTACACCAAGTCCGGCGAGCGGGTGGACAACATCACCGACTGGGCACTCGCGCGGTTCCGGGAGCGGTACGAGGAGGAAGCGGGACTCCGGGTCAAGCCCGGGGTGACGAAGGAGGAAGGAGCAGGAGAACGAAATGAGGGAACGAACCACCGCCCCACCCCCGTCACCCCGGACTTGATCCGGGGTCCCGCTTCTCCACCGACGATCACCAAGGACGCGATCTTCCACTACGTCTACGCCGTCCTCCACGACCCCGTCTACCGCGAGACTTACGCACTCAACCTCCGCCGCGAGTTCCCGCGCGTGCCGCTCTATCCCGATTTCCAGGCGTGGGCCGCCTGGGGCGAGACGCTGATGCGGCTCCATATCGGCTATGAGCAGGTCGAACCCTGGCCGCTCGACCGCGCCGACGCCCCCGAACCCAAACGCGCCGCCGGCACGCACCCCAAGCCGACCTTGCGGTCCGACCCGGAACTCGGCGTCGTCCGGGTCGACGCCGACACGCAGCTGTCGGGCATCCCGGCGGCGGCGTGGAGCTACCGCCTCGGCAACCGCTCCGCGATCGACTGGGTGCTCGACCAGCACAAGGAAAAGACCCCGCGCGACCCCACGATCCGCGAACGCTTCAACACCTACCGCTTCCACGACCATAAGGAGGCGATGATCGACCTCCTCGCCCGCGTGGTGCGGGTGAGCATGGAGACGGTGGCGATCACCGACGCGATGCGCGGGGCGGATCGGGGGACGGGAAAGGCTACCGCTTAGTTTACTCGGAGCGCGCCTTTAAGCAGCACGAGCGCGGCGACCGCGTGCTTGGCGTCGCGGTCCGCTGGGGACCGCGCGCCGCGCCAAGCGCGGATCACCCGTCGAACGCGCAGCCGCAACCGTCGCGCGTCCGCTTCGGTCAGCACCGCGTTCAGGTCGTAATCCGCATCCTCGCGCATGGTATGGGCGTCGATGAACGTGGCGGCCAAATCGCGCACGAACGTCGGGCGGCGAACGGCCCGGTGCCCGAACCCGCGCGCATGAACTCGGCGATGGACGCGTCGACCGCCGCGCCGCGCACCTTGGTCATCGTCGTCTTAACGCCCGCGTGGGTGATCGCGCGCGCGAGCACGCGCCGCCGAACCCGCAAGTCGTTACCCGTCCCGATCACGCTGCGGCTGACCTCGTCGAGCAGGAAGTGAAACAGCGCGTAGTAGGTGGTCGATATGCTCCGGCGCACGCGCGCGCCCGGCAACCGTCCGCGCCGACTTGGCGATCGCGCCAGCAGCATCCGCGCCGCGACCAGCAATTCCTCGTCATGGGTCGCCATCAAGCGGCGTCTAGGAACCTGACGCTGGGATAACGATCGTCGACGGTTGCAACTTCGCTCTCGATCCGCTCCACGAGCGTGTTGAGGTCGGCGTCCACGTCGCGCTTTGGGAGGCGAACGGTCACCTCGACCCGCAGGAAGTCCGAGCCTTCGCGATCGCTCGCCGATTCGACCCGGACGTCGTCGACCGCGTCGGCAAGCGAGCTGGCCTTGGCGATCCGCAGGACCCGATCCTTCAGCGTGACTACATCCTCAGTCATGCGCCGTTCTACCACGGCGGCGGCGGCGATGCGAGTAGGAGCGGGCTAAGACTGAGCCAAGACTGATCCGTCGTCGATCGGGATCGGTGGTGCCGAAAAACGCAAGGGCTCCGGGAAAGCCCAGAACCCTTGCGCCGACCGGGAAAGCCCAATCCGTCGTCCTACCTAGAGCGACGAAGCGTCGCGGCCAAGCCGCGCCGTGCGGCGGTCGGTCGCGGATCGACGGGGAATAAGGTTAGGAGAGTAGAAGGGCGACGCGGCCTAGCCGCGCCGTCGGACGGGCTCGCTGGCGCGACCCGCCGGCCGGTCTTCGCCGTCTCGCTTCGAGCTGCGCGTGCGGGCAGCAAGTAAGCCTTGGGGCTTACTTGCTTCGTTCGACTTGCTCGAAGTCCAGCTCCACCGGCGTGGCCCGCCCGAAGATGCTGACGGAGACCTTCACCTTCGACTTGTCGAAATCGAGCTCCTCTACCGTGCCGGTGAAGCTCGCGAACGGGCCGTCCAGGACCTTGACGGCGTCGCCGATCTCGTAATCGACCTTGATTTTCTGCTTGGGCGCCGCCGCCGCCTCCTCCTTGGAGTTCAGCATGCGCGTGGCCTCGGTCTCGCTGATCGCCTGGGGCTTGCCCATCGCGCCCAGGAATCCCGTCACCTTGGGGGTGTTCTTGACGAGGTGGTACACTTGGTCCGTCATGTCGAGCTTGGCGAGCACGTAACCGGGCATGAACTTGCGCTCGACCGCGATCTTCTTGCCGCGGCGGGCCTCGGTCACCGTCTCGGTCGGGACCTCGATCTGCTCCACCAGCCGGTCGAGCCCCAGGCGCGTCGCCTCGGCCATGATCGCGTCGCGGACCTTGCCCTCGAACCCGGAATAGGCGTGGATGATGTACCAACGCGACATGATCTGAACCCTTGTACGGTTTAGCGGGCGAGACGCAGCAGCGCCTCGACGACCGCATTGAAGAACGAGTCCACCCCCAAGAAGAACAACGCCAGGATCGTGGTCATGATCACTACCATGATACCCGTCATCACCGTCTCGCGGCGCGTCGGCCACACGACCTTGGCGGTCTCGGCCCGGACCTGGGCGATGAACTGGGCGGGGGATGTCTTCGCCACGGTGGGGTACTCGCTTGGGTGGAGCTGACCGCGGCCACGAACCCCGCCGCCGCTTTCCTGGCGGGGAGCGGCTGGAGGATCAATACGCGATCGGCAAGTCACCTCATCTAACCGCGCGGCCCCACCCGCGCAAGCATCGAGGCGGCGGAGGGCGTAAGCGTCACCGGTCGTATCGCTTAATTCCCCGCCGCCGAAGCTTCTCCAACCTGCGTCGCTTGGCCCGGAGCAGGAGCAGCGGAAAACCGATCGCCGCGACCGCCCCCATGATCCCGTAAGCGAGCACCTCCCGGCCGATATCGAAGATCATGATGCCCGCGCATAGCTATTAGGAGGAATGGCAGGGGCACTCGGACTCGAACCGAGGGCCTTCGGTTTTGGAGACCGACGCTCTAACCAGCTGAGCTATGCCCCTATGCAACCCCCCCCTATATTCCGACAAGCGGGCATGCAAGCCGACGCGTCGGCGTTGAGGCGAAACGTAGAATTGGGCTAGAATCGGAAATCCAACATTGCAACGGGATTTCGAGCACCCGTTGACCGTTCGCGGCTCCGGGCGTATGGGCACAAACCGTCAGGTGTGGGCTCGCCTCCGCTTGGACGATTGAACATTGCTGGATGCATTCCAGGGCCTTCGGGGTGGCGCTCGCCGCCGCGTATGGTCCTTTTCTGTATTCCCGAGCGTCACTGCTCCAGCAAAGTAACCACGTGAAAGGTGAAGGCTTCAATGCCGACGATCAATCAGCTGGTCCGCCATGGGCGCGACCCGCAAAAGGCCAAGTCCAAGGTCCCCGCGATGGAGCAGAATCCGCAGAAGCGCGGCGTCTGCACGCGCGTCTATACGACGACCCCGAAGAAGCCGAACTCGGCTCTGCGCAAGGTGGCCAAGGTTCGCCTGACCAACCAGCGCGAGGTCATCTCGTACATCCCGGGCGAGGGGCACAACCTCCAAGAGCATTCGGTGGTGCTGATCCGCGGCGGCCGTGTGCGCGACCTCCCCGGTGTGCGCTACCACGTGCTGCGCGGCGTGCTCGACACGCAGGGCGTCAAGGACCGCCGCCAGTCCCGCTCCAAGTACGGCGCCAAGCGTCCGAAGTAAGCCGGTCGGCATTCCGTCCGACCCACAAGGCTGAAGCATAGAAGGAATACTAAATGGCTCGTCGTCGTCGTCCCGAGAAGCGGGAAATCCTGCCCGACCCCGTCTATGGTGACGTGGTCCTATCGAAGTTCATGAATTCCGTCATGCTGGACGGCAAGAAGTCCGTCGCCGAGTTGATCGTGTACAGCGCGATGACGACGGTCGAAACTCGCGCCAAGCGCGAGCCGATCGGCGTGTTCCACGACGCTCTTAACAACATCAAGCCGGGCATCGAGGTCCGGTCGCGCCGTGTCGGCGGCGCGACATACCAGGTGCCTGTCGAGGTGCGGCCGGAGCGGGCGCAAGCGCTGGCGATCCGCTGGCTGATCGGCGCGGCGCGCTCGCGATCGGAGAATACTATGTCGGCGCGCTTATCGGGCGAGCTGATGGACGCCGCCAACAACCGCGGCAATGCGGTGAAAAAGCGCGAGGACACGCATCGTATGGCGGAAGCGAATCGCGCCTTCTCTCATTACCGCTGGTAATCGTCACACCTACATCATGGGAGGTCGGATCATCCGGCTCCCCATATCCTCAAGGAAGCAACGATCATGGCCCGCAGCCATCCGCTCGAGCGTTATCGCAACATCGGCATTATGGCGCACATCGACGCCGGCAAGACGACGACGACCGAGCGCATCCTCTATTACACCGGCAAATCCTACAAGATCGGCGAGGTCCATGAGGGCACCGCGACGATGGATTGGATGGAACAGGAGCAGGAGCGCGGGATCACGATCACGTCGGCCGCGACTACGTGCTTCTGGAAGGCGGCCGAGGGTCAGGGCGAAGAGCACCGAATCAACATCATCGATACGCCGGGTCACGTTGACTTCACCATCGAGGTAGAGCGCTCGCTCCGTGTGCTCGACGGCGCGGTCGCGTGCTTCGACGGGGTCGCGGGCGTCGAGCCTCAGTCGGAGACGGTGTGGCGTCAGGCGGAGAAGTATCATGTCCCAAGGATGTGCTTCGTCAATAAGCTCGACCGCACCGGCGCGAATTTCGAGCGCTGCGTCGAGATGATCAAGGATCGGCTCGGCGCCCGTCCGGCGGTGCTGTATTTGCCGATCGGCATCGAGGGCGGCTTCAAGGGCTTGGTCGACCTAGTCGAGAATCGCGCGATCGTGTGGCTCGAGGAGAGCCTGGGCGCGAAATTCGAATATCAGGATATCCCGGCCGAACTGGCCGACGCTGCCGCGACCGCGCGGTCCGAGCTGATCGAAATGGCGGTTGAGCAGGACGACGACATCATGGAGGCGTATCTGGAGGGCAACGAGCCCGACAGCGCCACGCTGAAGTCGCTGATCCGCAAGGGTACGCTGAACTTTTCGTTCGTGCCTGTGCTGTGCGGGTCGGCGTTCAAGAACAAGGGCGTCCAGCCGCTGCTCGACGCGGTGGTCGACTATCTGCCGAGCCCGCTCGATATCCCGCCGGTCGAGGGGCTGAAGCTCGATGGCGTATCGCCCGAGGCCCGGCCGCCCGAGGACGGTGCGCCGATGTCGGCGCTAGCGTTCAAGATCATGAACGACCCGTTCGTTGGCACGCTTACCTTCGCCCGGATCTATTCGGGCAAGATGGACACCGCGTCGGTCGTCATGAACTCGGTCAAGGACAAAAAGGAGAAGGTCGGGCGCATGCTGCTGATGCATGCGAACAGCCGCGAGGACATCCAGGAGGCGTTCGCGGGCGACATCGTCGCGCTGGCGGGGCTGAAGGACACCACGACCGGCGAGACGCTCTGCGCGCTGAACGCCCCGATCATCCTCGAGCGGATGATCTTTCCCGATCCGGTCATCGAGCTGTCGGTCGAGCCCAAGACCAAGGCCGACCAGGAGAAGATGGGCGTCGCGCTCAACCGGCTCGCGCGCGAGGACCCGTCCTTCCGCGTGTCGTCCGATGCCGAGAGCGGCCAGACGATCATCAAGGGAATGGGCGAACTCCATCTCGAAATCTTGGTCGACCGCATGAAACGCGAGTTCAAGGTCGAGGCGAATGTCGGCGCGCCGCAGGTCGCTTACCGCGAGTATCTCGGCAAGAAAGTCGATATCGACTACACGCACAAGAAACAGTCGGGTGGCTCCGGCCAATTCGGCCGCGTCAAGGTGACGGTGGTGCCCGGCGAGCGCGGCACGGGCTTCCAGTTCTTCGACGAGACCAAGGGCGGCAACATCCCGAAGGAGTACATCCCCTCCGTCGAGAAGGGCATGCGCGAGACCGCCGAGACGGGGTCACTGATCGGGTTCCCGATCATCGATTTCGAGGTTCACCTGACCGACGGCGCGTATCACGACGTCGACTCGTCGGCGCTTGCCTTCGAGATCTGCGCGCGCGGCGCGATGCGCGAAGCAGCGCAAAAGGCGGGGATCAAGCTGCTCGAGCCAATCATGAAGGTCGAGGTCGTGACGCCCGAGGATTATCTTGGCGACGTCATCGGCGACATGAACTCGCGCCGCGGGCAGATCCAGGGCACCGACAGCCGCGGCAACGCGCAGACGGTCGAGGCGATGGTGCCGCTGGCGAACATGTTCGGCTACGTGAAC
>NZ_CAXSHH010000102.1:0-6729 GCF_964237155.1 uncultured Sphingomonas sp. | reverse complement strand
GCCCAGCATGTCGAGGAACGCCTTGCCCGCGGCAGTACCGGTGTCGATCGGCTGCTCGGTCGCCTTCAGCGCGACCCCCCTGCCCTTCAGATCATGGACGATGTCCTGCAGATCCTTCATCGACCTGGCGAGCCGATCGATGCGGGTTACCACCAGCGTATCGCCGTCGCGCAGGAACTCGAGCAGCAGGTCGAGCTCGGTCCGCCCCTCCCGCTTGGTGCCGGTCTTCTTCTCCGACCGGATCACCTGACACCCGGCGGCGCGTAATGCTTCCTGTTGGATCGTGAGATCCTGCTCGGTCGTCGACACCCGCGCATAGCCGTATAGGGCCACTCTCGTTCCTATCTGTCCCGTATGGATCTAGAGCAGCGGCTACTAACGTCCGATAAGCTGGCCAGCAATCCTAATCGGACGCGAATGGCCGTCCGGAGCAGCGGTCCTATTTGGGATTATCTAAACCGACACAGGTTGCCGGACGCAATTGGCGGAGCACCGGCAGTGCCAGTGTGATCCCGCGTGCCCCTGCCGACAAACACTTGTACATAATCCAGATCCCGTGGTGCAAAGATCAACGCTAACAATCTGTTAGACAAAGCTAATATCTGCGCTGCTACACTCAGACTGACTTTTGCGCTTGTTGGCGTAGGATGCGCAACAAGGCAAAGTCGATCCTAAAAGGCTCTCCTCGCGATCACTATTGACCAGAGCAGTCGGATCGGTCACGATGTACTACCTAGAAAAGCTTGGTTGCGTGTGCGTTCTGTCTGATTCAGTTACCTACCCAGGAGACTGTAATGATCGCGACGACTCTGGCGCTTGCCGCATTTGCATCTAATCGGCCGGAGATTAGCTATTTCTTGCCGAAGGTGCGGCTTGCTGCGTCGGTTGCGCACCGCATTACACGTTGCCCGACGGACAAGGATCCCACCCTTGACATCGAGTACACCCCGGCGATTGCGGCCAAGGCCTCACGCGGGCGCATGGTCGTCGTAGACGCCAGTTCGGGTTTCCTGGTCGACCGCTCGACCAAGGTTGGCCTCGACAACGGGGTGCTGCGCACCTTCAACTCGACCGCCGCTGGGCAGGGCGGGCCCGTTATCGTTTCGCTGCTGAAGGCCGCAGCGACCGCGTACACCCTCTCGGCCCCGCCGCTCGCGGCGATCCCGCTCGCCGCCGCGACGAGCAAGGCTTCTAACTTCGCGCTACGCCGTCGCCAGGTAAATAGGCCCATGGTGCAGATTTATGTGCTCAGGTGTTCCGAGGAGACGGAAGCCGCGCTGGAGCGGCTTGCCGCAGTCGAAGCGGACATTGGGGCGCTCGAGGCAAGGGTGGTCGCCGGCAACGACACTGCCGTCGGACAACTCTTGGAGCGCCGGATCGTGCAGGCAGCCGCGCTCCAGGATGGCCTGACACTCACCAGTACCACGCCCGGCTTGCTCGATCCGCGCCGGGACGTCGATGGCAGGCTGGACGGGGTTGCCAGCACCATCCCCGCGCCGCCGTTCGAGCGCTGGCTCGTCGCACAGCCTCGGATGGTGACCCCTGCTCCTGGCCGCGAGAACGAAGTTAGCCCGCCCGCGATAAGCGAGCTGATCGATCGAGAAGGCAGGAACGCGCGCAAGCCGCTCGTGGGACGCCTCGGCTACACGGTAGCCGTCACGGTCGACGCCCGCATGGACCGTCTACTCGGCTGCTCGGCAGACGCGGAGCCGGCGCGCTGCTCGGGGACTGATTTGGACGCCTCGACTCTTCGCGGCCGCGACCTGGTCTATCTGCGCCCGGTTCCGGCCACCGTCACCCTGACGCCGATCGCGGATGACTGCACCAACCTCAAGTGCCCCGCCGACTGGGGCGGAGAGGCCGCGACCGCCGCCGCGACTGTCCTGCCCCAGCTCTCGCGTCCCCGGACGATGCCAACTGGTGGGGGAAGCATCTTCGGCCGCCGTACGGTCGCGGCCGAGTTCGACCCCTTGGGAGAACCGGCCTCGATGCATTACGAGAAGGGTAGAGACGCGGAGTCCACGACGGCTATCGTGGACGCTGTTAACACGGTTGCGCCCGATGTAGCAGACGCCCGCCTGGACGCGCTCAAGCGGCAGCTCGATGCCGAGAAGACCAAGGCGGACTTGGCCGCGCTGCTCGCAGCCAAGCTCGAGCAGCCCTGACAGCGAGACACATCCGATAAGGCTAAGGCTTGGATTTACACCCCCAAGAAGTGGAGCGATGGAGATGAAAAGAACAGCTCCGATTGTCGCAATTGCCCTGCTGACGACGTCCGTTACGGACGCCCAGACGCCGGACGAGCCGCGCATCATCGAGTCACTGCCCGAGCACCTCGCGTGGCTCGCGTCCGCCCGGAAGCCGACCGGCACTCTCCAACAGCTCCACGCAGCGGACAGGCTCTGGAACGCGGGCGACACACTCAATGTGTGTTTTTTCGGGGGCAACCCGGTGGTGAAGACGTTGGTAGTCGAGGTCGCCTCGGAGTGGACCAAGTACGCCAACCTGAAACTCGACTTCGGCTCGCCCGGTCGATGGCGCGATTGCCGCCTCTCCAGCTCCGGGCTGAGCAGCATCCGGATCGGATTTTCGGGGGAGGGCTACTGGTCCCTTATCGGCCTCGATGCGCACGACGAGGTGAATGTCTACCAGCCCTCAATGAACTTGGAGGATTTCAACAACGTCTACGGCCCAAATCAGGTTACCCGATCCGGCGTCCCCTACACCACCGCCAACGTCGTCCAGCTTGCTGACCTTCGCGACAAGGGGACTATTCTCCATGAGTTTGGCCACGCGCTCGGGCTACTCCATGAGCATCAGAATCCAGCTCTCGGATGCCAGAACGAGATCCGCTGGGAAGGCGCAAACAACGCGTACGAATATTATGGGCGGGAACCCAACAAGTGGGATCGGGAGACCGTAGACCGCAACCTAGGTCCGATCGCCGCTGCCGATCCTGACGCGAGGCCCGGCGAGCCGGATCGGGACTCAATAATGATGTACGCGCAGCCAGCGGCGATCTTCCGCAGCGGTACTGCCAGCCGATGCTACGTCGCCGACAAGAATATTTTGTCCGCCAAAGATCGCTCGCTGGTCGCAAGGATCTACCCGGCGGGCGCACGACCTCCGTCGGACGTCCAGTTCACGACTGCGCCAACCGCAGCGGGTCGGTCGGGTTCCGCGCTATCTGGTCGCTTCCCCTCCCCAGATACCCTTGCCCGGATCCAGGCCGACCTCGAATCCGAGAACCCGACCGCGCGGCGAGAGGCCCGGAGACAGCTCGCTCTGCAGTTTGAGGACACGACTGCGAACCGCTTCACATCGGTCGTGGCCGCTGCGCCCTCCCAAAGTTACCGACAGCAGCTCGGAGTCGCCGTCGCAGTCGAGCGGTCCCGCTCCGTGCCGGAACTTGCTCCCGCGCAGGCGCAGCTGGTCAGGAGCAAGCTGGAGCAGATCGAGGCTGGCACGCGGGACTCGACCCTGCGGGGCGCGGCGGGACGGGCGCTGGCCCGGCTACGGCGGAAGTGATCTCGGGCCCGAGGCGAAGACAGCCGCTCCCAGGCGAGAGGCTAATCACCTTAAAATGAGCTTTCATTTTTCGACCCTATAAATCTTGTAGACGGGCGCAAGACGGTAAGCCTGCGCAGTCCGCAATCGGCCAACAAACGGCGGCTCTCAGGTGCTCGCAGCATCGACCAGAACGGTGCATATTGAGCAAAGAAAACGCTATCGGCGCAGTCCCCCTCTTAGTCAGCCGCGCTGGAACCGCTACATACACGCAATCTCACTTATCGGTCGCTTGGTTTACGGTGCTGGCTTAACGGCCCGCTCAGGATCATCGAGCGTGGGCGTGCTCGGCACCGTTCTCCTGAGCACAGCGAGTTCCCGGTACAGAGTAGAGCGGCCCAACCCCAACTGCTTGGCGGCTTGGGCCGGGCGCACGCCCGCCTCGATCAGCTTCAGCGCCGACGCGAGCATTTCCTGGTCAAGCGGCGGCCTGCCGAACACCTTGCCACGCGCGCGGGCGGCCGACAGCCCGTCACGCGTGCGCTCGACGATCAACCGCCGCTCGAAATGCGCGATCGCGCCGAACACATGGAACACGAGCTCGCCCGCGGCCGAGGCCGTGTCCAGCCGCTCCTCGAGCGACCGGAACGCGAGCCCCCTGCCCTTGAACCCGTCCACCGTCTCGAGCAGTTCTTTCAGCGACCGCCCGAGCCGGTCGAGCCTGACCACGCATACGATGTCGCCAGGGCGCGCGAACTCGAGCAGCGCAGTCAGGCCCGGCCGCTCGAACTGCTTGCCAGAGATCACGTCGTCGAACACCCGGATCGCGCAAGCCTCGTCGCGTAGCCGGCGGCGCTGGACTTCCAATTCCTGATCGTTGGTCGATACGCGAGCGTAACCAAGCACGTCGGGCAAGCCGCCTCTCCTTGTCCAGCAATCGTCCGATTTGAGGACGGGCCCGACAAAGCCGGCCGGACCACCCCCAAGCCGTCCAGAAAACCGGTCCATAAAGCAGCTCCGTCCAGAAAGGAAGAGAGGCGGTTTGTGGACAATTTTGGGTTGGCTAGCGACGTACATGGGGCGATCCGCGTACCGAGGTGCCAGCGATGCAACTCCGCTCGAATGGCACGACAGGTAATAATGGTACATCGATGCCGGATGCCGTCGATGGTTCACGCGGTCGCGATTGGCTTACGCCCTAGCAGCGAACAGTTGTCTAACGATGCGGCGGTGACGATGCACTAAGTTGGCCTAGGACAATCTCGGATTGCCGCCACCGCTTGCGGTTGAGGACCGCAGATGGCATCGATGCTCTAGAATACGGTTGCCACATCGGAGTTGAACGACGTGCCCACGACCATGGACATCCGGGTGGCCGAGAACGGCCGCATGATCTTACCCCAGTCGGTCCGCAAGGCGATGGGCCTGGAAGGCGAGACCAAGGTCATCCTGACGCTCGAGAACGACGAGGTGCGCCTGACGCCGATCGGGCACGGGGTAGCGCGAGCGCGGGCACTCTATAAACAGCATGCCAAGGCCGAGCGGACGACTGACGAGTTCCTCGTCGACCGGCAGGCCGAAGCGGCTCGGGACGCCGATGACGCGCCGGCCGAAGTCGGCGACGAGGGCGGCAAGTGACATCGGCCGTTCTCGACGCATCGGCCGTGCTGGCGCTCATTCGCGACGAGCCCGGCGGCGACAAGGTGGCCACGCATGTCGGGCGGGCGGCGATCTCGGCCGTGAATCTGCAGGAAGTCGTCAAGGAGCTGCTGGTGAGCGGGCTTGACGAGCCGGTGATCCGCGAGCTGCTGGACGAGCTCCGGCTAGAGGTGCGCGCGCATGATGCCGAGGCGGCCTACGCCGCGGCCGCACTTCACGAGCAAACGCGCCAGTATGGGCGCGGACTGGGCGACCGGTCCTGCATGGCGCTGGCAATCAGCCTGGGCGTGCCCGCGCTCACCGCCGACCGGGAATGGCGCAAGGTCAAGGTGAAAGGGCTCAAGCTCGAGCAGGCGCGGTAATCTGTGCCGGACGGCCACTGTCCGGTCCGGCCTAATCGGGAGCGTGCTCCTCGGCGACCGATGACACCGACGTGGCCGCGACGATCATGGCCGCCAGCGTCTCCTCTGCGCGCTCACGTGCAGACGCGTCCTTGGACGCAAGGTCGGTCCGGACCCACTCCGGCAGGCGAGCGGCCACCCCCGCCACGATGCCGGCAAGTTCCTCAAGCTGCATGGACGATCCTAATCCCTTGAACGGCATCACGGTGTCGGCCGTTGCTCGTCGAGCGGCACCAGCGTGACTGCACAACGTGCTCACCGTAGTCCTTGGATGAGCGATGGTGAGAACCGAAGTTCTTCCAGCGGTGCCGGTCCTGGGTACTCGGCGGCCTCACCAGATCCGGACCGATCGACTTGCTGCATCACTTCATCACACATTACCGGCCATAGTCGTCGGTGCCTGAACGTAGGCAACTGGTTTTCGACGCGATTCCCTGATATGTCAGAGTGCATGAAAAAGGAACACGCGCGCTCGCTTGCTTTCCTCCTCGCGTCACTGGTTCTTACCGCGCCTGCGTTGGCGAGTGAGCGCCACCCGCGGCGGCCCGACCCAGAGGTCCTTGCTTCCACGCTCGGCAGCCCCGCCGCGCAGGATGCGCTCGCCGCGACGATCACGCGATTAGCCAGTATCGTGCTCGACACACGCGTCGGACCGATCGCGGCGCTTACACGTCCTCGTGACGATGTCCGACCGGACGATACGCTCGGCGACATTGTACGACGCGATGACCCCGATTTCGAGCGACGTCTGCAACGTCGCACGCGACGTGCCGCCGAAACAGCAGGCGAAGCCGCGAGCAGTGCGATCACACAAATGGCGGAGCTCCGCCGCACTGCGGAGCGGCTGCGCGACGTACTCGATCCGGTATTGGACGAGGTACCAGGCGAACGCTGACATGCGCACGACCGGCACCGCGTCGGTCGAACTTCGCGGTCGAGGCACAACGACCTCCTCTCCGCAACGTGGTCTGACCTGGGTCACAGCATTGCGGACGCGGAGAAGCGACGGGGAGCTTAGGGTCGATCACTGCGCGCCCAGCGGCGGACTGTTCGCGACGTGCGATCTGCTAGGCGTGAGGCCGCGCGTTCAGCCGCTCGCGAAGCAGGGACCAGCGCCGTGGCTGCCGTCGCCTGACCGCGATTGACAGCGCCTTGCGCGAGC
>NZ_CAXSHH010000101.1:0-6766 GCF_964237155.1 uncultured Sphingomonas sp. | reverse complement strand
TACGACCTGATGAACGACGCCATGTCGGGCGGCATGCACCGGTTGTGGAAGGACCGCTTGGTCCGCCGGGTGCAGCCCCGCTCGACCGACCGCATCCTCGACATGGCGGGCGGCACCGGCGACGTCGCCTTCCGCCTCGCCAGATCGGGCGCGGACGTGACGGTGGCCGACATCAACCCCGCCATGCTCGATGTCGGGATCGAACGCGCCGCCGAGCGCGGCATCGAGGGGCTGACCTGGACGGAGGCGAACGCGGAGATGCTAGACTTCCCCGACCGCTCTTTCGACGCCTACACGATCGCGCTCGGTATCCGGAACGTGACCGACATCCCCGCCGCCCTCCGCGAGGCGCACCGCGTGCTTGTGCGTGGCGGCCGTTTCTTCTGCCTCGAATTCTCGACCGTCGAATGGCCCGGCTTCTCAGACCTGTACGACGCCTACTCGCACCGGGTCATACCCCGGCTCGGCAAGCTTCTCGCCAACGACGCCGACAGCTATCGCTATCTGATCGAGTCGATCCGCCGCTTCCCGGACATGCGGGCTTTCGAGCGGATGATCGCCGAAGCGAGCTTCGTCCGCACCAAGGTCGAGCCGATCATGGGCGGCCTGGTCGCGATCCATAGCGGGTGGCGGATCTGATCGGTTGACCTCCGCCGTGACCCATATCGGCCGCCTTGTGCGCTGGGGCCGCATCCTGGCGCGGCACGGCGCGCTGCTCGGGATCGAGCGCGAGCCCAACACGCCGCCCGGCATTCGCCGCCTCGCCCGCCTCGCCCGCCTCGGCGCGCGCCTTCCCGTCCGGCCCCGCTACGCCGAGGCGTTTCAGGCGATCGGCCCCGCCGCGATCAAGCTCGGCCAGACGCTCGCGACGCGCCCCGACCTGGTCGGCGAGGAAGCCGCGCGTGACCTCCGCCGCCTTCAGGACCGACTTCCCGCCGTCCCTTTCCCCGTCATCCGGGGCGTCATGGAGGCGAGCCTGCGCCGCCCGCTCTCCGACCTGTTCGAGCGCGTCGAGGAGGAGCCGATCGGCGCCGCCTCTATCGCGCAGGTCCACCGCGCGGTCACGACCGAGGGCGCGCAGGTCGCGGTCAAGGTTCTCCGCCCCGGTGTCGAACACGACTTCCAGGAGGCGATCGAGACCTACGAATGGGCGGCCGCCCGCGTCGAGGCGGCCGGCGGCGAGGCCGCGCGACTCCGCCCCCGTCTGACGGTCGCGACCTTCAAGCGTTGGACCCTGCGCGAACTCAACTTCCGGCGCGAGGCGGCGTCTGCCTCCGAGCTCGCCGAGCAGATGACCGCCGAGCCCGACTTCGTGATCCCCAAGATCGACTGGGCTCGCTCCACCACCCGCGTCCTGACGCTGGAATGGATCGACGGAATTAAGCTGTCCGACCGCCCCGCGCTCCTCGCGGCCGGCTACGATCCCGCCAAGCTCGCGCGCCTGCTCGTCCGCGCTTTCCTGCGCCAAGCGATCGCCGAGGGGCATTTCCACGCCGACATGCATCAGGGCAACCTGTTCGCCATCCCCGGCGACCGCATCGCCGCGATTGATTTCGGCATCATGGGCCGCATCGACCGCCGTGCGCGCACCTGGTTGGCGGAGATCCTCTACGGGCTGATCACGGGTAACTATCGGCGCGTCGCGGAAATCCATTTCGAGGCGGGCTACGTTCCCGCGCACCACAACCTCGCCGAGTTCGCGACGGCGTTGCGCGCGGTCGGCGAACCGATGCGCGGCCTGCCCGTAAAGGACATGTCGATGGGAGCGATGCTCGACACGCTCTTCTCGATCACCCGCGATTTCGACATGGCGACCCAGCCGCACCTCCTCCTCCTCCAGAAGACGATGGTTGTGGTAGAGGGCGTCGCGACCTCGCTCGATCCCGACATCAACATGTGGGAGGTAGCCCAGCCCTATATTGAGGAATGGGTGCGCGGCGAACTCGGCCCCGAAGCGGCCATCGCGAACCGCCTGACGGCCGACCTGCGCACGCTCGCCAAGCTTCCCGAGCTCATCCGTCGGCTGGAGACCCGCTTCCTGCCCCCGCCCGGCGGCGCGCCCCCGCCGCTCCCGCTCGCGCAGGTCGAGATCGTCGGCGCGCGGATCGGCTGGCGCTACGCCGCCGTCGCGATCGCCGCGGCCGGGCTGGGCGTCGGGGCGACGGTGCTGATGGCTGCATGACCCCCGCGCGCACGCCTTGGTGGACCGCGCGCCCGACCCGCTTCGCCGGGATGTCGAGAGGTCGGGCGCGATCCATGCTGGCGCTCCTCGTGTTGCTGCTCGCCGCCTGCCTCCTCGCGCTCCGCTCACCCGCCCCGCCCCCGGTCAGCGGCGATCCCGCGAACCGCGCCGAGGATCAGGCGGACGTCGTGCTCTACCAGACGATCGTCGACCAGATGCGTCACGGCGGCGAGTATTACGCCGTCACCGCGCAGGCGCTCCGGACGGGCGATTACCCGCTCAAGCCCTTCGTCACCTTTCGCCTGCCGACGCTCGCTGCGGTTCAGGGACGGCTGTCGGAGGCGGGATCAGTGGTCCTGCTGTACCTCGCCGCCGCCGCCGTGGCGCTTGCCTGGTGGGTACGGTTCGTTCCGGCGTTCGGGCGCGCGCCGCCGCGGATCGTCGCGCTGCTGCTGCTCGGCGGCGGGATGCTCGTCTTCGTCCAGGCAGATCTGATGTGGTTCCACGAGATTTGGGCCGGCCTGCTGATCGCGCTTTCACTCGCGCTTCGGCGTCCGGGCCGCTGGGTGGAGGCGGTGGCGATCGGCTTGGCGGCGACGCTGGTGCGCGAAACGGCCGCGCTCTATGTCGCGGTCATGGCGGCGGCAGCCTGGATCGAGGGCGAACGGCGCGAGGCTTTCGGTTGGGCGCTCGCGACGGCGGTGCTCGCGGTCGTCGTCGCGGCACACGCCCACGCCGTCACGCAGGTGGTCCGCCCGCTCGACCCCGCCTCGCCTGGCTGGGCGGGAATGCTCGGCTTCGGCTTCTTCGTGCGCACGATGACGCTCTCGACCGCGCTCAGCCTGGCGCCGCTCGGGCTCGCCGCCCCGCTCGTCGGCATGGCGTTGTTCGGATGGGCCGCCTGGGCCGAGCCGCTGGCGGCGCGCGCACTGGCCGTCTTCACGGCCTATGCGGTGCTGCTCGGCGTCGCGGGACGGGTCGACACCTTTTATTGGGGGCTGCTCGTCGCTGGACCGCTGCTGATCGGCCTCGCCTTCGTCCCCGACGCCTTGCGCGATCTGGCCCGCGCGGCGACGGGCGAGCGACGGCGGCGTATCACCGTCACCCGGGTGGTGCGGTGAGCCGCATCCTCCTGATCATCGGCGGCGGCATCGCGGCGTATAAATCGTGTGAGCTCGTCCGGCTCCTCCGCAAGCGCGGCCACGCCGTCCGCTGCGTCCTAACGGAGGGGGCGTTGCACTTCGTCACGCCCATGACGCTCGCCGCCCTCAGCGAGGACCGGGTCTACAGCTCGCTCTGGGACTTGAAGGACGAGCACGAGATGGGTCACATCCAGCTCAGCCGCAAGGCCGATCTGGTCGTCATCGCTCCCGCCACCGCCGACCTCCTGGCCCGCATGGCTGGCGGGCACGCGGACGACCTCGCCACCACCGTCCTCCTCGCCACCGACAAGCCAGTGCTCGCCGCCCCCGCGATGAACGTCCGCATGTGGCTGCACCCGGCCACCCGCCGCAACGTCGAACGGCTCCGCGCCGACGGCGTGCGGGTGATGGACCCCGACGAGGGTGCGATGGCCTGCGGCGAATGGGGGCCGGGAAGGCTACCCGAGCCGGAGGCGATCGCGACCGAGATCGAGCGGGTTCTAGCCCAGCCCCTTCCTGTTCGGCCCCTCTCCACTCGCCACGCCCTGGTCACCGCCGGGCCGACGCACGAGCCGATCGACCCCGTCCGCTACCTCGCCAACCTCTCCTCCGGGCGCCAGGGCTTCGCGATCGCCGGGGCCCTCGCCGCCCTTGGCGCAAAGGTGACCCTGGTCGCGGGCCCCGTCGTCCTCCCCACACCCGCAGGCGTCGACCGCATCGACGTTACCACCGCCCGCGAGATGGCCGCCGCGGTCGAAGCGGCTCTCCCAGCGGACGTCGCGGTCATGGTCGCCGCAGTCGCCGATTGGCGGGTCGAGCCGGCCGCGCACAAGACCAAGAAGGGAGACGCCTCACTCACGCTCGGACTCATCGAGAATCCGGACATCCTCGCCGCGCTCGCCCGCTCGCCAGATCGTCCCAGACTCGTGATCGGCTTCGCGGCCGAGACCGAACGCGTGATCGAGCACGCGGTCGCGAAACGCGCGCGCAAGGGCGTCGATTGGATCGTCGCCAACGACGTGTCCGGCGACGTGATGGGCGGCGACGCCAACGCCGTCCACCTCGTCACGTCGGACGGGGTCGAGGACTGGCCGCGCCTGCCCAAGGAGGCCGTCGCGGCGCAGCTCGCCGATCGGATCGCCGCGGCGTTGAACGCCTGAACGGGCCGGGGTCGCAACGATCGTTCCGATACGATATGTTCGCGTCGTGATCCGAGTGTCGCTCCTTCGCCTGCCGCACGGGCAGGGTCTGCCGCTGCCGGCCTACGCGACCGCAGGCGCGGCGGGGATGGACTTGGTCGCGGCCCAGGATCTCTTGCTCGAACCCGGCGCGCGCGCGGCCGTGGCGACCGGCTTCGCCATCGCGGTGCCGGACGGCTACGAGGTGCAGGTGCGGCCGCGATCCGGCTTGGCGCTCAAGCACGGGATCACCTGCCTGAACACGCCGGGCACGATCGACAGCGACTATCGCGGGGAGGTGAAGGTCATCCTGGCCAACTTGGGCGCCGAACCGTTCGCGGTCGTGCGCGGCGAGCGGATCGCGCAGCTCGTTCCCGCTGCGGTGACGCACGCCTCAGTCGAGGAAGTGGATTCGTTGAACGAGACGGTGCGCGGCGAACGCGGCTTCGGGTCGACCGGGCGATGATCGCGCTTCTGCTCCAGGCGGCGTCGGCGTCACCACCCGCCCTGCCCCCGACCGACTGGAGCGCGCTTCCCGATCTGCCGGTGATGCCGCGGCGCGGCGCGTTCGATCCGTCGGAATATGTCCGGCGCGAGGTCGCCGTCGGCCGCTGCGCCGCGCCACCGACCGCGGGCGAGGTGCGCATCGTCGTGCCGGTCGCGATCCTTCTCGAGGCGGACGGCGTCGTGCGCCGGATCGTACCCCGGGCCATCGGTTGCCCGACGGTGGAACAGTTCACCGCCGGCTACGTCTTCCGCTTGGCGCGCCGCATTACGTCGGCTGAACCGATGCGGCGCCCCGGCTGGTACCGATATGTGGTCACCTATCGTTGGGCCGTTTGAACTTCACCGACGACGAGCTCGCCCGCTACGCCCGCCACATCGTCCTGCGCGAGTTTGGCGGGCGGGCGCAAGGACTGCTGGGTGCGGCGGCGGTGACGGTGGTCGGCGCGGGCGGGATCGGGTCGCCCGCGATCCAATACCTTGCGGGCGCGGGTGTCGGGCGGCTGATCCTGATCGACGACGACCGGGTGGATGCGACCAACCTCCACCGCCAGACGATATACGCCGTGGACGACGCGGGCGGTCCCAAGGTAGACGCCGCGCGCGCGGCCGTGGCGCGGCTCAACCCTCATGTCGCGGTCGATTGCCGGGCGGTGCGGATCGACGCCGGCAACGCCGCCGCGCTGCTCGCCGGGGCGGACGCGGTGATTGATGGATCCGATAATTTCACCACTCGGCTTGCCGTCGCGGACGCGGCGTTGGCGATGCGCGTGCCGCTTATCTCGGCCGCGGTTGCCCAGTTCGAGGGCCAACTCGCCGTATATCGCGGGTGGGAACCCACCCGGCCCTGCTATCGCTGTTTCGTGGGTGCCGCGCCCGAGCGACCCGGCGGCTCGTGCGCGGAGGACGGCGTGCTCGGCCCCGCAGCCGGGGTGTTCGGCACGCTCGCCGCGCTGGAAGCGATCCGCGCCGTGGCGCCCTTCGGCGACGATTCGGCGGGCAAGCTCCTGCTCGTCGACCTGCTCGCGCTCCGCTTCCGCACTCTCACCCTGCCCAAGGACCCGGGCTGCCCGGCATGCGCCGATCTATAACCCTTTCCGTCACCCCGGACTTGTTCCGGGGCCCATCGTTGCACGGTCCCACTCATTGTAACGGGTAGCCTGATCGACGATGGATGCCGCAACAAGTCCTGCATGACGAGAAGGACTAGCCCAAAAGCCCCCGCGCGAATGTCCTCACCGCCGGCCCAATATCCTCACGCGCCAGCGCCAACGCCAGGTTCGCCTGGATGTACCCGGCCTTGTCCCCGCAATCATAACGCTGCCCGTCGAACGTGTAGCCGTGGAACGGCTGCCGCCCGATCAGCTGCGCCATCGCATCGGTCAGCTGGATCTCGCCCCCCGCCCCCTTCACCGGATTGTCGAGCACCGCCATCACCTCGGGCTGCAGGATGTAGCGCCCGGGGATCATCAGGTTCGACGGCGCGGTGCCGCGGGCGGGTTTTTCGACCAGCGCCGTGACCTCGGTCAGCCGACCGTCCGCGCGCCCCGGCGAGATCACGCCGTATTTGTCCGTCTCGTGGGCCGGCACTTCCAGCGCGCCGACGATGTTGCCGCCGACGGTGGCGTAAGCCGCGACCATCTGCGCGGTGAAGTTGGGGGCACCCACCATCAACTCATCGGGCAGCAGCACCGCGAACGGCTCATCGCCGACGATGTCGCGCGCGCACCAGACCGCATGGCCCAGCCCCAGCGGCTCCT
>NZ_CAXSHH010000100.1:0-6898 GCF_964237155.1 uncultured Sphingomonas sp. | reverse complement strand
TGGTGAGCGTCTCGCGCTCGGTCGCGCCGCGCTCGCGCTTGAAGAAGCCGCCGGGGATCCGGCCGCTGGCGGAGAACTTCTCCTGGTAATGGACGGTGAGCGGGAAGAAGTCCTGGCCTTCCTTGACCGACTTGGCGGCGGTGACCGCGCAGAGCACGACCGTCTCGCCGAGCGTCGCCATCACGGCGCCGTCGGCCTGGCGGGCGACGCGGCCCGTTTCCAGGGTCAGCGTCTTGCCGCCCCACTGGATGTCTACTTTCTTGGTGTCGAACATGTGATTTCCTTCACTCCGCGCGCCAGATGCGGGCGGGGCCTGTGTGCGGACCAAAGACGGTCCGACTTTTTCCGTTCGCCCTGAGCTTGTCGAAGGGTCGACCTTCCTACGCTGGAAGGTGAAACAACGATGCTTCGACAAACCCCGGATCAAGTCCGGGGACGAACGGGGCAGGGTGGTCCGCCGGATTGCGTTCCACCCGGATAAGAAAAGAGCGCCGCGAGGGCGCTCCTTTCCGGTTACTTGCGAAGGCCGAGCTTCGCGATGAGGTCGAGATAGCGCTGGCCGTCGGTCTTGCGGAGATAGTCGAGCAGCGTGCGGCGCTTGTTGACCATCATCAGCAGCCCGCGGCGGCTGTGGTTGTCCTTGGCGTGGCCCTTGAAATGGCCGGTCAGGTTCTTGATGCGCTCGGTGATGATCGCGACCTGCACCTCGGGGGAGCCGGTGTCGCCTTCGACGCGCGAATATTCGGTGATCAGCGCCTGCTTGCGCTCGGGAGTGATCGACATCGGGGTACCTTTCAGATCAGAGGTTGAAGCCCCGGACGACGCGGACCTCCTGGGTCCTGACCTCCACCAGCGCCACGGGCACATCGTCCAGCATCGCGAAGTGTTGGCCGTCATCGGCGGCGATCCCGGCCAGAACGCGCCCCTGTCGGAGCGCCCCTGCCTGGTCGGGAGTGAGAAGCAAAGCCGGGATGTCGTCCAGCCCCGCCCTCAACGGCAGGAGATGATGTTCAAGCGCGCGCTCCTGCCCGAATTCGGCCAGTTCGTCCAGCGTTATCGCGGCGGCGAGGTCGAAGGGGCCGGCCCTGGTGCGGCGGAGCATCGTGACATGGCCAACGGTGCCGAGCGCGTGGGCGATGTCGTGGGCGAGCGAGCGGATGTAGGTGCCTTTGGAGACGTGGGCGGTGAGGCTGATCTCGTTGTCCCCCTCCACCACCGGCCCAAGAAGGCCGGCGGTCCCCCTCCCCCGCTTTGCGAGGGAGGAAAAGGTGAGGGCGTGGATTGTCACGTTCCGGCTTGCGAGCGTCACCTCCTCGCCCGCGCGGGCGAGGTCGTAGGCGCGTCTGCCGTCGAGCTTGAGCGCGGAATAGGCAGGGGGCGTCTGGGCGATCGGGCCGGTGAAGCGGGGGAGAACGGCTTCGACCTCGGCGGCGGTGGGGCGGACGTCGGAGGTCGCGACGACCGCGCCCTCGACGTCGAGGGTCGCGGTCTCCTCGCCGAAGCGGATCGTGAAATCGTACATCTTGTCGCCGTCGAGCAATCGCCCGGCGAGCTTGGTCGCTTCGCCGAGCGCGATCGGCAGCACGCCGGTCGCGAGCGGGTCGAGCGTGCCGCCGTGCCCGACCTTGACCTTGGGATAGCCGCCCGCCCGGAGCGCGCGCTTGACCGCCGACACGGCGTCGGTGGAGCCGAGCCCGAGCGGCTTGTCAATGATCAGCCAGCCGTTCACGTGGGTCAGCCGAACGCGCGGGCGATGCCGATGAAGAACGCGACCGTCGCGCGCGCGGGCGGCGCGACGATCCGCTCGACGATGTTGGCGCTCGGGACCAGCATGGGGAGGACCACGAGAAGGCCGATGAGGAACAGGAAGCCGTAGCGCCCAATCTTGGCGTATTGGCGCGCGAGCGGGCGCGGCAGCATGCCCTCGACCAGATGCCCGCCGTCGAAGGGCGGTAGCGGCAGGAGGTTGAAGAGCGCCAGGAACACGTTCACGACGATGAAAGAGAAGAGCAGGTCGGCGGCGAAGCGCGCCGCGCCCGCGGGCTGATCGCCGAGCGCGAACACCAGGCCGAGCGCGATCGCGCCGATGCTGGCGAGGAGGAAGTTCATCCCGGGCCCGGCGAGCGCGACGAGCATCATGCCCGTGCGCGGCTCGCGCAGGCGGGTCGCGTCGACGGGGACGGGCTTGGCCCAGCCGAACACGGGCGCGCCGGCGACCGCGAGGCTGAGCGGCAGGATCACGGTGCCGACCGGGTCGACATGGCGGACGGGATTGAAGCTCAGGCGCTTCAGGTCCGCGGCGGTGGGGTCGCCGAGCCACTTGGCGGCCCAGCCATGCGCGACCTCGTGGAACACGATCGCGACGAGGAGCGGCACGATCCAGATCGCGGCGCGGTAGAACAAGTTGTCGGGGGTCATAGGCCGGATATGGGGTGGGCGGGGCTAGGCGGCCAGCGCCTCGGCGTGATGGCGGCGGCAGAGGGCGATGTAACGTTCATCCCCACCGATCTCGGTCTGCGCGCCCTCGACCACCGCGCGGCCGTGCGCGTCGACGCGCAGGTTCATCGTCGCCTTGCGGCCGCAGGTGCAGACCGACTTGATCTCGACCAGCGCGTCGGCGAGCGCGAGGAGGCGCGCAGAGCCTTCGAACAGTTCGCCCCGAAAGTCGGTGCGAAGGCCGTAGGCGAGGACGGGGACGCCGTGCCCGTCGGCGATGCGGGCCAGCTGGTCGACTTGGGGACCGGTCAGGAACTGCGCCTCGTCGACCAGGACGCAGGATAACGGGTCGCGTCCGTGATCGGTGACGACAAGCGCCTCGATGTCGGTGTCGGCACGGAACATCGTCGCGGGCGCGGACAGGCCGATGCGGCTGCTGATGGTCCCCGCCGCGAACCGGTCGTCGAGGGCGGCGGTGAACAATGCGGTCCGCATCCCGCGCTCGCGGTAGTTGAAGTCGGCCTGGAGCAGCGTGGTCGACTTGCCCGCGTTCATGGAGGCGTAGTAGAAATAGAGCTTGGCCATCCCCGCGCGGCTGACCGGATCGATGTTCCCGGGTCAAGGGCGGCGGATCGTCCGCCGCCCCTTTTCCTTGGCGGTCAGGCCATGGCGAGCGCGTGTCGCCGCCGCCGCCCCGCGCGCAGGCTGGCGCCGATCGCCCCCATGCCGACGATCATCATCGCCCAGCTGGCGGGCTCCGGCACCGCGCCCGCGACGAAGCGGTCCACCGCCGCGCGGCCCAGGTCGGGCGCGTCGACGAAGATGCCGTCGACGCCCGCATCGAGGAACGCCATCAGCTCGCCCATTTGGTCGCCATAGGCGTTCGGGTTCGCGCCGATGCGGAAATCGGCGGGCAGAAAGATGTTCTCGGGCCGGAAAGTATAGGGCGTGACCAGCAATCCGGCGGCGTGCGCATCGCCCACCAGGCTGGTCGGCGACAGCAGGAAGCCGGCCGCGTCGCGTGGGATGATCGAGCCCTTTTCCGGCCCGATCAGCTCGGCGTAATCGTTGATGAAATTCAGCCCGGTCACCGACAGCAGGTCGCCGTAGGTGCGCGTGTCGCCCGACAGCGTGAAGTCGTACGGCCGGCCGGCGGCCCCGCCGGTGAGCTGCACGAGGCGAATGTCGGTCAGGCCGTTCAGGAACTGGAGATTGCCGACTTCGAAGGACTGAATGATCACCCGGTCCGACGCGCCGTTATAGCCGTTGGCGTTCAAGGTCGCGAGCAGCGGCTCCTCCAGCGACAGGCCGATCGAGTCGAAGTAGGTCGGGTGCTTGGTTTCGGGGATGATGCCGATCGTACGGCCGGTCGACGCCTCTTTCTGCCGGACGAGGTCGATCACTTCCTGCAGCGTCGGCACCTCGAACTGGCCGTCATAGGCGGCGTTGCCGGGCCGGGTCCCGGGAATCCGCTCCTTGGCCTTCAGCGTCTTGAGCTCGGCCAGCGTGAAGTCCTCGGTGAACCAGCCGGTGATCGACACGCCGTCGATCATCTTGACCGCCCGCCGCCCGGCGAATTCGGCGCGCAGGCCGACGTCGGTCGTTCCGCCGATCTCGTTCTCGTGGCGCGCGACCAAGATGCCGTCCCTGGTCGAGACGAGGTCGGGTTCGATATAGTCGGCGCCCTGGTCGATCGCGAGCGCATAGGAGGCGAGCGTGTGCTCGGGCCGGTAGGCGCTGGCGCCTCGATGGCCGAGAACCAGCGGGTCGGCGACCGCGATCGCCGGCATGGACGCGACGGCCAGCGCCAGCGCGGCAGACATCTTCCGGTACGACTTCATGGCCTCGGCTCCCTCTTCGGTGGAGGGCCGATCCAATCACGCCGACATGTCCGGGTGACGTCGTTATGGTTAAGGTTACATGGCGGATCGATGACGTCCGTCTTACGCTCGCGGACGATCAGTCGGCGTCCAGGTCCCGCGCCACTTCCGGCTTGCGCAACAGGGTGTCGATGCGGGTGCCCTCGTCGAAGCTTTCGTCGGGCAGGAATTTCAGCTTGGCGGCGTACTTGGTCCGCACGCGGTGGGCGACCTCGCGCTGGAGGTAGGCGGTGTTGGTGCGCAGCGCTTTCAGCACCGCCTCCTCGTCCTGTCCGAGCAGCGGCTTCACGAAGGCGGTGGCGTGGCGCAGGTCGGGGGACATGCGGACCTCCGTGACGGAGACCATGTGCTTGGCGAGCGTGTCGTCATGGACGTCGCCGCGCGCGAGGATCTCCGACAGGATGTGGCGGACCTGCTCGCCGACGCGCAGGGTGCGGACGGAGCGTTCGGGTCTGTCGGTGTTCATTCAGCTCCCTCTCCCGCTTGCGGGAGAGGGCTGGGGAGAGGGGCTGTCTCAAACGCCAGCTCTCCGACCAGCCCCTCTCCCCGACCCTCTCCCCGGAGGGGAGAGGGAGAGCGTTACAACGTGCGTTCGCGGAGTTCGACCTCGAAGGTTTCGAGGAAGTCGCCCGGCTTGATGTCGATATAGTTGCTCGAGAAGGTCACGCCGCATTCCAGGCCGGCGCGCACTTCGGGGACATCGTCCTTGAAGCGCCGCAGGGAGGCGATCTCGCCGTTGAAGACGATGACGTCGTTCCGGGTGATGCGCGCCTTCAGCGCCTTCCTGATCGCGCCCTCGACCACGAGCAGGCCGGCGGCCTTGCCGTGCTTGCCGGCCGAGAAGACCTCGCGGATCTCCGCGCGGCCGACCACAGTCTCGAACGCCTCGGGGCCGAGCTGCCCGGCCATGCCCGCGCGAATCTCGTCGGTCAGGTCGTAGATCACGTCATAGTACTTGAACGCGACCTTGGTCCGCTCGGCGATCTCGCGCGCCTTGGCGTTGGGGCGGACGTTGAAGCCGATGATGGGCGCCCCCGACGCGGCCGCGAGCGTCACGTCGGACTCGGTGATGCCGCCGACGCCCGCATGGAGGATGCGCGCGCGGATCAGGTCGGTCGAGATCTTGTTGATCGCTTGCGAGATCGCCTCGACGGTGCCTTGCGTGTCCGCCTTCACGACGAGCGGATACTCGATCGCCTGGTTGGCCTTGAGCGCCGAGAACATCGTCTCGAGGCTCGCGGGGGCCGAGGTGGTGCGCTTCTGCGTGAGCACGCCGCGGCGGTACTCCGCGACCTCGCGGGCGCGGGCCTCGTTCTCGACGACCGCGAGCGGGTCGCCCGCCGAGGGGACGCCGGAAAGCCCGAGCACCTCGACCGGCATGGCGGGGCCCGCCTCCTTGATCTGGCGACCCTTGTCGTCGACGAGCGCGCGAACCTTGCCCGACTCCGCGCCGATGACGAAGATGTCGCCGACCCGGAGCGTGCCCCGGTTGACGAGCACGGTCGCGACGGGGCCGCGACCCTTGTCGAGCTTGGCCTCGATCACCGTGCCCTCGGCCGGGCGGTCGGGGTTGGCGCGCAGTTCGAGGAGCTCGGCCTGGAGCTGGATCTTCTCGATCAGCTGGTCGAGCCCGGTCTTCTTGAGCGCGGAGACCTCGACGTCCTGCGTGTCGCCGCCGAGCTCCTCGACCACGACCTCGTGCTCGAGCAGCCGCTCGCGGACGCGTTGGGCGTTGGCCTCGTACTTGTCGATCTTGTTGATCGCGACGATCATCGGCTTGCCCGCCGCGCGGGTGTGGTTGATCGCCTCGATCGTCTGCGGCATCAACCCGTCATCGGCGGCGACCGTGAGGACGACGATGTCGGTCACGTCCGCGCCGCGCATCCGCATCTGCGTGAACGCCTCGTGGCCGGGGGTGTCGAGGAAGGTGATCTTCGACTTGTCGGGCATCTGCACCTGATAGGCGCCGATATGCTGGGTGATCCCGCCCGCCTCGCCGCGCACCACGTCGGTGCCGCGCAGCGCGTCGAGGAGCGAGGTCTTGCCGTGATCGACATGGCCCATGATCGTGACGACGGGCGGCCGGGGTCGAAGGTCCTCGACGGCGTCGGTGCCGGTGTCGAGCGCGAGGTCGATGTCCGAATCGGACACGCGGACGATGTTATGGCCAAACTCGGTGACGAGCAGCTCGGCGGTGTCCTGGTCGATCAGCTGGTTCATGGTGACGGGCGAGCCCATCTTGAACAAGGTCTTGATCAGGTCCGCGCCCTTTTCCGCCATGCGGTTGGCGAGTTCCTGGACGGTGATCGCCTCGGGCACCTGGACATCGCGGACCTGTTTGGGCTGCGCGTCGCGCGGGCCGAAATGGCGCTTCTCCTTCTCGCGGGCGCGCTTGAGCGCCGCGAGGCTGCGCGAGCGCGCGCCGTCGTCGCCGAGCGCGCGGGTGACGGTGAGCTTGCCCGACGTGCGGCGGTCGTCGCCCTTGCGGTCGCGCTGCGTCGGGCGGCCGGGGACGGCGTTGCGCGGCGTGGCCTGGCCCGCGGGGAGGACGCGCGCGCCGGTGGCGCCGGCCGCGCCACGCG
>NZ_CAXSHH010000099.1:0-7021 GCF_964237155.1 uncultured Sphingomonas sp. | reverse complement strand
GAAGGCGACGGAGCAGCCGATCGACACCGGCACGGCGGCAGGCAAGGCGTTCCTCGACATGCTGGGCGTGTTCGCCGAGTTCGAGACCAATCTGCGCCGCGAGCGGCAGATGGAGGGGATCACGGCCGCCAAGGTTAAGGGCGTCTATAAGGGAAGGCCTGCCACCATCGACCCAGCCGAGGTTCGGCGTCTGTATCAGGAAGAGAAGCTCGGACCTGCTGCAATCGCGCGTCGCCTCGGCGTAGCCAGGTCGTCCATCTATCGGGTCATGCCGGAGCTAAGCCGCACGGCTGAGAAGCCGGGCGAAGGCGAGCCAAATAGCCTTGGGCTCCTTAGCTAGGCTATTTCAGCTCGGAAACGCTTGTTCCTAGCCGCGCATAAGTTGGTTGGCCAAGACGAGTGTACCCGAAAGAGCTAGGAACGAAATGGGCGACGACGGCGGACTGCAGGAGGTGAGGGGCGCGCGGGTCTATCTGCGGGTCTCGACCGACGAGCAGGATCTTGAGCGGCAGGAGCGGATCGTCGCCGATGCGCGCGCCGCCGGCTACTACGTCGCCGCTGTCTACCGCGAGAAGGCGTCGGGTGCCCGCGCGGACCGGCCCGAGCTGATCCGCATGGTCTACGACCTCCAGCCTGGCGAGGTCGTCGTGGCGGAGAAGATCGACCGGATCAGCCGACTGCCACTGGCAGAGGCCGAGCGGCTGGTCGACGCGATCAGGGCCAAGGGCGCGCGGCTGGCGGTACCGGGCATCATTGATATGTCGGAGCTTGTGAAGGGCAGCGCCGGGGTCGCCCGCATCGTGCTCGAGGCGGTGCAGGACATGCTGCTCCGGGTCGCACTTCAGACCGCGCGGGACGATTATGAGGACCGGCGTGAACGACAGCGCCAGGGCATCGACATTGCGAAGCGGGAAGGGCGGTATACCGGGCGGAAGGCCGACCATGCCCAGCACCGGCGCATCATCGCGCTACGCGAGGCGGGTATGAGCATCGCCAAGACGGCCGAGCTGGCACCGTGTAGCCCAGCGCAGGTGAAACGGGTGATGGCGCTGCACCGAGGCAAGGCTTCCCCGCCCGCATCCGGCAACGTGTCGTGAGCGTCGTGGCATTCCGCCCCCGGATCCTGCCATCTTCTACCCCGCAGGGATGCGTGGCTAGGTGTTTGGTCCCGATGATTGGTGGTGCGGGTTGGTGGTGAAGCGATGGGGCTAGTCGCCCCAGGTTTTGCAGATGAACTCGTAAGGTGTGAGGCCGCGCAGCGTCTTTAGCCGGCGCGCGTAGTTGTAGGCGGCGATGAAGTCCTGGAGGTGCGTCTCGAGCTGCCGGTGCGTGTCGTAGTGGTAGCGTTTGACGGTCGCCTCTTTGATGGTCCGGTTCATGCGCTCGACCTGGCCGTTGGTCCAGGGGTGCTTCACCTTGATCAGCCGGTGCTCGATGCCGTTCTCCTGGCAGCGCATGTCGAACATATGGGTGACCCACTGCAGCGCGACAATCAGGATGCGAGCGCAGCGACAATCAAGATGAGAATCGCGAGGGGCTACGGCGGCGCAGGGCGTAGCCCGGAGCCGACGTAGCCCCTCGCGATGGCGCGTTCCTGGTGGGGCGTCGCCGCTGATGATCACGGCCGGCCGGGTATGACACTGCGGCGCGGCGACGGAAGAGCATGTCTCGACCGCCCGGGAAGATCGGTCCCCTCTGACTCGAGAACGGCCTCACGGCGCGAAGCACCTCCACCGCGGCGGCCGACAGCGGCACGACGTGCTCGAACGCCTCGTCCTCGCGGAGATCCAGCTCCTGCTTCATCTTCGCGGCGGAGACGCGCCACAGTGCGTCCGGAGAACGCCCGTCCGGCTTGGTCCAATCGACCCCTTCGATCTCGGACCACATCGCCTCGCGCACCATGCCCGGCCGCTGGGCCGTGATGGCGAGATAGCGCGAGCTGAGGCGGGTGACGGGCGAGGCCGCGGCGCGGTCGACGGTCCGGATCAGCGAGCGGATCTGCGCGATGTCCGTGAGCGCGGGCCGGCGCCTGCGCGGCGGCACTGGCTTCAGCGCGTCGCGCACGTTCACGGCCGGGTTGGTGTTCCTCACGCCGGCGGCTGCGGCGTATCGGAAGACGCGCTCCGCACGCTGCCGCAACCTATGCGCAGTCTCGATGGCTCCGCGCGCCTCGACCTTCCTCAGCGCGTGGAGCAGCAGCCCCTCGTCGATCTGGTCGACCGGAATTGCGCCGACCTGCGGGAATAGGTTCTGCTCCATGGACATGATCACGTCGTCGGCGTGCACCGGCTTCCAGCGCGGCACCTGGGTCGCGTGCCATTCGCGCGCGAACTGCTCGAAGGTGTTCTCGTGGCCGACCTTGCGCGAGTGCCGCGCGCGCGTCCGCTCCAGGCCGGGATCGAGGCCATTACGCAGAGCCTGCTTGGCGTCGTCTCGCAGCTCGCGGGCACGCTTCAAGCCGACATCGGGATAGGCGCCGAGGAGGAGACGGCGCTCCTTCCCGCCGAAGCGGTACTTTAAGCGCCAGGTCCGGTGGCCGCTCATCGACACGAACAGGTAGAGGCCGCCCGTGTCGCCCATCTTTTAGTCGCGCTCGCGCGGCTTTGCCGTCTCGACCCTCCTGGCGGTCAGCGGCTCGCGCGGCTCCTCCGTCTCATCCGGCATCAGTGCCCCCACACGTTGAGTTCGCGTGCCCCCACAATGCCCCCGTGGGGGTTGCGATTAGGTGAAGCGGGATGAGGCGGTTTGAGACGCCAAGCAGCGCACCTCGCCTCGGGAAACGACCGCGCTGCGACGGGATGATACAGGCTGAGAAACTGGCCTGGCGGAGACGGAGGGATTCGAACCCTCGGTACGGGTTTACCCCGCACGGCGGTTTAGCAAACCGCTGGTTTCAGCCACTCACCCACGTCTCCGAGTTGGCCACCGGCCCGCTATAGCCAGCGCGTCGCGTCCGATCAACCGCCGGTCGCTCCAATCGCATTCGTTCATTGCGCGCTCATCCGGCCCGCGGTTAACGTGCCGTCCGGGCGCTTGGGGAGTTTACGCGATGCGTGGGTGGATGATCGCTTTGGGCATGGCCGCGCTGACGTTGTCGGTGCCCGCGTCGACGCAGGTGCGCACCATCGACCCCAACCGGCCGATCGATGCCGATCTCGCCCCCCGCCCGCCCGCTCGCGATCCCGCGCCCGTGCGTGCCTACCCCGACGAGCCGACCGAGACCGAGACCGGGCCCGCCCCTGCGCCCGCCTCTCCGACGGCTCCCGTCGCCGGCCTCGCGCCGGACGCCGCGACCCGCGCCGCCGACACGTTCGAGCGCGACGACCTGCTCCAGGCGGGTGAAGACGTGTTCGGCAAGGGGGCGGCCGGGTTCGCCGGCGTGATCGAGCGCATCCTGAAAAGCCAGGGCCGCCCCAACGCATACATCGCGGGCCGCGAAGCGGCGGGTGCGTTCGTGGTGGGTCTTCGGTACGGATCGGGCGTCATGACGCACAAGGTCGAGGGCCAGCGCCCCGTCTATTGGACCGGCCCGTCGATCGGCTTCGACATCGGCGGCGACGCGGACAAGGTGTTCGTGCTCGTCTACAACCTGCATGACAGCCAGGAGCTGTTCCGCCGCTTCCCCGCGGCCGAGGGGCGTCTGTACGCGGTGGGCGGTTTCGCCGCGACCTACCTGCGGCGCGGCAACATCGTGCTGATCCCGGTCCGTCTGGGCGTCGGCTGGCGCGCTGGCGTCAATGTCGGCTATATGCGGTTTAGCCAAAAGTCGAAGTGGCTGCCGTTTTAAGGCGCAGCGCGGCTTGCGCCACGCTGGCGCAAGACTCGCGCAAGCCCGGCCGGCGGGGCCCCAGCCCCGACCGACGGCGCGGCTTTGCCGCGACGCCCCTACTTTCACTCTAATACCCCGGCATCGTCTGCACCCCCGCCGCCAACCGCTCCTTCACCAACCCCGGCATGACCCGCAGCGCGGCGCGCATCGCCTCCTGCACCGCCACCGGCCCATGCACCGCGTACCCGCCCTCCGCCGCCCGCCCGACCACGCCGCGCACGCGCGCCAGGCGCATAGCCTCGAATAGGGCGGGCACGCCGGCCGGATCCGCCCGCGCCGCCGCCGCACCCAGCGCCACCGCGTCCTCGATCGCCTGGCACGCGCCCTGGCCCAGGTTGGGCTCCATCGCGTGACCCGCATCGCCCACGCACATCGTGCGCCCCCGCGCGAGCCGCCGGGGTGGCGACCTGGCGTGGATCGGCCAAGGGATCAGGCGTTCGGCGGGCGTGGCCCTCACCGCATCACGGACGTGCGCGGGCCAGCCTTCCAGGCGCGCCGCGATCCCGCGAAGGGTTGGCGCGGGTTCGTCGATCCGCGCGGTGCGCATGTGGAACCAGTAACGCCGTCCGCCCCCCAGATCGAACACCCCGTACCGCTCGTGCCGCCCCCAATATTCCGCCGCGAGGCCGGCGGGCATCGTCCCGTCCACGGCGTCCGACAGCGCGACCACACCGCCATAACCGCGGTACCGCGCCTCATTGCCCGCCACGGCCAGTCCCACCGCCGACCGAATGCCGTCCGCCGCCACCACCAGATCGGCCGAGCGTCGCTCCCCGTCCGCGAAGCGCACCTCGCCCCGCTCCGCCGAGACGAGTTCCACCACCTCCCGCCCCAACTCGACGGCCAAGTCGCCGACCGCGTCGCGCAACGTCGCCCGCAGCAGCGCCCGCGTCGGCAGATAGGCGTCCGCCACCGCTCGATCGATCAGCATGGCCCCATCCCGCGTCGCCAGCAGCATGCGCGCGATCGGCGCCGCCTCTGCCTCGATCCGCGCCGCCGCACCCAGTCGCCTGAGCCCCGCCATCGCGTTCGGCCACAGGCTGAGCGCCGCGCCCGCCGCGGGCAGCTCGGGCGCGCGCTCCACCAGTTCGACCGTCCACCCAGCTTGGCGGAGCGCGACCGCGCTCGCCAGCCCGGCGATGCCCGCGCCGATCACGAGGGCCGTCGGAGCACTCACGCCTCCAACCGCCACCCCAACCGCTCGCCCGCATGGAACGGCACCACGTCGCCCACCCGCTCCGGCACCAACTCCCCGCCCCGCGCCAGCGTCACGCTCCCCTCGTTCAGCGGCAGTCCGTACCACCGCGCGCCGTTCTCGCTCGCGAACGCCTCCAGCCGCCCCAGCGCGTCCTCCTCGTCGAACACCGCCGCGTAGCTTTCGATCGCGTAGGGGGCGTTGAACACGCCCGCGCATCCGCAGCCCGACTCCTTGGCGCGCACCTCATGCGGGGCGCTGTCGGTCCCCAGGAAGAAGCGCGCGCACCCTCCCGTCGCCGCGCGCCTGACCGCCAGCCGGTGCCGCTCGCGCTTGAGCACGGGCAGGCAATAGGCATGCGGCCTCAGGCCCCCCTCGAACAGCGCGTTGCGGCTGAGATGCAGGTGCTGGGGCGTGATCGTCGCCGCCAGCCGGTCGCCTCCCGCCTCGACGAACGCCGCCGCCTCGGCGGTGGTGATATGCTCCATCACCACCCGCAGCGCCGGGAAGTCGCGCAGCAGCGGTTGGAGCACCCGTTCGATGAACACCGCCTCCCGGTCGAAGATGTCCACCGCCGGGTCGGTCACCTCGCCGTGCACCAGGAGCGGCATCCCCGCCCGCTGCATCGCCTCCAGGACGCCGCGGACATTGCGCAGGTCGGTCACCCCATGTGCGGAGTTGGTCGTCGCCCCCGCCGGATACAGCTTGCACGCGGTGAACACCCCCTCGGCGTGCCCGCGCACGATCTCGTGTCGATCGGCGTCGTCGGTCAGATAGCAGGTCATCAACGGCGTGAAGTCCGACCCCGCCGGCAACGCCGCCATGATCCGGGCGCGGTACGCCGTGGCCGCGTCGACGCTCGTCACCGGCGGCGAAAGGTTCGGCATCACGACCGCGCGCCCGAATATCCTGGCCGTATAGGGGGTCACCGCCGCCAGCATCGCGCCGTCGCGCAGGTGGACGTGCAGGTCGTCGGGGCGGCGGATCGTCAGGCGGTCGGTCATCGCCACCGCCTAGCGGCCCGCGCCTTTCCGCGCCACCGCACGCGCTTGGCTTTTGGATCGATGGCGCTAGCATCGCCGCCATGACCAGTCCCAGCCCCGGCATGCTCCCCGACCGCGCCGTACTCCGGCTCAGCGGGGAGGACGCGCGCGATTTCCTGCAAGGGCTGGTCCCCGCCGATATCGCCGACCTGACGCACGAAAAGCCGCTCTGGACGGGATTGCTGACGCCGCAGGGCAAGGCGTTGTTCGATTTCGTCCTATGGGACGACCGCGTCGACATCCTCCTGGACTGCGAGGCCGCCCAGGCCGACGCGCTCGCGGCCAAGCTCTCCGCCTACCGCCTGCGCCGCCGGGTCGCGATCGAACGCGACCCGCTCGCCGTCCACTGGTCTCCCTACAACAGCACGACCCTGCCGGACCCTCGGCTGCCCGAACTCGGCTGGCGCTGGCTCGCTCCGTCCAGCCCGCCCGCGGTCGGCTGGCACCCGCACCGCCTCTCGCTCGGGGTGGCGGAGGGGGTGGGCGAACTCGGGTCGGGCGAGACGCTATGGCTCGAATGCAACGCGCTGGAGCTGAATGGGGTCTCGTTCACCAAGGGCTGTTACATCGGCCAGGAGAACACCGCGCGCATGCACCACCGCGCCAAGGTCAACCGCCGCCTGGTCGTGGCGCCCCTGGGCGAGCCGGGCGACCGCACCCGCGCGACCTATCCCGATCTAGGGCTGATGGTCGAGCATCGCCGGGTCGACGCGCTCGGCGACGCGCTCCGCCCGGCCTGGCTGGAGGCGGCGTTGGGCGAGGGAGAAGCAGGCTAGATCGCAACGCCCGCTCGATCGATCATACGGCGGCTGCGCATCGACTCTTCCTGACTCGATCGAAACAGGCGCGCGATTGCACAACCGCTGCGCGTCCAAAGGACGCCGGAGCGGATCGGCACCGGCTAGGGCTCAAACCCAATCAGCGGGTTGAGCTGAGCGCCGTTCGCTGATTCAC
>NZ_CAXSHH010000098.1:0-7040 GCF_964237155.1 uncultured Sphingomonas sp. | reverse complement strand
CTCTGGTACAAGCGGTCGTGTTGCTCGACGCCGCCTCGCTGCCCGACGATGTGGATCTGCTCAAGGCCATGTTGGTGGTCGCCGATGCAGAGCTGGAGCAGCTGCGGATGCAGGTCGCCCGGCTCCGCCGCATGGCGTTCGGGCGCTCGTCGGAGCGGCTGACCCGCGAGGCGGACCAGCTGGAGCTTGGCCTAGAGGAGGCCGAGGCGGAGGCTGCCGCCAGGGTCTCACCGCCGATCGCGCGAGCGCGGGACACGACCAAGCCGTTCCGCCAGCCCTTACGCTCCACGCCGACGACACGCCAGTCCCGGTGCTCGCCCCCGGCGCCGGTCGCACCAGGACGGGCAGGCTCTGGACCTACGTGCGCGACGAGCGTGGTCATGGCGGCGACGCCGCCCCGGCCGTGCTGTTCCGCTACGCGCCCGACCGCAAGGCCGAGCGCCCCGCGACACACCTCGCCCGGTTCCGGGGCAATCTCCACGCCGACGGCTATGCCGGATTCGATCGCCTCTACGGGGACCGCATCGCCGAGGTGGCCTGCTGGGCGCACGTTCGCCGCAAGTTCTTCGACGTCCATGCCGCGACCGGCTCCGCCACTGCGCGCGAGGGGCTCGACCACATCGCCGGGCTGTACGCGGTCGAGCAGGATGTGCGCGGCCGACCGCCCGACGAGCGACGACGCGAGCGCCAAGCCAGGGCGGGACTGCTGCTCGCTGCGTTCCGCCGCTGGCTCGACGCGACCGGCCCCAAGCTGTCCCGGCACTCCGACCTCGCAGTCGGCATCCGCTACACGCTCGCGCGCTGGCCGGCGCTCGTCCGCTACGTCGACGACGGTCGGCTCGAGGTCGACAACAACGCGGCCGAACGGTCGCTCAGAGGCGTCGCCGTCGGCCGCAAGAACTGGCTGTTCGCAGGCTCGGACCAAGGCGGCCACCGCGCCGCCACCATCTACAGCCTCGTCGAGACGGCCAAGCTGGGCGGCGTCGATCCAGAGGCTTGGCTGACGGACACCATCGGCCGCATCGCCGACTATCCCGCCCGCCGCATCGACGAACTGCTGCCCTGGAACTACCGCCCCGCCTGAGCCGGCACCCTCACCGGACGCTTACCGATCGGCATCCGCTACGCGCTCGCGCGCTGGCCGGCGCTCGCCCACTACGTCGACGATGGTCGCCTCGAGATCGATAACAACGCGGCCGAGCGCTCGCTGCGCGGCATCGCCAGTGGCCGCAAGAACTGGCTGTTCGCGGGCTCCGATCAGGGCGGCCACCGCGCCGCCAGCATCTTCAGCCTCGTCGAGACAGCCAAGCTCAACGACATAGATCCAGAAGCTTGGCTGACGGATACCATCGCCCGCATCGCGGACCATCCCGCCCGCAGCGTCGCCAAGCTGCTGCCTTGGAACTACCGCTCGGCCTGAGCCGACACCCTCACCGGACGCTTACGGTGAGCACGGTGTGGATCCGGTACGGCACGGCGGCGGCGAGGTGGCGCAGGAAGTAGCCAGCGATCCGGCGGGTGGCCTTCTCGTGCAGCTCGACAAAGGCGAACTTGGAGGTACGGTCGATCGCCACCAGCAGGTAGAGCTTGCCCTGCTCGGTCCGCACCTCGGCCAGATCGACGTGAAAGTAGCCGATCGGGTACGCCTTGAACTTCGCCCGGACCGGCTTGTCGCCATCAACCTCGGGCAGCCGGCTGATGCCGTGACGCTGCAGGCAGCGGTGGAGCGACGAGCGTGTCAGATGCGGGATCGTGGCCTGGAGCGCGTAGAGGCAATCATCCAGCGGCAGCAGGGTATGACGGCGGAACGCCACCACCACGGCTTCCTCATCAATCGTCAGCGTCGTGGACCTGGGCTCCTTTGGGCCGGTACGCAAATCGGCCGTGGACGTCCGCTTGCGCCACTTGATGATCGTCTTCTGGTTGACCCCGTGGCGCTTCGCCAGCGCCCTCAGGCTCTCTTCACCATGCTGTTCGCTCGACGCACGACCTCTGGCGTCGTGGCGCTCCCATGTAAAACCTGGCCCATAATGCCTCCTTCCACTCATGCGCGGATGATGCACCATCAATCGCCGGGACCAAACACTGCTCGGAACGCGCTCCGAAGCGGTGCCGTTGAAGCGCGGCAATGATCGCGCCCAAGTGCGGCAGCTCCGCCTCGGCTTCCTGCTTGGCACGCTCAAGCGCAGTGATCTGCCGGTCGCGTCAACCAGCATCGCGCGGAGCGCATGTGGGTCGGAGGGCAGGTCGGCTTCGGCGAGCACAACCGTATTGAGTCAGGCTCCGCACACCCCGTCAACCGGCTATCTGCGGTGCCTGCGCACGACGCCCGCCATGCACGCGCCGCCAGTCCAGGCCCTCGAGCAAGGCACCCAGCTGCGCGGCCGTGAGCCGCATCACCCCGTCCTGGATGCCGGGCCAGCGGAACGCGCCCTGCTCCAGCGTCTTGGCCATCAGGCACAGGCCGGTCCCGTCCCACCACACCAGCTTGACGCGGTCAGCGCGCTTGGCCCGGTGTCAACGGGCACCGAAGTTTCCGCGATTATGGGCGTGTAAAATTCCCTGGTTTGGCGGCGGGTCGGGGATCGGTGATCAACCGGTCTGGTGATCGTCGTGTCCTTTCTTCGGTGGGCGTCCGCGTCTTGAGCGCGTCGATCACCGCCGCGATCACGGTTGCATCAGCGCCGCGCGCGATCTTCACCGCCACGCCGTCGATCACCAGCTCGACCGCGGCCGCCGACCGCACACGGCGCGTCCGCTTCTTCCTGGGCGCGACCACGGCCGCCGTCACCGGCTCCGGCTCGATCACCGCCGACACGAACAGCGGCTTGGGCACGGTCCACACCGGCAGGACGACGCCCGCCGCCTCGGCCGCCTGGCGCAGCTCGCGCCGCCAGGTGAACAGCTGGGTGTGCCTGAGCCCGTGCCGCCTCGCCACCGCCGTCACGCTCTCGGCACCCGCGTAGCTCTCGGCGATGATCGCCGCCTTCTCCTCGCGCGTCCACGACCTGCGCGCCCCGTTCCGGTGAACACCTCGAACCGGCGAGCCGGGCTAGAGCCGGCATCGGCACATGACATCGATACGGCTCCAAGCTGCCCAGACAGGGTACACAGACTCGCCGATCAGACCGCCCAGTTCAACGTGGGGTCGGAACACCGGTTACGCTGCTCGATCCGCAGCACCCGAAGCATTAGGCCGAAATAGGGATGCCACCGATAGTGGACTTCCAGATCGTCTCCGACATGGGCAGAATGAACGGGTGATCGCCGTGGGCAGGCGCAACTGGCTGTTCGCCGGCTCGCTCGCGGGCGGCGAGCGCGCCGCCGCGCTCTACACGGTCATCGAGACCGCAAAGGCGAACGGGATCGAGCCCCAGGCCTACATCGCCGACGTGCTCGCCAGGCTCGCTTCCGGCTGGCCCGCCGCGAGATGGAACGAGCTCATGCCCTGGAACTGGCGTCCCACGATCATCCCGCTTGCCCGCGCCGCCTAACCTGCGGTCACCAGACCACGCTTACGCAGAAAAGCAGGGGTGAAGTGTTAGTGTCACAATCGACGGAGGTTGTGACACCAACAGCCCTTATGCTACTTAGAACAAACCGGTCTCGAATATCCTGTGTTCATACAGAGCCGACCAAATCTCCGACGCAAACTGCTCACCCGTGTCCGGCGATGCCGCTCGGGTCTGCGGACTTGCGGCGTAGCTCAGCGCCACGTCGCTGAACCCTCCGGTGGACCCATCTGTGCGCGTGAACGTACCGGTGTTGACCGTCACCGTCTCGCCCCAGTTCCAAGTTCGGTCGACCGCCTGACCTGCCAAGTTGATGGACGAGATCCCCACGTCCGCCATCAAGCGCAGCTCCTTCTTATCGACCTTGCCGTCCGTGTCCTTGTCGACCCACACCCGGAACGAGGACCATTCCTCGTCCAGCGAGGAGAACAGCCCGTCCGCATTGCTGTCAAACGCGGTCAGCCCGTCCAGGTCCGACTTCGCGCCCGGTTTATCGTTGACGAACGATAGCTCGTTCGCCCCGCTCATTTTGCCGTCGCCGTTGCGGTCGAGCACGAGCAGTCCATCGCCCTTGCCGACCCAACCGGTCGCGTTCTTCTTCCCGTCACTGTCCCAGTCGAATTTGGTTTTGGATCGGCCCTGGTCGGTCGCGCGCACGCCGTTGCCGTCGAGGTCGAGGATGATGGGCGCGGCAATGCCTTGACTGCCATCGTTAAAGCGTACGGTCTCGATCCCGATTAACGTGTCGGTGCCGTCGTCTCCATCGATCCCGGATGCATCGTCCCTGATCATAGTCGTGCCGCCGGAGGTCACGATGGAATAGGTCGTCTTCGCTCCAGCGAACAACGCCGCGTCGCTTCCCAAGCCGCCATCCAGGAAGTCATCTCCGAGTCCACCTTGCAGGACATCATCGCCACCGAAGCCGGCGATTTTATCATTACCCGCGTTCCCGTCAATTGTGTCGGTATAATTTGTACCATGCAATACGTCGCGATCGACGGAACCGACTAGAGCGTTGGTGCCCTCGCCACGCGCTCCTGCTACGTCTGACTCAGGTTCAATTGAGAACGCCTGCGGGGCGGCTTGCGGAGACCCAGCGATCTTTATCGAAATCCGTTCGGTTATTTTCAAACCTGACGGATCAAACGCAGTTACGGTCAGATCCCGCGTTGTTCCTGCATACGCTTGCAAGTCGACTCCCGCTCGGATCCGAATTTCGGCTGTCGGCGTGATCTCGAAAAGGGCATCCTGAACCGGCGTGCCGCCCCCATCGGAAATGATGTACGACAAAGGCTCGTTGTTTGGATCGGTTCCGCTCAACCGGCCAACGATCGTACCGCTGGGCGCCGTGCTGTCAGCATTTAACTGATCCGTCGAATGATCGACAGATAAGAGACGGACAGAGTGTTCATTGGTAGCGCCACCGGTCCTGGCACCAAAGCCAAAGTACCCTATTCCTGACCCACTAAAAGTGTTACCTACGATATCGAACCGGCGTTGTGCCACTTCTACTCCGTCGAGCGAATAGCTGAGCTGCTGCTCATTCGCATTCCATGATATAACAACATCATGCCATCTGTTATCCTCAAGATTAGGATGGCGATGAAATTGATCGAAAGTTGTGGCCGGAGCGGAACCATTCAAGACGAACTGGCTGTAATCCGATCCGGGCTCGCCTTGATTTACGTAAGTGTCGAAGCGGATACCGATTGAGCGAGAGGACAGGCCTGCGTCGCCCAGCACGGTCGCACCCTCATTCTGGAGCACGAAGTTCACACCGTCGGCACCAGCATCACTGGCTCCAAAAAACATCTTCGTGGTCCATACGACGCTTCTGGTAAGATCGACGGCACCCCAGACCGCCCCGGTTTGACCACCCGCATTCGGCGTCAGCTTGTATACACCGTCGCCCAACGCCGAAGCGGAGCCGACAAGGGACGAGATGCCGGCCCCGGGTTCCGCAAACACGATGTCGGATGGAGCCTCATTGCCTTCGACCACGTTCCGTATTGTCACGGCAACTGAGACCGCTCGGCTCGCGCCTTGGTCGTTGCTGCTGGTAATATGTAGCTCTCGAGTCTTTGCAACCTCATAGTCGATCACCGCGCCGCTCCGGACCCGTAGCTCGGCACCGTTCGCCATCTCGAAGAACTTATTGGTAACAGGCGCCCCGAAGGCATCGGTGATGGCGTAACTCGTGGACTCTTCATGTTCTCGATCACGTCCAGTCAGTACGGCGACGAGAGTACCTCCCTGCGCATTTTCGAAGACGCTAGGCTGGTCGAGAAGGCTCGTTATCGACTGAATATCTATCCTTTGCTCATTGAAAGCTCCGCCTGTTCTGGCACCAAAGCCATAAAAGACAGCGTTATTCGTACCAAACAAATCAGCTTTGTTCACTGACTTGCTAAATACTGGACCATTGTCGAGAGAGTAACTTAGTGTGCTGTCGGTCGACTTCCAAGAAATGACCACATCGTGCCAGCCACCACTTTCAAGATTCGGATGTAAATGGTGGGAGTCGAAGGTCGTTGAGGGTTGCCCGCCCAGGACAATCTGACTGAAGTCACTATTCGGTTCTCCGGAATTTGCATAGGTGTCGAATACGACGCCAATCGAGTCTACCGTGAGCACGCCGGTCGCGCCCATTAGCTGGTCGCTTGCTCCCTGGATTGCAAAAGAAACACCGTCGGCTCCGCTATCGTTCGAACCGAAATAGAGCCTCCCCGTCCAGGTAGTATCGTAGCGAAGATCCACCTGTCCCCAGACCGCACCCATGCGGTCAGATTGGTCGGGAGTCAGCCGATACCATCCCTCGGAAGTCAAGCCAGCCGATCCGAGTATTGAACTCGGCCGAGCCACAGGAGCCTCGAACATTAGAGCTGAAGGGGCACGGTCAACATCGATCGGGAGTGTGAACTCACGCGCCACGCCGCCGAATGTGGCCCGGATCAAGAGATCGTATTGAGCTACGGAGCCGGTAGCCGGTAGAGCGTCCTTGAGCCTGACATCACCGGAAATTTCATCGATTATGAACCTGTCGACCGCCGAGCCGATCAAACTGTATCTGACGGTACCCTGGTAGTTCGCTGCGCCGGACGCAACGACCTTGCCGACAAGCGTACCTGCCGCCGCCTCGTTCGGAACGCTGGCAGCACCATCCCTCCAGCCGTCGACGCGCGTCGATAGGTCAAGTTCGGCATCCGCGAACCGGATGCGTTCGACGTCTTGTAGCTTGTCGTTACCATCCCGTGCCGCGATTGCATCGTAAACGCGGAATGAGGACGGCCCCGTTTGGGTGACGCCGTATTGTAGGGAACTGCCCGCGTAGACCGCAACGTCGCGTCCTCCGCCACCCCAGAGCTCGTCATCGCCCGCACCGCCGTCGAGCACGTCGTCACCCGTCCCGGATCGAGTGGACGTTGTGTGATACAGTCGAACGTTGTCGAGCGACGCACCACCGTTGTCCTCCGCGCCTAGGCTCCAGACTCGTTCACAGCCAGAACGCGAGCGCGGTGGCGAGCGCCA
>NZ_CAXSHH010000097.1:0-7140 GCF_964237155.1 uncultured Sphingomonas sp. | reverse complement strand
AGAGGGGGGCCCTGTTCGACGCCGATCGGGGGTCCCTTTTGCACGCCGGTTGACATGGCTATCTCGCCACGGATCAGGCCGTAGCATTCGCAAGATACCCGCCGCAGCCCCTCAAGGTCGATCACGGTCACCTGACCCCGCTTGTACTCGATCACACCCACGGCCTGGAGTTTGCGGGCGACCACGCTGATCGCGTTCCGCTTCACGCCCAGCATCCCCGCCAGGAACTCCTGAGTGAGCGGGAGCCGGTCGGCCTCCGTGCGGTCGTGCGTGGCCAGGATCCAGCGCGCGAGCCGCTGGCGGACGTCGTGGAGCGCATTGCAGGCGACCGACTGGAGCAGCATGCGCGCATATACCTCGCGCCAACGCGTCACCGCGGAGCAGAAGGCGACGCTGTCGTCGATCATCTGCTCGAAATCGGCGGCGGTGGCGCGGTAACCGCTCCCGGGCAGCTGGACCACGTAGCGGGTGAATGCGTCGTCGACATAGCCGCTAGCGCTCATCGCGGCCGCGCCCTCGCGTCCGATCGCCGCCGCCTCGGCGGAGCGCCCGTCCTTCATCACCGACACGAGCGAGATCATGCCGGACAGCGGCAGGTACACGTGCGTGAGATTGTCGCCGGGCTCGTACAGGACGTGCCCCGACTCCAGCTTCACCGGCTCGAGCTTCTCCATCAGCAGCTTGCACTCGTCCGGCGGCACTCGGTCGAGCAGGTGATTACTGCTCGCGAGCGTCTCGCCATCGGGCACCGGCAGACTCGCGATCGACATGTCTCTCCTTGTTGAACGCCGGGTAGCTACGAAGCCCAACGCCCTCCGGTTCGATGCGGCTCCGAAAATTAAATAACCTAGGTTCGGAACTGAAGTCCCCAGCACTCATTTATGCACGGTGCGATACATAAGGGGCTTAGCGGTGTGCGGGTGTATGATGGCGAAGAGCGAGTTCCGCGCGCAGGTCGCGGGCGTGCCGGCCGGAACGCCCGCATCGTGACCGTCGGGGACGATCCGAATAGCGTCGTGTTGCCGATCGTCGAGGAGGCGCTCCGGCTGGGTAAGCGCGTTGTCGATACCGAGCAGGTGCGGGTGCGCACGACCTCGCACGAGGAGCAGGTCACGCTCTGCGGCGAGCTCGCGCGTGAGACCGTCACCGTCGAGGAGCGGCTGGTGGTCGAGAAGCGCCTGTTCGTCACCGAGGAGATCCGCCTTCGGCGTACCGCGTCGGTGACCCCGGTCGAGGTGCCCGCGACCCGACCCGTCATGCGCGCGGGGATCGAGCGCGAGCCCATGCACAATAATCAAAATGGAGATTTGAATGGCTGATCCGACTAACCGTCGCGACCCGAACGGGCCGAGTAAGGTTCATCTAGGCCCAAGCCACGAGGGCAAGAAGGCCTCGTGGTTGCCCTGGTTGTTGCTGGCGTGAGGCCTGCTCGCGCTCTTGTTCGCGCTTTCTCGCTGCGAACGCGATGAGGCGGTCACGCCCATCGTCGCGCCCGCAGCACCCGCTGCTGTGGCCCCTGTCGCTATCGACGCGCGCGAGCCGGCCGGCGTGTCGCAGGTCGGCCCTTATCTGGCTGGCACCGAGGCCGCCCCGCGCACCTTCGTGTTCGAGCGGCTGAACTTCGCCTCCGCATCGAGCGCCATCCGTCCGGTCGATCAGGCGGAGCTGGCGGCGATCGCGACCACGCTCAACCAGTACCCGAACAGCCGCGTCCGCGTGGTCGGCTACGCCGACGCGCGTGGCTCTGACCCCGCGAACGCCCAGCTCGGCCAGAGCCGCGCCGATGCCGTCAAGGCCGCGTTGACCGGGGCCGGCATCGCCGCGACCCGCATCGACACGGGCACGGGCGGCGAGGCCGATCCGGTCGACACCAACGCCACCGCGCCCGGTCGGGCGGAGAATCGTCGTACCGAGCTGGTCGTCCTCCAGCGCTGATTTCCAAGTTCCATCAAGGAGAATACCCCAATGTCACGCACCCTGACCGCCCTGTTCGACACCCGGGCCGACGCGGAGGCCGCCAAGGCCCGGCTGCAAGCGTCGAGCATCGATATTGACCGCGTCCATGTCCACGACCAGGGCTCGACCGGCTACGGCGAGACCACAGAATACTCCAGCCACGAGAACAAAGGCTTCTGGGCTGATCTCAAGGACTCGTTCCTTCCCGACGAGGATCGTCATACCTACGAGGAGGGCATCAAGCGTGGCGGCGCGCTGCTGACCGCCGAGGTCGACGAGGACGACTCCGACGAGGCGGTGCGCATTCTCGAGGACGCAAACTCGATCGACATGGACGACCGCGCCAACAGCTGGCGCGAGAGCGGCTGGGACTACGAGAGGACCCGCGGTCCGTCGACGGGCACTGGTGCCGGTATCGGCACGGCGGTCGGTTCCGCGCTGGGCTTGGGCAGCTCCAAGGAGTCGAATCTGTCGGATGGCCTGACCACGGGCCGTACGGGCAACGAAGAGCACATCGACATCGTCGAGGAGGAGCTGGTCGTCGGCAAGCGCGAGGTGAGTCGCGGCGGCGTGCGCGTACGCTCCTACGTCCGCGAGACGCCCGTCCACGAGCAGGTCACACTGCATGAGGAGCATGTCGCGGTCGAGCGCCGCCCGGTCGACCACAAGCTGACCGGCAACGAAGCCGACGCGTTCCGCGACCGCACGGTCGAGATGACCGAAACCGCCGAAGAGGCCGTGGTCGGCAAGACCGCGCGCGTCGTCGAGGAGGTGGTCGTTCGCAAGGAAGGCTCGGACCGGATGGAGACGATCGACGACACCGTCCGCCGCACCAAGGTTGAGGTCGACGACCTCAATACCAACCGCACTTCGGGTATGACCGATCGTGACCGCGCCAAGGGCACGGGCACGGGGTCTAAGGCGGCCGGGCTTGGCAACGAGGCAGTGGGCAACGTCAAGCAGGGCGTGGGTTCGCTTACCGGCAGCGAGAGCCTGGAGCGCTCCGGCGAGGCGCAGGAGCGTCGCGGCGAGCACCAGCAGGGCAAGACGCCGGACCGCTACTGATGAGGTGATCGGGCGGCGGAGTTGCGCAGCGCAGTGCCCGGTCGTTCCTCGTCAGCGTACCTCGGCCGCCCCGGCGTATCTGGGGCGGCCGCATTTCAAGGCCAAGGTTCAGGAACGGGGTGGGGGCATGATGATGGCCAAGAGCGACTACGATTACTTCAAACGACGTGCCGAGACCGAGCTGGAACAAGCGCGACGAGCGACCGACGCCAAGGTGGCGACCACGCATCGCAAGCTCGCCGAAGCCTACCGCGCGCGTGCGGCATCACTGGCGACGACCGGCGCAATCGCGCGCGACGCGGCATGAATCCAGAGGCCGCTGGCGGTCAATCCGGCTATCAATCGCCATCGTCGGACGGCGAGCCGCCCCACCTCGCGTCCGCGTTGCGGGGCACGCGGTTCGACGAACTAACCTTCCTATCGGCCGAGGACAGGCGCGCGCTCGCCCAGATCTCTACCGCTCTTCGATCGTTCAGCGCGGGCGTTGATCTCGTCACCGAGGGCGTGCGCACTGACCACATCTACTTCCTCACCCAAGGGTGGGCGTGTCGCTACAAGACGACCCGCCAGGGCGCGCGCCAGATCACCGGGCTCGCGGTGCCCGGCGACGTCTGTAATCTGGACTCGTTCATGCGCGCCGAGGTGAACTTCGGGGTGCGATCGCTGACTGCGGTTACTGTAGCAAAGCTCCCGCGCGACCGGGTGCAGGCGCTCGCGGCCGAGCGTCCCGGCGTGGCGCGCGCGTTCACCTGGCTTTCCATCATGGAGAACTCGATCCTGAGCGAACGGGCACTGTCGATCGGACGGAAAAGCGCCCGCGAGCGCTTGGCGCACTTCCTATGCGAGCTGAGCACACGCCTTGGTAGCGCGGTCGGGAACGAGGCCGTATTTCTGTTGCCGATCACCCAGGAGCAGATCGCCGACGTTCTCGGGCTGACGTCGGTTCACGTCAATCGCACCATGCGGTCGCTTCGGGCGGAGGGGTTGATCGCGGGTGCGGGCCGTCAGGTTACGGTGCCGGACATGGCCATGTTGAGTCGGGTTGGTGGGTTCGACGGATCATACCTTCACGCCATCCCCTTGCTATGGGCGAACTAACGGCTGCGTTCGTCAGCTGTTGGTCGGCCCGCGTCCGGGGCCTAGCTCACATACGTTAAGGCGGCTACGCATCGTCGCGGATGACCAGCGCTAACTCATTAGCAGTGCAGGAAGACCGGCGTCTGGCGGCGCTGGCGCGCTACCGCGTGATGAACACGCCGCGCGAGGACGGGTTCGATGAACTGGCCGCGCTCGCCTCCGAGATATGCGGCACGCCGATCGCGGTGGTGAACCTGATCGGCGGCGATCGGCAGTGGTTCAAGGCCGAGGTCGGACTAGGCGTCGACTCCACGCCTCTCGAGACATCGTTCTGCGGGACGGCGATCCTCGAGGAGGAGTTCATGCTCGTCCCGGATGCGACCCAGGACGAGCGCTTCGCGTGCAACCCGCTGGTGACGGCCGACCCGGGCTTGAAGTTTTATGCCGGCGCGCTGCTGAAATCGCCCGACGGTTATCCGATCGGAACATTGTGCGTGCTCGACTATGAGCCTCGGTCCCTCACCGAGCAGCAGCAGCGCGCGCTGTGCAGGCTTGCGCGGCAGGTCATGGCGCAGCTTGAGCTTCGTCTTGTCTTGCTCGAACGGGAAGAGGCCAATGCCGAGCTGCGCGTGAGCGACGCGCGCTTCCGGGCCGCGGTCGGCGCCGTGGAGGGTGTTCTCTGGACCAACAACTTCGCAGGCGAGATGACGGGGGTGCAGTCGGGCTGGGCTGCCCTTACCGGGCAGAGCAGCGACGAGTATCAGGGCTATGGTTGGTCGAAGGCGGTGCATCCCGACGATGCGCAACCGACGATCGACGCGTGGAACACCGCGGTCGCGAAGAGGTCCACCTTCTTATTCGAGCACCGCATCCGCCGACATGATGGCGTTTGGCGGCGTTTCTCGATCCGTGCGGTGCCGACCTTGGATGCTGGCGGTGAGATCCGCGAATGGGTCGGCGTTCATACCGACATAACCGAGCAGCGCGCGGCCGAGGAACAGCTGCGCAACCTCAACCAGCAGCTCGAGGAAAGGGTGGCCAGCGCGTTTGCCGAGCGTCGGCTGTTTGCCGAACTGGTCGAGAACACCGACGCGTTCGTCTTCGTGCTCGATTCAGACATGCGATGCCTGGCCATCAACAAGGCCGCGGTCGATGAGTTCGAGCGTGTGTACGGCAAGCGGCCGGCCGCCGGCGTATGCCTGCCCGATCTGATCGCCGACCACCCGGAGGAGCAGGCCGCGATGCGCGCGGTCTGGGCGCGCGCGCTCGCCGGCGAGGAGTTCACGCAAGTTGGCGAGTTCGGCGAAGCGACGCGCGACCGGCGCGCTTACGAGATGAAGTTCAACGTCCTGCGCGACGTCGATGGGCGCCAGATCGGCGCATATCAGTTCGTGTACGACGTGACCGACCGAATGCGTGAACAGGCCGCGCTCGCGACGGCCGAGGACGCCTTGCGGCAGAGCCAGAAGCTTGAGGCGATCGGCCAGCTCACCGGCGGGGTCGCCCACGACTTCAACAACCTTCTCACCGTCATCCGAGGCTCCGTCGACCTCCTCCGGCGCGACGACCTTAGCGACGAGAAGCGCGCTCGCTACGTCGACGCGATCGGAGGTACCGCCGACCGCGCGGCGAAGCTCACCGGCCAGCTTCTGGCCTTCGCGCGCCGTCAGGCGCTGAGCGCCGACCTGTTCGATGCCGGAGCCTCGCTTGGGGAGGTCGCGACCATGCTCCAGACGATGACTGGGTCGCGCATCAGATTGTCCGTCCAGGTGCCGGCCGAGCCCTATTTCATCGTCGCGGACAGGAGCCAGTTCGACACCGCCATCGTCAACATGGGCATCAACGCCCGTGACGCGATGGGCGGCGAGGGGCGGCTCACGATCTCGACGGGGCCGGTATCCGGCATCCCGCCGATCCGTGGCCATGCCGCCGTTGTCGGCGACTTCATCGCGGTGACGGTCGCCGACACGGGCGCGGGCATAGCGTCCGATCAGATCGACCGCATCTTCGAGCCGTTCTTCACGACCAAGGGCGTGGGCGAGGGAACTGGCCTGGGACTTAGCCAGGTGATCGGTTTCGCCAAGCAGTCCGGCGGCGACATCCGGGTGGACAGCACCATTGGCGAGGGCACGACCTTCACGCTCTATCTCCCGCGCGCCTATCCCGACGAGGCGACCAGTCCCCCTGGCGATGCGGAATCCAGCCACGTCGATGGGGATGGCACGTGCGTCCTCGTCGTCGAGGACAATCAGGATGTCGGCAGGTTCGCGACCGCGGCGCTGGCCGAGCTCGGCTATGAGAGCGTGCTGGCGGGTGACGCCGGCGCCGCGCTGGCGGCGCTGGCGACCGGTACCGCCCAGTTCAACATCGTGTTCTCCGACGTGATGATGCCCGGCATGAACGGCATCGAGCTCGGCGAGGAAATCCGCCGGCTATACCCAGATATGCCGGTCATTCTCACCAGCGGTTATAGTCACGTTCTCGCGCAAAATGGTCGCTACGGCTTTGAGCTGCTGCATAAGCCGTACTCGGTCGAGCAGTTGTCGCGCGTCCTCCAAAAGGCTGTTGCGTGGCAATCGGCACGTCGTTCCTAGAAGCTTTCGAAACCGACACCGATTGAGGCTGTTGAAAAACTAAAGCTTGCGGCCGTTGGGGCTAGGTGATTCCCTTAACCTAGGCAGGCGGGAGTGCGGAGCATGATGGGTCGGCAGGCTGAACTGGCAATTGATACTACCTCTTAGCTCGGTTGAGCCGGGGCGCCTGCGGCACGTCCGTCACCCCGAAGACGTCATCTGTCTTGATGATGCGGACTCCGTCAGCCGTTCTGATTGCGAGCCGAATCTCGGTTGCGGCGATCGGAACACCGTCGACGTAACGGCGTCCGACCACAATCGTGCGCGAGCAGAACGTACCGATAGGCTTACTCCCCGCGCAGTTCCTCGCTCTTTGGTCGATGTCCGGGACTGACCTACGGGCGCTCTCAAGCCCTGGTGCAGCGCGACAATCAGGATGCGAGCGCAGCGACAATCAAGATGAGAATCG
>NZ_CAXSHH010000096.1:0-7291 GCF_964237155.1 uncultured Sphingomonas sp. | reverse complement strand
AGGCGACCGGGCTGTTCAGCCAGGCGATGATCGCCCCCGACAAGGCGATCCGCATCCCGCTGAACGAGAGCCAGGACGAGAACAGCCAGATCGAGGAGTTCATCCGCGAATATAACGGCGAGGGCATTCAGCATCTCGCGCTCACCACGCCCGACATCTTCGACACCGTCGAGCGGCTGCGCGCGCGCGGCGTCAAGCTCCAGGATACGGTGGAAACCTATTACGAGCTCGTCGACAAGCGCGTCCCCGACCATGGCGAGGACCTGGAGCGGCTGCGCCGGAACCGCATCCTGATCGACGGCGACGTGGGGGACGAGGGATTGCTGCTGCAGATCTTTACGGAGCCGCTGGTGGGGCCGATCTTCTTCGAGGTCATCCAGCGGAAGGGCAATCAGGGGTTCGGGATCGGCAACTTCCAGGCGTTGTTCGAGAGCATCGAATTGGATCAGATCAGGCGCGGCGTCATAAAGGTGGACGCGTAAGCGTCCGCCGATGCGGGCGCGAACGCGCCCGAGCCGCGCCCGGCCGGCACGGCGGAGCCGCGCACAGGGCGCGGCTTTGCCGGGTCCGACGCGGGGCGGTGAGACGGGAAGCAACCCCCTCCCCGTCACCCCGGACTTGATCCGGGGTCCCGCTTTTCCGGCCCAAGAAGCGGGACCCCGGATCAAGTCCGGGGTGACGAGGGCTGGATAGGGTTAAGGAATATCGTCATGAACACACCCTTCGCGATCACCCAGGCCGCCGCCGACGCGGCCTACCTCCCCGGCTTCGGCAACCATCATTCCACCGAGGCCGTCCCCGGCGCGCTGCCGATCGGGCGCAACTCGCCGCAGCGCCCTCCGTTCGGCCTTTATACCGAGCAGCTGTCGGGCACCGCCTTCACCGCGCCGCGCCACGAGAACCGCCGCTCCTGGCTCTACCGCATTCGTCCGACCGCCGAGCACCCGCCCTTCACGCCCTACCAGGGAGCGGCGCGGTTTGGTGGAAGCGACGACGCCACCCCGCTCGCCCCCAACCGCCTGCGCTGGGACCCCGTCGCGGCGCCCGCGCCCGGCACCGACCTGATCGACGGCGTCACGACGATGCTGACCAACCGGCCGCCGGCCGATCTGGAGGGCGTCGTCGTCCATGTGTACGCGGCGAACGACGACATGACCGACCGCGTCTTCTTCGACGCGGACGGCGAGCTGCTGTTCGTTCCCCAGGCGGGACGGCTCGAGCTGCTGACGGAACTCGGCCGGATCGAAGTCGCGCCCGGCCAGATCGCGCTGATCCCGCGCGGGGTCCGCTTCCGGGCGCTGCTCCCCGACGGCGAGGCGCGCGGCTACCTCGCCGAGAACCACGGCGCGCTGTTCCGCTTGCCCGACCTCGGCCCCATCGGCGCGAACGGCCTGGCCAGCCCGCGCGATTTCGAGACACCGATCACCTGGTTCGAGGACCGCGACGACGCCACCGAGGTCATCCAGAAGTTCGGCGGTCGGCTCTGGCGGACCGAGCTCGATCACAGCCCGCTCGACGTGGTGGCCTGGCACGGGAACCTCGCACCGTGGCGCTACGATCTCGCACGGTTCAATACTATCGGCACGGTCAGCTTCGACCATCCCGACCCGTCGATCTTCACGCTCCTGACCTCGCCGTCGGACGTGCCCGGCCGCGCCAACGCCGATCTCGTGGTGTTCCCGCCGCGCTGGATGGTGGCGGAGGACACGTTCCGCCCGCCCTGGTTCCATCGCAACGTCATGTCGGAGGCGATGGGGCTGATCCACGGCGCGTACGACGCCAAGGCGGAGGGGTTCCAGCCGGGCGGCCTGTCGCTCCACAACCTCATGGCCGGCCACGGCCCGGACCTGGCGAGCTGGCGCGGCGCGTCGGAGGCGGAGCTGAAGCCGCACAAGATCGCGGGCACGATGGCGTTCATGGTGGAGAGCTGCTGGGCCTACCGCCCGACCGCGCACGCGCTGGAGACGGCGCAGCTCGATTATGACGAGGTGTGGTCGGACTTTCCGAAGGCGAGGCTGCCGGGGTAAGCACAAGATGCCGACCCCCCTTCCGTCACCCCGGACTTGATCCGGGGTCCCGCTTCCGCCCGAGAAGAAGCGGGATGCCGGATCAAGTCCGGCATGACGAAGGTTGTTGGAATCGTGACTGGACCGATGAACCGCCTCTCCTCCACCCCGGCCGACGTCACCCTAGGCCCGCTCGACCTCATCCCCGACGGCAAGGCCCGCGGGTTCGTATTGGAGATGCGCGCGGGCCGGTTCCACGGTTTCGTCGTGCGCCAGGGTGTGGACGTGCACGGTTATGTCGACCGTTGCCCGCATGCCGGCCTACCGCTCGCCAAGGTGCTCGATGACTATCTGACGCCGTCGGGCGACCTTATCGCCTGCGGCTGGCATTCGGCGCTGTTCGACATCGAGACGGGCGTTTGCCGGGGCGGACCCTGCGTGGGCGCGTCGCTTACCCCCTGGCCGGTCGAGGTCCGCGACGGCATCATCGTGACCGCGTCGGCGGAGCTTATCGTGACCGCGTCGGCGGAACTTATCGTGAGCGCCGCTCCTCGCGGTGGATGCTGATCAGGATCCCGAACAGGATCAGCACCGTCATCATCGCCGACCCGCCATAGGAGAAGAGCGGCAGCGGGATGCCCACCACCGGCGCCAACCCCGTCACCATCGCCAGGTTGATCCCCACATACAGAAACAGCGTGAAGGACAGCCCCATCGCGGTCAGCCGCGTGAACACCGTCGATGACCGTTGCGCGAGCTGGAACCCCCACCAGATGATGTAGCTATAGAGCGCGAGCACGGTCAGCCCGCCCAAGAGCCCCCATTCCTCCATCATCGTCGCGAAGATGAAGTCGGTCTGCTTTTCGGGCAGATAGTCCAGGTGCGACTGCGAGCCGCCCAGATAGCCCTTGCCCCACAGTCCGCTCGACCCGATCGCGATCTTGGACTGGGTGATGTGGTAGCCGGTGCCAAGCGGGTCCGATTCCGGGTCCAGGAAGGTGAACACCCGGTTGCGCTGGTAATCGTGGAGCATGCCCCAGGCGATCGGCGCCGTCGTCGCCAGCAGCGCGGCGCCGCCCAGGAACCAGCGAAGCTGGATGCCCGCCAGGAACAGGATCGCGACCCCCGCGAAACTGATCATCAGCGCGGTGCCCAGATCGGGCTGGAGCATCACCAGACCTACCGGCGCGCCGATCAGGAGGACGGGGACGAGCAGCACGGCCGGTCGACCGATGAAGCGCGGCGGCACCCCGTTGAAGAAGCGCGCGAGGCTGAGCACGACCGCAAGCTTCATGAACTCGGACGGCTGGACGCGGATGATCCCCAGATCGATCCAGCGCTGCGCCCCCATGCCTATATGCCCCATCGCCTCCACGACGATGAGCATCAGGAAAGCGATCGCGTAGGCGGGGTAGGCGATGCGCCGCCACGTCTCGACGCGCACATAGGACAGCGCGAGCATGACCACGAACAGCACGACGAAGCGGATGCCCTGATTGCCCGCCCATGGCATCACCCTGCCGCCCGCCGCCGAATAAAGCGTGAGCAGCCCGAACGCGGTCGCGCCGAGCATCGCCAGCAGCATGCGCCAGGGCAGCGCCCTCAAGGGCGCGGGAAGGGCGTCGGATCGCATGGGCGGCTGATTACTCCGACGTCACCGTGCGCCTATCCACGACGCCCGCGCAAGGGCCCGTGGCCATCAAGCGTCAGATCTTGGCGGCGTAGATCATCCGGCCGGTGCCGAGCTTCGCGAATACCTGCGCCAACTCGGCCTCGGCAAAGGCGAAGCAGCCCTGGCTGCGGCCGAGCATGCCGTGCGTGCGGATCATGTCCGGGTTGGCGTACCAGGCCCCGTGAACCACGATCGCGCGCTCCAGCGCGTTGTTGTTGCTGACGTCGAGGCCGTGGAGCCGCTGCGACAGGCCGTGCTTGCCCTCGTAATAATCAGCGGTTGCGAACGCGCCCTCGCACGAAGCGTTGGAGCCGTGGTCATTCGAAAAACGCTGGAGCCAGCCGGTATGCGCGGGGTCGGACCCGCTGCCGTGCGCGACGCGCAACGACGTGGAGCGACCGTTCGTCAACTCGACAAAGTGAAACCGATGTTCGGCGGACTTCGCGGAGAAGTCGACGATCGCCATCCGGTCGCGCTTGACGCGTGAGCCATGCCGGCCGAGCGCGGCCATCGCGCGGCGCATCAGTTCGGGGCGGACGACGTGCGGGGACGTGACCGCCACGATGCGCGGCTTGCCGACGATGGGCGGCGGCGGGGTGACGGGACGCAGGTCGGCGGAGGTGATGCGGTCGGGACGACGCTTGGCGGCGGCGGCGATCGCGCCCGGCGCGGCGACCGCGCCCGCCAGCAGCAGACCGTTCTTCAACAGCGCCCGCCTCGCGTGCAGCGCATCACCATCGTCGTGCATGTATTTCCCCGAAAGAAACCCGACCACGCCGACTTATGTAGCTGATGCGGGTGAAGAATTCTCTAGCATTCGCCGCAGGTTGCCTTGGCCAGGCCTCCATTCGACGCGCCCACGCCCCTAACCTGTGTCAAAAAAATACGGCACCTTCGGCCGGCCTCGGTGTTTAAGGAGCGGGGAAGGAATATTGATACGAGGTGCGCAAGCATGGGTAGGCTCTTCGATCTGACCATCGGCGCGGCTTTGGCGATGGCGGGCGCGGCCCCCGCCTTCGCCTCGAACGGAACAGCGATGGCGGTCGAAAACGCCGCTGCGACGCTCGCGCCGGGCCGGTTCGTGTGGAGCGACCCAGGCACCGCCGAGCCGGTGACGGTGGTGATCTCGCTCCCGCTCCAGCGCGCCTTCGTCTACCGTGGCGAGACGCTCGTCGCCGCGACCGCCGTGTCGACGGGCACCGACGACAAGCCGACCCCGACCGGCATCTACCCCGTCCTGCAAAAGGCGGAGGCGCACCGTTCCAACCTGTATGACGCGTCGATGCCCTATATGCAGCGGCTGACCTGGGACGGCATCGCGCTCCATGCCGGGCGCGATCCGGGCTTTCCCGCCTCGCACGGCTGCGTCCGCCTGCCGACCGCCTTCGCCAAGCGGCTGTTCGCGGTAACGAAGGTCGGCACCACGGTCGTCGTAACCAACGAGGTGCTGGTCGAGGCGAAGCTCGATCCCGAACTGCTCCGGACGGAGGCGACCCGCGCGAACGAGGCGCAGATGGCATCGTTGGTCGAATAGCGGCCGGGAACCAAGCCGCCCGACCGGACGCTTGCGCGTGATGGATGTCGAAGACGGCGGTCGTTTCCGCCAATGGGACGGGTCGATGCGGCTTCTGATCGCCGAAAGTGAGCCGCCCGCCGATCGCGAGAAACGCCGCGCCAGCGTCGGGCGCAGTTCGGGCGAGACGATGCGCGATCTCGTTCAGTCGCTCGCGCCCGGTGCCACGATCGACCGGGCGACCCCCGCCGATGCGGACGGCGACATCCCCGACGAGGCGACGATCGCCGGTTACGACGCGGTGTTCCTGACGGGCTCCCCGCTCCACGTCTATGACGACACGCCCGAGGCCGCGCGCGAGGTCGAGTTCATGCGCCGGGTGTTCGCGTCCGGCACGCCTTCCTTCGGATCGTGCGCGGGACTCCAGGTCGCGGTCGCGGCGGCGGGCGGCGTCGTGCGGTCGATGGGCGACCGGCGCGAGGCGGGCTTCGCGCGCCGCATCGCCGCGACGGAGGAAGGGCGGGACCACCCGCTGCTCGCCGGCCGCGCCCCCGTCTGGGACGCTGCATCCATCCATGGCGACGAGGTCGAGACGCTGCCCGAGGGCGCGACCCTGCTCGCGAGCAACGGCGTGACCGCTGTGCAGGCGGCGGAGATCCGCGTCGGCCCCGGCGTGTTCTGGGGCGTGCAGTATCATCCCGAACTGTCGCTGACCGAGGTCGCGGCCGCGCTCCGCCGACAGGCGTCGGACCTCGTCGATGCGGGACTCGCCCGCGCGCGAGCCGAGATCGAGGCGCAGGCCGCGCTGATCGACGCGCTGGCGGCGGACCCGACCCGCCGCGACCTCGCCTGGCGGCTAGGCCTCGACACCGAACTGATCGACCGCGCCAAGCGCACGACCGAACTGCGCAATTTCCTTGAGCATCTCGTCGCCCCGACCCGCGCGACGCGGGGGCGCGGCCTCGCCTAACCGGCCGCGAGCGGTTCCGCACGGACGCCGTAATAGCTCGCCACCCGGTCGGCATAGGCCTGGTCGAAGACGGGGGCGTTCGACGCCCAGCTCGGCCCGCCCTCGAGCACGCGGCGGTCGATCGTCACGACATATCGGTCGCGCACCGGATCGAATTGCAGGAGCGCGAAGGGGAGCGGGTAATAGCTCTTACCGACCCCCAGGAATCCGCCCAGGCTGAGCACCGCATGCGTCACCCGGCCGGAATCCTTGTGGATCAGGAACGCGTAGACCGATCCGGCCAGGTCGCCGTCGCGCGATTCGACCTTCAGCGTGACGGACAGCGCCGCCTGGGCGAGCAGTTGGGTGGGGGCATCGGTCGTGGACATGGGGCTCGAACTCCTGTTCGGCGGCTCAACCGGTCGCGGGCGGGGTCGGTTCCGGCGAGCGCGACGGTCGGGCGGGGTTGAGCCCCGGGCGCAGATGGTCGTAAGCGGACGCATGCGGCAATCACTATTTCTTCTTCTCGCCCTGCTCGCGGCTTGCGTCCCGGCCGGCCGGCCACCCGAGCCGCCGGTCGCGCCGCCGCCGACGCGCGTGGTGGAACCGGTCGCGCCCATCGCCGCGCTCGGGTCCGACTGGCGCGACTGGCCGCTCACGCCGGGCGGCTGGAGCTACCGCCGCGACGCGCGCGGCGCGACCGCGCTGTTCGGCGAGGCAGGCTCGGACGCGCTGCTGACGCTGCGCTGCGACTTGGGCGAAGGGCGGATGTTCGTGTCGCGGAACGGCGCACCCGCGACGCCGCTGACGTTCCGCGCATCAAGCGCTACGCGCGCCGTGCCCGTCCAGCCGACCGGCGGGTCGCCCGGGGACGTCGCCGCCGCGTTGGCGCCGACCGACCCGCTGCTCGACGCGCTCGCCTTCAGCCGCGGCAAATTCGTCGTCGAACAGGCGGGCCGACCACCGCTCGTGGTCCCCGCGCACGCCGAGATCGGCCGCGTCACCCAGGATTGTCGCGGCTAGCCCGAGCTAAACACAGATTGGCCTTGCCAACCTCCCGGCGACTACGCACATTGCGGGGGCGGGCGATGTACGTCCGTTTGGCTATCAACAAGCGAAAGGAGGTGATCCGATGTCTCATGGTTCAGCAA
>NZ_CAXSHH010000095.1:0-7519 GCF_964237155.1 uncultured Sphingomonas sp. | reverse complement strand
GGGCAGGACGAGCTGCCATCCTTGATCGGCGAGAACGGCCTGGGCGGAGAAATGGACGTCGCCGCCAGCCGATGCGCCCTTCGCGCCTCCATGTACCATGACGACCCTGGGTCCTGAGGAACCCCACCGAGTGATATGGACGTCCGCTGAAACCAATCTAACCTCCTGCCCCATGTAAGCTTCTCATCGACGAGCGCCGATCGACCCGCGTCGGGTCAATTGGACGATGCGTCCCCCCGGATCAGGCGGCTTCGGCCCGCTCGAGCCTGTCGATCTCGCGGCCAACCCGGACCGCGGCCTCGTCGCATGCCAGCATCGCCGGTCTGAGACCATAGCGTTGGACGACCGGTCGCATCGCCTCGACCGCTTCGACGATCGGCTTGTCTTCCTGGATCAGGGCCTGGCGCTGCCAGGCCCGGAACGCGTCGTCCACCGCCGGGTCGTCGACCGCGAAGTTGCGCGACGCGCCGAAGAAATAGTGACAGGTCGTCTCCGTCTCGGGGGTCACGATGTGGGTACCCATCGAATTCAGGCTCTGCTCCTTGGGCGTGCCGCTGACGGCGAACGCAATGAAGTTCAGCATCGAGCTGACCGCGTTCCACTTGATGTCGTTCCAAAGGTCGACGGGTTTGTTGCCCGAGTCCAGGAACTTGGCCACGAATGTCGTGGGCGAGCCCTCCGGGTACATCATGAGGTTCTGGATCGATCCGTCACTGACCACGACTTCGCGGCGGACCCGGTCGAACGCGTCGCTCTGCGCATTGGCACGGTGGACGAACTGGGCGTGGCTCAGATCCATCAGATTGTCGACGAGTAGGCGATAGTTGCAATCGATCGGAGCATGGCCGCCGACCGTGCGGCGCTCGGGCGAGATCCGGCAACTATAGTCGGGGATCGCGTTCGGGTCGGCCGCACCCTTCTCGCCGCACCAGATCCATATCAGGCCGTCGCGCTCGACCACCGGAAAGGAACGGACGTCGAGCGCGGACGGGCGCGCTCCGCTGCCATGGGGGTTGAGCACGCACCGTCCGGTGCCGTCGAACTCGAGACCGTGATAGGGGCACTGGACGTTACCGTCCTTGATGATCCCCATGCTGAGCGGGGCGAAACGGTGGGGACAGAGATCGAGCAGCGCTGCGCACGTGCCGTCGGGTTGCCGGTAGAGGACGATCGGGTCGTTCAGCAGCTTACGCGAAAGCAGACCCTCGTCGACCTCGGCCGGAAGAGCCGCGACGTACCAGGCGTTGCGAACGAACGTCATTAACTCATCTCCTGAACACGCTGCCTGTCCACCACACGAGGCAGGCCTGCGCTCGAGTCGCCGGCCCGGATCCCGGTCGCCGGCATTCCAACTACCGAAGGCTTAGCACATCCGTCGTGGTTCATCGGGGTGGCCACGGTTCGTGTCCGACTTATACCAGGGCCGTGACGCCTTCCTCGATCCCGAGCAGCGCGCGACCGTAGAGTTCCGCCGCGATCGAAGGCGAAAGCACGGCATGGCGTCCCGCGGTTTCTAGATCGCGCCAAATCCTCTGCATCGGGCTGACTTCAGCGAACGAACCCGCGCCATGGGCCGAGATCAAGACGTCGACCGCATCCCGCGCAGCCTTGATCGCCGTGCCGGTGTCCATCCGTACGCGCGTGCGCTCGAGGTAGGTCTGCTTCTCGCCCGCCTTGGCCGTGGCGTCGATCGCGTCGGCCGCCCGGTAGGCGAACAGGTGCGCGGTGTCGGCCAGCGTCGCGGCTTGCGCGATCGCCAGCTGGAAGCTGGGCGACTCGGTCTGCGTCTTGTAGAAGGTGTAGGCGATGGCGCGCTTGGGCGCCTTGTCAATCACGAATTCGAACGCCTTGGCACACAAGCCCAGCTGCGGGCCCATGAGCGCCAACGCTGCCACCGGGATGAACGCGGACTGGTACAGCGTCTCCTCCTTGTACGGCGTGGGGGGCTCGCCGCGAATCAAAGGGGGAACCGACATGATCCGGTGATCCGGAATGAACACTTCGTCCGCGACGATCGTGTTGCTGCCCGAACCTTTCATGCCCACCACGAACCAGGTGTCCTCGATCGTGACCTCCGCCATCGGGATCACGGCGAAGCCCTGATCGACCTCGTCGCCGGCCTCGTCGACGATTGGCAGGCCGACGAACGCCCAGTCGGCATGGAGAGACCCGCTCGCCCACGCCCACTTGCCCGTCACGACAAAGCCGCCGTCGACCCGACGGCTCCTGGCCGAAGGTGCGAACACGCCAGCGATGCGCGCTTCCGGGTTCTCGCCCCAGACATCCTGCTGGAGCCGGTCGGGCGCCAGCCCTACGAACCAGGAACAAATGTTCATCAGCGTCGTGACCCAGGAGGTCGCGCCGCAGCCCCGGGCCAGTTCGCGCGATACCTCCATCTGCGTCCTGATGTCGGTCTCGAGTCCGCCAAAGCGGCGCGGCACCAGCAGCTTGAACAGGCCCGCCGCACGCACGGCCTCGATGTTCTCCTCGACGACGCGGCGATCCGTTTCCGTCTCGGCCGCGTTGGTCTCAAGCAGCGGCACGAGCCGGGCGGCCCGCGCGACGAGCGCTTGCCGGAGCTCGACGCCGCGAAGGTGCGCGATCTCGCTCACATCGACGGAACTGGACTGGGTCACGGGCCGTAGAAGGGCGGGCCCGGCTGTGTAGTCGCTCGCCGATCGCGGATTGTCGCGACGATCGGAGGGACGCTCGATCGTCTGTGCTGATGCCTGTGCCATCGTAGATCTCTCCATTAGCTCGCCGCTCTTGCGGTGCGCTGAGCCGACTCGTCCTATCGCCGCGCGTCGCCGGCTCGCACGCGGGATCGATACATCTTGCCGGAACGATATGCGCCGCCGCTGCCCTGTTCCAGATAGCAGATGCACCGATGTGATACCTGAAACGGGAACTGCCGGCGGCGCTCGCCCGGTCGCGCCTCACAGGACCTGTTTGGCGGATCGACATGGCGGGGTTCGCCGGTAATCCGTCGGCGTCAAGCTTCACCGGCCCTCATCTGCCGAGACGGGCGGTCAGTCTCACGCCGTAGGTCCGCGGTGGCGCGATGTTCGCGGCGACGAGGCCGCCGATGAAAGCGGTCTGGAGCGCACCCGTGTAATATACCGACTTGGTCAGGTTGCGCCCGAACAGGGCAAGCGACAGATCGCCCTCCGGGTTCGTGTAGGTGAGGGCCGCGTCGGCGGTGGCATAGGCGCCATCCCGCTCCGCAGGTATGAAGTCGATGCTCAACCACCGCGCGCTCGAATACTTGACCAGGCCGTCGAATACGATCGAGCCGCCGTTCGCGACCGGGAACTCGCGCGAATAGGCCAGGGTGCCGGACCATTCGGGGACACGGGCGACCTGGAAGCCGCGGCAGTCGCCCACGATGACCGGCAGCGGGCCGGTGTTCGTGTCGCTTCCCATCGACGAATAGGGAAGCGTCGCGCCGGGCGCGAACGGGCCGCTCAGGGCGCATCCCGAGCTGCCCGGCTGAAGGAAGGGGACCGGGGTCTGGAAGAAGAACCGGTCATATTCCGAGTGGATGTACTCGCCCGACAGGCTGATCGTGTCCCGGGCGGTCGGTTTCGCCACGACGTCCAACGTGCCGCCGTATAGCGTCGCATCGCCCGAGTTGAACGTGATGAAGTTGACGTTGTTCAACGGGTCGAAGTTGATCCTCTGATCCTGGATGTCGCTGTACTTCCAGCGAAACGCACCGAAGTTCACCTGCAGGCGATTGTCGAGGAATCGGTTGCGCGAACCGAACTCGAGCGACTTCAGGCGTTCGGGCTGGAACACGTTGGCGGGCGCGATTGTCTGGGAGAAGCCTCCGGCCTTGAACCCCGTGCTGTAGGTGAGGAACAGCAGGTTGCGGGGCGACAGGTCGTACTCCGCGCCGACCCGGTAGGTGAAGCCGTCGAAGCTCTTGCGTCCGCCAAAGGCCTCCAGAAGCGCGGGAGGGTCGACGGCCAAGTTCGTGATCGAGCCGCTCAGCGCCCGTTTCTCGTAGGTGTAGCGACCCCCGGCTATCAGCCTGAGCCGATCGACCACCTCCACCGTCGCTTGGCCAAACGCGGCATAGGCCTTCGTTTCCGGTGAATATTCGATCAGATAGTTCTGAAGTATGTTGCTGGCGAAGACGTTGCTGATAGAGTCGGGCGAGCGCTCGTCGAAGTAGTAGGCCCCGAGCACCCAGGTGAGTCCGGGAGTGCTATTGCCCAGCCGAGCCTCGACCGAAAACTGTTCGGTTGTTTCGTTGGCGCTCAGGCGGGTTGCGAAATGGGTTACGTATTTGGTATCGACGTGCCGATAGGCCGGCAGCAGCGTGAAGGTGGCGAAATCCCCGAGGTCCCAGTCCAACTGGGCGCTCACGTTGAACAGGTGGGTATCCTGTCGATTGTCGTCGCGCTGATCGTCGATCAGTGGTCCCAGCGGTCCGAACGCGCGCATGTAGGCGTTCGCGGCCGGTTCGGATTGCGCCTCGTAGGGGCTCGCTCCCGGACGGCGCGGCAGGTAGACGAAATCGCCGCCCTTGCCGCCGAAATGCGAGTAGTCGGCGCTGAGCAGCAGCCTCACATCGGACGATGGCTCCCAGAATAGCCGCACGCGGCCCGACTGCTGGACATCGTCGTCGGTCCCGTTCGAGATGAATCCGTCCCGATTGACGATGTTGAACGCCCCACGGACAGCGACGGTGTCGCTCACGGGCAAGTTCACGCTCTCCGTCGCACGGACCAGATCGTAGTTCCCAACTTCGAGGCCGAGGTCGCTGGTCCGCTCGCCGAGGCGGGGGACGTTGGTGATCAGGTTGATCGATCCGCCATTCGCGTTACGCCCGTACAGCGTGCCTTGCGGTCCCTTGAGCACCTCCACCCGAGCCACGTCGTAGAAATTGCCGTTCACGCCGTTCGGACGCCCGACATAGACCCCGTCGACGTTGAACGCGACGCCCGGGCTCGAAAGCGGGGTGAAAGCCGCCCCACCGACTCCGCGGATGAATATCTGGGTGTTCGCGCCGCCGCGCCCGATCTCCACACCGGTGGTGACGCGCTGAAGCCCCGTGACTTCGGTTAGGCCCGATCGAGCGAGCTCCTCGGACCCGACCACCTGGATCGTCAACGGCGCCTTTTGCGCGCTCTGCTCGCGTCGTTCCGCCGTCACGACGATGTCGGCGATCCCGGTCTGGACCGAAGGGTCGGATCGACTCGGGTTCGTCGCGTCGGATTCCGCCGAGGTCTGCGCAAAGGCCTGCGACGAAGCGACGCACCAGGAAAGAGCGAGAAAGCCTGCTGACAAACGGTAACGCTCTTTCATCTTCTCTCCCCCGCCACAGCCCGATCGATCGGATCTGGCCGGACGATGAACCCGCCCGCGCGCTCTGAGGAGAATACAACTTAAATTGCCCGATACCCCTTTTGACCGCCACGTGGGTAGCGCGCCCTAACGTTCGGACCACCGTGTACTGAAACCCGAACACTCGTTTTCCAGCACGGACTGTTTGCCGCATGGCTGTTCTCGACGGGTTAGTTCCGCATCTTGCGCATCTGATGAAGTGAGTCCGGCGCCCCAGCGGCGAGGTGGACCTGGCAGCTGATATCATGGAACGGCAGAAACTCCAGGTCGACAAGATGGCATGTTCCGCCGTGCGTCATTATTTCGCGCTTATCCGGCTGGGAATAAGCTTGGGGAGCGGGGCGCTCCGGAAACCAAGACCGCGATATCAGAGCTCCACCGTCCCGGCCTGCCGCCGTTCATATTGGGCGGCCGCCGTCCGCATGCGGTCGCAGAGGTACTCCGCCATCGGCGTCAGCGGCATACCCTTGCGCTGGACGATGCACATCGGTGCCGCCACCATCGGTTCGATCAGGTCGAGTGCTTGGTACAGGTCGCGCATCGGCGCGAAGTCGAGCCACTGTTGAGGAAGGACCGTCAGCAGATCCGAGTTCGCGACGATCAGGATCGTGATCAGCGCCGACCGCGCATGCAACACGATCTTGGGCGAGGGGAGCCCGAGCCGGTCGAACATCGCGTCGAAATCGCCTTCGGTGCTACGCGTCGACAATGTTGGCCGTACCCACCGGGCCTCCGTCAGATCCTTCAGGCTTCGAGCGTCGGCAAGTATATGGCCCTTTCGCGCGACCACTCGCCGATGATTGTCGAATAGGCGCTCGACGGCGAATTTGGACGAGATACCGGTCTGATCGAGCGGACCGATCCAGAAGTCTATCTTGCCATCGGAGAGATCAGCCTCGACCGGTTGGAACAGCGTCTCGGAAATCTTGAGGGTCGCGTCGGGGTAGCGTCTTTGGAACGCGGCCACCGCCGACGGCATCAACGCCATGCATGAAGCCGTCGAGAGCGCGACGGTGACCTCGCCCGTCATCTTGCCCTTGAGTTGGCCAATCTCTTCCTTCGCCCGTCGCAACTCGGACTGAAAGGATTCGACCCGGCGGACGAATGCCTGCCCCATGTCTGTCAGCTGAACGCCCTTGGCGTGGCGCTCGAAGAGCGAGACGCCCAGTTCGCGCTCCAGTTCGCGTATGCTTCTCGTGATCACGGGTTGCGCGATGCCGAGATGACGCCCGGCACCTCGCAGGCTTCCGAACTCGACGACGGCGAGAAGATCTCGGAACTGACTAAGCTTCATAAAGCTCCTGAAAAGTTTGCGGGACCCCCGATCTCGGAAAGGTATCGGTACTTCGAACCCGCCCTCGAAACAACCGCCTTGGATCGGGGTCGATCACGGGAACTCATTCGAGGAAAAGGCTGGCGGGGTCCCTTCTTGCAGCGTCCAGCTCCCGTGCGGTGAACTCGGCTGGGCATCGGGCAACTCGCCCGAGCTCTGTCGACGAGTGTTGCCCCGCGCCGAGATGCGGACCGCCCGGCTCCGGGTTGGTCGGTTAGCGCGCACGGCTTCGCGGGAAGCTGCCGGTCCGCCCGAAGCTGCACGAGCGGTATCACTGATGCATTCTTGGTATCTGGGGAGGGCGGCTGGCGGACCATAGAAGCGGAGATGGGGACCTGGCCGAGCCAGCGCGGTCGGCGTCGCAGCTGCGGGTCGAAACCCCGCATGGTGAGGAGAGCGACATGCCAAGCGGCAACAAAGCAAGCGCGGACGCGATCGCCCGACCCGCGACCAACTGGATGTCCAGTCACATGGGCATCAGCGTGAGGAAACTCGAGGTCATGGAGCGCTCCTACACTGAGCCGGATCGGGAATGGCGGGCGAGAGTAGCCAAACGCATGACGCCGTATACGGCGCTGGCATTCCAAGGCTGATCGGCGATGTGGATTCGCTCCGCCTTCTGGGTCGGTCGCCCGCATGCCGAGGACGTGTTCCGAACGGCTGTCCTGGACGAACTCGTCCCCGCATTGCGGAAACTGCCCGGCGTTCTGGACGCCCAGGCGCTGTGGCCGCGCCGCCTTGAGGACGATCCGCCAGCGATCCATTGCCAGATCCTAGTTCATTTCGCCTCCGAAGTGGACGTCGACCGCATGCTGGCCTCCCCCGAACGCGCGG
>NZ_CAXSHH010000094.1:0-7662 GCF_964237155.1 uncultured Sphingomonas sp. | reverse complement strand
CCGAGAAACGCATGGCGGGCTAACCAACGGTGTCCGCCACACCGAGGGAAGATCATGGAGCCGCGGGTCGCCGCAAGGAACGCCTCGCTCGTGCTGGCCATGAGGTGCCGGCGATTGGCGACCTGAAACGCTCGGGTTGCCGCAAGGGCATAGCCGCCGCCGCGGTCGCGCGTCACCACCTCGATCTAAGGCTGCTCTTCCACCCAAGCCCGCGCGGTCGCGGGTTCTCTGTCCGGAAGCAGGCGGATCGTGCGCTGCCGCTCCAGGTCGCAGACCAGGGTACCGTAGCGGTGGCTGCGCTTCCAGGCCCAGTCGTCGATCCCGACCGCCCGGGGTGGCGTAAAGGCTGGCGCTCCCCGTCGGCGCACCAACCTCAGCAGCGTGTCGCGGCTGACCGGCAGCATCAGGCGCCGCGCGAGCCCCGCCCCTGGCCGGCCACCAAGCGCCAGTCCAAGGTGATGCGTCAGGTCGTCCAGCCGCGCCGTTCGCCGCGACCAAGGTGTCAACGCCGCGGTTCGCTCCGCGAAGATGCGCCGCGTACAGCGCGCTTCATTGCACCGGAAGCGGCGAGCCGCGATTCGAAGGCGAACCGCGCGACCCGAAATCGGAGGATCGGCCAAGCTCCGGATCTAGCGACTGTGAGTGCGGCGTGCTTCGACTCCGCGGCTCGGGCAACTCGCCGCGATCTCCGCCGAGCGTACGGTGATCACCACCGCAGCCTCGTTCACCAGCACCTCTCCGACGGCGAGACCCTTGGGAGCAAGAGCTGACAATCTGAACCTCCAAGACATAGCCCTGATCTCCTGCCGAGCAGGATACTCAGCGCCCGACGTCATCAAATCCGAGTCAGAGCCAATCTTGAGCGCCGATCCGGGGTCAAGATCCCGCGCCGGTTGACAACAGGGCCACGGTTGACCGGCATTCGTCCGTTTTTCAGTGGTCTCGTTCGGTTTTGACACTCCGGCAACCAACACGATGCAAGCTTCTATCCCCGTGCCTCTTGGCCGTCAGCGGTACGAGCTATGGCGGTCGTTGCCCATGGATGGCGTGAGCTTGCCGGCGGCCCGGAGCGCGCATACGCCTTTGGCGAGCATCCCATGGTACGCTTGAACGCGGTGCTGAAGGCGCTCTCCGAATCATAGCCGAGCGAGATGGCGATAGACGACAGTCGCTGCTTGCCGTTGGTCAGGCGGGTGCCCGCGAGCAGCATGCGCCAGCGAGTCAGGTAGTCGAGAGGCGAGGTGCCGACCGTCGTCTTGAACGCTCGGGCGAAGCTCGATCGCGACATGCCCGCCTTCGCCGCCAGGGCGGGCAAGGTCCAGCGGGCGCCTGGCTCCGCGTGCATGGCGCCGATCGCGGCGGCGAGCTTCGTGTCGGCGAGCGCGAACAGCCAGCCGACGTGCCTTCCCGCCGAGCCGGTGAGGTAAAGCCGCAGCGCCTGCACCAACATCATGTGAGCGAGGTGCTGAGCGACCAATATCCCACCTGGCTGTTCCTCGGCCAACTCGCGCCGCATCTGCTCCAGGGCCCAGCGAAGGTTCATCTTATCCCGGTCGTCACGCAAATGCGCGACCGGCGGCATGGCTCCCAGTAGCATGTCGGCATGCGCGCCGGCGAAGGCGAAGTGACCGCCCAGGATCAGCGTGTCGCCGCCGCCGTTCAACGTGGCGATCCCACCGCGCCACTCCACGGGCTGCAGCCGCTCGAACGGGGTAGGCGCAAGCGCCAGGTCATTGGTCAGGCGGAACCGTCGCCCGTTGGGCAGGAGAACACAGTCGCCCGCCTCCAGCGGCACCGCCTCCGGCAGGCCCTCGAGCGCCAGCCAGCAGGTGCCGGATAAAAGCGCGTAGCACTTGATCCCGGTGTGGGGATCGAACTCGATCGACCAGGGGCCGCATAGGTCGAAGCCGCCGGCGATGTAGGTGTGCGGCTTCAGCAGCGAGAGCACATCTGAGAGGGGATCCACGGACATTCAAGACGATCACGACATTATGAAGGACGCTGGCGCATAGATCATCCAAGGCCCACCGCCTAGTGATGCCCACCACCCGGAGACCTTATGAACGACAGCAACGATCCTTCACGTCGCCTCGTCGTCGCGAGCCTCGCCATCGCCGGCACAATCGCCGCCGCCCCTGCGCTCTCCCGAACCGCCACCGGCGCAGCGCCAAGGAAAACCAAGCCAATGATAAAAATGATCATCACGATCAAGCGCCGCGTGGGCATGAGCCATGACGAGTTCGTTCGTTACCAGCGCGATGTCCACAGACCGCTTCTCATGGCGATTCCGGAGACTCGCCGGTACATACGACGCTTCGTCGTCTCCTATCCCGTCTCCGCGCCCGACTATTCCGGTCCGGATTACGATTCGGTCGTGGAAGGATGGTTCGACAGCATGGAGGATATGAACGCGCTCTACTTCTCGGAGAACTTCCTCAAGAAGGTCGATCCCGATCACGTCAACTTCATGGATCTGTCGTCCTATGGCAGGGTCGTCACCGAGGAGGAAGTGGTGATCGGCTAGTGATCCGCTCTTGGTGTCGGCCAGTCGCGTCGGCTGCGATTGCCGTTCGGCGATCGTAAGGAGGGGAACCGGGCATGTGCTTCCCTCTCCTGCCTAAGTTCGGCCGAGGACCAAGAAGCAGCCATTCCCGCCTACTTTCATGCGTCCCAACTTCAGACACTCATTCATGATCGGTGCCGACGCGCGAACTCGTGTTTGCACGACGGGTCTTCCGTCAGCGCTGTGTTGACGGCTGAACGGCGAAGGATGATGATTGACGCTCGGGCAGGTTTCGGGAGCGGCATGGTCGAAAACAGCCGTTAGCTGGTGTCAAAGCGGAAGACGCTGTGCTTGCCTGGTCGTCCACAGCCCGGCCTCGATCATCAGCTTGCGGAGCGTGTCGTGGCTGATCCGGATGCCGTGCTGCTCTTCGAGCTTCTCGGCCGCGAAGGTCGGCCCAAAGTCATGATAATGCTCGCGCACCAGCGCGATCGCCGTGTCGGTGCGCGCCGGCGACAGGCGGCGGTTGCTCGGTCGCCCGCGCTTGCTCGACACCAGACCCTCGGCACCACGCTCGCGCATCGCCGCCAGCATCCGGAACACCTGCCGTCGCGACACACCCAGCAGCACCGCCGCGTCCTCCGCGCTCAGCTCGCGCTGCTCGACCCGCTGCAATGTGTCGAACCGCGACAGCTCGTTGTGGCTGATGCTCAGCACCGTCATCATCGCTATTCCTCGAACCGAAGAACGGCGCGTGCCACCAGTGCCGTTTCTACATTGCGGACGGCGACATTTATACTTTGCCGCTACACGCCTCCAAAGCTATGTTTTGTTATGTAAAACCTAGTTGCTGGCTGCTGGCTGCTGGCGCGAGAGCAATTGTTTTGCTCTGCCAGCCCGGCACCATTTACGAGCACTCGTGAATATCGACGTGCAACGACCGTCGAACCGCGCATAAGGCGGTATGACCGCGATCTTCATTTTGGGTGGCGCGCGTTCCGGCAAGAGCCGCAGGGCCCTGACCATCGCCGATGCGCTCCCAGGATCCCGGACGTTCATCGCCACGGCTCAGACCTACGACGAAGAGATGATCGAGCGCGTCGCGCGCCACCGAGCGGAACGCGATAAACACTGGAATACGGTCGAGGCACCGGTCGACCTGCATGCCGCGATCGCCGGCGCGAAGGTCGAGCATGACGTGCTTCTGGTCGACTGCCTCACCCTATGGCTTTCCAATGTGATGCTTGGCGGTCATGACGTCGAACGGGCCACGCGATTGTTGCTGGATCAAATGGTCGCACCCCGGCCGGGCACGACGCTGCTACTCGTCTCCAACGAAATCGGCATGGGGCTGGTGCCCGAAACGCCGCTCGGCCGCGCGTTTCGGGATGAGCAGGGGCGGCTCAACCAGCGGGTCGCGGCCCTCGCCGACCGGGTGGAGTTCGTCGCCGCCGGGCTGCCGCTCACGCTGAAGGGTTAACGGGCCAGCGCCGCCGCCAACCGCATCGAACCCGCGTCGTCGACGGGCAGTCCGATCCGGAGATGGTGTGGCAGGTCGACGAAGCGGCGGACATATACCCCTGCCCCGGCCAGCGTCGCCCACCGCGCATGCGCGTCGGGAGCGTGCACGAACCGGAACAGCGATGTCCCACCCACGATCGTCAGCCCGCCGCCTACCACTATCGCGTCGAGCGACCCGGCCGCGTGGGCGAGCCGGTCGGCCGTCGTTCGTCGCCACCGATCATCGCTGTAGGCGGTGGCCCCCAGACGGAGTGCTGGCCCCGACACCCCCCATTGCCCGACCAACGACCGCATTTCACCCAATATGCCGGGCGGCCCGAGCACTGCCGCGAGCCGCAGCCCCGCCAGACCGTAAAACTTGCCGAACGATCGCAACACGATCAGCCCCGTCCGGCCGGCATGCGCCGCCACGGACAAGTACGGCTCGACCTCGGCGAACGCCTCGTCGACGATCAGCCAGCCACTCCGTGCCGCCTGGGCCTCGGCCGCCGCAAACACCGTGTCGGGTGATACGACGCGGCCGTCCGGGTTGTTGGGATTGCACAGTACGATCGCATCCGCTCCAGCCGCCAACGCCGCATCCAACGTCGGCACCGCCCGGACCAATCGGCCCGCAGCCGCCCAAGCGCGGGCGTGGTCGCCATAGGTGGGCGACACGATCGCGAGGGTCGCTGAGGGTAGAACCAGCGGCAACAGGCGAATCGCGAGCTCGCTGCCCGGTACCGGCAGGATGGCCGCCGCCTCGGCCCCGAACGCGCCGGCCATCGCGCCGACGCACCTTGCGCGCGCCTTGTCAGTCGGCAGCCGCGACCAGTCCTCAGGCTCGATCGCATCCACGGAGTAGGGCCAGGGGTTGATCCCTGTCGACAGGTCGATCCACGGTTCCGGGGCGGCGGGAAACGCCGCCCGCATCGCGCCCAGCGCGCCGCCGTGAAGAAGATCGCCGCTCACGCGAACGTCGCCGCGGCGAGCAGTCCCGCCGCGAGCAGAACGGCACGCACCGCGACCGACAGCGCCTGTCCGATCGCCGCCGCGTCAGGATCGGTGCCCGCCGGATTGAGCCAGGGTTCATCGGCAGTCCGATCACCGTAGCGGCGCGGACCCGACAAGCGGATGCCGAGCGCGCCCGCCATCGCCGCCTCCGGCCAGCCCGCGTTCGGCGAGCGGTGCCGCCGGGCGTCGCGCCACGCGATCCGGGCGGCGGCCCACGACCATGCCGCCACCGCGATCAACCCGGCCGTCAGCCGTGCCGGTATCAGGTTCGCGAGGTCGTCAAGCCGCGCCGCGAAGCCACCGAATGCCTCGTGCCGCGCGGTCCGGTGCCCGATCATGGAGTCCAGCGTGTTGATCGCCTTGTAGGCGGCGATACCCGGCAGCCCGGCGACCGCGCCCCAGAACAGCGGGGCGACGACGCCGTCGGACAGGTTCTCGGCCAGGCTCTCGATCGCGGCGCGCGCCACGCCGGCCTCGTCGAGCGGCGTCACGTCGCGCCCGACGATCCGCGCGACCGCGATCCGCCCCGCCGCGATCCCGTCATGCTCGATCGCGTGGCGGACCGCATCGACATGCGCATACAGGCCGCGCGCGGCGACCAACGTGGCGGCGGCCCCGATCTCCACGCCGATCCCGATCGGACCCGGAACCGCCGCGATGGCCAGCGCGGTGCCGACCGCCACCGCCACCACGGCGATCGTCGCCACCATTCCCAGCAGATAGCGGACGGCCGGTCCGAAACCCGGTCGGTTGAGCGTGGCGTCGAGCCGGTCGACGAACGCGCCCAACCAGCTCACCGGATGGCCGATTCGGCGATGGACCGCATCCGGCCAGCCCAGCACTCCTTCAAGCGCAAGCGCCGCCAACATGGTCGCGGCATGCATCGTCACGCATCCGGACTCCAGCCGGGCGCGCGCGCCGCCGCGAAAAGCGCGTCGACATCGACCGCACGGGCGATCCCGTCGGCGACCTCATCGAGCGCCGCCTCCACGGCGTCGTCATAGATGAGCGGCGAGGGCGCGACACCGAGCCGATCGAGCCAGGCCCGGCGGAAGTCGTCGTCCACGAACAATCCGTGGACGTACGTTCCCTCGATCAGGCCACCGATCGCGCCGTCGGGGCCGTCCTCCAGCGTCAGCATCGGTCGCTCCAGCGCCGCGCCCGTCGTTCGGCCGGAGTGGATTTCATAGCCGCTCACCGACGCGCCCGTCCGCGCGCAGCGGCCCGCTACGGGGCGGACACGCTTGCCCGGCAGCATCTCGGTCTCGATGTCGAGCAGTCCCAGCCCCGCCGCCTCGCCGGGCGGGCCCTCGATCCCGCGCGGATCGCGGATGACGCGGCCGAGCATCTGGAACCCGCCGCACACCCCCAGCACGCGGCCGCCGGTGCGGGCATGCGCCAGGATGTCGTGGTCCCACCCTTGCGCGCGCAGGAAGGCGAGGTCGGCGATCGTCGACTTGGTCCCGAACAGGATCACCGCGTCCGCGTCGCGGGGGATCGGCCGCCCGGGCGGGATGAAGTCGAACTCGACGCCCGGCTCCGACCGCAGCGGGTCGGCATCGTCGAAATTGGCGAGCCGCGACAACATCGGCGCGACGATCTTCACGCCGCCCCCGCGCCGCGCGACGGGGCGCTCCAGCACGACCGCGTCCTCCGCGGGCAGGCGCGCGGCGGCATCCAGCCAGGGGATCACGCCGAAGCAACGCCACCCGGTCGCCCGCTCGATCGCGAGGACGCCTGCGTCGAACAGCGTCGCGTCGCCGCGGAACTTGTTGATCGCGAAGCCGACGATCATCGCGGCGTCGGCAGGGTCGATCACCGCGCGGGTGCCGACCAACGCCGCGCTGACGCCGCCCCGGTCGATATCGCCCACCAGTACCACCGGCACCCCCGCCGCCCGCGCGAAACCCATATTGGCGATGTCGCGGGCGCGCAGGTTGACCTCGGCCGGGCTGCCCGCGCCCTCGACGATCACCAGGTCATGCGCGGCCGTCAGCCGCGCGAAGCTGTCGAGCACGGCGGGCAGCAGGCGCCGCCGCCCGGCCATGTAGGCGGCGGCGTCCTCCGTCCCGATCGCGCGGCCATGGACGATCACCTGCGCGCGGGCGTCGCTCTGCGGCTTGAGCAGCACCGGGTTCAAATCGACATGCGGCGCGATCCCTGCTGCGCGCGCCTGCAGCGCTTGGGCGCGGCCGATCTCGCCCCAGGAACCGTCGGCGTCCGCGCAGGCGGCCGCGTTATTGGACATGTTCTGCGGCTTGAACGGCGCGACCGACAAGCCGCGCCGCTTCGCGATCCGGCACAGCCCGGCGACGAGCAGCGACTTGCCGACATCCGAGCCCGTCCCCTGCGCCATCAGGGCGCGGGCGGTCACGCGGGACCGTCGATCAGCACGCGCCCGCCCTCGACACGCGCCGCGACGCCGTACACGTCGGCGATGCGCGCGGGTGTCAGCGTGTCGGCGACCGGGCCGTCGGCGACGATCGCGCCGCCCGCCATCCACACCAGCCGGTCGGCATAACGCGCGGCGAGGTCGAGGTCGTGGAGGACCACCAAGGCCCCGCCCCCGCCCCCGCCCCCGCCCGCAAAACCGTCGACATGGCCGCGCAGCAGCCTCAGCACACGGTGCTGGGCGCGCGGATCGA
>NZ_CAXSHH010000093.1:0-7799 GCF_964237155.1 uncultured Sphingomonas sp. | reverse complement strand
CGCCGGGTTCGCCCGGCTATGGCGATAAAATGCGGCGTGAAATAGATGCAGCGGACCCGGGGGCGGTACCCGGCGGCTCCACCATCCGCCCCGTTTGATACGGGGTGGTCGATGGGGCCGAACTAGGATCGACGTGTATTGAAAGGCGCAGTTTTCGCTCGGAATGGGACCACCGCGACGGCCCATTACACAAGTGCCAACGATAACGAAGCACTCGCAATCGCCGCGTAACTTGGACTTCACGGTCTAAGTTATACATCGGACGAAAGCACGGTTGGGGCCGCACCGGGTAACAGAAGCGGAAACCGGCGGTACGGGGGGCACCGAGCAACAGAAGCTCCCCACCTGTTCGACCCGCCTTGCCTCTATTATCGTGGGCAGTCGCCCACGAGCTCCCGCATCTACGTTAGATAGGCCGCGAACGGTTCAAGTCCGGCCTCCGCGCGCCAAGTCGGCATGGTCTTTCCATCTTCGAGCGGCAACGGCACGCACCGGCCGTTCTCGCAGGTGAGCTGGGTCGCATAGCGCTGCTTTCCCGCCAGCTTCATTATGACGCGGTCGTACAGGTAGGCATAGTTCCGCCTGGAGACCTCGCCCGAGGCCGTCAGCGGCTGCATCAGCCTGAGCGCGCGCAACTGGAACGCGGGATCGGCGTCGGCGTGCTGGATGAGAAGCCATGCTTGCGCCGACGCGGGCTCGCCGACCGCGGAAATCGTGGGCCAGCCCTGCTCGGCGACGATGTCCCGGAGCCACCGCGTGTTGGCGCGGTCGCGTTCCGCCAATTCGGCGCCGAGACGGGCGACGACGATCGCCTTGACTTCGGGAGCGAGCGGGGGCGCGTCCTTCATCACACCCTCTCCCCAGCCCAGCCCGAAGCGGAGCATCTGGTCGGCCAGCGGGCGGGCGAGGAGCGTGTCGGCGAGCTTGGGGCTTCGCGGGCCCGCGACTTCCTCCGCCGTCCGGATCGCCGCGAGGTAGGTGTCCGCGACCGGGCGGGCGGCGGCGACCGCCTCCCTGAAGCGGGCGAACGAGCGCAGGTCGAGCGGATAAGGCGCGCTCGCCACCGCCGCGCAAAGCGGATCGCGGTAATAGGCGCGTTCGAGGCTGGGGCTGGTGACACCCATCGCGCGCAGCTCGGCGCGGGTCGCGGCTCCATCCGCCGCCAGGCATGCGTCGAGCCAAATCCCGACCCGGGCCGATGCCGCCTTTTCGGCGGGGGAGGCATCGTCGAACCGTCCCTTCAGCCAGCCGTAATCGCCGGGATCGAACCGCCCTTCCTGAATGTAGGGGAGAAGGACAGGCGGGGGCGGCGTGGTCGCGGCGACGCAGAGCATCGCCGCGAGAACCGGAAACATGACGCGCATCGCGCCGATGTAGCAGTCCTCGTCGACCATCGGCAATCCGGCGAACGATCGACGTGCGCGTGGTGCCGCATCATGCCTGACCGACGCGGCGGATCGCGAAAGCTCGGTCGGGGCCGATGGGCGCGGGCGTGAAGCGCAGGCGGCCGTCGGCCGCGTCGGCGGTGAGGCGTTCGACCTCGCGGCCGTTGGTCGTATCCCAGCCCATGATCCCGTAAGCCCCGTCGGCGAGGCCTGGGACGGTGACGACGGGGGCGATTGGCTCGACGTCGGCGCGGACACGGCCGTCGGGCGCGAGGGCGCGGCGGCGTAGGAGCCAGACCAGGGCCTGGGTGTCGTCCCCGCAGGCGAAGCGGTGGAAGTGGGTCGCCCCGACCCCGCCCGATACGTTGCGCCGGACGAAGCGTTCCCAGTCGATCAGGGGCAGGAAGCCCGCCATCGCGCGCTGCGCCTCGCGCATGCCGGGCGTCAGCGTGTGCGGGCGGCGGTTGGGCCAGCGCATGCCGCCGCCGACGCCGCCCGAGGCCAGGTGCGCCCAGCTCAGATGGCGGAAATATTCGTCGTCGAACGGCGCGGGAAGCGTGCGCTTCTTGTCCTTGAAGGTGTGGATGGGGCCGTGTTCGGTATCTAGGAAGGGGCGGCCGTCGGTGATCTCGGCGAGGCATTCGCGGACGATCCCGCCCATCGCGACGGCGGAGGCGACCGTGTCCTTGGGATGGTCGATCGACCCGGATCGGTAGATGTGGACCGAGGCGAAATCCAGGTCGGGGTGGCGGAAGATCGGGTCGCGCATGGCGAGCTCGGGACGCCACTGGAGTTCGGGGCCGAAAACGGAGACCGTCTGCGGATGGGCGCGGCCATACAGCTCGGTCTCCAAGTTCCGGACGTGGGTGGAGATGTCGGCGATGAACTCGGGCCAGCAATCGACCGCATCGCCGCCCTGCGCGGGGTGGATCTCGTTCCACAGGTCCCAGGCGAATAGGGCGCCCGAGCCGCCCCAGCGGCGGACGATGAAATCGAGCCGCGCCTTGATCGCGAGACGGGTGCGGGGGCAGGTGAGGAGCTGCGAGGGGTGCTCGAGCGGACCGCCGAGCGCGACGTTCCAGGGATGGTGCCGCCAATGGAGCCACATCCAGAAGGTGTCGACCGGGGTGAGGAGGATGCGCAGGCCGACGCGCTCGCACATCGCGAACAGGTCGTCCCAGAGCCGGATCATGGCGGGGACGAAGACGCCCGCGGGCCGTTCGAAATAGCGGTGCCGGACCTGGCAATATTCGATCATCAGACGAAGGCAGGCGACGCCGTGCGCCTTCAGATATTCGAGATGGCGTTCGGTGGCGGGAAGGTCGCGGCGGCGGAACAGGCCGTCGAACTCGACCCAGGAGATCGCGTCGTTCTGGCCGATCGGCGTCCAGGGATTGCCGTGCTCGTCTAGGAAATAGGGAGCGTTCGGGGCGACCCCGATCCAGGGCAGGCTCGCGGGCCGGTCGTCGCGGGCCATGGGTTGGCGGGTAGGTCCGGACATGCGCGCCGTCCCTAGCCGATCCGGTGCGGGTGGGTAGGGGGAAAAGGGCCGGATCAGGACGCGGGCGCGACCGTCTCGGCAGGCCGTTCGGTACCGGGCGGGGTAGGGGCGGGCGACGGTCGCTCCTCCGTCGCCGTGGCGACCATCGGCGCCGGCGGGGGGTCGGGCGGCATGGCGAGCACCGGCTCGAGCTCGGCATCGTAGCGGGTCGGCTCCACCGCCTCGGCATAGTCATGGGTCGGGAGGGAGGCGGGTTCGTCGAATGCGTGCTCCTCCGGCGGGGGCGGGGCGGCGTCGGGCCACTCGCCGACCGACGAGATCGGCGTGTAGCTGATCGGGGCGGGTCGCGCGGGCCCGTAGCCGCCGACCATGGGCATCTCGTCGGCGCGGGATACGACCTGCCGGTAATAGGGGTCGATCGCGGAGGCGGTCAGGTCGCCCATGACGAACCCGCCGGCCATGGAGGCGGCGGTCGCCCCGGTAAGCAGCCAACGTCCCGCACGCATGTCATCCCCCCATTACAGCTCCGAAACGATCGAACGCCGATATGGCCGGGCCGTTCCACGCGACCGCGAGGATTGGTGGTTAACCTCCTTCTAACCCGTGGTCGGTACCGCCCGTGGCGATGCGACAGGTGGGCGTCCCCGTTTCCAGAGCGGCAGTCGCGGTGTTCGTGCCGTTGCTGGCGGCGTCGTGCGCGCCGGTCGAGATACCGCGCGCGGTCGCGGTCGAGCGGGTGATCGTCGAGGCGCGGCCATTATTGCGGCGATTGGCGCTCGAGGTGCCGACGGCGGTGCCGGCGTCGGGGGTGTCGATCGCGATGCCGCCTCGCGCGGTCGGGACAGCGCCGCCGCCCTTCGTCGCGGCGACGGGGAGTGGGGACGACCGGCGGCGCGCGGCGGACTGCCTGACGGCGGCGGTCTATCACGAGGCGCGGTCGGAGGACCCGAACGGGCAGCGGGCGGTGGCGCAAGTGGTCCTGAACCGGGTGCGCGACCGGGCCTTTCCGGCGAGCGTGTGCGGCGTGGTGTATCAGGGGTCGCAGCGGCGGACGGGATGCCAGTTCTCCTTCACCTGCGACGGGTCGACGGCGGCCAGGCGCGAGCCGGGGGCGTGGGAGCGCGCGCGGGGCGTCGCGGAAGCCGCGCTGGGCGGGAGCGTCTACGCGCCGGTCGGCTCGGCCACGCATTACCACACGACGGCGGTGTCGCCCTGGTGGGCGCCGAGTCTGGCGCGGATCGGGCTGGTCGGGAGCCATGTCTTCTATCGTTGGCGCGGAGCGTTGGAGCGGGCGCTGACATTCAGGCAGGCCTATGCGGGCGTCGAGCCCGGGGCGGTGGCGGGGCGGGCGGTCGCGGCCGTACTCGCGCACGCGCCGGTCGAGGGCGGGGGGCTGGTGACGATCCACCGAGGAGGCGACAAGCCGGACACCGCCGCCGGGGTGATGCGGACGCTGGTCGCGGCGGGTGTGCGGATTCACCTGAACCGCGCCGTGCCGGGCGAGGAGGCCCGGCCCGTGCTGGGCGCCTATGCGGTCGAGGGGGCGATCGTGTCCGAGGAGTCGGACCCGATCTGAGGTCTTATCTACTAGCTCTGACCGGCAGCGGGCGGAACAGCTTAGCGACCGCCATCCCGCCGACCTTTCGGCCCATTTCCTCGCCGGCCTCGTTCGAGAAACGGTAATGTACACCGCCGTAGGTGCGTGACATCGACACATCCCGCACCCAGCGGTCGAAGGTCGGTACGACTTGGACGATCGAGGGCGCGGTGCCGGTGGTGACGCGCACGCCGCCCGGGGGCGCCGCGCCGACCTCGGTCTTCAGCACCGTCGCGGCGGCCGCGGCGCGGATGCAATGACCGCATGGATATTCGGGGTGGTTGGGCGTGCTGATCAAGGGCTCCCAGGCAGGGTCGACCGCCGTCGCCGGGTTGCCGTCGTCCTGCGCATTGCGGATCGCGGTGATCGGCCGCCAAAAATTATAATGGAGCTTGGCGTCGGCGACCGCCGTCACCGCGTCGTCGTCCGCCATCGCCATCAGCGCGAACAGGCGCGCGTTGGCGACGAGCGCGCGGCCGGGCGCGTCGGCGATCAGACGCAACGTCGGCAGCATGTTGGGGAGGATGCGGTAGCGCGCCATCAGCGTGCCGTCCGCGCCGCGTTCGGTGCTGGCACGTGCGCCCAGCCGTTTCACCTCCTCGAAGTCGCGGGCGTAGCGATCGCTGGTGAGGGCGGGCGGCGGCGGCGGGCGAACCGCGTCGGCGCGCGGCAGCACCCAGGGGGTGAAAGCCACCATATAGGGGTACATGACCGGCAGCCCGGTCGCGGTCCACACGCCCGCCGAGGTGCGTGGACGATAGGGTGTCTGGACGATCCGGGTGTCGATCCCGCCCGCCTCCAGCGCGCGCGCCGCCGCCGCAGCGCCGACCAGCACTCCGGCCTCACGCGCGGCGCGGTCGGCGATGCCCATCATCGCGACGTTATAGCTGTCGTCGAGCCCGGCCTTTTGCGACGGGTAATGGGCGAGAAGCACCCGGTAGGCGGCAGTCGCGGCCGCGGCGTCCCGCGACGCGGTCGGCGAGGCGGGCGCGAGCTTCAGGTAGGACTCGTAGCGGCGATCGATGGCGTTCAGCGCCTCGAACATGGCGAGGGCGACCTGGGTCTGGGCGCGGTCATGATCGCCGATGCGCTGTGCATCGGGTGCTAGCGGGACGGCGCGGCCGACGATCGCGGCATAGTCGATCCACTCGCATACCGTGTCCGCCGAGGCGGGCGTCGCCGCCATGAGCGCCGCCGATATCACTACCCCTAACCTGCGCATGATCCCAACCTCCCCAGGCCATCGTCGCCAGGCAGCGTATCATGAAGCGGCTCGCCCCGGTAGCGGGGGGATCAGGCCTCGGCGGCGAACATCGCCGGGCGGTCGACCGCGGGCGCGTTCGCCGCGACGACGCGGAGGCGGTGTTCGGCGGGATCGGCCGGGTCGAGGATGAACATCCCCGCATCGCGGTTGGCGACGAGCCAGGCGACGTGCTCGCGGGTGATCCGCTGGCCAGGGACGAGGCGGGGGACGCCCGGCGGCGAGGGGGCGACGATCTCGGCGGCGATCCGGCCCGCGCACGCTTCGTAGGGAACTTCCTCGACTTCGGCGAAGAACGCGTCGGGACCGGGCATCGCGCGCTCGAACACGAGCGTGGCGAGGCCGGGGAGGACGGGGGCGGCGGGCAGGATGGACGGGTCGGCGCGGAGCTTGTCGGACAGGTCGGTCAGCGCCTTCACCAGCTTGCGGACATCGCCGGCGGCGGTGCCGGGCGTGATCACGACCAGCAGATGGCGTGCGTTGGACAGGCCGACATGGAGATGGTGGTGCTCGTACAGCCAGTCGTCGGCGGCGTAGCCCGCGATACTGAGCGCGGAGAGGTCGATCAGGATCTTGGCGCGGTCGAGTTCGGTGCGGGGTTCGACGCGATCCTGGCCATATATGACTAGGCCGGGGATGGCGACGATCTCGGTGCGCGCCTGCTCGGCCAGGTCGAGCGCGTCGTCCCACAGCTTCGCGCCGCCGAGGGCGTGGTCGCGACGGGTGGCGTCTAGGCTGCCGAGGATGGGGAACGACGGGCTGGTCGTCTCGAACAGCTCGTAGGCGAGCGCGAGGCGTTGCTGGTCGACGACATTGCCCTTGGCGAGGAGGACGGAGCCTTGGGCGAGCGCGCCCATCGTCTTGTGGACGCTGCATACCTCGATGTCCGCACCCAGCGCGAGCGCGTCGGTGGGCAGGCGCGGCGAGAAGGCGAAGGCCGCGCCCCAGGCCGCGTCGACGATCAGCGGGATGCCGTGCGCGTGCGCGACCTGAGCCAACCGTTCGATGTCGCAGGTCATGCCGTAATAGTTGGGCGAGACGACGACGGCCGCCTTGGCGTGGGGATGGGCGGCGAGCGCGGCGGCGAGGGTGACGGGGGTGACGACCGTCTCGACGTCCCAGACGGGGTCCACATCCGCCTGGAGCGGCACGGCGTCGAGGCCGGCGACGAGCGCGTAGCTCCATTCGGCCTTGTGCGAATTGGTGGGGAGGAGGACGGTCTCGCCCGCGCGCGCGACGGCGGCAAGCGCGGTGTGGAGGATCTGGGTCGATCCGCCGGTGATGAAGCGGCACATGTCCGCGCCCCAGGCGGCGGCGGCGAGTTCATGGGCGCGGTTGAGCGCGTGGTCGCTCTCCGTGCGATCCTCGACGCCCTTGACGGTCAGGAGGTCGGCCTTGAACGCCTTGGCTCCGACGAGCGCGCGCAGGCCCCGGGGGATGGCGGCCCCGGCGCTATGGCCGGGGGCGCCGAAACCGGTGGTGGGGTGGGCTTCGGCCTTGGTTAGGGCAGCGACGAGGGGGGCTTGGGTCTGGTCCATGCCGACTCCAGCGTGTGACGCGAGTCGCTTGTTCCGGGGCGTCGATGTCGTGTGTTGCTCCGCACACGGAAAGACGAACCCTCTCCCGCGAAGGCGGGAGAGGGCTTTGGCTTAGTCGCGGTCGTTGGTCAGGAAGGCGGGGGCGAACTCGGGCGCGGGGCCGTCCTCGTTGCCCGAGCGCTCGGGGCGGGGGCCCCGATCGCCACCATCGCGGCGGGGGCCGCGTCCGCCGTCGCCGTCGCGGCGGGGACCGCGGTCGCGACCGCCGCCATCGCCCCGGGGGCCGCGATCACCGCCGCCGCCGCCGCCGTCACGACGCGGGCCACGGGGCCCGCGGTCACCGCCGCCTTCGCGGGGCTCGCGCGCGGGACGGGTGTCCTCGAGCTCGGCGCCGGTCTCCTGGTCGACGACGCGCATCGACAGGCGGACCTTGCCGCGCTGGTCGATCTCGAGGACCTTGACCTTGACCTCCTGGCCTTCGGTCAGCGCGTCGGAGACCTTCTCGACGCGCTCGTTC
>NZ_CAXSHH010000092.1:0-7914 GCF_964237155.1 uncultured Sphingomonas sp. | reverse complement strand
CTGTCGCGCGTCGCGTTCGGCAAGACGATCTCCAGCCAGTCGGTGTGGGAGGAGCGGATCGCGCGCGCCAGGATCGACATCGAGATGACGAGGCTTCTGTGCCTGAAGGCGGCGGACATGATGGACCGGGCGGGCAATAAGTCGGCGCAGCTGGAAATCGCGATGATCAAGGTGCAGGCGCCGACCATGGCGCTGAAGATCCTGGACGACGCGGTGCAAGCGCATGGCGGCGGCGGCGTGTCAGGCGATTTCGACTTGGCGGGGCAGTGGGCGTCGCTCCGCACACTTCGCTTCGCGGACGGGCCGGACGAGGTCCACAACCGGGCGATCGCACGCAACGAGTTCGGGAAGTACGCGGATTACCGCGCAACGCCGCCCGCGCGGCCGGTGTCGACGACGCCGGTGCAGACCGGCGGCGGGCAGGAACTGTCGAGCGGCGATATGGCGGTCGCGCGCTGACCTCACGTCACCCCGGGCCTGACCCGGGGTCCCGCTTTGTCCCGCCGTCCGAGAGAAGAAGCGGGACCCCGGGTCAGGCCCGGGGTGACGGACGGGTTTTGAACGAAAGGTCCGAATGAAAGCTGCCGTTCTTTTCGAAGCCAAGACACCGCTCCGGATCGAGGAGGTGGTCGTCTCCCTCCCCGCCGCGCGCGAGGTGCTGATCCGGACGCATGCGGTGGGGGTGTGCCGGTCCGACCTCCATTTTATCGACGGGACTTTCCCACATCCGTTGCCGACGGTGCCGGGGCATGAGGCCGCCGGGGTGGTCGAGGCGGTCGGGTCCGACGTCGTTCACCTGAAGCCGGGTGATCACGTCATCACCTTCTTCACCGCGTTCTGCGGGACGTGCGAGTTCTGCATCTCGGGGCGGCCGTCGCTGTGTCTCGATCCGTCGACCAGGCGGCCGCAGATCGCGCCGCCCAGGCTGTCGCTGGCCGACAAGACGCCGCTCGCGCCGTTCCTGAACCTGTCGGCCTATGCCGAGATGATGTTGGTGCACGAGAATGCCTGCGTCGCGATTTCGAAGGAAATGCCGCTGGTGCAGGCGGCTTTGCTCGGCTGCGCGGTGATCACGGGGGCGGGCGCGATCTTCAACGACTCGAAGCTCAAGCCCGGCGAGACCGTGGCAGTGATCGGCGCTGGCGGGATCGGGCTCGCGGCGGTCAACGCGGCCAAGATCGCCGGGGCGGGGCGGATCATCGTCATCGATCCGGTGGCCGACAAGCGCGCGTTGGCGGAAAAGCTGGGCGCGACCGACACGCTCGACGCGGGCGACCCGGACGTGGGCAAGAAGGTCCTCGCGATGACGGCGGGGGGCGTGAACTACGCGATCGAGGCGGTGGGCCGGCCCGAAACGGCGGAGCTCGCCTGGCAGGTGCTAAGGCGGGGAGGAACCGCGACGATCCTGGGAATGATCTCGCCCGGCAAGTCGGTGACTATCCCGGGGCCGAGCTTCCTGTCGGGGAAGAAGATGCAAGGGTCGCTGCTCGGTTCCACCCAGTTCCCGATCGACATGCCGCGGCTCGTCGCGATGTATCTGGATGGGCGGCTGGATCTCGACATGATGGTCGCGGAACGGATAACCCTGCCGGAGATCAACGACGCGATGGACAAGCTCAGGACCGGTGATACGACCCGCAGCGTGGTGGTGTTCGCATGAGCGGGGCGGATACGAGCATGGTCGGGACGATCACGGTCGAGGGAAAGGATCGGCTCGACCTCCACCGGCTTTCCGGGTGGATGCGGGAGCATGTCGACGGCTTCGAGGGGCCGCTCTCCTATGCCAAGTTCGCGGGCGGGCAGTCGAACCCGACCTACCGGCTCGATACGCCGACGCGCTCCTACGTGCTCCGCCGCAAGCCGTTCGGGCCGATCCTGCCCTCCGCGCACGCGGTAGACCGCGAGCACCGGGTGATCGCGGGCCTGCATCCGACCGGGTTTCCCGTGCCGCGACCTTACGGCTTGTGCGAGGACGCCGAGGTCGTCGGTTCGGCCTTCTATGTCATGGAGATGGTGGACGGGCGGACGATCTGGGACGGGTCGATGCCGGACGCGGCCCCGGCTGAGCGGACCGCGCATTATCACGAGATCGTCGACACGCTCGCCCGGCTGCACAACACCGACTACGTCGCGGCGGGGCTGGGCGAGTACGGCAAGCCCGGCAACTATTTCGAGCGCCAGGTCGCGCGCTGGACCAAGCAGTACCGCGCCGCCGAGACCGAGCGGATGGAGCCGGTCGAGCGACTGATCGAATGGCTGCCGCGCACGGTGCCCGAGCAGACCCGGACAAGCATCGTCCATGGCGATTACCGGATCGACAACATGATCTTCGCGCCCGAGGCGCCGCGCGTCATCGCGATGCTCGATTGGGAGCTGTCGACGCTGGGCGATCCGCTCGCCGACTTCGCATACATGCTGATGAGTTGGGTGACAAAGCCCGAGGGGCGGTCGGGAGTCATGGGGCTGACCGGACCGGAGACGGGCATTCCGACGATCGACGAGGTGACCGAGCGGTATTGCGCCGCGACGGAGCGTGACGGCGTGCCCGACCTCGAGTGGTATTTCGCCTACAACCTGTTCCGGCTGACGGGGATCGTCCAGGGCATCAAGAAGCGCATGGAGGTCGGCACCGCGTCGAGCGCCCAGGCCGAGCGATCGGTCGCGCGCATCGACGCGCTGGCGGAGTCGGCGTGGGGCTTCGCGGTGAAGGCGGGAGCATAGGCGATGTCGCAGTTCGACCTGACGGGTAAGGTCGCGATCGTGACCGGGTCGTCGCGCGGGATCGGGCGGGCGTCGGCGTTCGAGCTGGCGGAGTACGGGTCCAAGGTCGTGATTTCGTCGCGCAAGCAGGATGCGTGCGACGAGGTCGCGGCCGAGTTGAACGGGAGGTATGGCGAGGGAACCGCGATCGCGGTGGCGGCCAGCATCTCGGACAAGGCGGCGCTCCAGCGTCTTGTGGACGAGACCCGTGCTCGGCTGGGGCGGATCGACGTGCTCGTCTGCAACGCGGCGTCGAATCCTTATTACGGGCCGCTTGCGGCGATCACCGATGAGCAGTTCCGCAAGGTGCTCGACAACAACATCCTGTCCAACCACTGGCTGATCCAGATGGTCGCGCCCGAAATGCTGGAGCGCGGGGATGGGTCGATCGTGATCGTCTCGTCGATCGGGGGGCTGCAGGGGTCGTCGGTAATCGGGGCGTATAATATTTCCAAGGCGGCGGATTTCCAGCTCGCGCGGAATTACGCGGTCGAATACGGGCCGCGCGGAGTGCGGGTGAACTGCGTCGCGCCGGGGTTGGTGCGCACCGACTTCGCGCGCGCGTTGTGGGAGGATCCCGAGCGCATCCGCGCCGCCAACGAGCAGGTGCCGCTCAGGCGCATCGGCGAGCCGCACGAGATCGCGGGGGCGGTGGTGTTCCTGGCCTCGTCCGCGTCGAGCTTCATGACGGGGCAGGCGATCGTGGTCGATGGGGGCGTGACGATATGAGGTTCCGGGACAAGTCTATCATCGTGACGGGTGCCGGGTCGGGCATCGGTCGCGCGGCGGCGACGCTGTTCGCGGCCGAGGGCGGATTGGTGGTCGTCGCCGACCGTACCGAAGGCGCGGACGAGACGGCGCGGCTGATCGCGGAGGCGGGCGGGGCCGCGCGCGCGATCCGCATCGATGCGGGGCTGGAGGAGGACGTCGCCCGCGCGGTCGACCTTGCCGTGGCCGAGTTCGGCGGGCTGGACGTGATGTTCGCCAACGCCGGCATCTCGGGCGGGATGGCGAACATCTTCGACACGGACGTGGCGCTCATCGCGGAGGTGCTGCGCGTCAACCTGATCGGGCCGTTCCTGGCGATCAAGCATGGGGCTCCGCATATCGCCCAGCGGGGCGGCGGGGCGATCGTACTAACCGCGAGCGTCGCGGGCATTCGGTCGGGGGCGGGGTCGCCCGCCTATTCGGCGTCAAAGGCGGGGGTGATCAACCTGGCGCAGGTGTCGGCGCAGCAACTCACGGGATCGAACGTCCGCGTCAACGCGATCTGCCCCGGGCTGACCGAGACGGGAATGACCAAGCTGACGTTCGACTATGCGCGCGAGGCCGGGAAAAGCGATCGGATCGGGCGGCTGAACCCTCTGCGACGGGGTGCGCAGCCCGAGGAGCTGGCGCGGGTGGCGCTGTTCCTGGCGTCGGACGATGCGAGCTACGTTAACGGGCAGGCGATCGCGGTCGATGGCGGGCTGTCGTCGAGCCATCCGGTGACGAAGCAGGAATTCGGGCGCACGGCAGTCTAGTCCCGCAGCCGGATCAGGCCTTCCTGCGCGACGCTCGCGACGAGGCGGCCGTCCTGTGCGAAGATGCGGCCGCGGTTGAAGCCGCGGGCATGGCCGGCCCAGGGGCTGTCGGTCACGTAGAGCAGCCATTCGTCGGCGCGGAACGGTTCGTGAAGCCAGAGCGCATGGTCCAGGCTGGCGGTCTGTAGGTTGTGCGTCATCCAGTTGACGCCGTGGGGCAGCGTGCAGGTGCCGAGCAGCGCCATGTCCGAGGCGTAGGTCAGGACCGCGCGGTGCATCGCCGGATCGTCGCCGATCGGGGCGGCCAGGCGGAACCAGCTCGCCTGGGTCGGCTCTCGCTTCTCCGCGTGCATCCAACTGCGCGCGTGGGTGGGCCTGATCTCGATCGGGCGGGGGCGAAGTAGGTGCTTGCGCCATTTCTCGGGCACGTCGTCGATCATCTCCTCGCGCAGGTCGCGCTCGGAGCGGAGCTCGTCCGGGCCTGGGACGTCCGGCATCGTGTCCTGGTGATGAAGCCCGCCCTCGGGAACCTGGAGCGAGGCGGTGAGGCTGAGGATCGGCTGGCCGCCCTGCGTCGCGATCACGCGGCGGGTGGCGAAGCTGCGACCCTCGAAGTCGCGGACGACGCGGTAGATGATCGGGTGATTCTCGTCGCCCGGCCGCATGAAATAGGCGTGGAGCGAGTGGGCGGTCTTGGGCGCGTCGGTCGAGCGCTCGGCGGCCTGGAGCGCCTGGGCGATGACCTGGCCCCCGAAGACGCGACCGACGCCACCGGGCTGGCGGGGGCCACGATAGAGGTCGGTATCGAGCTGTTCGACGTCGAGAAGGTCGGTGAGGGCGCGCACGAGCTGCTCGGGCGGGGTGTCGGCGGGGGTTAGAAGGTCCATTCGTGTTCCTTAACTCCCTCCCCCCCGCTTGCGGGGAGAGGGTTGGGGAGAGGGGCTGTTCAGGGCACCGCCGGTTCTCCGTACAGCCCCTCTCCCGGACCCTCTCTCCAAGGGGAGAGGGAGAAAGTCAGTAGCCCGCCATCTTCGCCAACCGGTCGGCGTGGTAGTTCGCGTCGCCGAACATCTCGGCCAGCACGCGGGCGCGTTTCATGAAGAAGCCGATGTCGTATTCGTCGGTCATGCCGATGCCGCCATGCATCTGGATGCCTTCCTGGACGGAGAGCGTCGTCGCCGCGCCGCTTACGGCCTTGGCGACGGAGACGGCCGCGTCCGCGCGCTCATCGCCGCCGTCGAGCAGCTGCTGCGCCTTGAGGACGGCGGCGCGGGCGACCTCCATCTCGGAATAGAGGTGCGCGGCGCGGTGCTGGAGCGCCTGGTAGCTGCCGATCATCGTGCCGAACTGGCGGCGCTGCTTGATGTAGCCCATCGTCATGTCCATCGCGCCGCCGCCGACGCCGACGAGCTCGGCCGACGCGCCGGCGCGGCCCGCGCGGAGCAGGCGGTTCAACGGATCGCGGCCCGCATCGACCTCGCCGATGACGGCGTCGGCGGTGACCTCGACGCCGTCGAACTCAAGGCGCGCGGCGATCGAGGAGTCGGCCAAGCGCTCGGGGGAGGCGGACAGGCCGGCGGCGTCCCGCTCGACCGCGAACAGGGTGACGCCGTCCTCGTCGCCGTCCGACCCGGCGGTGCGCGCGGCGACGATGAGGAGGTCGGCGACGTGGCCGTGGGTGACGAACCGCTTGGCCCCGGTCAGGCGGAAGCCGTTGCCCGACCGCTCGGCCTTGAGGCCGACGGCGTCGCCGAACTTGGCGCGCTCGTCGATCGCGAGCGCGGCGACCGTTTCGCCCGCGACGATGCCGGGGAACCAGCGTTCCGCCTGCGCGGTACCCTTGAGCGCGGCGACCGCGGCCACGGCGGTGGCGAGGAAGGGGGAGGGGGACAGGTTGCGGCCGATCTCCTCGAGCACGACGCCCGCCTCGACATGGCCGAGACCGAGGCCGCCGTGATCCTCGCCGATCAGGATGCCGGTGAAGCCCATCTCGGCGAATTGCTTCCACAGGTCGCGGGAGAAGCCCGTCGGGTCGTCGGCGTCGCGGAGCGCGCGCAGGTGCGACACGGGCGCGGCGTCGGCGACGAAATCGCGCGTGGCGTCACGGAGCATGGTCTGTTCGTCATTGAGGAAGAGAGGCATTTCTTGTTCCTTCTCCCTCTCCCGCTTGCGGGAGAGGGTCGGGGAGAGGGACTGTTCAGAGAACCGTCTTCTGAACAGTCCCTCTCCCGCCTTCGCTACGCTCGGCACTTTCTCCCCAGAGGGGAGAGGGAGATCAGGACGGCAATTCCAGGATGCGCTTGGCGACGATGTTGAGCTGCACCTCGCTGGTGCCGCCCTCGATCGAGTTGGCCTTGGTGCGGAGCCATGCGCGGGCGGGGGCGCCGCCGTTGGTGCGGTCGCTCTCCCATTCAAGCGCGTCGGAGCCGCCCGCCGCCATGATCAGCTCGTTGCGGTGCTTGTTCAGCTCGGTGCCGACATACTTCATCATCGACGGCTGGGCGGGGTGCGCCGTCCCGTGCTTGAGCTCGTCGATGAAGCGTTCGGACATTGCGCGGAAGGCTTGGGTGCGGACCTCGAAATGCGCGATCTGCGCGCGGAGCAGCGGATCGGCGAGGCGGCCGTCGGCGTCGAGGCCGATCGTCGCGATCGCACCCGCGACGAGCGGGCTCTCGCCCTGGCCGCCCAGGCCCATGCCCGAGATCATCTCGCGCTCGTGGCCGAGCAGATATTTGGCGACGTCCCAGCCCTTGTTCTCGTCATGGATGCGGTTGCGCTTGGGTACGCGGACGCCGTCCATGAACGTCTCGCAGAAAGGCGAGTAGCCGGAAATGAGCAGGATCGGCTTGGTCGAGACGCCGGGGCTGGCCATGTCGAACAGCACGAAGCTGATCCCGCCCTGTTTCGATTCCTTGCTGGTGCGGACGAGACAGAAAATCCAGTCGGCCTTGTCGGCGTAACTGGTCCAGACCTTCTGACCGTTGACGATGTAATCGTCGCCGTCGCTCTCTGCCGAGGCGGCGAGGCCGGCGAGGTCGGAGCCGGCGTTGGGTTCGGAATAACCCTGGCACCAGCGGATCTCGCCGCGCGCGATCTTGGGGAGGTGGTCGAGTTTCTGCTCCTCGGTGCCGTATTTCAGGAGCGCGGGCCCGAGCATCGAAATGCCGAAGCTGTTCAGGGGATTGCGGGCGCGGAGGCGGGCCAGCTCCTCGCGCAGCACCTTGGTCTCGGCGGCGCTCAGGCCCCCGCCGCCATATTCGGTCGGCCAGTCGGGGACGGTCCAGCCGCGTGCGCCCATGCGATCGAGCCAATCCTTCTGCGCGGGGCTGGAAGGCTGGAAGTTGCGTCCGCCCCAGCACACGTCGCTGTCGGAGCGGAGCGGCTCGCGCATCTCGGGCGGGCAGTTCTCCTCCAGCCAGGCGCGGGTTTCGGTGCGGAAGGTGGACAGTCCGGGGGTCGGGTGGGTCATGGCGTGGTCTCCGTGACTAGGTCGTGCGCCGCCTTGGCGACGGCGATGGCGGTGTGGTCGTGATGGAAGTCGGCGATCACCTGCGCGCCGATGGGCAGGCCGTTCGTGTCGCGGCCGATCGGCACCGAGCAGGCGGGCAGGCCGGGGAAAGAAGCAAGTCCG
>NZ_CAXSHH010000091.1:0-8101 GCF_964237155.1 uncultured Sphingomonas sp. | reverse complement strand
ATCAGCTCTCATCCTGATCGCCGCTCGCTTCTCATCCAGATCGTCGCGCTACAGGGTGTTGTTCGTCAATGCGAGCTTCACGTCCCGGATCGACGACATGGATGAGGCGGAAGGCGCGGAGTTGCTCCGCCATCTGCTCGACCGGTTCAAGACGCCCGAATACCATGTCCGCTTCCGCTGGACGCCGAACGCGGTCGCGATCTGGGACAATCGCTCCACGCAGCACTATCCGGTCGCCGACTACTGGCCCGCCAGGCGCCGGATGGAGCGGGTCACGATCGCCGGCGACGCGCCGTCCTGACGGGCATGGCCGCTCACCACGATGAACGAGCGGTCACCTCGGTCGCCGTGGCCAGCGCCGCACGCGCATCGCTGGGTGTCCTCGTCCTTCCCGACCAATCGCTGGACGCCGCGATCACACGTTCGAGCAGCGCCAGACCGTCCGGCCAGTGACCGATCCCGCTCGCCGCGTTGATATGGCCGGCAGGGCCGATCTCGATAAAGTGTCCACCCCATCCGGCCGCGTAGCTATGCGCCCGCTCCGGCGTCGTCCAGGGATCGTTGCTGCTCGCGACCACGATGCAGGGGAACGGCAGGATCACCCTGGGACTGGGCGCAAAGGTCGACAGTTCCTCCGGTACGCCGGGCCGATCCACGTCGGCGGGCGCAACCAACAGCGCGCCCGCGACCGGCCAACCATAAGACTGCGGTGACAGTTGCGCCCACCACGCCACCGTCAGGCATCCAAGGCTATGAGCCGCCAGAATGACCGGGGCACGTGCTCCCGCGATCGCACGGTCCAGCTTTGTGACCCAGCTATTGCGGTGCGGCCGGTCCCACGTGCCTAACTCCGCCCGCACCGTGTCGTCGCGGTCGCGCTCCCATAGGCTTTGCCAGTGCGTCGGGCCGGAACCGCCGAGCCCGGGCACGGTCAGGACGGTAGGCCGAAGCGCCTCGTGCGACATGAAGCCCGCCACGATGCGTTCTCCGATAGAGCGGAGCGATACGGTCCGGCGCTCCATGAGGAGCTTGTCGGGCCCATGCGCCTCACCTTCGTTTACGCCTACTAACCCGATAGGCAATCGACCAGCGCCGAGCCGGTCGGCGTGTGCGACCGGGATGGACCGCGTACCGACGGATGGGTGTGATCATCGGTTCCCGTCGGGCTCGCTTGTTGCGGGATTGATCGTTTCGCGTCTCGTCCGGCAGTAGATATCGGGCCGGCCGCGCTCCCCGAACCGTGCCCCGTCACCCTATGCCGACCGATGGCCGCGGCGATGCGCTGATACGTGAGGCGTGGTTCGCCGGACAAATAGAAGTTCCGGAGCCGCACGCCGGCTCCCTGGAGCAAGCCGAGCGCAGATGTTTGGTCCCGGCGATTGATGGTGCGGGTTCGATATAGGCCTGTCCGGGTCATCGGCGCATGCTTTGCAGATAACCTTTTAGGGTGAAGGACCGCGCAAGGTCTTGAGCCGGCGGGCGAGGAGGCGAGACGCAACACGGATGTCACGCCGCTGCTGCAGTGCAACATATCGCGTCTGCGCACCGCCCGCGCCGATAGGCTTACGCTCGAAGTGATCGGGATAGCGGCGTTTGAAGACGACGCCATCACGGGGCAGCCGCATGGCCTGCTTGACTGCCATCGACGCGCCAGTTCGCTTTCCCTCTCAGATGATCCGTGCCACCTCGCCGAACTCAAGCCGAGGCGAGCGACCGAACACCTTGTTCGGATCCCCGTGGCCGATCCCGCAGACCAGATTGGTCCGCCAGCTCGAGTCGGCGAAGAACTCGGCATCGACCTTGCCTGGATCGAACCCCGACATGGGGCCGACGTCGAGGCCCACCGCCCGCAACGCCAGCATGTAGTAGGCCGCCTGCATCGAGCCGTTACGGAACGCGGTTGGCTGAATGACGGCGGGATTGCCGGTGAAATAAGACGCTGCATTAGGATTATGCGGAAACACCCGGGGCAGCAGGGTGAAAAACTCCGCATCAAAAGCGATGATCGCCACCACGGGCGCGGTCATGACCTTGTCGATGTTGGTCGGCGCCAGTGCCGGCTTCAGCCGCTCCCTCCCCTCCTCCGAGCGAAGGAACACGAGCCGCATCGGCTGCGTGTTCATGGAAGTGGGCCCCCATTTCGCGATATCGTAAGCGGCGCGCAGTTCCTCGTCGCTCACCGGATCGGGAAGCCACCCGTTCTGCGAACGCGCATCGGTGAACAGCGCCGCCAGCGTGGCCTCGTCCAGCATCTTCATTCTCTGTCGGTCCTGATCGATTTGAGAATAATTCGCTCAGGCGCGCGCGAACGAGCCTTCGCGATCCACCTCGTAGTTGTGGACGAAGTCTTTCGGCACTTCGGGACCCCAGGAAGCCAGGCTGTCTTCCATGCCGTAATTCGTCGGCGTCCAGAGCGAATGATCGTCGATATGGTCCATGTCGGAAAAATACTCGAACCACGAGCCCCAAGGATCCTGGATATAGTGGAAGAAGTTGGACCCTATGGTGTGCCGGCCGAAACCCCAGTCGCCGCGCTGCGACTTGGCGAGCAGCGCACGGCCGCCGCGACCGACCTCGTCGGGGTCGTGGACCTGGAAGCTCACATGGTGAAAGCCGACGCCCGGCGACTTGGCGAAGGCGACGACATGGTGATCGCTGTTCTTCGTGGCGCAGGTAAAGGCGATCACGTCCTGGGCGTGGTCGGCCAGCCCCATCCCCAATGCCGTGGTGAAGAACTCGACGCTCCCCATCACGTCCGGGCTGAAGACCAGGATGTGGCCGAGCCGGAGCGGCTTTGCCGGCGGATATTGACGCTGCGGCAGCATCGCCGAGCGGCGGGAGCGCACGACATGGCCCGGCGCGTTGATCGCGAACGGCGTTTCGGCCGCCGTGAGTTCGGGGTCGCTTGGATGCTCGCTCAAATGGATCAGCATGCCGTTCGGGTCCTCGACCCACAGGCCGTTGTCCTCGAAACCCTCCGGCGCCGCGACCAGCGTGCCGCCCGCCGCGGGCACCGCCGCCGCGATCCCGTCGAGATCGTCCGCGCGCAACGAGATATGGTGCAGCCGCTTCTGCGGGAAGCCGCCGAGGAGCAGCACCGAGTCCCGGTCCTGCCCCTCGCAGCGTAGATGGGCCACCTCGCCTTCCACGGTCGCGACCAGGCCCGCATCGGTGTAGAATTTAATGCCCACATCGAGGTCGGGAACCTCCAGCGTGAGGGACATCGCGCTCAGAACGGCCATCGGTCTATACTCCTAGCTGGTGGCGACGACGCGGTTCTCGATCGCGCCGATGCCGTCGATTTCGCACCGGACGACGTCGCCCGGCTGAAGGAAGGTTTGTGGTTCCATGCCGACGCCGACGCCCTCCGGCGTACCGGTCGCGATCAGGTCGCCGGTCTCGAGGGTGAACGCCTGAGATAGATAGGCGATCTGCGCCCACAGACTATGGATCATGTTGCCCGTGTTGTTCTGTTGCCGAAGCTCGCCGTTGACCCAGGCCCGCAAGCTTAGATCGTGCGGGTCGCCGACCTCGTCGGCCGTGACGATCCAGGGACCGATCGGCCCGTGCGTGTCGAAGGATTTGCCCATCGTGAATGTGGGCGTGTGGAACTGCCAGTCGCGGGCGGAGACGTCGTTGGCGACGAAATAGCCGAAGATGTGGTTCTTGGCTTCGGCTTCCACGACCCGCTTGGCGGGCTCGCCGATGACCGCCCCCAGCTCGACCTCATAATCCAGCTTCTCGGTCACGCCGGGATCGATGTCGTCATACGGGCCGGCGATGCAGGTCGTCTGCTTGTTGAACCAGGTCTGGTGCTTGGCGCGCGCGACGCCCAGCTTGTCGGCCTCCTCCAGATGCTTGGCGTAGTTCATGCCGATCGCCAGATACTTGCCGGGCCGCTCGATCGGAGCGAGCAGCCTCACCTCGGCTAGTTCATGGGCCGGCTCCGCCCGATCGACTTGCTCACGCAATTCGTCCAGGGCCTGCGGCCCAGCCCCGGCGATGGCTTGAATGGTGGTCCAGCGGCTTCCGGCGGCGATCAGATCGATCACGCCCGTACCCTTCAGCGCACCGATCCGGGCGGTTCCGTCGATATCGTAGCGGAGAAATTTCATGAAAAATTCGACCTAGCTGCTGATGGACAAGAGCCTGCTATTCGAGCGTGAACCCGACCTTCAGTGTCACCTGGAAATGTTGCACTTTCCCGTCGACGATGTGTCCCCGGGTCTCGACCACCTCGAACCAGTCGAGATTGCGCACCGTCTCGGCGGCCTTGCCGACCGCGCCCTGGATGGCGTCCTCGATCGAAATCTCGGACGAGCCGACGATCTCCACCACTTTGTACGTGTGCCCGGGCATGGTCTTCTCTCCTGTCACGCTGCTTGAAATCCATGCGGCCCATGGTGGTGCCGCCGGCAAGAGGCGGCGTGGCCTGGCCTCCTCCCTACGCGCCAGCACCGCGTCTGGATCCGCTCGCCCGAGGAAGGAATGGTGCGCCATGAGGCCGGTCGACCGTTCACCTCTACCGCGGCCCGCCGGATCATCGGCGCGCTCTTACCGCCGAACGTCGGGACGACGCTCCGACGGCAGGGACAAAGCGGGAGCGGGGCGGCGGTCATCGCCTTCAGAACTTCACGGATCCGCGCACGCCATAGGTGCGCGGAACGTTGGGCAGGGCCACCACGGCGCTGCCGACCGCGAGCGTGTTGGCATTGAGGAGGAAGCGGTCATTCTCGATATTGCGCACGAAGCCGGCCACCGACCAGCGATCGTCCGCGGGCGCGAACGTCAGCTGGGCGTCGCTCTGCCAGGTCGAGCCGACCAGCTGATCGGCCACGAAATCGAAGCCGACATAACGGCTTGACCGATATTGCGTGTTCGCCGTGGCGACCAGCTTGTAGTCGCCGATCTCGAACGTCTGATCGACCCCGAGATTGACCGTCCATTTCGGTGAGTTGAACGCCGGTCGGCCGGAGCAGTCGACGATCCGCGTCGTCGGCGCCGTCGGCGAGATCGCCGCGGCGCAGCCGGTGAAGGGAGGCGCGTTTCCGGTCGGGACGACGTAGGTGAACCGATCGTAATTGGTATGCAGATACTGGACCTGCGCGTTGAGGATGGTCGTGGGCGTGGCGAGCAGCCTCGCTTCCGCCTCCGCTCCGTAATTGGTCGACCGACCGATATTGCGGACGAAGAAGTTCTGGCGTCCGGTGCTATCCACGCCGATCGAGGCGAGCTGCTGGTTCCGGTACTTCCACAGAAACGCCTCGACGTTCAGCTGCAGTCGATTGTCGAAGAAGCGATTCTTGCTGCCGGCGGTCCAGGCGGTGATGTATTCCGGCTGGTATTGCTCGAAACCACGTACCGGCTGTTGGCCGCCGGACCGAAAACCGGTCTCCACACTGGCGTACAGCAGCGATTGCAACGCGACGTCGACCTCGATCGCGCCGCGATAGGTGATCCTGTCCATGGTCTGCGTGTTGTTCACCGCGATCAACGGACCACGTGCGAGAATGGCTCCCGTTCCGATCAGCGGAACGACGGCACCGAATGCCGGGAGCGGCAGCCCGAATTGAGAGGGAAAGGATACTTGCGGCAGCAGAGGCGCGGTCGGGCACGCCGGCGCGGCGCAGACCACGGTGAAGCCATCGGCGGTGCCGCTGAAATCCTTGCTGTCATGCGTGTAGCGCACGCCACCGACCAGCCGGAACGCGTCAGTCAGGTGCGCGGTCAGCCTTGCGAAGACCGCTTTCGACTCCGTCTTCTGGAGATTGTCCTGAAAGTTCGCGAGAGCCTGCTGGCCGACCGCGAAGCGCGCCTTGTTCCGTTCCCAAAAATACAGCGCGCCGAGCGTGTAGTCGATTGGTCCGACCCGATCGCCCGCGAACCGTGCCTCGGTGCTGAACTGCTCATCCTTCTGGAAGACGTTCGCCAGAAATCCCTGAGTGTTGTTGGTGTTGTCCTGTGTATCGGAGCGCAAGGCGGGAATGACCGTGAGCGTACCGAACCTGGTCTGATAGGCGATCTCGGCATTGACCCCGAAATACTCGTTGTCGACATAGCTGAGGTCCTGAAGGTCCGTCAGTGTTCGGCCCGCAGGGCCGCCGAACAGGGTGCGCCGGAATGCCTGGGCCTTGGGATCGAACAGCCCGACATTCGGCCCCAATCCGCTCGGCGTCACGACATATTGCCCTGCCGCCGGATTGAAGCGGTACGCGCTGACATAATAGGCGCCCACGCCACGGCCGCCGAGACTCTCGTAATCGCCGCTCACGCGAACGGTGAGATCGGGCGTTAGCTCGCCCAGGAGCTGCACGCGGAACGCGCGCGTCTTCTCATCGCTGGTGCCGTCCGAAAGATAGCCGTCATGGTCGATGACGCTCCCCGAGACGCGCAAAGCGCCATTCGGCCCAAGCGGCAGGTTGATCGCGCCCTCGGCCGTGACCGAGTCGTAATTGCCGTAGCTGGCGGTCAGGTAGCCGGACAGTTTACCCGCTTTCGGGCGCACCGGGATCACGTTGATGGCGCCGCCCGTGGCGTTGCGGCCATAGAGGGTGCCCTGCGGGCCTTTCAGAACCTCGATCCGTTCGAGATCGTAAAAAAATCCGGATGTCGAACCGGGGCGTCCCAGATAGACATTGTCGTAGTTGAAGGCGATCGAGGAGTCGAAAAGCGGATTGGCCGTGAAGTTGCCGACGCCGCGCAGGAAGATGTTTGGACGACCACCCCCCGCCGGGGTGACGCTCAACGATGGCACGAGCGAGCCAAGCGCGGTTGGATTGCTGATGCCACTCCTCAGCAGGGCCGATGGCGATATGACATCGACGGGTACGGCAGCGCGTTGCAGGTTCTCCTCCCGGCGCTGCGCCGTGACGATGATGTCCCCGAGGCCGCTGGCAGGCACTTCCTGGGCCGTGTCGGCCGCCGCAGAGTCGACCTTCGGCTCGGTCGACGGGCTGGTCGTGGAAGGATCAGGCGACGTGGTCTGCTGACCATAGCTCGGCGAAGACACGAGCGCGATTGCACCCCAGGCGACTCCAATCATCAAAGCAGCGCGCATACATTCCTCTCCGATTATCTGCCCGGTGATCCAGGTCATTTTTAACCGTACTGTATGGTGTGCTAAAGGAGTGATCCGCGCCTAGTCAAGCAAAAACCGTACATGCGGGTCCGAGACCGATTATGACACATCGCGCCTTCTTCCATCCGGGGAGTGCCGGCGTCCGTTGATCAACCGCGCCGTACGGTTTCAGCCTGCACGTCGGTTGTCGGAATCAGTGTAAAACCGTACAGGCCTGTCCACCTGCATTGGGAGAATACGTTGCGAGTCAGGACCGAGGACCGACGCCAGGCGATCATCGAGGTCGCGCTCGGGGTCTTCCGCGAACATGGTTTCGAGCGATCGAGCATGGCGATGATCTCTCGTCGGCTCGGTGGCTCGAAGGGCACGCTCTACGGCTACTTCAAGTCGAAGGAGGACTTGTTCGAAACCACGATGAAGACCGCGAGCGAAGGTCCCGGGGATCAGATCATGGACCTGCTCGATCCCAAGGCGAAGGACGTCGGGGCCATGCTTTGCAAATTCGCCGCAGCTTATCGCGGCTTCATCCAGAGCGATGAGGTTCTCAGGATCACTCGAACGGCGATCCACGAGGGCGCTGGCTCCTCGCTCGGCCCGCACCTGTTTGATCAAGGTCCCGGCCGCGCGCTGTCAAAGCTGAGCAACTTCTTTGCGGACATGGTGGAACGAGGTAAGTTGCGCGAAGCACCTCCCGAGCAGGTCGCCCGTCACTTCAAGGGGCTGATCGAGGCGGGTGTGCTGGAAGAGGCCCTGTACGGGGCGGCGACGATCTCCGACAAGGCGACCGCGGAGGGGATTGCCGCTTTCATGCGCGCCTATGCAGCGTGAGTCGGCGCCGAATCTGGCGAACTCATGAGATCGATTAGCTGGCGCCGCGCTTGCGCGCACTCTGTCAGGCAAGACCGACATGTCCGTTCATCTGGAAATACGCGGTTGTCCTCGCGGCGATGTCGGATGTCGAAACACCCGGCGCGAGTTCGATCAGCTCGAACGACGACGCGTGATCCGGTCGGCTGAACACGG
>NZ_CAXSHH010000090.1:0-8327 GCF_964237155.1 uncultured Sphingomonas sp. | reverse complement strand
CCAATGTCCAAAACCGGGGAGCCAAAAGCGGGCCGTGAGCGTCCGGGTATGGGTCACACCCTTAATTCAGCCGAGCCGTGCATCGGGCTCCAAGCCGGCATCCACACCTTCTTCCGTTACATCTTCATAGGCGGTCTCTAGGCTCAGGACCCATTGCGGGGTAGCCAGAACAAGACGATGGCGGCGATCGTGATGGCGGACATGAAGGTGTGGGCGCATCGATCGTAGCGGATGGCGACGCGCCGCTATTATTTCAGGCGTCCGAACATAATCTCGATGCGATGTCGGTCGCGGTGGAGCTTCTTGCCATGACGGATGGGCTTGGAGCGGTTGGCGCGACCGGGGATGCATGGACGGGTGCCGCGGACGCGCAGCGCTTGGCGGAACCAGTCGGAGTCGTAGCCCCCGTCGGCGATGAGCACGGGAGCGCTCGGCATGGCCGCGAGCATCGCAGCGGCATCCTTATAGTCGCTGACTTGGCCCTCGGTGAGAAGCAGGACACAGGGCCAGCCCCGCTCGTCGCAGACGACGTGCAGCTTGCTGTTCAGCCCGCCCTTGGTGCGCCCGATACGGCGCGGAACAGCCCCTTTTTACGCAAAGACGCGGCAGTTCGGTGCGCCTTGAGGTGCGTGGCGTCCACCATGAGCTGGTCGGGCGGCCCACCCTCGGCGGCGAGTTGATGGACGGCAAATGAGTCATCATGGATCCAGCCGCCGGGTCTCTGCCTTTCACGGCCGCCACCAGCGTCACGATCCCGATCGCACGATCAGGGTTGCCGCCAACCACCTCCACCATCTCATCCATCAAGTCGGATGCTATCGAGAACGCTCACGCGGTTTCAGCTAGCTCAGCGTCGTTCGGTTCAGTGAACATCGAGCTACATCCTTGTTGAAGTCATTTCAAAGCGCCTGCCGTCAAAAGCCAAAATTGAGAATCGCGCACGGCTTTGTACTTTACGCGCCACGTGCAAGCTTTGCTTCCTGTGCTAGAATAACCGCAGCATCATTGAGCGGGTCTTTAACAGGCCCGAAGTCACGCTTTACTCCGTCATTCGGACACACCTCGGTCAGAAGGTCATACACACTCGTGTCGGGCGTAGCATACGACCACTCCGGATCGGGAGGCACGCCACCCCGTTGTCCCCATCCCAACCATGCCAGACAATTTGAAGGAATCGGTATCGCCGTTGCCCGCAATCCAGCTCGTTCAGGACTTTGCTTTGCCTTGGTGACGCGCCGGGACGTGCCGTCTTGACCCTTGTCGACCAAGCTCGTTCGGTTTGTTACCTGAAATGCTCGCGCGATCGATGAATGTGACCGTTCCTTCTACCTCGTCGAAGGTGATAGCTCATTATTCGGGACCGGTCGAGACGGTCGGTGCGGCCGCCCTCGCAATCTTGCGACCTGCTTGAGGCGCAGCGCTCAACGCCGTGCTGACGGTGCCCGTGGCGATCACCGCGAGAAGCGTCATCTTCATGCGCTAGTCCTCGGCTCGAGCGAGCCGGGCCGTGATGACCTGAATGGATGCATCCAGGTGCCGCTACCTTTAGGCAGGGCCCTGGACAAACGTAGCGGCAACCCGGCCAAAGCACGAGGCTCGGCCGTCATCCGCTATCCGGAAGGGGTCATCACACCCCAACGGCACTCTGTTTGCGTCACTAAGGCGCTTCTCGCACAATACTAGCAGCTTGTCAGCAGTCAACGAGGCGCAAGTAGCCTGACGCAGTCCGCCCTAGACCAGCGCGCGTCTGACGCCGGCTTCGGCCTGGTACTGGGAAAACCAAAAACCCTGCGGCCAGAAGCCGACATGGAAAGACCGAGCACCATCGCGCTAAGCTCCCCAACGTCTTGCCACGCGCGTACCGAACCCGACGAACATGTAGCGAAGTAGCCCCATCCCAATGCGAGTAAGCAGAGGACAGGATTGAAACGTCCCGATCAACCCACGCGCGAAAACGGCCGAAGATCAACCATTAATACTCCAGTCCAGTCCACTATTTCAGGTACGAGTCTACCCTTTCAGGAAGCTGAAAACGCCTGCTCACACCTGCGAGTCGAGTCCACTGTTTCAGGAGAACCGACAGGTGAGGTCTTCATGCATGCCGCTGGAGGAAAGGGGGTACGGAGGCGGTCATGAAGACCTGGCTACCGCGCCGCTCTCCCGAGACGCCGCATCAGTGTCCGCCCTCGACCCGTTCAACCTTGGCATCACCGGACGCGTCGGCGAGCGCGGCCTCAATGCATTGCCCCATTCGGCGGCTGGTGCGTTGAGCACGCTCAGCCAGGAGCAAGAGATGACCGACAGCACTCGACTTGAATACGACATCAACTTCCCCGCCGATCTGCCGATCCAGCCGACGGGCAACGGGATCACCGACATGGAAATCGCCAAACTGCAGGCGGCCGTTGAAGACGGCGCCGAAGACCCCTCGATCGAGACACCGATCCCGAATGACGAACCTACGAAGGCCCAGGCTTGACGTTAGGCGGCCAAGCGCAAGACCTGGGTGACGACGCGTTTGCGTCATCACATTCACCGTGGCTGATTGGCCGCCACCAGCTACGGGAGGGGCGGTCGTACGTAACGAAAATAAGCTCCGGCCCATCCTGGCAAACATTCAAACACCTGCGCGCCAGTAGCTCCGCAGCCACTAAGACCCACAATCCGTCATTCGCGCGTGCTTCCCGGCCTCTCGACTTCAGACACCCATTCATGTGACCATCGCGTGATCCAGCGTCGTGATGTCTGCGCTGGATGCTCCGCCACAGCCGCTGGACGAAGATCACATGCGGATCTAGCCTCCACCCTTCACCTCGGGGACACTGCCGCGATGGGCTGGCGTGCAACAATCGCCTTGCCGCTGCTGCTAATCGCCGCGCCTGAGCCCCCCGGCGAACTGCTGCAAGTCGTCCACGCCGGGCGCACGACTTTGCGTTCGCGGGAAAACGGGCGAGTGCCGAGTCTTGTACTGCCTCGCGTCGCACACCCGCTCGATAGCGGAGCGCTGCTCGAATAGTCGCTGAACAGGATGCGGGGACGAGTTGTCAGAGGAACGACTTTGCCCTGTTAAGCACCAGCTTGCACATCTGGGTCCTGAGCTGCCCCTGCATGCCGTCCAGCCCAAGCGTGCGGCCGTTGCCGGTTTGCACCTGCCCCCCGTCCCCAGCCTTGTAGCCCGGCGATTGCTGCACACCGGGTCGGCTGAGCAGCCGCTCGAGGATAGCGCGCGCGCCGGTCGCCGGTGCGGCTGGCGTCGGGGTCGCGCTCGGCACAGCCGCCGCACCGCCAAGCAACCCACCGCCATTGCCGGCTGCCCCAGTGGTGCCGAGCAGGTTGTTCTTTAGGCAGTAGCCGAGCAAGCCGGCAGCGTTGCCCGCCCCGATCGAGCCAACCCGCGGCAAGGCCCCCCCGAGCACGCCAGCGAGCTCGCCCGCGCCGGGAGTCGTCTGAGCGGGGGCCGCGGCCGCGAGACCTGCGGCGGCTATGAACGCAAACAACTTGAACATCTTGGCTTCTCCTCTGCCGCCCGCTTCAACGGGCAACAACGCCAGCCCGTTCCGTTGACGTGGCCCCAACGACTCCAGCCCATGGTCGTTGAACAGCAGCTTGGCGTCCCGGATTTCGACGGGCGGCTCGGTCTTCTACAAAGCGACGGGCAACTTGCGCACGGTCAGATCCAACTCAGCAATGCCAAGATCGAGAGTACCGTACGCTGCCTTGATGTCGACATGGAAGATGCATTGGAACTGACGGAGCGAACCGGAGTCTGAGCGGACCCACACGCGGACCCACACGCGGACCTTGAGGCCAGTCTTACGCCGTCGCTAAAGCGGTAGGTCGTGCACATCGCGGACGATCGCAGCTTTGGCGTTCGTGAGTTGTCCAAGCAACTTCGCCGTTGCCAAGCGGCCGGTATCCGATGACGGTGCGCGCAAAGCCTGAAGGCTGATCAGGAGGGATGCGGTGGAGGTCGATTACGTCATTGTGGGCGGCGGCTCGGCGGGCGCAGCGCTGGCGGCGAGGTTAAGCGAGGACTCGCGTGTGACGGTCGCGCTGCTGGAGGCCGGCGATCGTCCGCCCGAGCGCGCGTTGATGCCGGTTGCGTGCGCCACCCTCCAGCTCGATCCCGAGACCGACTGGATGCTCACCGCCGACGCGGGGCGCGCGGGGCTCGGGCTGAAAGGTCGGCGAATGCCGGTGCCGCGCGGGCGGATGCTCGGCGGCTCGTCGGGCATCAACTACATGGCCTGGGTCCATGGCCATCCCGGGGACTTTGACCGCTGGGCCGAGCTGGGCGCCGAAGGGTGGTCCCATGACGATGTGCTACCCTATTTCAGGCGAGCCGAGGACGTAGTGCCCACCAACGAAGCGGTGATCGACGGGCCGGTCCGTGGCACCGGCGGGCCGGTCGGCGTCAGCGTCCGCTCGCCCGTGATCCCGGCGTCGCGCGACTTCGTCGTCGCCGCCGCGTCGACCGGCATGACGCATGGCGATTACAATGGACGCGACCGGCTCGACCCCGCCGGCGTCACTTCCTTGTTCCAGACCAGCACGCGGGGTGGTCGGCGATCGAGCACGTATCACGCTTATCTGGCGGGCGAGGCCGAGGCGCGCGCGAACCTGACGATCGTCACCGGCGCCCATGCGACGCACGTCGTGCTGGACGATGAGGACGGGCTGCGGGCGACCGGCGTCGAGTACCGCGACGTGGACGGCAATGTGCAGGTCGTGAACGCCGCGTACGAGGTAATCCTAAGCGGCGGCGCGGTCGGCTCGCCGCACCTGCTGATGCTGTCGGGCATCGGACCGCGCCGCGAGCTGGAGGCTGCGGGCGTGCGCTGCCGGCTCGACAACCCCCATGTCGGCAGGCACCTCAAGGACCACCTGCAATGCGGCATGTTTTTTGCCGCGCCCGGCATCGGCATGTCGCTGACCGAAGTGGCGATTTCGGTGGGGCCGGACGCGTTGCGCGCGCCCGCCGGGCCGCTACCCGCCGATCCGGCCGACGACGCGGACCTGCCCGATGCGCTCCTGGCGCTCAAGGCCGAAGCTGAGCGGCGGCTGGGCGAATGGGCGGCGACCGGTCACGGCGTTGCCTCCTCCTCGCTCTACGACGCGGTGGCCTTCTGCTCGACGGGGCTGGGCGACAAGCACAGCCACGACGCGCAAATCGCCTTTATCCCGTGCACCTACGACCTGGGCCTGTACGAAAACCAGCTCAACATCGACCTGACCAAGCTGTCCGCCGACGCGGCGACTTTGTTCGCCACCACTGCCGAGAACGTGACGTTCCTCCCCAACCCCGTCCTGCCACATAGCGAGGGCGAGGTCGTGCTAACCAGCGCCGACCCGTCGGTGCCGCCCACGATCGCCATGAACTACTTCGCCGACCCGCACGACTTGCGCGTGATGGTCGCGGTGATGCGCCGCACGCTGGCGATAGCCGCTGCTTGGCCGGGGCCACATCGGCTTGGCCCCTGGCTGGTCCCGCCCGACCTCGCCCGCGCGCATCACCATGTCGAGGGCGAAGCGCCGAGTAACGCCTTGCTGGAGAGCATGGCGCTGCATTTCTCGACAACGGTGTACCACCTGTGCTGCACCTGTCGGATCGGCGACGTCGTCGACCCCGAGCTGAGGGTGATTGGGGTCCGCGACCTACGCGTCGCCGACGCCAGCGTGATGCCCGACATCATCAGCGGCAACACGAACGCGGCGGCGATCATGATAGGCGAACGCGCGGCCGACCTGATCGCGAGCATCCACAAGAACGCCGCATGATCGCCGTTTCGGGACGCCGCCGCTTGTTCAGGGTTTTACGCGCAGAGAAACACCCGCGTCCGCGCCAGACGGCGACCGGCATCGATCCGCATCCCGAGATGGCAGACCTCCGAGCCTGGGCGGCTCGGAGGCGGCCTTGCTCCTACTCGTCGCCGGCCTTGAGGTTGACCGAGGTCTCGGCGAGCTGGTTCATATACTTGTCGCCGCCATAGATCTCCTCCGTCGCGCCTTTCAGCTTGGCGGCGTCGTCCTCCAGTCCGAGCGCTTCCGCATAGGCCGCGGCCGTGCCGAAGCCGGCGATGCCGTAGTGCGTCATGCGCTGGTACTGCGCGATGATCACCGCGTCGCGGAGCGGACCCTTCTTGGGGCCTTCCTCGACGATGTGCTTGGTGGCCTCGGCGACGAGCCCCTCCATCCCCAGGCAATGCTCCTTGGACACCTTCTCGTCTTGCCCAGCGATCAGCTCCTTCACAATGTCGGTGTGCTTGGCGATGCCCTCCTGCGATTTCGCCAGCATCTCCTTCAGCTTCTCGTCGGACGCCTTGCTCCCGATCTTTTTGAGCAGGCGGCTCATCTGGTCGTTGGCGGACCAGAGATCCTTCAACTCGTCGACATAAAGATCTTTAAGGCTGTCGGGTGTGGACATGAAGGTGCTCCGTTCGGATGCGATGGGCTGACGATATGGCTTCCCGCGCGGTAGCCGTCGTGCCAGTCAACCGCTGAGCGTCCAATGTGTTGCAGCCGGCCACACCGACATAAAGCCGATCGCCAATTGGCCGTGATTTGTCAGGTGAAGTGACATGGGAGGTCGGCTGCCGACCTCCCGCGCAACCGCTCAAACGAGTTCGGCGAGCGCCGCCGCTTCGAAGCCCTTCAGCCCCGCGGCGTTACCGCTGCGCACTTTATCCACCCAATGGGGATCGGTGATGAGCGCGCGACCGACGGCAACGAGATCGAACTCGTCGCGCTCCATCCGCTCGACCAGCTTGTCCAGGCCGACGGTAGTCGATCCTTGACCGCCGAACGCGCCCATGAAGTCGCCCGATAGCCCGACCGAACCGACGCTGATCGTCACCGCGCCCGTCAGCTTCTTGGCCCAACCGGCAAAGTTCAGCCCGTTCTCGCCGTCGATCTCTGGGAACTCCGGCTCCCAGAACCGCCGCTGCGAGCAGTGGAGAACATCGACGCCCGCCTCAACCAGGGGCTGAAGCCAGTCGGCCATCAGCTCGGGCGTTTCCGCCAGCCGTGCGGCATAGTCCTGCTGCTTCCACTGGCTGACACGCAAGATCATGGGAAAATCACTGCCCACCGCGGCCCGCACGGCGGCGACCACCTCGGCGGCGAAGCGCGAGCGGTCACGGATTGTCATGCCGCCGTAGCGGTCGGTGCGCCGGTTCGTGCCCGCCCAGAAGAACTGGTCGATAAGATAACCGTGCGCACCGTGCAGTTCGACCGTGTCGAAGCCGAGCCGCTTCGCCTCTCCCGCCGCCTTCGCGAAGGCGGTGATGGTGTCGGCGATCGCCGTGTCGCTCATCGCGGCCCCGCGCTCGACTCCCGGCGCGTCGAATCCCGACGGACTTTCGACCGGCGCGTCTGGCGTCCAGTCACCGGCCGGCGGGCCGTCGACCGCGCCGGTGTGCCAGATCTGCGGCCCCATGCGTCCGCCCGCATCGTGGACCCCGTCGATCACTCCCTCCCAGCCGGCGAGCGGCTCGTCGCCGTGGAAGAAGGGAATGCCGGGATGGTTGCGCGATGACGGCCGGTCGATGACGGTTCCTTCCGACAGGATCAGCCCAACCCCGCCCTCGGCGCGACGCCGGTAGTAGGCGGCGTTGGCCTCGCCCGGAATGCCGCCGGGCGCGAAGGTACGCGTCATCGGTGCCATGACGATGCGGTTGGACAGCTCCATCGAGCGCACGCGGAACGGACGGAACAGGGTATCGACGGACGCGGGCATAGGTGTCTTTCTTGTTATTCGGCACCTTAGGTATATATCGGAAACCTGGGTTCAATAGAGCACCACGGATCGACCAGCTATGCCGGGAGGAAACTCATGACCCAGTGCCGGCACTTCGCGGTCGATTGCCCAAGCCGGCTGCTGTTCGACCAGATCGCGGACAAATGGTCGATGATGGTGCTGACCGTCCTCGATGGCGGGCCAATGCGGTTCAACGCGATCAGGCGTCATCTGGAGGGCGTGACGCAGAAGGCGCTGACGCAGTGCCTGCGCCGCCTGGAGCGAAACGGCCTGCTATCGCGGCGGGTGATCCCCGCGTCGCCGGTGGCGGTCGAGTATTCGATCACGCCGCTCGGGCGATCACTTCAAGACCCTTTCAAGACGCTCTACGCCTGGACGACGGAGCATCTCGATATGGTGGAGGCTGCGCGGCAGGCGTTCGACGGGCGCGACGCAGCATGAGGTCTCCAACCACCCACCGGCAATCGGCGGAGACGTGAACGGCTCGTGGCTCTCAGGACTCGCGGCGGATCCTATCTGATCTTCCCTCGGTGTGGCGGACACCTCTGATAGGCTCCGCAGGAGCCCTGGA
>NZ_CAXSHH010000089.1:0-8588 GCF_964237155.1 uncultured Sphingomonas sp. | reverse complement strand
CCAGCGCCCCGCCGAGCGCCGCGCCGCGCAGCAACCCGGCCGCGACCGGCGCGACGGGGCCGATCGCGGCGAGCGCGGCGCCCGCGGCCAGGCCGCAGGCGAGGAGGGCGGCCATGAGGATGCCGACGATGCCCACGCGGCTATCCGCGCGCGAGCCTGCGCGCGGCGATCGCGCCGACGGCGCGACCCTGCGCCGCGCGCAACCAGGTCGCCAGCGACCAGCCGGGAACCGGCGCCGCGCGGACGCGGTCGACCAGGCGTTCGACGGAGCAGGGCAGTCCGGTCACCGGATCCAGGTAGCGCGGGTAGCGGATCAGCGTCCCCGCCACCAGCGCATCGAGCGACAGCCGGCGCGTACGCCTGGGCGGTGCCGCTCCCAAATCGCGCGTCAGTCCCCAGCCCGCGAAGAAGGGCAGGCCGTGCGTCGTCACGTCGCGGCCGCGCAGCAACGCCTCGAACCCAGTCAGCGAGGTCAGCACATGGACGCCGTCCACCTGGGCGAGCAGGTCGGGCATCCCCTGCCCCCGGACGACCCGGTCGGCGTACCCGAGCGCCGCCGAGTCGGATACCGCCCCCCGTCGGTGCCCGGCATCGACGTCGGGGTGCGGCCGGTACCAGATCTCGGCGTCCGGCTCGCGCGCGCGCGCGCGGGCGAGGAGGTCGAGGTTGCCGTCCACCCCCACGCCGCCGAGCCGGACGGACAGGTCGTCCCCCACCTGTCCCGGCACCAGCACCAGCCGCCGGTCGCCGAGTCGGGGCGGCAGCGGCGCGCGCGCGCCCCCGCCATATTTGGCCACGCCTCCCGCGACGATCGCTCGGCGCAGCGCGGCGGCGCGCGCGAGCAGCGCGGGCGTCGGGTCGGTCGTCTCGAGCAGGCGCTCCAAGTCGCTCGCGAGGCCGGGATCGTAATGGACGCCGCTTTCGTCCACCGCCAGCGAGTAAGGGGGGTGCAGGCCGCTTCCCAACCCGACCGAGCGGATGAAGCCGTCCTCGACGGTCGTCACCGCAACGCCCGCGGCGCGCGCGCGCGCGCGCAGAGCCGCGGGCTCGCGCGACGGCCAGACGGCAACCGCGCCCGCGCCGCGCGCCGCGTCCACCGCGCGCGCAGCGTCGGCGTGGAAGCGCAGCGGCCGGTCGCGCGGCGCCCAAGTCATGCGGGCGACCTCCCGCCGCTTCCAGCGCGCGATCCCGACCATCGCCGCGATCCGATGATTGTCCCGGATGGACGCGCGCCAGTCGGCGAGGACCGCGACCGCCTCCTCGATCGTGGCGGCGGTGCCCGTGAACGGGTCGCGGTAGGCGACGTCACCGACGAGCGCGCGGACCACGGCGGCGACGTCGACCCGTCCGCCCCGCCCGAACCGACCCTCGCCAAATAGCCGCACGGGCGCGCCAGCGATCGTCGCCAGCGCCGCGATTTCGTGATCGGCGTCCGCAAGGACGACCACGTCGCCCTCCAGCAGCGACCAGGGATCCGCCGGGCGGGCGACGGGGCCGGGGTCGGGCGGCCCGCCATCCAGTCCGCGCGGTTCGCGACCGGACTCCTCGGCGAGCATCGCGCGGCGCTGGTCGGCGTCCCTGGGGGCGAACACCGCCGAGCGCGCCGGGGCGGGGCCGGCGGGCACGCGCCAGAACGCGCCGCCGACGCGCGCCGCGCGGACGAGCGCGAACAGTTTGCCCGGATCGACGGCGGGGCCGGACGCCGCCTCGGGCCCGGGCGCGCTCACCGCCGCCGCAACCTCGGAAAGCCAGGGGAAAGGCGGCGACCGCAGCAGCGGCGGCGGACGGCGGTTCACGAGGGGTCGGCGGGCGCGCCGGGCCGCTTCGGACCCACATCGCGCCAAGGCTGCCCGACCAAGCACCGGAAACGGTCGCGCAACCCCCACATCAGCGGTGCGCGGCGCGGGCCGATCGGGCCGACGCCGAATAGGTCGAACCCCGTCCAGGGCAGAAACGGGTTGCGGCGGCCGTACGCCCAGATCTCGATTCGCGTCGCAGGCCGCGCCGATCGCCCGCGCGCGTGAAAGCCTGACGTGTCGGCGACCACCAGCGTGTTGGCGGAGACGGCGAAGGCGCGCGGCGGCGGCAACCCGAGCGCGCGCAACTCGTCCTCCGCGATCCTGAGCGACCCGCGCGAGGACAGACGGTCGGGTCCGCCGCCGATGCCCAGGCTCCGCGCCCGCTCCCAGGCGATCCGCCGCCCGGTCATCCGGTGCGATCCGGGCACATAGACGAACGGACCCCCGTCGGCTGCGACGTCGGTCAAGAACAGCCACGCCTTGACCGTGGCGTGGAACGTGTCGGCGTGGAGGGCGGTCTGCGGATCGGGCGCGTCATCCGTCACCTGCGACAGTATCGTCTGGATGTAGGTGACGGGCTCGGCGTCATGGCTGCCGGCATACCGGATCAGCCCGCGCCAGCGCGGCTCGGCGAGCAGCGCTCGCGCCGCGGGCATCGCCCGGAGCGCGGCGGGATCTAGCGCGATGCGCCGGGTGACCGTGTCGCCCTGCCGCATCTCGCGCGCGGGGCCGACGAAGCCCAGCGCCTGCTCGCGCAAGGCCGCAAAGGCGGCGGGCGGCAGGAAATCCCGCTTCAGCACGAACCCGTCGCGGTCGAACGCTTCGGCGTCGGCTGAACCGACCAGGGCGCGCAGGCGGGCACGGCGGCGGGCGGCCATCGCCGCGGCGAGCCGGACACGCGCGCCGTGCAGCCCCCAGCGGTTGAGCCGCGGGGAGCCGATCACCGGATTGTCGCCGAACGACTTGGCCCCCGTCGCGACCGACGCGATCCACCAGGGCAGAAGCAGGATTTGCGCCGGTCTCATGCGCCTGGCTATCCGGTAGCGGGCTTACCGGTGCAAGCGGGAAAGGGTCAGGGCCGCTCGTCCCACCCGTCGATCCGCCACGCGCCGCCCGCGAACACCAGCCGTCCGCACGCCCCCGTGCGCAGCTTGAACGACGGCAGCGCCCGCGCGTCGGCCGCGAGCTCGGCCGTGGCGAGCAGCGCGAAGCGCGCCGCGCCGTTGCTGGTCACCATCAGCGCGGTTCCCTCCGCCGCGCTCCGCCGCGCGAGGAAGCCGCGCCAGGCGGCCAGCCGCGCGGGGCCGTCCACCACCCAACCGGGCGGCGGAACGGCGTCCCGGTCCCAGGCGGCGAGCGTCCCCGCGCCGATCCGGGCGACGACCTCGACCTCCGGCCGATCCTCGTCGCGGCCGTGATCGATCTCGGCCAGCCACGACGCCGTCCGAGGCACCGGATCGATGTCCGCGACCAGCGCGGCGGCGGTCTCGCGCGTGCGGCGGAGCGGCGACGTCCACGCCTCGTCGAACGTCGTCTCCCCGGCGGCGAGGCGCGCGCGGAGCCGACCGGCCTGCGCGCGGCCCTCGGCCGTCAGCGGCGGGTCGCTGCGTGCGCCGATCCGCCGCACCGGCTCGCCGGGCGCGAACGTGTCGCCGTGGCGGACGACTAGCACGATCGTCATGCGTCGAAGGGATCGCCGTGCGTGGCGATCAGCGCCTCGGCGCGGGCGACGTCGGCGGGCGTGTCGATCCCGGTCGCGGGGAAGATCGACGCCGCGACGGGAACCGCGCGGATTGTCATGCCAAGCTCCAGGAAGCGCAGCTGCTCCAATCCTTCCAGCCGCTCGTGGAACGACGATGGCGCGGCCTCGAACCGCGCGAGCGCGTCGACGCGGTAGGCGTACAGGCCGACATGCTGGTGAACGGGCGACGGCCCGCCCAGCGCGCGCAACGCCTCCTCGTCGCGGATCGCGGGCAGCACCTGCTTGGAGAACCAGAGCGCGCGGCGGTCCGGTCCGACGATGCAGGTCGTGCCGCTGAAGGGGGCGGCGCGCTTGTGCGCGCGCAGTGCGTCCAGCTCGTCCCAGCCGAGCCGGACGACGGGCGTCGCGACCGCGCCCGCCTCCATTTCCGCCTCCGTTCCCGCGCCCGCCCGGATCGCCGCCAGCAAGGCCGCCACCGTCGCTGGCGGCGTGAACGGGGCGTCGCCCTGCAGGTTCACCAGCCGTTCGGCGTGCGGCGCGGCGGCGCGGACGGCCGCCAGCGCCCGGCCCGATCCGGTGGTGATGGCGGGGGAGGTCACCGCGACCTCAACGCCCAGCGCGCGCGCGTGCGCCGCGACGCGCTCGTCGTCCGTCGCGACGAGCAACCGGGCACCCCCCGCCAGCGCAGCGCCGCGTCTGGCCACCTCGACCACGCGCGACAGCAGCGTCCGGCCGGCGACGGCGAGCAGCGGCTTGCCCGGCAGCCGCGTCGACCCCCAGCGCGCCGGGACGACGAGGAGGTCGCGCTCCACCGCGCGGGCGCTCAGCCCACGCCGATCCGCAGCACGTCGTGCAGGTGGATCGCGCCCGCCAGCCGCCCCTCCTCGCACACGAACAGCACGGACACCGCGTTCTCGTTCATGATCCGGAGCGCTTCGGCGGTCAGCGTGCCGGGCGGCACGGACAACGGCGTCGGGCTCATATGCGCGTCGATCCGGTCGCCCAGCGCACCCGTCGCGAAGCAGCGGCGCAGGTCGCCGTCGGTGAACGCCCCGATCAGGGTGCCCTGCGCGTCCACCACCGCGGTGGCGCCGTACCGCTTGCGGCTCATCTCGATGGCGGCGTCGGTGATCGTCGCGGTCGCGCCGACCACGGGCATGGCGTCGCCGCGGCCCATCAGCTGGTCCACCACCGCGAGCCTGGCGCCCAGCCGCCCGCCCGGGTGGAGGACCAGGAAATCGGACGCGGTGAACTCGCGCCGCTCGACGAGCGCGATCGCCAGCGCGTCGCCGAACACGACCTGGACGGTGGTCGACGAGGTGGGGGCGAGCTGGTTGGGGCAGGCCTCGACCACGGCGGGCAGCTCCAGGCGGATGTCGGCCGCGCGGCCCGCGCTGCTGTCCCCGACCGATGTCACGACGATCAGCGTGTTGCCGAACCGGACGCAGTGATTGATGATGTCGCCGAGCTCCGCCGTCTCGCCCGACCAGGTGAGCGCCAGCACGACGTCGCCGGGCGCGACCATCCCCAGATCGCCGTGGCTTGCGTCGGCTGGGTGGAGGAACAGCGACGGCGTGCCGGTGGAGGTCATCGTGGCGGCGATCTTGCGCGCGATCAGGCCGCTCTTGCCCATGCCTGTCACGATCACGCGCCCCGACCGCCGGACGATCGCCGCCACCGCCGCCTCGAAGGCGTCCCGCAACTCCGAATGCTCCAGCGCCGCCCCCAACGCCGCCACCGCCTCCTGCTCGATCCGGACGGTTCGGAGCACGGAGGCGAGCGCCCCCCGCCCCCTTGCCAGCTTCAACAACGCCCTGTCTCCTCGAACTCGCTCGCCCGTCCTAGACGCGTCCGTCTGGCCGGTCCAGATCGCCGAGTCGGACGGCGTGAATCGACACGGAGCCGGCCAGGGCGAAAGCGCGGTCGCACCTCGTATAACAGGAGCCGCCCATGATCGTCGTTACCGAAGCCACCGGCCACCTCGGACGCGCGATCATCCGACGGCTCGCCCGCCGCATCCCCGCCGCGAGGATCGGCACCGGCGTGCGCGATCCGGGAAAGGCCGGACGTACGCGACGGTCGCCTCCCTTCTCCATGATGGCCGTCGCCCGCACAAAGCCCGCGACGTCCCGGCGATGCAGATCGTCAAGCAGATGAGTTCATGAGAACAGGGTCGCCGAGTGATTACGCGAGAACGGTGCCGCATCCCCGAAACGTGATTTGAGCAGATCGGACCGTCTGCGGAGTTGCGCCACAGGAGGTGTTCCGACAGCGGGTTGAACAGCTTCTAGAGGCGGGGTGGAGCGCTTTGAACCACGAGATCGGACGGCGGCGCCGCGGGTCGGGTACCCCAGGCTGAACGAAGGGCCGGTTATGCAAGTCGGCGCTCCGAAGCAGCTATTCCGCTCTCCACCAATTCGCCATGCCGGTCTATCGATCTCTCCAAGCGCAAAATGATGATTGGCACGTCCAAGACCGTACGTAGAGCGTCGGCGCAGATGCCGACGCGGCACATGGCGATCTGATGCAGGCCTTGTCGATGCTCCGCGACAAGGTGGTGTCCACCGCATAATTGTGGCTGGTCGCAGCAAGTCGATCTAGGCATCGTGGACAAAGCTTGATCTTCGATTTCGGGGTTGATTCAAGGCTGTCTTTTGGAGGCGGCGTTGGGCGAGCGGATTGGGGTGTCGGATGACGAGTGGGCGCTGATCGGGCCGTTGCTGCCAGCCGAGCGTGGCCGGGGTTGCCGGCCTGCGGGCGACAACCGGCGCTACTTCGAGGGCATGGTCTGGATGGCGCGGACCGGGGCGCAATGGCGGCATCTGCCGGATGAGCACGGCAAGTGGAACAGCGTGTTCCGGCGCTATCGGCGCTGGGTCTCGACCGGCGTGTTCGACGCCATGTTGGAGAGCTTTGCCGAGGCGGTCGAGCGCGACACCAGTGCCGACATGATCGACAGCACGGTGGTCCGGGCGCATCACTGCGCGGTCGGGCTAAAAAAGGGGATCAGGCCGCCCAGGGGCTTGGCTGGTCGCGGGGTGGCTTCACCACAAAGCTCCACGCGCGGTGTGACGGACAGGGCCGGCCGCTCTGCTTTGTCCTGACGCCGGGCCAGGCGCATGACGTACAGGGCTTCGGGCCGCTGTTCCGGAGGCTGGCCGAGCGGGTCGAGGCGCTGCTCGCCGACAAGGGCTACGACGCCGACGCCATCCGCGACACGCTCGCACACGCCGATGTCGAAGCGGTCATGCCCGCCAAGCGCAACCGCCGGACCTCGATCCCGCACGACCGCAAGAAGTACCGTTGGCGCAACCTGATCGAGCGTCTGTTCAATAAGCTCAAGAACTGGCGGCGCGTCGCCACCCGTTACGACAAAACCGCAGAGTCATACCTCGGCTTCGTGGCGCTCGCCTCAGTCAAGCTATGGCTGCCCTTTGTCCACGATGCCTAAAAGGCCGGTTGGTTCAACAGATTAGAGCCGTTTGTGATCTGACGGAGTCATTAGGGATTCCCAAGGCGTTGGAGTTCTGATTCAACCTGCTGGTTGTTGGGAGGTCGGCATGAATGACCAGAGCATATTCTCAGGACTTACGGGACCGTGTGATCGCTGCCGTTGAGGATGAAGGTTTGTCACGGCGCGAGGCGGCGCGACGCTATCGGATCAGCGATGCGGCAGCGGTGCGGTGGCTTCAGGCGCTGCGGCAAGGTCGGCGCGGTGCGCTGTCGCAGGGCGGCGACCGGCGCTCTCGCTTGTCGGGGCATCGGACCTGGCTCTTGGCGCTGATCGAGGCGGAACCGGACCTGACGCTGCTCGCGATCGCCGAACGACTGCTGGCGGCGCACGGGGTCAAGGCGGATGCGGGGATGCTGAGCCGGTTCTTCACGGGCAACGGGATCAGCTTCAAAAAAAAGCGTCTACGCGACCGAGCAGCTCCGGCCTGACGTGGTCGCGCGGCGCGCAGCATGGCGGGCGATGCAGCCCGTCCTTAGCGCCAAGCGGCTGATCTTCCTCGACGAGACCAGCGTCACCACCAACATGGCACGGCGCTACGGGCGCGGGCCGCGCGGGAAGCGGGTCCGCGGATATGCCCCGGCTGGGCACTGGAAGATCACAACCTTCCTCGCAGGACTCGCCACCGATGGGACCGTCGCCCCCTTCGTCGTCGATGAGCCGATGAACCGCGCGATCTTCACCCAGTATGTCCGCCAGTATCTCGTCCCCGAACTCAACCCAGGCGACGTCGTGATCCTCGACAACCTGTCCAGCCATAAAGGCGCGGAAGCGGCGGCGCTGGTCGAGGCGTGCGGCGCAACGCTGCTCTTCCTGCCGCCTTACAGCCCCGATCTGAACCCCATCGAAATGGTCTTCGCCAAGCTCAAGCACCTGCTGCGAAAGGCTGGTGAACGTACCCGCGAAGGCCTGTGGAACCGCATCGGCTCGCTCCTCGACGACTTCCCACCGCACCAATGCACAAACTACTTCAGACATGCCGGATATGATGCGGTGTGATCGCAAACGGCTCTAGAAGACGCGTTCAGTACCGAGTCCAACCTTACCCAGCCCCGCAACCGGCATATTCTGCGTTGGTCAACCAGCCGCGCGATCAAGGCACAGTGTATCTGAGCATACTGGAGGATCGTGCTGGAGCGGGCGAAGGAATTCGAACCCTCGACCCCAACCTTGGCAACTTTCTCCAGACCCGTTGCTAGTCAGCCCGCGCCACGGGCGTTTAACACCCAAACCATTAGGGTGCCCTGTGATTCAGGCAGCTTCAGCCTACTCTAAAGCCCCCTTCAATTCGCCTGAGTTGGACACATTCTGCTTACCCTATGCTTACCTAACTGGTAAGCTCCAGTCGGGTAAGCAGAGGAGGCGGTGATGGTCAAGCTCACCAAACGGTTCGTCGACACGCTCAAGCCAGCACCTGACCAGGACGTCGTCCTCTGGAATAGCGAGCTACGTGGGTTTGGCCTCCGACTGAAATCTAGCGGCACCATCTCCTACCTGATTCAATATCGGAACGCCGATGGTCGCATTGGGAGACGAGCGGGCGTCAGCAGACGGATGTTGCGCGTGAGCTGGGGAT
>NZ_CAXSHH010000088.1:0-8843 GCF_964237155.1 uncultured Sphingomonas sp. | reverse complement strand
CAGGTCCGCGCGATCCTCGACCTGCGCCTCCACCGCCTCACCGCGCTCGGCCGCGACGAGATCGGGGCCGAGCTCGAGACGCTTGCGGGCTCGATCGCCGAACTGCTCGCGATCCTCGCCGACCGGACCAAGCTGTATGCCGTGATGCGCGAGGAGCTGGCCGCGATCCGCACCGAGTTCGCTACCCCGCGCAAGACCGAGATCGCGAGCGCCGCCGATGGCATCGACGACGAGGACCTGATCGAGCGTGAGGACATGGTCGTCACCGTGACCGTCCAGGGCTACATCAAGCGCACCCCGCTCGAGACCTTCCGCGCGCAGAAACGCGGCGGCAAGGGCCGTGCGGGCATGGCGACCAAGGACGAGGACGCGGTCACCAGCCTGTTCGTGACCTCGACGCACACGCCCGTCCTGTTCTTTTCCACCCACGGCAAGGTTTACCGCAAGAAGGTTTGGCGCCTGCCCGAGGGCGGGCCTGCCACGCGCGGGCGGCCGATGATCAACCTGCTGCCGCTGGCCGACGGCGAGACGATCTCGACCGTCCTTCCGCTGCCCGAGGACGAGGGCAAGTGGGGCGACCTGCACGTCATGTTCGCGACCGCGGGCGGCACCGTCCGCCGCAACTCGATGGACGCGTTCGCGAACGTACCTACCAACGGCAAGCTGGCGATGCGCTTCGACGAGGGCAGCGATGACCGGTTGATTGGCGTGGCGATCCTCTCGGAGGAGGACGACGTACTGCTCGCGACCAAGGCGGGCCGTGCGATCCGCTTCGCCGCGACCGATGTGCGCGAGTTCCAGAGCCGCACCGCGACCGGCGTGCGCGGCGTGTCGCTAAGCGCGGGCGATGAAGTGATCTCGCTGTCGATCCTGCACGGCTTCCCCGCTACCACCGACGAGCGCGACGCCTATCTGCGCGCCGCGCCCTGGAAGGAGGGCGAGCGCATCCACACGCTCCCGCCCGAGCGCATGGCCGAGTTCGAGGCGGCGGAGGAGTTCATCCTTACGGTCACCGCCAAGGGCTACGGCAAGCGTACCTCCGCGTTCGAGTATCGCCGGTCGGGGCGGGGTGGTCAGGGGATTACCAACGTCGTCACCTCCGACCGCAACGGGTCGGTCGTGTCTAGCTTCCCCGCGCATTCGGGCGAGCAGCTGATGCTCGTCACCGATCAGGCCAAGCTGATCCGCATGTCGGTCGGCGACACGCGCGTCACCGGCCGCTCCAGCCAGGGCGTCCGCCTGTTCGATGTCGCGCCGAACGAGCACGTCGTCTCCGCAGCGCGCATCGACGAAGCCGACGATCCCGAGAATGACGCGGAGGCGGTGGTCGCGGTCGAGCGCGCCGACTTAGGAACGCCGGTCGATCCCGACGCGCAGCTTCGGCTTGATGACGGCACCGGCATCGGAACGATCACGGAGAACGTCGACGGGCGCGACAACCCGGCTGGGGGCTCGTCCGAGTGACGGCGACGGTCGCCTACAAGGTCCTGCTCGCGGTTGAGATGGCCACGCTGGAGCGCGACGGTCGGTTCGACGGATCGGCCGTCGACCGCGCCGATGGCTACATTCACCTGTCCACCGCCGATCAGCTGACCGAGACGGTCGCCAGGCACTATGCCGGGCAGGAAGAGCTGCACGTCGTAGCGGTCGACCTCGACGCGCACGGCGACCAGGTGCGGTGGGAGCCGTCGCGCGGCGGGGCGTCGTTCCCGCATCTATACGCGCCGATGCTGCTGGAGACGGCGGTGTCGTACGGCCCGCTCCGCCGCGACGCCGACGGGCGCGTGTTGCTTCCGGTGGCGGGATGACCCACGACATCCACGTCATCGGCGGCGGCCTCGCCGGGTCCGAGGCCGCATGGCAGCTCGCCGAAGCCGGTTTCCGCGTCCGCCTGTCCGAAATGCGCGGGTCGGGCGAGAGCACGGCGGCGCACCGCACCGACGATCTGGCTGAGCTCGTCTGCTCCAACTCGTTCCGCTCCGACGACGCGGAGGCGAACGCGGTAGGACTGCTCCACCAGGAGATGCGGATGCTCGGCTCGCTGATCCTGCGCGAGGCGGACAAGCACCGCGTCCCCGCCGGCTCGGCGCTCGCGGTCGACCGCGATGGCTATTCGGCGGGCGTCACCGCCGCGCTGAAGGCGCACCCGAACGTCACGCTGGTGCGCGAGCGGGTCGACGCGCTGCCGGACGGTCCCGCGATTGTCGCTACCGGCCCGCTGACCGCCCCGACGCTGGCGGACGGCATTGGAGCGGCGACCGGCCGCGACGCGCTCGCCTTCTTCGACGCGCTGGCGCCCATCGTCCACCGCGACTCGATCGATCTCGACGTCGCCTGGTTCGCCTCGCGCTGGGACAAGGGCGACAAGGACTACATCAACTGCCCGATGACCAAGGAACAGTACCTCGCCTTCCACACCGGGCTGATCGAGGGCGAGAAGACGCCGTTCAAGGATTGGGAAAAGGACACGCCCTATTTCGAGGGTTGCATGCCGATCGAGGTCATGGCCGAACGCGGGCTCGACACGCTCCGCTACGGTCCGATGAAGCCCGTCGGCCTGGACGATCCGAGGACAGGCCGCTGGCCGCATGCCGTGGTCCAGCTTCGCCAGGATAACGCGTCGGCGACGCTGTGGAACATTGTCGGCTTCCAGACCAAGCTCAAGCATGCCGACCAGGTGCGACTGTTCCGGACGATCCCCGGACTGCGGAATGCCGAGTTCGCGCGGCTGGGCGGCTTACACCGCAACACCTTTATTCGCTCGCCCGAGTTGCTGGATGGCGGCTTGCGCCTGAAAAGCCGGCCGAACATCCGCTTCGCCGGGCAGATCACCGGATGCGAGGGCTATATCGAGAGCGCCGCGATCGGCTTGCTGGCGGGCCGGTTCGCCGCCGCCGAGCTGCGCGGCGAGACGACTGCATCGCCCCCCGTCGAGACCGCGTTGGGCGCGCTCCTGAACCACATCACCGGCGCGGCCGTGGCCGAAACGTACCAGCCGATGAACGTCAATTTCGGGCTGTTCCCGCCGATCCTCGGCCGCTCGAAGAAGGGCGACCGCAAGCGGATGTACACCGACCGCGCCCGCGCGGCGCTGGACGGGTGGATCAACCCTCCTCCGCCGGCGGAGGCGGACAGTTCGCCCGCCTTGGAGCCGGTCGCCGCTTAACGGCGGTGGTCGCGAACTCGGCCGCGTTCATCGCGCCCGACCTGTCGCGGTCCGCGCCCGCGAACTTGGTCGTTGTCTTGGCCGCCCATTCGTCGAACGATAGCCGCCCGTCCCCATTGCCGTCGAGCCGCACATAGGCCTTGCGGCGGTTGGCGAGATACTCCTCGCGCGTGATCGCCCCGTCCTCGTCCTTGTCGTAGCGCCCGAACCGCTTCTCCTCTCGGGTTTCGGCCGTCGCTTCCGGCAGCCGGGTCGGAGCGTCCACCGCTTCTTGGGCGATCGCGCCCTGCGCCGTGCGCTCGGGCAACACCGGGCCGGGTCGCACCGCGCCGCCGAACGCCAGCATCCCCGCCCCGCCCATCGCCAACGCCGCCGCGGCACCCGCCAGATATCGCCACATCACGCCCACCATCCCCACCTTCGTTCACTGACGAGGCCTATCGACCCGTAACCGTTAACGTCCGGTCAGCCTGTGCATCAGCAATCGCCCGACCCGCCCGGCCGGGCTGCGCCCTTCCAGCTCGAATCGGGCGATCAGCGCCAGCGCCCCCAATGCCCGTCCCCGGCGCGACCACCTGCGGCCCATCGTCGCTCGCAACCGCTCGCCCGCCATCGCGCGCGCCTTCGCCGCCATCGCCGGGTCCGACAGGCCTGACGCCAGATCGACCAACGCCCACCCTTCGCCCGCCAGTCGCGCTTGTCGGTCGTCCGCGCCACAGACCCGGGCCATCGCCTGGAACAAGGCCCCGCCCCGCTTATCGGCGAAAGCAGCCAGCGTCGCCCCGTCGATCGGTCCGTCGTCGCCGATCACCTCCCACGCGTCGATCATCCCGGCGAGCGCCGCACCCGTCACCCCGTGCGGCAACACGTCGGCCGCCAGCGCGCGCAGCACCGGCTCGGCGGGCGGCGGCGCGCCGTCGAGCCGCTCCAGCGCCTCGAACCACCAAGCATAGCGCAGCCGCCCCACCATCGGCTCACGCACGTTGCGCGACACGCGACCAAGCGCATCGTCCAGCGCGAGCAGAGCGCGCAATCCGGCGCGTGCGCGCGAGGGGGCGTATGAGACCGCGAGGGCGCGATCGGGTCTTTCCTCTTCGTTCACCATCATCCTTTAGCTCCCCTGAAGCAGCCCGGCCGTAGGACGATCTGAGGTCGGTTCTCGACATGCGGGACCAGCGGAGCGTCGGACACATGCGACAACAGCCACATTCGTTTCTGGTAGGGCTGCTGCGGGACCGACGCGCGGCAACGCTGCCGCTGATGGCCGCCGCCATCTTTCCGCTCGCCGGGCTGGTGGGCGGTGGCGTCGACATGGGGCGCATGTACCTCACCAAGACACGGCTGCAACAGGCATGCGACGCCGGCGCGCTGGGCGGGCGGAAGGTGATGGCCGCGGGTACATGGGAAGCGAACGGCAACGCCGCCGACGCGGCCGCCAACCGATTCTTCGACTCGAACTTCGGGCAAGGCGACTATGGAACGGGGACGCGGACGCGCTCCTTCGCCGAAAGTGGGGGCACCGTGACCGGGACCGCCTCCGCAGTGGTGCCGATGACGATCATGCGCATCTTAGGCCTTACGAGCAAGACTTTGGAGGTGACGTGCTCCGCTCAGCTGAAGCTGCCGAACACGGATATCATGTTCGTGCTCGACCTATCGGGCTCGATGGCGCGCGACGCGGACGACGTGGAAGTCGCAAGCGGTCCGACCTCGCGCGTCGTCGCGCTTCGCGCCGCGACCAAATGCTTCTACGAAGTGGTGGCGCTGGTCAACACGCCGGAGGATTGCGGCTTCACACCCTCGGGCGGCACCGCGCCCGGGGTGCAAATCCGCTTCGGCTTCGTCAATTACGGGAGCATGGTCAACGTCGGCAAGCTGCTGCCGCACAGCGCGCTGGCGGACTACTGGACATATCAGTCGCGAACCGAAAACACCCGGCCGGAGACGACGACCAACACGGGCAACGCGACCTTCACGTCTCAGACCCTGTCGACCGGCAGCTTCTCGTCATGGAGTGATATGTCGAACACGACGACCAGCACGGAGCAGAGGTGTCGCAATTCCGTCCCGGCGAACGGCACCATAGACGGCGCCGAGAGCCGCAATCAGAACGAGCAGACCTCGACCTCGACGTCCGGCAACACGACTACGAATACCAGAACCTGGTACAGGACGCTGGACCAGACACGGGTCGAGTACAGGTATTCGAGCTGGACGAACACTACGAACGGCTGCAAGCGCCAGTCCCGATCCGCTACGGACGGGGTGCGCCGAAACTACACGCAGGTCACCACGACGACCGTCCAGACGGTGTTCGACGGGTGGAACTACATGCCGGTCGAGGTCAATGTCAGCGGCCTGAAAAACACCGGCACTGGCGGTTATAACGCCAGTATCACATTGCCGATCGGCAACGTTGACAGCGGCACCAAGCGCGCGTCGGACAAGGTCATCGCGTGGGACGGCTGCATCGAGGAGCGTAAGACGGCGGTTGCCTGGCCGTTCACTTCCATCACAAGCGGTCACTGGGACCTCGACGTTGACATGGCACCTACCACCGAAGACTGGAGCGTTCCCGCCGACGCCTTCACCGGCCCGACCGGCAGCAAATGGGGACCATCTCTACGAGGTATTGTCTGGGCGCGCGGCGTTCTTCCGAATCATTGGTACAAGGACGTGTACGGCAACAACACCTATACGGATAGTACTGGAAGCAGCAGCAAAGCTGTATACGTCACCCCCCCTCCCACGCCGATTAATTACGCCGCAGGCGATGAGACGAGCGAATTCGGGGCTGCGCCGTACTTGAACCAGCAGCAGCCAAATTCCTATCACTGCCCCGCCGAGAGTCGGACGTTGCAGGTCTGGCCGCAGACGCCGCCGTCCGGTCAGCTCAGCTTCAGCAACTATGTCGACACGTTGCAGGCGGGCGGTAATACCTTTTACGACATCGGCCTGATCTGGGGTGCCCGCTTCCTGTCGCCTACCGGTCTGTTCGCGGCGACTAACGCCGCCACGCCTTCGGGTGGCGCAATCGAGCGTCACATCGTGTTCATGACGGATGGCAACGTCCAGGCGCAGCACTATAACCGGAGCTCGCACGGGTTGCCCTGGTACGACCGGCGCCAGAACGGGAAAGGTTTCATTCCCAGCAACAACGACATGATCGCGCAGAACCACGCGCGACTCAACGCGATCTGCGCCAAGGTGAAAACGATGCCGTCCACGACCCTATGGGTGGTCGGCTTCGGTGCGGCCGTAACCGCGGGCGACACGACGCGCCTGACCAACTGCGCGTCCAACTCCACACGCTATTTCCCGGCGCGAACGAACAACGACCTGAAGACGTCGTTCCGCAAGATCGCGGCGACCATCTCGCAGCTGAAGCTCACGAGGTGACGGCCGCGATCCCGCAGCAGGTGCGCCGGCTGGCACTCGACCGGCGCGGCGTTACCGTGATTGAGTTCGCCATCATCGCGCCCGTCATATGCCTGTTCCTGGTCGGCGCGATGGACATGACGCATACCCTGTACATGCGGACGGTGCTGCAGGGCGCTCTGCAGAAAGCGGCGCGAGACACCGCGTTGGAAACCGGCAGTTCGCAGGCGCAACGCGATGTCATCGACGACAGGGTGAAAGCACAAGTCGCGGAGCTGAACGCCGAACTGAGGACGCCCGGGGCGATCATCATCACCCGACGGTTCTATCGGACGTTCACCAGGGCAGGCGCGAAAGTGCCCGAGGAGTTCAGCGATTCGGACCATGACAAGATCTGCAATCACAACGAGCTGTTCGAGGATGTCAACGGCAACGGCGCCCGCGACGCCGACGGCGGCGACGCCGGCCAGGGCGGAGCGAAGGACGCCGTGCTATACACGGTCGCCGTACGATATGATCGGCTGCTGCCCCTTGCCAGTCTCGTCCCCGGCGTGGCCGAGCAGGTCCGTCTGTCGGCCAGTACGATCCTGCAGAATCAACCCTATGCCGACCAAGGCAGGTACGCGGCGACGCCGGTGGAAGGCAGATGCCTATGATTACTCACGTAAGCTGTCGTCGCCCTTTCGACCGGATCGTCCGCGACGTATTCCGTGATCGATCGGGACTGGCGCTGATTGAGTTCGCCTACACGTTTCCGTTGTTGTTGCTGCTGACCTTGGGCGGGGCCGAACTCGCCAACTTCATCACGGTGAAGATGCGGGTCAGCCAGATCGCGCTCCACGTCGCCGACCACGGCGCACGCATGGGAACCGGCAGCGTGCTCGCCGGCAAGACCGTGACGGAAAGCGAGATCAACGATCTATTCGTCGGTGCCGGGCTGCAGTCTGGTGAGCTTGGCGTTCTGACGAACGGCCGGATCATCCTGTCCAGCCTGGAGCCGATGGCCAACCCGAACACGGCCGATCGTTACAAGATCAGTTGGCAGCGCTGCAAGGGCGGCGCCAGCCATGCGTCAACCTACGGCCTTCAGGGTGCCCAAAACCTGACGGGCATGGGTCCCGCCACGCGGCTGGCCAAAGCGCCTGACTATGGCGCGACGATGTTCGTGGAACTCCGCTACACCTACTCGCCCATTCTCCAGGTCATTCCAATGCAGTTTGGCCCGTTCACCGAAGTCGCGGCAATGCCTGTCCGCGATGCGCTGCAGGCGTCGATGCCCACCAACGCGGATAACGTGCCGATATCGACCTGCGCGTGACGCGCCATTAACGATTGGCCACCTTGTGCACCGCCTTCACGATTTTCGCGCTGTCGATCAGCGCGAGCTTTTCCAGGTTGGCGGCGTACGGCAGCGGCACGTCCTCGTCGCAGACGCGGGTGACGGGGGCGTCTAGGTCGTCGAAGCCGTCCTCCATGCAGATCGCCATGATCTCCGACGCAATCGAGCAGGTGGGCCAGCCCTCCTCGACCACGACGACGCGGTTGGTCTTGGCCAGCGATTTGAGCACCGCCTCGCGGTCGAGCGGGCGGAGCGTGCGCAGGTCGATCACCTCCGCCTCGATGCCCTCGCCCGCCAGCGTCTCCGCCGCCTCTAGCGAGACGCCGACGCCGATCGAATAGCTGACGATCGTGACGTCGGTGCCCTCGCGCACGATCCGCGCCTTGCCGATCGGGAGCACGTAGTCATCGCCGACCGGCACGTCGAAGCTGCGGCCGTAGAGCAGCTCGTTCTCGAGAAACACGACCGGATCCTCGGTCCGGATCGCCGCCTTGAGGAGCCCCTTCGCATCCGCCGCGTCGTAGGGCGCGATCACGATCAGCCCGGGGACGCTCGCGTACCACGGCGCGAAATTCTGGCTGTGCTGCGCGGCCACCCGCGTCGCCGCGCCGTTGGGACCGCGGAACACCATCGGGCAGCGCATCTGGCCGCCCGACATGTAGTTGGTCTTGGCCGCCGAGTTGATGATGTGGTCGATCGCCTGGAGCGCGAAGTTGAACGTCATGAACTCGACGATCGGGCGCAGGCCGCCCATCGCAGCGCCCGTGCCGACGCCGGCGAAACCGTATTCGGTAATGGGCGTATCGATCACGCGCCCCTCGCCGAACTCGTCCAGCAAGCCCTGTGTCACCTTGTACGCGCCCTGATATTGCGCGACCTCCTCGCCGATCACGAACACGCGGTCGTCGCGGCGCATCTCCTCGGCCATCGCGTCGCGCAGCGCCTCGCGGACGGTGAGCT
>NZ_CAXSHH010000087.1:0-9211 GCF_964237155.1 uncultured Sphingomonas sp. | reverse complement strand
AGCTCCCTTGTGATAATGATCTGGACGGCACCACAAGGTTGCTATCACCCAAATCGAGGTGGACATTAAACCGAACGCGTTCCACCCTCAAGCCTCCATTTGCCGGACGCAAGAAAGAGTTTGGAGGAACGCGGAAAACGTTAACGCCAGGTCCAGATCGAACGCGTTCCGGCCGCACGGGTTCCCGAGACGCTCGAGACTGGTCACCCCCGCATCGCCGATCCCGCAAGGCACGATCCCGCCGAAATGCGACAGGTCGGGCGATAGGTTGACCGAAAAGCCGTGGAGCGTGACCCAGCGCCGAACGCGGACCCCGATCGCGCCGACCTTCGCCTCACGTCCTTCGTCGAGCGTCCAGATGCCGATCCGACCCGGCACGGTGAACGCGGCCACGCCGGCGCGCGCGAGAGCCGCGATCACCCACGTCTCCAACGCATGGACGAACCGACGCACGTCGCGCCCGCGCCCGCCGAGGTCGAGCACCAGATAGCCGATCCGCTGTCCCGGTCCGTGATAGGTGTACCGCCCGCCTCGCCCCGTCCTGACCACGGGAAAGCGCGGGTCGATCAGGTCCGCGTCGACCGCGCTCGTGCCGCCGGTATAGACGGGCGGATGCTCCAGCAGCCAGACGAGCTCGCGCGCCTCGCCGTTCGCGACCGCGGCGGCGCGCGCCTCCATCTCGGCGACCGCGTCCGCGTACGCCGTCAGCCCGGGCGTGACGCGCCATTCGATGTCGGGGGGGATGTCGGTCACGCGCGCGATGTGCGCCGCGGCTCGCCCGCATGCAACCGTGCCGCTGGCGAAGCCCGGCGGCATCGGCTAGCGACGACGACGGCCGACAGGGCCGGGGAGCGCATTGGTGGCGGAAGCGAAGATCGGGATCGGTTCGGTGTGGGACTCGGCCGTCGATGCGGTGCGCGGTCGGGCACGGCTGCTCGCGCCCCTGGCGGCGGTGTCGCTGTTCCTGCCCGGTCTGATCCAGGCTGGGCTGATGCTGTATGTCGGCGGCGCGGCGGGCGATGCGCCACCCAGGCCGTATGCGGCCGGGGCGCTGCTCCGCTTCGCGCTGACGCTCGGGCTGCTCGCGCTGACATTCTGGGGAGCGCTGGCGATCACCGCGGTCACCGGCGACCCCGCCGTCGGAGCGGCCGAAGCGCGTCGCCGGGCGTCGGCGCGTCTTCTTCCCCTGCTCGGCGCCTCGGTCGTCCTCGGTCTCGTGCTGACCCTGCTGATCCTGCCCGTGCTCGTGATCCTAATCCGTTCCGGGGTGGAGATGGCCGCCATGGGCTCGGGAACGATGCCGACCCTCGGGGCCGGCGCGTCGCTGTTCGTCGGCCTGTACGGCCTGTTCGCGACGTCGCTGCTGCTCTGGTTGCTCGCCCGCCTGCTGCCGCTGGTGCCCGTGGTGTTGAACGAACGGCTCGGCCTGCGCGCGATCGGGCGTTCGTTCCGCCTGACTCGGGGGCTCGGCTTCAAGCTCGTCGGCGTGCTGCTGCTTTATTTCGTCGTTCTCTATGTAGCGACTAACGCGGCGCAGTGGGTGACCTTCATCCCGTTCCGCCTGATGTTGGGCGCGGACAACACCGGCGTGGCCCGCTTCATCGGCGCCGTCGTCGGCGCGGTCGTCGCGACGGCGTTCAGCCTCCTCGCCTACGCCTTCACGGCCCAGCTCCATGAGCGCCTGGTCGCGCGAGATCGGCTCCGGACGGTTCGGGACGCGCCGCCGCCGGCCTGATGACCGCCCTTTGATGTCCATCGCCATCCGGCCCGTCCTCGCCGACGCCTGGAGCCTTTTCCGGCGCGACCGGGACTGGCTTTTGCGCGTCGCCGGGCCGTTCCTGTTCCTGCCCGCCTTCGCGCTCGCGCTGCTGGTGCCGAGCGCCCCCGTCGCCTTCCTCTCCGGCGCCGGGTCGAGCGAGGCGGACGCGCTCGCCCGCGCGGCGCGGTTGACGGGCTGGGTGCGCGCCTATGGCGGCTGGCATCTGCTGGCCAACGCACTCGGCCTGTTCGGCGCGGCCGCTCTCCAGTCGGCCTATCTCGACGGGGAGGCGCGCGATGTCCGCGCCGCGCTCGCCCGGGCGGGCACGCTGCTCCCTCGGTACCTGATCGCAATGCTCCTGATCGCGCTGCCGACCGGAGCGGGGCTGTATCTGTGGGTGCTGCCGGGCCTTTATGTCATGGGCCGCACGCTCCTGGTCGGCCCCGTCCTGGTCGCCGAGCGTCCGGTGAGCGCACTGGGGGCGCTGGGGCGGTCCTTCGCGCTCAGTCGCGGGCTGGGTATGCCGATGATGGCGCTCGCGGCGACGAGCCTGCTGGGGGCGCTCCTCCTCGCGCAGCCCTTCGCGGCGCTCGCTCCGGTCGCCGGGCGCGGCGCGGTCGCGGCCGTGGCGGCCGCGACCGGTCTCGCCGCCGCCGCGACGCTCGGGACGATCGCGCAGGTCCTGATCGCCGTCTGTGCCTATCGCCGGCTAGGTTCCCGCTAGCAGCGGCACGTGCGGCGCGGCCTCACGCGGCAGGATGCCCGCGAGGCGCGGATCGGGGAACGTCTCGAGCGTCCGTCCCGTCGCCGCGAAGCCCTGCGCGCGATAGAACCCGAGCGCGTGGCGGTGGTCCAGCGTGCAGGTATGCAGCCACACCCGCTCCGTCCCCGCGCGCCAGGCGAGCCCCAGCGCCCGCGCCATCAGCCACCGCCCATGGCCCTGTCCGGCCAGTTCGGGCACCAGGCCGAAATACGACAGTTCCGTCTCGCCGCTCCGCCGTAGATCGATCTCCAACAATCCCACCTCGACGCCCGCCCGGTCGACCGCCGCGAACACCTCGACCCGCTCGTCGCCGACGATCGCCAGCAGCGCGGCGTCGTCCATCGTCAGCCGCGAGTACCATAGCCACGGCTCGCCCACGCGCCGGAACAACGTGCGGTACCTGGCGGGCTCGGGTGATCGCCACCCTTCCAGCCGGAGCGGCGAGGGCGGCAATGGGCGTAGCGACGGTCGCTCGCGCATCTCCAGGGTGGTGACCACCGTCGCGACATGGTCAGCGGGAACGGCGGTCAGTCCCAAGTCGCGACCGGCGGCAGGCTCATCAGGATCGCGTCGATGTTGCCACCCGTCTTTAGCCCAAACAGCGTTCCCCGGTCGTATACCAGGTTGAACTCGGCATAGCGGCCGCGCCATACGCGTTGCGCCGCGACGTCGGCATCGGTGAACGGCGTTCCCAGCCGCCGCCGCACGATCCGCGGATAGACGTCCAGGAACGCCTCGCCGATGTCGCGCGCAAACGCGAAGTCCGGTTCGCCGCCCTCCAGATGGTCGAAGAACACGCCGCCCACCCCACGGTGGACGTGCCGGTGCGGAATGTAGAAATATTCGTCCGCCCACGCCTTGAACCGGTCGTAATGGCGCGGATCGTGCCGGTCGCACGCCGCTTTCAGGGTGGCGTGGAAGTCCGTCGTGTCGTCCGCGATCGGCAAAGGCGGGTTCAGGTCCGCGCCGCCGCCGAACCAGCGTTTGGTCGTCACCAGGAACCGCGTGTTCATGTGGACGGCGGGCACGTGCGGATTGGCCATGTGCGCGACCAGGCTGATCCCCGTCGCGAAAAATCGCGGGTCGTCGCCCGCGCCGTGCACGGTGCGCCCGAACTCGCCTTCGAGGATGCCGCCCACCGTGGAAACATTGACGCCGACCTTTTCGAACACGCGGCCCTTCATGACGCCGCGCACGCCGCCGCCGCCCGGTTCGCCCGACGGGTCGACGCGGTCCCAGGGTAGATAGTCGAAGCCCGCGTCCGACCCGGCTTCGCGCTCGATCAGTTCGAACTCGGCGCAGATGCGGTCGCGCAGTCCCTCGAACCAGGCGCGCGCCGCGGCCTGCTGGTCGTCGATCGGGGTGGGGAGGGCGGCCATCCCGATCCCCTATCCGCCGCTCATGCGCGAAGTCGAGTGCGCTTGGCGCAGCATTTCGCCCGCGATCATCGCCCCGGCTACCGCGACGTTGAGCGACCGCATCCCGGCCCGCATCGGGATCGCGACGCGCAGACCGGCAATGGCATGGACATCGTCCGGAACGCCGCCCCCCTCCGACCCGAGCAGCAGGACGTCGTCGGCCGCGAACGCCGCATCCCAGACGCCCACCGCGCCGTGCGTCGTCGCCAGCACGATCCTGCCCGAAGTAGCTGCGCGGAAGGCCGCCCAGTCCGTGTGCCGACGGACTTCGGCCATGTCGGCGTAATCCATCCCCGCCCGCCGGAACGCCCGATCGCCCCATGGGAAACCCATCGGCTCGATCAGGTCGACGCCGACGCCCAAGCAAGCGCCCAGCCGCAGGACCGTACCGACATTTCCCGCGATATCAGGCTCGAACAGGGCGATGCGCATGTCCGGCGGTAACGCAGGGTGCCGTCCAGGTAAATTGAAGTTGGCAAAGCGATCCCCGCAGGGCTATCTGAGCGCCAGACCGGTGTCCCGCTCCGTCAGGTGGAGAAGGCCCGACCAGCGCGGGACCATCCGGGTTCGGCTAGACCTGTTAAAGAGTTCAAGGGCTGTACCGAATGGCGACCGTCGAACATCCAATCGTCCCGCCCGGCAAGTCGCCGGAGCCGTACAAGGAAGACGTGCCCGACCCGCGCCGCCGCGACTTCATCAATGTCGCCGCCGTGGCGTTCGCGGGGGTCGGCGCGGTCGCGATCGTACTGCCGCTCATCAACCAGATGAGCCCCGCCGCCGACGTGCTGGCGCAGTCCTCGACCGAGGTCGACATATCCAAGATCGCGCCCGGCCAGGCGATCAAGACGCAGTTCCGCAAGCAGCCCTTGTTCGTGCGCAACCTGACCCCGGCCGAGATCGCGGCCGCCGATGCGGTGCCGTTGGGCGGATTGCGCGACAAGCAAACGCTCGCCGAGCGGACCAAGGAAGGCAAGAAGAACTGGCTGGTGACCATGGGGGTCTGCACCCATCTGGGTTGTGTGCCGCTCGGTGCCGGCGAGGGCGAGAACAAGGGGCCGTTCGGCGGCTATTTTTGCCCGTGTCACGGGTCCGCCTACGACACCGCCGGCCGGATCCGCTCGGGGCCCGCGCCCACGAACCTGCAGGTCCCCGAGTATGTCTTTAATTCCGACACTGTCCTGACCGTCGGTTGAGGTAGCGAACAATGAGTTTTCCCTGGGCCAAGCAGTACGAACCGCAAGCGCCGATCATGAAGTATTTCGACGCGAAGCTTCCGCTTCCGCGTTTGATGTATAATGCGATCGGGGCCGGATACCCCGTGCCGCGCAACCTCAACTATTTCTGGAACTTCGGTGTGCTCGCGGGCATGGCCCTGGTCATCCAGATCGTGACGGGCGTGACGCTCGCCATGAACTACGCCGCGAACGGCGGCATCGCCTTCGACTCGGTCGAGCGGATCATGCGCGACGTCAACGCCGGCTGGTTCCTGCGCTACGCGCACGCCAATGGCGCATCGATGTTCCTGGCGGTGATCTATATCCACATCGCGCGCGGGCTTTACTATGGTTCGTATAAGGCTCCGCGTGAGATGGTTTGGCTGCTCGGCGTGGTAATCTTCCTCCTGATTATGGCCACCGCCTTCATGGGCTATGTCCTGCCGTGGGGCCAGATGAGCTTCTGGGGGGCGCAGGTGATCACCGGCTTCTTCTCGGCCATCCCCGTCGTCGGCGAGACGTTGCGCGTATGGCTGCTGGGCGGGTTCGCGCCGGACAATTCCGCGCTCAACCGCTTCTATTCGCTCCACTATCTGCTTTCGTTCGTGATCGCGGGTGTCGTGATCCTGAAGATCTGGGCGCTTCACATCCCCGGGTCGTCCAACCCGACCGGTGTCGAGGTCAAGGGGCCGCAGGACACCGTGCCGTTCCATCCCTATTACACCGCCAAGGACGGCGTTGGCGTGGGCGTATTCATGCTGATCTACGCGGCGTTGATCTTCTTCTCGCCCAACCTGCTCGGCCATCCGGACAACTATATCCCGGCCAACCCGCTCTCGACGCCCGCGCACATCGTGCCCGAATGGTATTTCCTGCCTTTCTACGCGATCCTGAAATCGTTCACCGTCGACTTCATCCTGCCCGCCAAGCTTTGGGGCGTGCTGGCGATGTTCGGGTCGATCCTGCTGCTGTTCTTCCTCCCCTGGATCGACACCAGCCCGGTGCGCTCCGCGAACTTCCGCCCGGCCGTACGCTATGGCTTGATCGGGTTGCTTCTATCGGTTCTGCTGCTCGGCTATGTGGGCGGTGCCGACGCGACGCCACGCAACGTGATCCTGGGGCAGTTCGCGTCCGCCGTGTATTTCGGCTATTTCCTCGTCTATCTGCCGATCGTCTCGCGATTGGAGCGCCCGCGCCCCGTCCCGAACTCGATAACCGAGGCCGTGCTGAATCGCCATGGCGGCACCAGCCCGGCCCAGACGGCGGCGACCGCTTGAGCGTCCAGCTTCAGGTTTCCCGGCCGGCCAAACAGGATTGATGCATACCGATGGTTCGTAAAATCGCTTTTCTGATCGGGCTCGGCTTCATCGCCGTGTTGGTGATCGGGCTTGTCTCGACCGTCATCGGCGCGATCCGGACGCCGCCGCCCGAGTCCGCGGGTCACGAGTTCCACCTTGAGCCGCGCCCGGCCAGTTTCGCGTCGGACGGCGCGTTCGGCAAATGGGACCGCGCGCAGCTCCAGCGCGGGTTCCAGGTCTATAAGGAAGTGTGCGCGGGCTGCCATTCGATGCGTCTGGTCTCGTTCCGCGACCTGGAGCAGATCGGCTATAATGAGCCCGAGGTAAAGGCGATCGCGACGCAGTGGCCCGTCGAACAGCCGAGCGTGAACCAAGAGACCGGCGAGCCCGCGACGCGCAAGAACCTGCCGTCCGACCGCTTCCCGAGCCCTTACGCCAACGAAGTCGCCGCCCGTGCCGCCAACAACAACGCGTTGCCGCCCGACCTGTCGCTGATGGTCAAGGCGCGCGATGACGGTTCCGACTACATCTATTCGCTACTGACGGGCTACCGTCCGCAGGCGGGTTACAAGAACGAGGATGGCAAGGAGCTCCTGAAGGAGTTTCCCGACGCCAAGACGACGCAGGGCCTGCACTTCAATCCGTACTACGCGAACCTGAACATCGCGATGCCTCCGCCGCTGACATCGAGTGGGCAGGTCACCTATTCGGACGGCACCAACGCCACCGTCGACCAGATGGCCAAGGACGTGTCCGCCTTCCTGACCTGGTCCGCCGAGCCCAATCTCGAGCGTCGCCACGCGGCCGGCCTTGCGGCGGTGCTGTTCATCGCGATCTTCTGCTTCCTGGCCTACGGTGCGTACAAGAACGTCTGGGCCGACGTGAAGCACTGATTCGAACGTCGCCCCTTCCTGCCCGGGAAGGGGCGGAGCGCCAGAGTGACCACCAATCCCGACCTTGCCGCGCTGATCCGCACGATCCCGGACTTCCCGAAGCCCGGCATCCTGTTCCGCGACATCAGCACACTGCTCCTCGACCGCCAAGGTTTCGCGACCGCGATCGAGCGTATGGTCGCCGCCATTCCAGGCCCGATCGACCTGGTCGCCGGGATCGAAGCGCGAGGCTTCATCTTCGCCGCCGCGCTCGCCGTCCCGCTTGGCGCGGGATTGCTGCTCATTCGCAAGGACGGCAAGCTTCCGGGCGTCACCGTCGCGGAAGAGTACGAGCTGGAATACGGTCGCGACCGCATCGCCATGCATGCCGACGCCTGCGTGCCCGGCGCGCGCGTGCTCCTCGTCGACGACCTGATCGCCACCGGCGGCACCGCTCGCGCCGCCTTGCGCCTCCTCCGCCGCACGGGAGCCGCGGTGGTCCAAGCGCAGTTCGTCGTCGATCTTCCCGACTTGGGCGGGGCCGCCGCGCTTCGTGCCGACGGGCTGGATGTCCACGCGCTGGTCAGCTTCCCCGGTCATTAGAGGAACCGCCCCGGGCAGTGCTTGTTTGGACCATGGACGCGAGCCCGGGGCCGCGCTGGGATCAGGGAGCAACGTCAGGCCACCCGATCCGTCGGCGACCGGTTTCGCTGCGGGGGGCGTCGCGACCCACGCTTAGCGACCCCTGAGGCGCGCAGGTCGGCTCAGGACGGGTGCGCCTCGACATTGCCGGATGCCGCCGGCCGCGTGCTGACCAGCCCGGTCGAGACGAACGTCATCACCACCGCCCCATCCTGGTTCCGCACCGTCATCCGGCTGCGGAAGATGCCCATCTCCGGCCGCTTCTCCGACCGCCGCTTCTCCAGCACCTCCGTCTCGCAGGCCAGCGTGTCGCCCGGATAGACGGGCTTGATCCATCGTAGTTCGTCGATCCCCGGCGACCCCAGTCCCGCCTGCCGGTCCGCGCGCAGGTTATCGACCACCATCGACATCACCATCGCGCAGGTGTGCCACCCGCTCGCCGACAACCGCCCGAAATGCGTCCTCGCGGCCGCCTCGTCCGACAGGTGGAACGGTTGCGGATCGTACTTGCCCGCGAACGCGACCACCTCCTCGCGCGTGACCGGGTATGCGCCGAAGCGCGCGACCGCGCCGACCTCGACATCCTCGAAATACTTCATGGCCGACCTCCCTAACGCCGGCGCGCATCCTTGAACGGCGCGGCCGTCCCGTCCAGTGCTTGCCCGGGCGGCAGGCCAAGCAGGTCGCGCAACAGCGGCGCGACCGACACGTTGTCGAACTCGGCCAGCCTCACCCCGGCCCGGAACCCCGGTCCGCTCGCGATGAATACGGCGCGCATCGACGGATCGGCGGGATCATAGCCGTGCTCGCCCTTCAGATAGGCGCGCCCGCCCGGCGGCGCGAATCGCCAGCCAAGATCAGCCATGCACATGAATGGCGGGACGCGCGGATGCCGACCGAAGCCGAACCGCGCCGGCAGCTCCTCCCGCCTCCAGCATCGGACGTGCGGTCGCGCGCGCAGCACGCGCGCGGTGGTCGCCGTCTCCCCGCCCGGCTTGGGCCAGGCATACAGGATCGGCCCGGCCTGGACCGTCCGCATGATCGCCTCGTCGGCGATCCCGGCCGGATCGATCAGGTTCGTCGCGGGCACCGCCGCCATGCCGTGATCGGACACGATCACCAGGTTCGCGGTCTGCCCGATCGCCGCCAGCCCGGCACGCAGGCGGCCCACCTGCGCATCGACCTCGCGGATCGCCGCTTCCTGCTCCGCCGATTCGAAGCCTTGCTCATGCGCCGCCTTGTCGA
>NZ_CAXSHH010000086.1:0-9212 GCF_964237155.1 uncultured Sphingomonas sp. | reverse complement strand
CGATCGCGGGCGTGACGAACAGCGGAAAGACCACGACGAACATCAGCACGGTCATTACGTTGCCGCCCGACCACCCGAAGAAGGTCCGCACCCCCTGCAAGGATGCGCGCTCGTCGTAATCGTAACTCAGTTCGGGCAGGAGCGCGCTCGACGGTGTCTCGTAGAAGGTCACGCACACCCGCACCGCGACGCTCATCAGCAGCAGGTACCAGAACACGCCGCCGTCGCTGAGCCCCGCGGGCGGCATCCACAGCAACGCGAAGCCGACCGCGAGCGGGATCGCGCTGGCGTACATGAACGGATGCCGTCGCCCCCAGCGCGACCGGAGATTGTCGGACCAGTAACCCGCGATCGGATCGGTGAACGCGTCGAGGATCAGCGACGCGGTGATCGCCAGGCTGACGAGCCGTGCGTCCAGGCCGATCACCTGCGAATAGAAGATCAGCAGGAAATAGTTGAAGCCGGTTTCGGTGACCCCGTTGGCGACCGCACCAAATCCGAACGCGCCGGTGGTCCACCGCGACGGTGCGGTGGAGGCGGTCGGGCCGGGTGCGGATGCGACCATGGCGGTCAGAACTTGAACCGGACGGAGCCGCCATAGGTGCGCGGCTGATTGTAGAAGCCGTACACGCTGCCCGGCTGTGCCACGCCGTCGAAGATCGCGGTCAGGTAACGATCGTTCAGCAGGTTGCGCGCATAGGCCGAGAATTCGAGGCCGTTCGTCAGCTGAAGCGTCGCTGACAGGTTCAGCTCGTCGACCTCGCGCGTGTAGGCGCGGCCGATCGCCCGCGCCGCCGACGCGTCGCGCACGCCATTCACCGTGGTCACGAAACCGGGCAGCCCCTGGCTGACCTGCGCCTGGCTGGCATATTGATAATCGGTCCGGACGATCAGCTTCTGCCCCGCGCCGAATTCCTGCGTGTACGCGCCGCCGATCGACATCGTGATCGGCGAGACGGTCTCGACGTCCTGCCCGCTGAGATCGCCGAGCGGCGAGCCAGTGTAGCTGTTGTACTCGGTGTCAAGATAAGTGACGGCCACGAATAGCGTGAGCGGATCGACCGGCGTCACACTGCCCTCGAACTCGAAGCCGCGCGTGGACTGCCGCCCGGCGTTGGTCAGCGCGAAGCCGGTGCCGGTGAAGGTGTTCTCCTGGAAACCCTTGATCGACTGATCGAACACGGCGACGTTGAACTTCACCCGACCGAAATCCGCCTTCAGACCGGCTTCCAACACCTCGGATTGCTCAGGCCCGGCAAAGCGCGTGCCGTTGGTGAGGTTGGGCAGCGCCAAGCCGGCGGTCCGGATCGGCGATGCGGCGGGCGCGGGCCTGCCCGCGGCGGAGCCGGAAATGAAGTCGGCGGCGGACGGACGGCTATCGCGGGACAGGTTGTACGAGCTCGCCTTGAAGCCCGTGGCGTAGGTCGCGTACAGGTTGATCGTATCGCTCGCCTCGTACGCCGCGCGCACCGTGTAGGACCAGTCGTCGTCGTTCGTGCGACCGCTCTCCACGGCGTTGGGAAAGTTCAGGAACGGCGGCAGGAATTGGAGTCCCTGCAGCCCCAGGAAAGGATTGCCCGCCGGAACGGTCGCCGACCGAGGGGTGTTGGCGAACTGAGGCGGACCGCCAAGGCCGACATAGAGCTGAACCAGATCGACGGCGGAGAACGCGTCGTTCGACACCACGTTGGACCGGACGCGCTTCTTGTCCTCGGTGTAGTTGAACCCGCCCGTCAGCGTCAGCCGGTCGAACGGTTTGAAATCGACGGTACCGAAAATCGAATACGACTCGTCCTTATAGCCGAACTCGTCGGTGATCGCGCGGCCAGGCTGCTGGAAGGTGCGCGGGGGTCGGCCGAGCAGCGTCTCGACGGTGCCGATCCCGCCGCCGGTCGTACCGCCGGCTGCGGTGGGGGCACCGCCCGCCAGCAGGTTAAGGTAATCGCGCGTGTCGACGCCGAAGTCGAGCGCGTTGATCTGTTGGATGTCCTCGTTGAAGTAGAAGCCACCAAGCAGGAAGTTGATCGGGCCGTCGAAGTTCGACGCGACGCGCAGTTCCTGCGTGAAGGTATCGATCTTGGTATCGATCATGTTGGTGGTCACGTCCGCAGCCGTGAAGTCGCCGTCATCGACGACGTCGCTGCGCAGCTCGCGGTAGGCGGTGATCGACGTCAGTGTCAGGTCGCCGATCGAATAGTCGATCTGGCCCGATGCGCCGTAATTCTCGATCCGGTTCCGCGGTAGGCGCGACAGCCGGATGCGATCGGGATCGGGACTGTTCCGGTTCACCGCCGTCTGCCCGGCGACGAAGTCCAGCGCGGGGATGGTCGGCCCCGCCAGCACGTTGCGCGCGGCGCAGCACAGCTCGTCGAGCTTGCTGTAGTCGCCGATGATGCGGACTTCCAGGTCGTTGCCCGGCGAGAAGAGCAGCTGGCCGCGAATGTCATACCGGTCGCGGTCGTTGATCTTGCGATCGAGGTTCTCGACCCGGACGAAGCCGTCGCGCTTGTTGTAGTTGCCCGACAGGCTGAAGGCGAGAAGGTCGGCGACGATCGGCCCGGTCACGTCGGCCTTCACCACGTACTGGTCGAAATTGCCGTAGGTGCCCGCGATCGAGCCGCCGAACTTGAACTGCGGCCGCTGGGTCACGACGCTGATGACGCCCGCCGAGGCGTTCTTCCCGAACAGCGTCGATTGTGGCCCGCGCAGGACCTCCACGCGCTCGATATTGGGAAGGTCGGTGATCTGGGCGGCCGAGCGCGAGCGGTAAACGCCGTCGATGAAGACGCCGACCGAGGGCTCGATCCCCGGATTGTTCGCGCCATTGCCGAAGCCGCGAATGAAGAAGTTGGTCTGGCCGGAAGAGCTGGTCTGCGAGACGCGCAGCGACGGTACCACCGTTTGAAGATCGATCAGGTCGCGAATCTGCGCCTGCTCGATCGTCGCGGCGCTGGTCACGGAAACGGCGATCGGCGTGTCCTGCAGCGTCTGCTCGCGCTTGTTGGCGGTCACGATGATATCGCCGGACTGCCCGCTCGCCAGGTCGCGCGCCGCGGGCTGCTCGGGGTCCACCGTCGGGGCGGTCGTGTCCTGCCCGGCGGACGGTGCCGGCGTGGTCGTCTGCGCCCAGGCGGGGCCGGCGACCGCCAGCGCGAGAAGGGAAATACCGTAATTCAGGCCGTTTCGCATCGTCGTCTCCCGTCAGCGATCGTCCGATGTCGTCCCGGAGCGTCGTGTTCCCGATTTCTATCCCACACTAGATATTTTTACACAATGTCGAAAAGTTCGACGCCCACGCCGACGCCGTGCGCTTGCGGTCGTGAAGCGGCTCCGTACAAAGGGCGCATGATCGAGGTCGGAGGTACGAATGGATCGCGGGTCGCGCACTCTACGGAGGACATCCCGCGTCCCCTGTCGCGGAGCGCCAAGTCGGCGAAGAAGCGCGACGCGATCATCGTCGCGGCGACCGCGATCCTGAACGCGCGCACCTATGCCTTGGCGACCATGACGGAAATAGCCGCCGCGCTCGACCTGCGTGATGCTACGCTCTACTATTATTTCCCGAGCAAGCAGGCGCTGTTCTACGCCTGCCATTGCCGGTCGATGACGCGGTTCGAGCGGTTCCTGACCGATGCCGACCGGGCGGAGGCGAGCGGCGCGGCCAAGCTGGAGCATCTACTGTCGCGGCTGGTCCACGACTCCGCGCGCCACGGTCCTTTGCTCTTTTTCGGCGAATATTTTCATCTGGAGGCGCACGAGCGCGACGAGATCGCCGACTGGGCCGATCGGCTGACGATCGTGCTGGAGCGGTTCGTGGAGACGGGGATCGCGGACGGGTCGATCAGGCCGTGCGAGATCAGGCTGGTGGTGCAATTGCTGCTGGGGATGCTGATCTGGCTCGCCAAATGGGTACCCGGCGTCGAGGGGCTGACCGCGGATCGATTGCTGGCGGCGATCGGCGTGTTCGGCCTGCACGGACTGGACAATCGCGACCCGTAACCGGGCGCGCCGGGGCTCAGGCCGCGACCAGGAACGCGGTGACGGTCAGCCGCCCCGCCGCCCCCCTGGTCCTGGATGATCAGCTCGATGGCGCGGGCGGAGACCTCGGCGATCGGCTGGACCACCGCCGTCAGCGGCGGATGGGTGAAGCGGACGATCGGCGTGTCGTCGAAGCTGACCAGCGACAGGTCGCGCGGCACCTCCAGCCCGCGCGCGGGCCGCCTCCAGCGTCGCCAGCGTCATCCGGTCGTTGCTGGCGACGATCGCGCTGGGGGCGTGCCGGACTCGTAGCTGAAGTCGCCTTGGGCGAGCAGGTCGTCGATCGAAAAGCCCGCCGCCTCCATCGCCGCGCGCCAGCCGCTCACCCGCCAGCCGCTGAGCTCGTAGTCAAGCGGCCCGGCGATGAAGCCGATCCGCCGGTGGCCGAGCCCGAGAAGGTGTTTGGTCGCCAGCCGCGCCGCGCGCTCGTCGTCCATCGTCAGCGCGAAGCCCGCCCCGTCCCCGAGCGAACCGATCCGCGCGAAGCTGATACCCTGCTCGTGGAGCAGCCGGACGATCAGCGGGTTCTCCGAATGCGGGGGCGTCAGGATCACGCCGTCCGGGCGGAGCGCTACGATCGCGCCCATCAGCTCGCGTTCGATATGGTCGCTATGCGTGTCGACCAGCTAACCGGGGCGCTCTGTCGGCGTCCGTCGGATTGCGAATCGCGACGAACCGAGTTGGCCATGATCCATGTTGCTGGTGTAGGCGCGGGGTCATGACCTACTTCCGCTCCGCTCGGCATTCCGACCTCGAAGCGATCGTGGCGTTGCTCGCCGACGACGCGATGAGCGCGGGTCGCGAAACGCCCGAGCCACCGCTCGCCCCGGCTTACCGCACTGCCTTCGACGAGATCGTCTCCGACCCGCGCCAGTTGCCGCTCGTCGTCGAAGAGGAGGGTCGACTGGTCGGCTATCTCCAGCTCTCGCTCATTCCCGGCCTGTCGTTCCGGGGCATGAAGCGCGGGCTGATCGAATCGGTCCGGATCGCCTCCGACCGGCGCGGCAAGGGGCTGGGCGCGGCGTTCATCGCGCACGCGGTCGAACGGGCCCGCGTCAATGGCTGTCGGCTGGTCCAGCTCACCTCGACGAACGAGCGAGCGGGCGCGCATCGCTTCTACGAACGCCTCGGGTTCGAGGCGACGCATACGGGCTACAAGCTGGCGTTGGATTGAGCTAGCCGCTCCCTCATGACGGGCGGGAGTGGATGATGGCCGGACGATATTTCGAGGACTGGACGGTCGGCGATCGGATCGCACACGAGATCCGGCGCACGGTGACGGAAACCGACAACCTGCTATTCACGGTGATGACGCACAACCCGCAGCCGCTACACCTCGATGTCGAGGCCGCCGGGGCCAGCGAGTTCGGCCGCATCCTCGTCAACGGCACCTTCACCTTCTCGCTGATGGTCGGGCTGTCGGTGGGCGACACGACGCTGGGCGTGCTCGTCGCCAATCTCGGCTATGACAAGCTGGTGATGCCGAGCCCGGTGTTCATCGGCGACACCATGCGTGCCTCGACGGAAGTGGCGGAAGTGCGCGAAAGCCGGTCGCGCCCGACCGCGGGGCTCGTCACCTTCCGCCACGAGCTTCACAACCAGCGGGACGAGCCGGTGTGCCAGTGCCTGCGTACGGCATTGGTCCAGCGGCGGCCCGCATGAGGCTGCGTTCGCTGCTGTTCGTGCCCGGCGACCGGCCGGACCGCTTCGCGAAGGCCACGGGAGTAGGGGCGGACGCGGTGATCCTCGATCTGGAGGATTCGGTCGTGCCTGGGCGCAAGGGTGCGGCGCGCGATGCGGTCGCGGCGTTCCTGGCCGAGCCGGCGGGCGACGTGCGGCGGTTCGTCAGGATCAACCCGGTCGATTCGGGAACGCTCGAGGACGATCTGGCCGTCGCGCGGGCGGCGGATGGACTGGTGCTGCCCAAGGCGGAGGGGCTGGCCACGCTAGCGGCGCTCGGCGCGGAGGTGCCGCCCGTGCTGCCGATCGCGACGGAGACGCCCGCCGCGATCTTCGCGCTCGCCGAGTACGCCCGCAGTCCGGTCGCGCTCGCCGGGCTGACCTGGGGCGCTGAGGACTTGCCGGCCGCGATCGGGGCGCAGGCCTCGCGCGAGGCGGACGGTCGCTACACGCTGCCTTACGAGACCGTCCGCTCGCTCGCTTTGTTCGCGGCGCATGCGGCGGGGGTGCCCGCGATCGAGACGGTGTTCCCGGCGATCGCCGACCAGGCCGGGCTCGCCGCTTATGCCGCGCGTGGATGGCGCGACGGGTTCACGGGCATGATGGCGATCCACCCCGCGCAGGTTCCCGTCATCAATGCCGCCTTCACTCCCGACGCCGCCGCGATCGCCCGTGCGCGCCGGATCGTCGAGGCGTTCGCCGCCGATCCGGAGGCGGGCGCGCTCCAGCTCGACGGTCGCATGGTCGACCTGCCGCACTTGAAGCAGGCGCGACGCGTCCTGGCGCTCGCGGGCTAGAGCCCGACCCGAAGCGTCGCGCGGAAATCGCGCCCGGCGAGCGGGGCGAAGTCCTTCAGGAAGCTCGCATGCCGCCTGGCCACCACGTCGAACACGTTGTTCGCGCTGAGCAGGAGCGTGGTCTTGTTCTCGCGCCCGAACGGCCGCAGGCTCACGCTGGCATTGACCAACGTGTAATCGGCGGTCGGGGTCTCGAACGCGGCGATGCGGTTCTGTTCGAACACATGCTCGACCTCGCCCCGCGCGGTGAAAGCGTCGCCCTGGGCTTCGATGCCGCCGAGCAGGCGGAGCGGGGGAATGCGCGGGATCGGCCCGCCCTTCTTGATCGTGGCGCGGGTGTAATCGGCGACTCCGTCGAGATTGATCGTCGTCGTCCCGAGGCGGGCGAGCCGCAGCGATATGTCGGCCTCGAAGCCGTAGAGACGCGCATCGGCCTGCCGGTACTGAAAGCAGGGCAGGTCGACCGTCCGGCCCGATGGCGCGGCCGCGGCCTCGCACACGCCCTGATCGACCTGGTTTTCCGAGATGAAGTCGCTGAACCGGTTGTAATAGGCCGACGCGTCGAAGCTGAATCCCTCTCCATGCGCGTGGACGGTTCCCTCCAGCCCCCACGACTTTTCCAACCGGAAGTTCGGGTCGCCCAGTTCATACGCCTGCGTCCCGGCATGTCCGCCATTCGCGAACAGCTCCTCGGCCGACGGGGCGCGTTCGGTGTGCGATCCGTTCAGGCCGATCCGGAGGCCGTCGGTCACTCCGACCGACGCGCCCAGCGAGCCGGAAACGGCGTCGAAATCACGCTTGCCGCCGAAGAACCGAAGATCGTCGGCGATGGTCTTGGCGGACTGGTTCGTACGCTCGTAGCGAACCCCACCCTCGGCCTTGAACGCGCCGAAGTCGAACTGCTGAAGCGTGAACAGCCCGACCTGTTCCGTCCCATTGCGGGGCAGGAAGGCCTCGTCGCCGATCACATCGAACTGGCGGTTGAAGTACTGGACCCCCGACGCCCCCTGCCACCCGCCGCGGATCGCCTGGACGAGCTCGGCACGGGCTTCCAGTCCATTGCTGAGAAAAGTGGTCGCGATGTCGCCATTCGGCTCCCGCTCGAAATGGCGATATTCGGCCTGGCCCGCGCGGACGCGGATGCGGTCGAGGAACCCGCCGCCGGTCTCAACCTCGGCGCGCAGGTCGACGCGGTCCTGGACGATGTCTAGCCGAGGCGCTTCCTGTCCTTGGCCGACCAGCGTCGCATACCGGGTGGGGACGCCGTAGAAGCTGTCATAGTGGCTGTACGCCACCCCGAGCGATCCGCGATCGGTAATCAGCGACGCTCCCGCCCCCGCCGTCCACGTCTTCGACGCCGAGTTCGGGATCTTGCCCCGAAGGGCGGCGTTGGCCGCAAAGTCGATCGGGTCTTCCCCGGGAGCCACGTCCTGCGGCAGGCCGACCTGGCTCAACGCCTGCGCGCGCGCCCCGCGCGACAGGATGAAGCCGCCGGTGCGCAGGTCGTCGGACTTCAGATACGAGCCGTTGGCGTTGAGCACGAACGGGCCGACCGCGACGTCGGCGGACCCGCCGCCCGAGCGCTCGTCGGCCGCCGAGCCGTAGGTCCCGATCGCGTTCACGCGGTATCCGGCCCCGGGCCGCGATCGCGGGATGCGGGTATCGATGACGTTGACCACGCCCCCGATCGCAGACGACCCGAACAGCAACGCGGACGGTCCGCGCAAGACCTCGATGCGGTCGGCGAGCAGCGGGTCGATGACGACCGCGTGGTCGACCGAGGTGTTCGACACGTCGAACGCGCCGATGCCGTCGGTGAGCACGCGGACGCGCTCGCCCTGCAGCCCGCGCAGCACGGGACGAGAGGCGTTGGGCCCGAACGAGGTCGCCGAGACGCCCGGCTGACGCGCGAGCGTCTCGCCGATCGTCGGGCGGAGCTCGCGGGTGAGCTCCTCGCCGGTGACGATCGATGTGCCTTGCAGGATGTCGGTCTCGCTCTGGCGGAAAGGCGCGGTGACCAGGACATCGCCTTGCGTCCCGGACGCCGTCGTGTCCGTCTGGCCGAGACCGGTAGTTTGCGCGACACCGGGCGACGCGACGGCGACGGCGAGCAGAGCCGCGCCGCTGAACTTATGCAACATTGGATAACTCCCGCTTTCGACGGCGGGCCTTAGCAATGTGTGATGTTGTAACAAGCCCAAAAACGACGGAACGGGTCGATCAGCGATGTTCGGGCTTGCCCTAGCCGGGGCGCCCCCGCGGCAAAGCCCTGTCTTCGAACGAGGCCGGGTCTCATCGGCCGCGCGTGGCGGCGGTGCGGGCGGCTTCGCTGATCGAGCCGCCTGCGCGTTGGTCAACTTCGCTTGCGCTTCCGTCACCAACGTGCGGAAAACATGCCCGCATGTTTTCCGCACGTTGGTGACCCCTACGAGAAGCGTCCCGTTCGGGCCCAGGCACGGATTTCTTCGGGTCAGAGCCGGACGCCCGCCCATCGTTTGTATTCATCCATTGTACCCAGGACGAGTAGTTTGGTTTAGAGTCGACCGAAGCTATATAATCAAGCTGGTGTTGTGACCGATGGTAGGAGAGTTGGCCAAATAGCGTCGAGCTCTTGCGCTAGGCTACGTCGGCTTCGAGACGCTGTGATCTTCCCTTGGTGTGGCGGACACCGTTGGTTAGCCCGCCATGCGTTTCTCG
>NZ_CAXSHH010000085.1:0-9412 GCF_964237155.1 uncultured Sphingomonas sp. | reverse complement strand
CCCTTGAACGCCTGCATCAGCGCCGCGCCGTCCGCGCCGTCGATCGCGCGGTGGTCGAAGCTGCCCGTCGCCGACATGACGGTCGCCACGCCGAGCGTGCCGTCGGGCTGGACCACCGGCCGGAGCTCGCCCGCGCCGACCGCCAGGATCATGCCCTGGGGCGGGTTGATGACCGCGTCGAACTGGGTGATGCCGTACATGCCCATGTTGCTGATCGACGCCGTACCGCCCGTATATTCCTCCGGCTTGAGCTTGTTGTCGCGCGCGCGGGCGGCGAGATCCTTGATCTCCGTCGCGATGGCCGACAGCGGCTTAGTGTCGGCCTCCCTGACGACGGGCGTGATCAGCCCGGTGGGCGTCGACACCGCGACCGATATGTCCGCGCGCTTGAACGTCACCAGCTGGTCGGGGGTGAACATCACGTTGCACTTCGGGACCTGCATCAGGCTGGCCGCGAGCGCCTTTACGAGCAGGTCGTTGACCGACAGCTTGACCCCGCGCGGCTCGAGCGCCGCGTTGAGCTCGGCGCGGAGCTTCAGCAGCGCGTCGAGGCGGACGTCCACCGTCAGGTAGATATGCGGAACGGTCTGCTTCGACTCGGTCAGGCGGCGCGCGATGGTCTTGCGGATGTTGGAGAGCTTGGCGAGCTCGTGGGGGATGTCGGGGATGGCCGCGGGCTTGGGCGGAGCCGCGGCCTGCGGCGCGACCGGTGCCGCCACGCTCGCGTCCGACGTCACGGGCGCAGGTGCCTGCTCGACCGCCGGCTTTGCCGTCCCGCTCCCCGCGCCCTCGATATCGGCGCGCACGATGCGGCCGTTCGGCCCCGATCCGGTCACCCCGCCCAGATCGACCCCGCGCTCGGCGGCAAGACGCCGGGCGAGCGGGCTGGCCTTGACGCGGTCGCCGGTGCCGCTCGCCTGTTCCGGCTTCGCCACCGTCGAGTGTGCGCCCACGGTACGCTCGTCCGGGTTCGCGGTCGGCGCGGAAGCCGGGCCGGTCACCGGCGGGCGCCCGTGATCCTCGGCCTGCGCCACTGATCGACCTTCTTCTCCCTCTCCCGCCTGGAGAGAGGGCTGGGGAGAGGGGCCGTCCCGGTCACCGGCCTGTGGGCTGGACAGCCCCTCTCCCCGGCCCTCTCCCCGAGGGGGAGAGGGGGCAGCATCGTCCCCCTCGCTCGTGATAGTCGCGATGACGGTGCCGACCTTCACCCCGTCCGTGCCCTCGGCCACGTCGATCGAGGCGATCACACCCTCGTCGACCGCCTCGAACTCCATCGTCGCCTTGTCCGTCTCGATCTCCGCCATGATGTCGCCCGACTTCACGGCATCACCCACCTTCACCAGCCACTTGGCCAGCGTCCCCTCCTCCATCGTCGGCGACAAGGCGGGCATCTTGATGGGTGTCGGCATGGGCGGGACCTCGGACGTAGGAGAACGCCCCGCCTCACAAGCGCAGCGCCCCGCGCGCGTCAAGCCGTCGGCCTTGCGCCAGCGCGCGCGCGGCGTCACCTTCGCGGGCGAGAAAGGCGCGGGCGAGAAAGGGGGCGACGAGCATGCGCATCTACCTGGTCGTCGTGGACGATACGCCCGAATCGGGCATCGCGCTGCGCTTCGCCGCGCGGCGCGCGGTCAAGACGGGCGGCGGCGTCGAAATACTGGCGCTGATCCCGCCGCAGGAGTTCATCGCGTTCGGCGGCGTCCAGGCCACCATCGAGGAAGAGGCGCGCCTGCATGCGGAAGGACTGGTGGCGCAGGCTGCGGGTGCGATCATCGAGGAGTCGGGCCTGCGCCCCTCCATCACGGTGCGCGAGGGCGAGGGCCCGCGCATTGTCCGCGAGCTCATCGCCGCCAACCCCGACATCGCCGCGTTGGTGCTCGGCGCCGCCGCGACGGGCGCGCCCGGCCCGCTGGTGGCGCACTTCGCGGGAACGGACGCGGGCGCGCTCGCGGTGCCCGTGATGATCATCCCCGGTTCGCTCCGCCCGGAGGCGATCGACCGATTGAGTTGAGCCAAGGACCGCCTACCCACACCGTTCGCCCTGAGCTTGTCGAAGGGTCGTTCTTCTTCGGACGGCCGCAAGAAGGACGACCCTTCGACAAGCTCAGCGCGAACGGTGTTGGGGACGAGCTCCCCGGTTCACTTCTGACAGGCCACGATCGCCGCGATCACCGAGATCGTCTCCTGCGGATCGCGCACCCGCACCGTGTCCAGCCCCAGCGTCTTGGCCGGGTAGTCGTTGCCGCCCGGGAAGATCGCGTCGCCGATGAACATCATCGCATCCAGCGGCACCCCGCTCGCGTCGCGCAGCTTTTTCAGGCCGTACGCCTTGTCGACCCCCTGCCGCGTGATGTCGATCGAGGTCGCGCCGCCCATGTTGATCGACAGGCCGGGCAGGCGCTTCGCCAAGTCCGCCTGGATCACCTTGCGCTTGGCGAAATCGGGGTCCCAATGCTCCTTCTCCTCGAGCGGCGCCTGCTGGCCGAGCGCGGAGAAGGTCACCTGGCTGCCCCGGTCCTCGACCTGGTCGCCCCAGGTCCGCTCCGGCTTGAACCCGGTCGCGGCGAGCGAGGCGGCGAACGCCTCGACGATGTTCCGCCGCTCCTCGTCGGAGAACAGCTCGGCGAACACCGGGGCCCATTCGTCCTTGTAGGTGTAGAGCTTGGTGCCCGTCGTCGGCATAAGCCACAGCCTGGTCCGATCCGCGCGCTCGGGCAGGCGGCTCGCGACCTGCTTCTGGAACTGCGGCCAGTCCCCGCCCGAGATCACTGCGACATGCGCCACGCCCAGCAGGTCGGCCAGCGCCTCGCCCATGTCCTCCAGGAGCGGCTGCTTGCTGAGGGCGAGCGTTCCGTCGAGGTCGAACGCGACAAGCTGCTTCATGCTCAAATCTCCGGATAAGGTCGCCCACGCCCCTAGCGCCGCGATCCGCGCGGGTGAAGAGGATGCGATCCGGGCTTGAGCCGGCGCGCGAACCCGGCCACCCTGCCGCATATGTCCATCATGATCCTCGCGGCGGCGGCGGCCGCCGCCGTCGCCCAGCCCTCCCCCGCCCGCCTGCGCGCCGACGTGGAGGCGATGGTCGGCTTCGGCACCCGCCACACGCTCTCGACCACCACCGACCCGCGTCGCGGGATCGGCGCGGCGCGGAACTGGGCGCGGGCGCGGTTCGAGGCGATCTCGCGCGACTGCGGCGGGTGCGTGACCGTCGAGCGCATCTCGCGCATCTTCACCGGCCCGCGCGCGCCGACCGGCGTGGTGGTCGAGAATGTGCTCGGCATCCAGCGCGGGCGCGACCCGAACCGCTACGTCATCATCGGCGCGCACATCGACAGCCGCGTGACGGGCGAAATGGACGCCTCCTCCGACGCGCCCGGCGCGAACGACAACGCGTCGGGCGTGGCGCTCGTGCTCGAGGCGGCGCGCGCCCTGTCCAAGCGGCGGTTCGACGCCACGATCATCTATGCCGTCTTTTCGGGCGAGGAGCAGGGACTGTGGGGCGGCACGCTCCTCGCCGAGACGGCGCGGGCGCGCGGCTGGCGCGTGTCGGCGATGCTCAACAACGACATCGTCGGCAACTCGGTCGGCCAGGGCGGCGTGCGCGAGGCCGCGCGCGTCCGCGTCTTTTCCGAAGGCATCCGCGCGTCGGAGGAGCTGACCGACCAGATCCGCCGGCGCGGCGACGGCGGCGAGGATGACGGTCCAAGCCGCGCGCTCGCCAAGCTGATCGACGGCGAGGCCGCATCCGTGCGCGGCGGGCTGGACGTATTCGTCGACCGCCGCCCCGACCGCTTCGGACGCGGGGGCGACCACGAGCCGTTCCTACGCCTCGGCTATCCCGCCGTCCGCTTCACCGTCGCCAACGAGAATTGGGACCGGCAGCACCAGGACCTGCGCACCGTCGACGGCGTCGAGTACGGCGACACGGTGAAGGGCATGGATTTCGCGTACCTGGCCAAGGTCACCGCGATCAACATCGCCGCCGCCGCCCGCCTCGCCTCGGCCCCGGGCGCGCCGGAGAACGCGTCGATGTCCGGCGCGATCAGCCGTGACACGACGGTCAAATGGAACCCGGTGCCGGGCGCCGAGCGCTACCGCGTCCGCTGGCGCCGCACCGACCGGACGGACTGGACCGACATGCGCGACGTGACGGGCGCGACGACGGTGAAGCTGACGCAGGTGCCCGTCGACGACCATCTGGTCGGCGTGTCGTCGGTCGCGGCGGATGGAGCCGAAAGCGTGGTCAGCTTCGCCGGCCGCGAGGCGCCGCCGCCGCCGCGGCGCTGACCACTCGGCACCGCTTGTCAGCCGAGCCGCTCCGACAACATCGCCGCCAGCGCCTCGCACCCGCGCGCGTCCTCCGCGTCGAAGCGTCCGGGATCCGGGCTGTCCAGGTCGAGCACCCCGAACAGCGCTCCCCCGCGCATGATCGGCACGACCAGCTCCGACCGGCTCGCCGCGTCGCAGGCGATGTGGCCGGGAAAGGCGTGGACATCCGCCACGACCTGCGTTTCGCGCCTTTCCGCCGCCGTCCCGCACACCCCCTTGCCCAGCGGGATGCGGATGCACGCCGCCTTGCCCTGGAACGGCCCGAGCACGAGTTCGCCCTCGACCAACCGATAGAAGCCGGCCCAGTTCAGGTGGGGCAGATACTCCCACAACAGCGCGGCGGCGTTGGCCATGTTGGCGATCCCGTCCCGCTCCCCCGCGGTCAGCGCGTCCAGCGCGGCGTGAAGGTCGCGATAGAGCTCGGCCTTGGACCCGGCGGCGATATCGAACTGGTACATGCTTCTCCCTCTCCCGCTTGCGGGAGAGGGCCGGGGAGAGGGACTGTCTTAGCCACGGTCCTCTCCCTGAACAGCCCCTCTCCCCGACCCTCTCCCCGGAGGAGAGAGGGAGTTCAATCCGTCTCCACCCTCCCCCGCCCGGCCTTCACCGCGCCGCGACCCTTCTTCGTATCCACCCGCCTGGCCTTGGCGGCCCGGCTAGGCTTGGTCTTCACCCGCCGCGCCTCGCGTTCCTCCGCCCCGGCGAGCAGTCCCGCCAGCCGCGCCCGCGCGTCGGCCCGGTTCGCCTCCTGCGACCGATAGCGCCTGGCCGTCAGCACCAGCACCCCCGCCGCCGTCAGCCGCGACCCCGCCGCCAGCTTCAGCCGCCGGTAGGTCTCGGGATGCAGCCCCAGCCGGAACACGTCCACGCGCAGCTGGCACGCGGTCGCGACCTTGTTGACGTTCTGCCCGCCCGGCCCGGTCGCGGCGAGGAAGCGTTCCTCCAGCGCGTCCTCCGGAACGTCAACCATCGCCGAAGCCCGCGGCCGCGAACCGCTCGGGCGTCGGCGCGGTGGCCTCGATCGGCGGCTTGTCGTCCCGGTCGAGCCGAAGCCACGCCGCATGCAGGAGCATCCCGCCCGGCTCGCCCCGATCGTACTTGGGCCCGTACACGGGATCGCCCACCACCGCCGCGCCCAACCCGGTCGCGGCATGCACGCGGATCTGGTGCGTGCGCCCCGTCTCCGGCCGGAACTCGACCAACGAGCGGCCGTCCCGCGTCTCGACCAGCCGCCACGGCGTCCGCGACGCCTTGCCTTTCGGATCGCCGATCATCCGCCATCCCGTCTCGGCGGTCGAGACCTTGAGGAGCGGCAGGTCGACCACTCCCTCCCCGCCCTCGGGAACGCCGTCGAGCACCGCCAGATAGCGTTTCTCGACCGCGCCCGCTTCCCATGAACGCTGGAACCGCGCATGCGCCTTGGGATTGCGCGACAGGAGCAGGCATCCGCTCGTATCCCGGTCGAGGCGGTGGACGGGCAGCGGCCAGCGTTTGAACCCGAAGGTGAGACTGTCGAGATGGTTTTCGAGCGACAAGGACCCGTCGCGCGGCGGGTCGACCGGAAGCCCCGCGGGCTTGTCGATCACCAGGGCCTCGCCATCGAGGAAAAGGACGCGGTCGCCGTGCATCGGCGACGCCATGGCATTGGCGGGGTGCTCGGCGCAACCGCGCTGCTGTTCGCGATGCCCGCCGCCGCGCAGCTGTGCGACGGGGAGAGCGCGCGCAGGTCCGCCGACGGCCGGGTGCTCGGACACCTGCCCTACGGCCAGGTCGCCGACGCCGAGCTGGTCGACGCCCCGCCCGGCTTCGCGCTGAACCGCTGCCGCATCCGCGCCGACATGTTTGCCGATCTCCAGCGGCTGATGACCGCCGCCTCCGCCGACCCGCGCACGGCGGGAACACTGCGCGGCCTGTCCTGCCACCGCACGCTCACCCGCCAGGGGTCGGTCTTCTGCCGCGAGCACCCGGACGGCGATCCCGCCGACCGCGCCATCTCGGTCGCGCCGCCCGGGCATAGCGAGCACACGACCGGCTACGCGATCGACTTCGCGATCCGCCCCTCGCCCGATTGCCCCGACGCGGAGGCGTGCATGTCCGTGCTCCCCGCCGCGCGCTGGCTGCGCGACAACGCCACGCGCTTCGGCTTCGAGCAGAGCTTCCCGACCGCGAACGGCCAGGGCGTGAAATGGGAGCCGTGGCACTGGCGTTGGGTCGGAACGGCCCGCACCGAGCCCGGCGCGGCGCGGGCGAGGTTCGTCTTCGCCCGGGCCCGCGCCGAGTTCTCGGCCAACCCCGGGCTGGTCGACCCGCCACCCGTGGTGAGGACGATCGCGGAGGCGCCGCCTCCGCCGCCGCCGGTCGCTCAGGCTAAGCGCAAGAAGCGCCGCCGCTGACTTCCCTCTCCCACCGGGAGACGGGCAAGACCGCGAAGCGGGCGCGGGGTGAGGGTGAGGAGCAGGCCGCGTCGACGCTCGTACCCTCACCCTTCCGCCCCTTCGGGGCTCCCTCCCTCTCCCGGTGGGAGAGGGAAAGGGGGTCACGCCGCCAGCTTGCTCGCGACTTCGGCGATCCGCCGCCCCTGATACCGCGCGCCGTCGAGCTCGCTCGCGCTGGGCTGACGGTCGCCCTTGCTGTCCGAGATCGTGGTCGCGCCGTAAGGCGAACCGCCCTTGACCTCCTCGACGCCCAGCTGCCCCTGGAAGCCGTAATCGAGCCCGACGATCGTCATGCCCAGATGCATCAGGTTGGTGATGATCGAGAAAAGCGTCGTCTCCTGCCCGCCATGCTGGCTGGCGGTCGAGGTGAACGCGCCGCCGACCTTGCCGTTGAGCGCGCCGGTCGCCCACAGGCCGCCGGTGGTGTCCCAGAAGGTCGCCATCTGGCTCGTCATCCGGCCGTAACGCGTGGGCGTGCCGACGATGATCGCGTCATAGGCCCGGAGCGCGTCCGGTCCCTCGATCACCGGATGCGAGGTGTCCGTCTTGAAATGCGCCTGCGCCACCACTTCGGGCGGAGCGGTCTCGGCGACGCGGCGGATGTCCACCTCCGCCCCCGCTCCGCGCGCACCCTCCGCGATCGCGTCCGCCATCTGCTCGATATGGCCGTAGGACGAGTAGTACAGCACCAGAACCTTGGTCATCGTCATTCTCCCATGAAATCCATTGGCGAGATCGCCTATTCCGAATCGACCAGTACGATCTCCGCGTCTTCCAATGCCTCGATCGCCACCGTCCGCCCGCCCGTCAGCGCCACGCCGTCGCGCGCCTCCACGGCCTCGCCGTCGATCAGCAGTCGCCCGGTCGCCGGAACCAGGTACGCGTGCCGCCCCGCGCCGATCGCATGCTCGGCCCGCTCGCCGGCCTTCAGCGTCGCGCCCATGACCCGAGCATCCGCCCGGATCGGCAGGGCGTCGCCGTCCTCGGCGAACCCGCTCGCCAGCGTCACGAACCGGCCCGACCGCGCGCCCCTGGGAAAGGGCTTGGCGCCCCAGCTCGGCTCGCCGCCGACCGTGCGTGGCTCGATCCAGATCTGGAAGATCGTCGTCGCCTCGTCCTCCAGGTTGTACTCGGCATGGCGCACGCCCGACCCCGCGCTCATCACCTGGACGTCGCCCGCCTCCGTGCGGCCTTCGTTGCCAAGCGAGTCCTTGTGCGTGATCGCGCCCGAGCGGACATAGGTGATGATCTCCATGTCGCGGTGCGGGTGCGGCGGAAAGCCCGACTTGGCGGCGATCACGTCGTCGTTCCACACCCGGATCGTCCCCCAGCCCATGCGGGCCGGGTCATGGTAGCCCGCGAACGAGAAATGATGCCGCGCGTCGAGCCAGCCATGGTTCGCATGACCCAGGCTGGCGAAGGGACGACGGTCGATGGTGGTCAAGGTATCGAGCATGGGAGATATCTCCTTTTGGTCGCCCTCAAGATAGGCCGCGCGACCCACGCGTAAATGGAGACGCTGGAAACGGATCGTTGCGGCATCTAGGCCGTCGGAAGGAGGAGCGGAATGAACAAGCTGCCCGATCTGGAGGCATGGGCGATCTTCGCCGCCGTCGCCGAGCAACGATCCTTCAGCGGAGCGGCCGCGACGCTCGGCCTGTCCAAGGCGACCGTGTCCAAGGCGGTGGCCCGACTGGAGGCGCGGCTCGGCCAGTCATTGTTCCACCGAACCTCGCGCCGCCTGTCCGTCACCGAGGCCGCGCTCCCGCTGGCCGAACGGGCCCGCGCGATGCTCGCCGAGGCGGAAGGAGCCGAGGAGGCGGCGCGGGACGGGGCCGCGTCGCCCGCCGGCCGCATCCGGGTAGCGGCCCCGATGAGCTTCGGCCTCGCCGCGGTCGCGCCCGTGCTGGCGGGCTTCCTTGACGAATACCGCCAGGTCGAAATCGACCTGAACCTGTCCGACTCGCGAACGGACATCATCGCGGGCGGATTCGACCTGGCGCTCCGCATCGGCGAGCCGCCCGACAGTTCGCTCCGCATCCGGCGGCTCTGCGCCGTCCCGTTCCACATCGTCGCCTCGCCGCTCTACCTCGCGCGCCACGGCCGCCCGGTCCACGCCGCCGAACTCGCCCGGCACCGGCTCCTCGGCTACAGCAACGCCCCAGGCCCGTGGCGCTTGTACGGACCGGACGACGAGGCGGTCATGGTGCGGCCCGTCGGGCCGCTCCTTGCGAACAGCGGCGACGCGCTCGTCCCCGCGCTGATGGCGGGGCTCGGGATCGCGCGCCTGCCCAACTTCATCGTCGGCTTGCATCTCGAGTCCAAGGCGCTGGAGGCGATCCTGCCGGACTGGACGCCGCCGCCGGCTTCGCTCCACCTGTTGACCCCGCCCGGCACGCTCCGCCCGGCGCGCGTCGAGGCGCTGATCGCGTGGCTCGCCAGGCACCTGCGCGATTGATCCCGCGCTTTCCCTAACGGCGGCGTCGTCGCGCTAACGCCAAATTAATCTTTTCCCTTCAGACATCGTGTGGTTAATTGACCGGGTGGCCGGGGTGGATGCAGGCCGCGAACGGGGGGATCTCATCAATGCGCGTATTGTTGATCGAAGACGAGCCGACGACCGCCAAGGCCATCGAGCTCATGCTGACGAC
>NZ_CAXSHH010000084.1:0-9713 GCF_964237155.1 uncultured Sphingomonas sp. | reverse complement strand
CGAGAAACGCATGGCGGGCTAACCAACGGTGTCCGCCACACCAAGGGAAGATCACTCGGGCTCGCCCGCATGGCGGCCGCAAGCCAGGGCGTGACCCGCGACCAGCTGGTCTGGACCAAGGACGCCTATGTTCGCGAGGATAGCTACAAGCGTGCGCTCGCCATTCTGATCAACGCCCACCATCGCCTCCCGATCGCATCGGTTTGGGGCGACGGCACGACTTCCAGCTCGGACGGGCAGTTCTTCCGGGGCGGCAAGCGCTGGGGCGTGGGCGATATCAACGCCCGGTACGGCGTCGATCCGGGGTTCAGCCTTTACACCCACATCTCCGATCAGCATGGGCTGTACAACGTGACCGTGCTCTGCGCCTCGATGCACGAAGCGCCTTATGTGCTCGATGGGCTGCTGCACCATGGGACGTCGCTGAACATCGCCGGCACTATACCGACACGGGCGGCGCGACCGATCATGTGTTCACTCCATGCGCCTTGCTCGGGTTTCGGTTCTGCCCGCGGCTGCGGGACTTCCCCGATCGCCGCCTCGCGTCGATCGGGGCGCTGGCCAACTACCCCCCGATCGCCTCCCTGCTCGGCAAGCGGATCAGGGTCGACATCATCCGCGAACACTGGGACGAGGTGCTCCGTCTGGTCGCCTTGCTCAAGGCGGGGCACGTCGCGCCGTCGACCATGCTGAAGAAGCTCGCGGCCTACGAGCGCCAGAACCAGATCGACATCGCGCTCCAGGAAATCGGCAAGGTCGAGCGGACGTTATTCATGCTCGACTGGCTCGAAAGCCCCGATCTGCGACGCCGCTGCCAGGCCGGGCTGAACAAGAGCGAGCAGCACTACGTGCTGACGCAGGCCATCTGCACGTTCCGCCAGGGCCGGATGGTCAACCGCACCCACGAGGCACTGCAATACCGCGCGTCGGGGCTGAACCTCGTCATCGCCGCGATCGTTTACTGGAACTCTACCTATCTCGCCGACGCGGTTGACCACCCTCGCGCCTCGGAGAGAACCGTCGATCCCGAACTGCTGCCCCATAGCTCACCGGTCGGCTGGGAGCATATTGCCTTCTCGGGAGACTTCCTGTGGGACCGCGCTGCCGAGCGGACGCGCCGAAAGCCGCTGAACATCATCCGCGACCGTCAAACCACCTGATCCGCTTAGCGTAGAACCAGCGCCTCGCCCTCAAGGACGAGGAAGTTCACCCTTCTCGTGAGATCATAGCGCCATGTCTGATCTTTACTATCTCAACCGCCGGCGACGTTGGGGTATTTAATACCGAGCTGATCGAGGTAGGTCGGGTATTTAGTGGAATCATAATAGAACCTCTCCAGTTGCGGCCGCATGCGATCCATCGTCTCTTTATTGAGATGGATCGCGGGCCGGTCATCTTTCGTGAGGACAGGATCGTATTTGACGTCTTTGAACTGTACTTGCTGCTGATACGCCTTGGCATCAGCAACCAGCTTGCGCGTGGTCATCAGATCGAGCGTGGTCATCGCCACCGCCTTGGCGCCCGCGACCGCACCCTTGTGGGCCACCGGCGTCGCCATCGCGATCGCCGACAGCACGTTGTGGCCGGTCATGCTCGGAATATTCGAGGGAAAGCGGATGGTGATCGTAGGCACGGTCCACATGATATCGCCGATATCGTCGGAGCCGCCGCCCATCGACGTGCCCCGCGTCTGCGGGGTGGAGAGCGGCGTCACTTCGGTCTTGAGCGGGGCCAGCGTTCGCTTGTTCGCGGTCTGAACGGCCTTGGTGAATGCCTGATCGTCGGCGCTCCATTGTGGCATGCCCACCAGCTTGATGTTGGCGAATGCCGCCTCGGCCATAGGCCGATTGCCATAGTTCGGAGCGGCATAGCCGAGCACGCGGCGTGTCACCGTCGTGCCTGTCGCCTTGGCCGCGGCGTCGGCGATCTCGTTGCCGGTTTCGTAAAGCCCGCGGATGGTCGGAAAGGTCTGTTCGCGAAAATAATACCAAACAGATGCATCGCCGGGAACGATGTTGGGCTGACCGCCACCATTGGTGATGATGTAGTGCGAGCGCTGGGTGACAGGCAGGTGTTCGCGCCGCATGTTCCAGGCGATGTTCATCAGTTCGACGCCATCCAGCGCGCTGCGGCCCTCCCAGGGGCTGCCGGCGGAATGAGACGTGCGGCCCTTGAAGTTATATTCGACCGAGACCATTCCATTATTGCCGCCATCGCCCCAACCAGTGGAGAAATCGCTGCTGACATGGGTGAAAATGGTCGCGTCGACGCCCGTGAACATCCCCTCGCGCACATAGAACGCCTTGGTCGCCAGCAGCTCTTCGGCCACGCCGGGCCACAGCATCAGCCGGCCCTTTATCCCGCGCTTTTCCATCACCTGCTTGGTCGCGATCGCGGCGGCGACGATCAGCGGCATGCCGCTGTTGTGACCCTCGCCGTGCCCCGGCGCGCCGGCGACCATCGGCTTCAGCGTTGGGCTGCCGGGATATTGCGACAGCCCCAGCAGTCCGTCGACGTCGCTGCCTAGCGCGATCAACGGTCCACCGGTTCCCCAAGTCGCGGTCCAGGCGGTCGGGATGCCCGCGACGCCCTTGGCGATCGTGAAGCCGTTCCGCTCCAGGATCCCGGTCAGATATTCCATGGTCTTGTATTCCTGGAACCCCGGCTCGGCGAAGCTGAAGACGGAATCGACCATCTCCTGGACCAGCTTGGCCTGTGCATCGACAGCGGCGGCGGCCTCCTGCTTGATAGCGGAACTGGCCTGTGCGCGAGCGGCGGCGGGAAACAGCGCGGTGGCGAGCAGGGCGGCGATGAAAGACTTGCGCACGATAATTCCTCCTAGAGCGAGAAGCGGACGCCCAACCGAAAAATGCGGCCGAGCACGTCGTAGAGCAGGCGGTTGGTTTGCGGGTAGGCGGGCGTATTGTTGCCCGTGGGACCGTTGCCGACCAGCGTCGGATCGCGATCGAGCAGGTTGCGGATCGACACGAACGCCTGCGCTTTCGCGTTGGCGATCTCGAAGTTATAGGATGTGTTGAAGTCGAGGAAGAACGCACCGTCGATGTCGTTGAGGTTGACCGTGCGGCGGTCGGCGGTCGATGCGGGGCAATCGGTCGTACAGACGATGTAGTTATTGTTGTAGACGCCGCCGCTGACGCCACGGCCAATGAACTGGAACGCCAGCCCCGACGCCAGATCGTATCCGGCCGATAGGCGATAGGTCCAGTCGGGCAAGCCGCCCGTGTTCTGGCCAGCGGCATCGGTGGTCAGCGTCACGCCGTTGTTCGTCTTGAGCTCGATCGCGTAGCTGGCGAGCGCGCGCAGTGTCAGGTTGCCGGGTCCGATCGCGCGGCGGTAGCTCGCCTCGACATCGATGCCGCTGGTCTTTTCGCTGACGAAGTTGGTCGGCTTGATCTCGATGCTGGTGACCGCGAGCCCCGGAGTCACCACGCCGCGGCCGCCCGAGGTGGAGATGAACGAGCAGCTTTCGGCGATCGTTTGGAGGTAGCAGCGGTCGACGAACGTTTGGGCAAGCAACGACGAGATCGCGCCCTCGATCTCGATGTTATAGTAATCGACGGATAGCGCGAAGCCGGGCAGGAACCGCGGTGTCACGATCGCGCCCGCGCCGTAGGTCGTGGCGACCTCCGGCTGGAGATCGGGATTGCCGACCGTCGACTCGTTGAACTGGCTGGCGACCGTGGTGCCATTGGTTTGCGGCACGTTGACGGTGTTGGTGCGACCGGTGCCGGGTGCGAACAGTTCTGACAGATTGGGCGCGCGGATGTCGCGCGAATAGGTGCCGCGCAGCTTGACGTCTTCAATGACCTGCCAGGTGAGACCGGCCTTGTACGTCTCGACTTGGCCGCTGGTGGAATAGTCGGTGATCCGGAACGCGCCATTGAAGTCCATGCCGCGGAAAATCGGTACGATCGCCTCGATATAGGCCTCCTTGACATCGTACTTGCCGAACGTTGGCAAGTAGTTGCCATAGATCCAGGTACCCGTCGTCACGCCATTGGCCACGATCGGCCGGAACAGCGGGTCGACCGATCCCGTCACCGATTCCTCGCGGTACTCGGCCCCGAACGCGATCGAGATCGGCCCGGCCCACAAATCTAGCAGATCGTTGGTGGAGAAGTTGATCGCCACCACCTCCTGCTTCAACCGCTGGAGTCGCAGCGGCTGCAACCCGTCGTACAGGACGTAGGAGATCGCCTGGGGCGTGGCGCCGCCGATGCCGATGCGGTTGAACGGAACGCAGCCGTTGGTGGAACTTGTCAGGGTCGAACGGCACACAACCGTGCCGGCAGCGATCCCGGCGGCGTTGCCCGCGGGCGCGAACACCGCGTCGGTCGCAAGCGCCAAGCGGGAGATGTTCCAAGTATTGGTCAACAGCTCCCGGGTCTTCGTGGTGCCCTGCTGGTAATAGGCGTCCCAACTCCACCCGGCGCCAATCAGGCCGAACTTGCCATTGGCGCCGACGACGTAACGACGCACGTTGCGCTCGTTGTCGCTGCCCTGCGGCGGGATATTGATGTTGCTGGTCCCGATCTGAACCGACTGAAGATTGTTGGCGACCATCGCCGCGCGCACCGCATTGGGCAGGAACGCATTGTCGCGCTGGATCACGACGCCGGTGGTCGGCGTCTGCTGGTAGAAGCTTTCGCCGTCGTAATAGCTATGCGCGAATTGCCCGAACAGCTCGAACGCCGGATCGAACTCGTAGCTGAGCCGGCCAAATGCGCTCGCCCGTGTCTCGGATGGCAGCAGCGTGGCGCTGCCGCGATGACCGGCGGTGGTGATGCCCAGATCTCCGCCGATCATCCATTGGCCGCTGGTCGGGCCGAAGTTGAGCTGGTTGACGCTGGCGCGTCCCGTCGTCGCGTCGACCGTGCCGAAATAGGTACCGCGCAACGGCCCGGTGCTGATCAGGCCGCCCGGCGTAAACTGGCCGGTGCCGATGTTTTCGCCGACGAAATATTCCGGCGCGCAGCCGGCGATAGGCGTGCCCGCGACATAGCCTGTGGGCGAACGACAATTTCCGGTGGCGCTATAGGCCGGATTGTTCGCCAGGAAATATCCGCTGTCGTTCCAGTCGCGATCGATCGATTGAATGCCGCGCTGACTGAAATACTCTCCGGACAGGAGAATATAGCCCTTGCCATCGGCAAAGGATTTGCCGCCGGTTATCGCCCCCTTGTGATTCCCGCCGTCGCCCCGGGTGGTGACGCCGTACTCGTATTCGACCTTCATGCCGGTGAAGTCGCGGTCCAGGATGAAATTGACCACGCCCGATACGGCGTCCGATCCGTATGCGGACGAAGCACCGCCGGTGACCACCTCGACCCGCTCGATCAAGGCCTGGGGAAAGGTATTGACATCCACTTGGCCCGTGGTGGTCGACGTGACCGACCGCTGACCATCGAACAGGACCAGCGTTCGAGCGGCACCTAGCCCGCGCAGGTTGACGCTGTTGACCCCTGCGGCCCCGTTGCTGAGCGAGCCGTTGGTCGTCGCGGCCGTGTTGCTGCCGCGCACCGCCGGTAGCGTGTTCACGAAGTCGGAGATGTTGGCGGGCGCCTCCGCCTCGATCTCCGCCTCGCTGATGACGCTAACGGGCGTGGGTGCACTATAACCGTCGCGGACGATCCGGCTGCCGGTCACGACGACTTCGCCAGCGACGGCCTGCTCCGCTGCGTCGACGTTTGTCACACCATCCGGTTGCAGCTCAGGTTTCCCGCCGGGCGTGTTCACCGTCCCGGAACCGGTGGGGGAAGATTTGGTCGGCCCCTCCTGAGCAAAGACAGGAGGTGCCAGCAGGGCCGCGGCACCGAGCAATAGGTAGCGCTGATTGCACGCGAAACTAGAGTATCGGTAACACCTTCGGATCATCGATTGCCCCCTGAACGGTCGCCATCGGACAATCCTCCCCCTTTTTGACTTCGTTGGCAGCCGTGTTGCGGTGCGGCATAATAGGTAACAGAAAGGTAACGTTTGTTCTGATCAAAGATTATGGCATTAACCACTCTATCTGCAGCTTTACATCTTGTAAGGCGGTTTCGGCGCACGAAAGCTGCGTCTACCACCTCGGTTCGAAATTAGTTACCTGCTTTCGAAAACAACGGGGGCGACGCTGCGCCGTTCCACTTCCCGCATGACGAAGCTGCTGCGGATCCGGCGAACATGCGGCAGCATGGACAGCTCGCTGCGATAGATGCGGTCATAATCCTCGAACGATTTGACGTGAACGATCATCAGAAAGTCAGTGTCGCCTGATATGAAGCTGCAATAGGACATGGACGGACAGAGCACCGCCGCCGTTTCGAACTCGACCAGCACCTGCTCCGCCTGCGACGACAGCTCGATCGATACCATGACCGTAATGCCGTACCCGAGTCGTGATGGCGCGACATTCGCCGCATAGCCGTCGATCGCGCCGCTATCCTCGAGGATCTTGCGACGGCGGGCGGCTGCGGTGCTCGACAGGTGAACGCGCTCGCCCAGATGCACGTCGGACAAGCGCCCGTCGCGCGCCAGTTCGCGAAGGATGCGATAATCGGTCGGGTCCATCGGCGATTGCGTGGATTCTGTCATCGGCTGCTGTCCTCGCGCTCGAATCCGCAACAGTCACTATCAAACAAGCCTCGTTTCGTTCGGAAGCGCAATGGCGAAGCTGCTAAGGTCGATGCGGAAACCAGCAGGGGGGGTGATATGCGCAATTGGATCTTGGGTCTGGCGCTGACGACGGCGGCTCCGGCGACGGCGCAGCAGGCACTGCTGCCGGTCAAGGTCGAGGCGGCGACAGGGCGGATCCTAGTGACGCTGCCGGCCCCAGATGCCGATGGAGTGGCGGGACGATACCTTTATACGACGGGGCTGCGCACCGGGCTCGGCTCGGCGGAGCTACGGCTCGATCGTGGCATGATCGGAACGACGCAGGTGCTGGCCTTTCGCCGATTGGGCAAGAAGGTCGCCTTGACGATCGAGAACCACCGGTTCCGCGCGACCGGCGACGCAGCCACCCAACGCGGCGCACGTGAGAGCTTTCCATTCAGCACGGTCTGGATGACCGACATCGTTTCCACGGCCGACGATGGCGGCCTGGTGATCGACTTCGCGCCCTTTCTCACGCAGGACGCGCTCGACTTGACGGCGGCGCTGAATGAAGGCGGCGGCAAGTTTCGGCTGGTCGATGCGCTCAGCGCCGCCGATCCCGCGTCGGTGAAGATCTTTCCCGACAATATCGAAATAGACGCGGTCCAGACCTATCAGCCGACCGAGACGCCTGGTCGGCAAGTGCAACTGACCGCGCCCGAGCCGCGCAAGGTCAGCTTCACCGTGCATCATTCACTGGTGCGGCTTCCCGCACCCGGTTTCCAGGTCCGCCGCTTTGACCCGAGATCGGCCGCAGGGGGGCTCCTCTTCTATGACTTCGGATCGCCGTTAGGGCAGGACGTCGCGTATCAGCTGGCCAATCATTTCCGCATCGAAAAGATCGATCCGGCTGCCACACGCAGCCGCGTCAAGAAGCCGATCGTCTTTTACATCGACCCGGCCGCACCCGAGCCGGTGCGTACTGCGCTACGGGAAGGGGTGCAGTGGTGGGCGCAGGCGTTCGATGCGGCAGGGCTTATCGATGCGTTCCGGACGGAAATCCTGCCCGAGGGGGCGGACCCGATGGATATCCGTTACAATATGGTCAATTGGGGCAACCGGGTCACGCGCGGCTGGTCGTACGGCCAGCAGATCGTCGACCCACGCACGGGCGAGATCATCAAGGGATCAGTGGTGCTTGGATCTCTGCGCGTCCGCCAAGACATGCAGATTTTCGAAGCATTGGTCGGTACCGCAGCCACCAACAGTGGCACGCCCAATGACCCGGTACGCGTGTCGCTGGCGCGCATGCGTCAGCTCGGCGCTCACGAGGTCGGCCACGCCATAGGGTTTGCGCACAACTTCGCCGGATCGACGCAAGGTCGCACGTCGGTGATGGAATATCCGGGTCCCTTGATCAAGCTGACCGACGGCAGGGTCGATCTGTCGGACGCCTATGCGGTCGATATCGGCGAATGGGACAAGTTCACGGTTGACTGGCTATACGGCCAGGGCCCGCCGGGCAGCGATCCGGATGCCGTCGCCGCGACAAAGGCGGCCGCGGTTCAGGCGCGGGGTATGCGCTTTGTTTCGGACGTCGACGGCCGCTCGCCCGACGCGCCGAGTCCCTGGGGTAGCATGTGGGATAACGGGCCCGATCCCGCTGCCGAACTCCGGCGGATGATGGAGGTGCGCCGCGCCGCGATCGACGCATTCGGGACGGGCATGCTGCGACCGGGCGAACCGGTCGCGAACCTGCGGCGCAAGTTCGTGCCCGTCTGGCTGATCCACCGCTATCAAGTGGATGCGGCCGCGAAGCTGCTCGGCGGCGTCGACTTGGCCTATACCGTGGTCGACGACGGGCAGCCGCCGCCCCGCCCGGTGCCGGCGGGCGATCAGATGGCGGCGCTCGACGCGTTGATGGCGACGCTCGCACCGGCGACGCTGACCGTCCCCGACCGTTTGCAGGGTCCGTTGTCAGCGGGGTTGTTCGGACGTGAGGATCCGCAATACACGGTCGAGGTGTTCCGTAACGCGGGCTCCTCGGTGTTCGACCCATTGATTGCCGCCGATGCCGCGGCACAGGTGACGCTCGACACGATCCTAGCCTCCTCCAGACTAACCCGAATGTACCAGCAGCATGACCGCGACCCCGGCCTGCCGGGACTGGCAGTGGTGCTGGATCGGCTCGACACCGTTATCGCTACGCGCAACGGCGCAGTAGCCCGGCGGGTGGCGCACCGCACGCTTATGAGTCTCGCCAGGGCGGCCCGCGACCCGATGACGTCTCCGGAGGTGGCGATGATCCTTGCCGATCGTCTGCGCCGCACCGCGGACCGACTCGTGTCCTCGTCTGCAAGAGGCGAAGACGCGGCCTGGGTGCGGGCCATCTCAACCCTGCTCCGCGACGAGGATGCGCTGGAACGCGAGGTCGCTAACCGTTCGCATGTCCCCGCCATTCCACCGGGCATGCCGATTGGCGATACTGACTGGTTTGGCGCAGATGTGCCGTATTAGCCGACCGCGTGGAACGACGCGTATAGTTCCAGTCACTGCGGCACGGCTGCTGAGGCATGTCGGCGCATACGCGGTTAGCCAGCGGACCGCTGCCTCCGCCGGGGCAGGCTCTACTATCGTTGGCGCAAGGAATATGGCGGGCTGAAGACCGACCAGGCGCGTCACTTGGCTGCTCGCCACGAGCCTATGCGCGGACCGGACCGCCCGCCGGTTCGCCGCATCCCTGGGCGACGACCGCGATCGCGCGGGCCACAGGTGCCCGGCGGCTCGCGGCAGGTGGTCCGCCGGCGGGGTCGGATATGAAGCCGTAAATGCCTGGATACCACTGGTGGAACCCCGCCGGCCGCTCGGCGGCTTGCTTCACATATCGGTCATGGTCGTAGGACCGGTCGATAGCGAGCGCGACAGACCCGCGCTCGGCCATCTTCCGCCCCGGCCCCCGGGGTCGGCCGAACTCACGCAGGAACCGGGTCGAAGTAGAGGTAGACCGCCGCGATCCTCCCCGCGCGCGCGACTATGAAATCGGTCCCGGCATAGGCGGGAGCGACGCACGCGGCGAACATTCGCTCGACGTCCGCGCCGTTCCGCGGATCGCCACC
>NZ_CAXSHH010000083.1:0-9892 GCF_964237155.1 uncultured Sphingomonas sp. | reverse complement strand
GCTGAGGGCATCGCCTACGGACCTGAGCAAGACAATGCCGCCATGGCATCCGCCCGGGAGCGCATTGAAAAGCTTATCGCCGGATAGCGCATGGCCGCGCGTGACGAAACAAATTAGAAGTGGACATCTGCTGATACCCGATAGCTCCCCCATTCCGGATGTTTGTTCACCTGCTCATTAGCGGTGGTAGGGTGCGGCATCCCCAATATTGCCATTGTACCCGCTTGCACGCCGCGGTCGCTCGTTCACGACGATCTCGTGGGTTGCGCCATCGTCGATACGCCAGCGGCATCGATGACGCAGGCAGATTGCACGAGCCCGTCGCGCTAGTTACTTTCTGTAATGTCGGGATATCGTTCAAGGATCGCGCTTGCCACGCCGTTTGTCCAACCAAAGCCGTCCTGGGTAGGATATTCGCCGCCGCCACCGGGCTTCCGCTGCTCAACGTCGTACTTCTCGAGCATCTTGCCCGTCTCGCCGTAAGCGGTCTCGACTGTTTCGATCCAGCGGGACGCCACCTCGCGTGCGAGCTCGCGCTGGCCGGTACGTTCCAGACCGGCTATCGCGATCCATTGCAGGGGCGCCCACCCGTTGGGCGAGTCCCACTGCTGGCCCGTGCGCAGCGGCGTGGTGCGCAGCCCGCCAGTCGCTAGCAACGTGCGGCGCACCGTCATCGCGACCGCTGCTGCCTGTCGCGGCGAAGCGACACCGGCGAATAGCGGGTAGAGCATCGCGGCCGAGACGCGCGGCGTCGGTACGCCGGAAATCCGGTCCCAATCGGCGTAACGATCCTCCTTGGGAACCCAGAAGTAGCGGTTCAGCGCTGCGCGCCGCTTCGCGGCCAGCTCGGTGAACTGCTTCCCGCACCTGGTGTCCCTCGCGGCGACGCACCTCTTGGCGATCGCTTCTTCCATCAAGACCATCAGGCTGTTCAGGTCGACCGGCACGATATCGGTCGTGCGGATCGACGCTAGGCGCTGCGGATCGGCGAGCCAGCGGCTGCTGTAATCCCATCCGCTTTCCGCCCCGGCACGCAGATTACGGTACATCGTCTCTGGCGAACGCGATGGATCCTCCGTCGCGGTGATCAGGTCCTCTGCGTAGGATTCATCGCGCGGCAGCGGGCGATCATCCCAATAGCGGTTCAGCATGGTGCCGTCGGTCATCCGCACCACGCGGTCGCACGCGCCGGTCGCATCGAGGCAGGTTACGCCCTTCATCCAATACGCATGCTCGCGCTTGAGCGCCGACAGCCGCCGCGCGGCGAGCACGGGATTATTGTCCTTCGACAAGTCGAGCATCGCGGCGAAGAACGGCGGTTGCGAGCGGCCGAGATAATAGGTCCGCATACCATTGGGGATATGGCCATAGCGCTCGATCGTCTCGGTGAAGTCGGCTAGCATCGATTCGACGAGCGGCTGCTGCCCGTCGACCGCGAGCCCCAACATGGTGAAATAACTGTCCCAGTAATAGATTTCGCGGAACCGCCCGCCGGGAACGACATAGGGTGCCGACATCGGCAAAGCCGAGCTTCCTGCCGCCACTTGTGAGGGCTGACGCACCAGCGTCGGCCAGAGATTGCGGATGTGGCTGCGCAGCCCCGCCACCCCGCGATCGTTGACGCCGGGCACGGTGAAGTTCGCCAGCACGAACGCGCGCAAGGCCTCGGGCGTGCCCGGCGCAATGCGGTGATAGTCCGCCAGGATTGCCTCGGGCGCGCGCTTGGGCACCGCATCGACGAAGGTCTTACCGTCGGGGAATACGCGCCCGGTCTGCACCGCAGCGAACAGCGCGCCATAGATATCTGCCGGCGACCGTCGTTGCTGAGCCGTCAGCGGGCTGGCGACCAGTACCGAAGCGAGCAGCACCCCGATCAGCGAACGCGAAAGCTTCATCGTCTTACCCTCGAACCTTGTGTCGTGCCCCGATGCCGGTTGAAGAATCCCGCGACAAGCCGGTACGCGTCAATCGCTTCGGGCATGTCGAGCCATGCGAAGGACGCTTGGCCCAGCCCGTCGAACGCATTGTCGAAGCAACCGCACCAGCCGGCCAGTGGGCGAGATCCATCCCCAATTGCTTACCCCCTGATGAGGCGATCATCCGCAAACCGGGGAACAAGCCGATGAGTCCGCAGCCCTGACAGCCGAGTCAGAGTAGGAACGAGGCCTGAACACATCGGGAGCAAGCCGGGCACTCTTATCCGGCGCATTTGGTCTGACGGTGCTCTCGCGACCTATGTCGGGGAACAAAGCGCCATCCAGAAATCACGTGAGAAAGTGGCGCGAGACGACCGGTTTAGCTATCGCTGCGCGCCATGGAGCGGACCGGACGGATAAAGCGCGTGGTGATCCTGGGCGGCGGCACCGCTGGCTGGATGGCCGCGACCGCGCTGTCTCGCAATTTCGGCGAGCGGGTGCACATTACCCTACTCGAATCGGAAGAGATCGGCACCGTCGGCGTCGGCGAGGCGACCATCCCGACGATCCACTGGTTCAACGAGCTGATCGGGCTGGACGAGCCCGAATTCCTCCGCGCCACGAAGGCGACGTTCAAGCTTGGGATCGAGTTCGTCGACTGGCGCGAGCCAGGCCACCGCTATTTCCATCCCTTCGGCCAGTTCGGCGCGGCGTTGCCCGGCGTGGCATTCCACCATCGCTGGTTGAAGGCCCGCGCCGAGGGGCTGGACCTGCCGCTCTCCGCGCTCTCGCTCGCGACGCAGGCGGCGACACACGGCCGGTTCGCCAAGCCCGCAGGGGATGCGCGCTCGATCCTATCGACGCTCGGCTACGCCTACCACTTCGATGCCGGGCTCTATGCGAAGTACCTGCGGGACTTGAGCGAGAAACAAGGCGTCCGCCGCATCGAGGGAAAGCTGCGCGACGTCGAGCGCAATCCCGATACCGGCTTCGTCGCCGCGCTGACGACCGAGCGGGGGGATCGGCTGGACGGCGACCTGTTCGTCGATTGCTCCGGCTTCCGCGCGCTGCTGATCGGAGCTGAGATGGGGGAGGCGTTCGAAGACTGGTCACACTGGCTTCCCTGCGATCGCGCGGTCGCGGTGCCGTGCGCGCGCGTCGCGGCGACCACGCCCTACACGCGCTCCACCGCGCGCGCCGCCGGGTGGCAATGGCGCATCCCGCTCCAGCACCGCACCGGCAACGGCTATGTCTATGCCTCGCCGCATATCAGCGACGACGAAGCGGCAGCGACGCTGATGGCGAACCTCGACGGGGAGGCGCTGGCCGAACCGCGGATGCTGCGGTTCAGGGCCGGCACGCGGCGGCGCGCGTGGCGTGGGAATGTCGTGGCGATCGGCTTGTCCTCGGGCTTCCTCGAACCGCTCGAATCGACCAGCATCCACCTGATCCAAAGCGGCATCGCGAAGCTGCTGACTCTGTTCCCCGATGCCGATTGCGATCCCGCGCTCGCCGACCGGTTCAACACCGTGTTCGCGCGCGACATGGACGGGATCAAGGATTTCCTGATCCTCCACTATCACGCCACCAGCGGGCGCGACGATCCGTTGTGGCGCCGTTGCCGGACGATGCCCCTCCCCGAGACGCTCGTGGAGCGCGAGGCGCAATATCGCCGCTCGGGCCGCATCATCCTCGATCCCGACGAGCTGTTCCGCGAGGCGAGCTGGCTCGCGGTGCTCGACGGCCAGGGGTTCGAGGCGACCGGCTACAACCCGCTCGCCGACGCGATACCGCAGGAGACCAACACCGCGCAGGTCCGCGGCCTCGCCGACATCATCGCGCGCGCCGCCCCGACGCTGCCGTCGCACGATGCCGCGCTCGCGCGGATCATCGGCGCATGACGGCGGGCGGCATCCGTCCCGATATCGCCGCGCGCCGGATCGGCCACGAAGCACAGCCGATCGTAATTGTCGAAGGCTTCCATCCCGATCCCGACGCCTTGCGCGCCCACGCCGCAACGGCGAAGTTCAACCCCGCGCGCAACCATTATCCCGGCCTGCGCGCCGATCTTCCGCCCGACTATTTCGCGCGCATCCGCCCCGCACTCGCCGCCACGCTGTCAGGCGTATTCGGACACACCCGCCCGCTGTCGCTGATCGATGCGAGCTATGCGATGGTCACCACCCCGCCCGCGCAACTGACGCGCGCGCAGCGGCTGCCGCATGTCGACGCGGTCGATCCGCAGCGCATCGCGCTGGTCCATTATCTCCATCCGGAAAACCGCGACGGCACCGCCTTCTACCGCCATCGCGCGACCGGCTACGAGACGCTCGACGCGGACCGCGCACCAGCCTATCTCGCCGCGCTCGATGCCGAGCGCCGCAATGGCATGGAGCCACCGCCCGGCTATCTGACGGGCTCGAACGCGCAGTACGACCAGGTCGCCAGCGTCGTGGCGCGCTACAACCGCGCGGTCCTTTATCGCAGCGCGCTGCTCCACAGCGGCGCGATCGCTTCCGATACCGTGCTAAGCGAGGACCCGGCGACAGGCCGATTGACGATCACCGCTTTCCTGTTGCTCGGCTAGTAGTCCGCGGCGGCTGTACCGCCAGATAGACCGTGCTCCACAGCTGCGCCGCGTTTGACTCGTCGACATCCTGCTTGCCCGCGCCGAACGCGACCACCTTGTAGCGCCCGTCCGTGAACGCCCACGACCACAGCTCCGAACTCTGCGTCGCCCGCGTCGCCGCTATCGCGCGCCACAGCCGCGCCTGCGCGTCGGTCAGCACCTCGCGGGTCGACGCCGGCAGGCCGGCCCTCGCCAACTGGCGCTCCAGCCCCGCGGCGAACAGCGCCTGCTGCCACGACCACACGACCGCACCATGATAGGCGGCCGGGGTGAAGCGGGCTTGCGTCGCCACGTCCGCCTGCGCCGCATTGGCGACGAGCAGCCCGATATCGGTCATCAGCCCCGCCGGGAACGGCCGCATCGTCGCGGTGACGTAGGTTTCGAGATCGGCGGCCGAGGGCTCCGCGAACATCAGCGCGAAGCCCTCGTCCGAATTGACGATCCGCACCGGCCGACCCTGCGCATCGAGCGCGATGGCGTGGAAGACGAGCGGAGCGCTACCCAGCGATCGCACCGCCGCGTCCGTCGGAACGCCCAGTTCTTGCGCATAGGCACGCACCCGCGGCGCCGCCTCGCTCGCCGGGATGGCGACCCGGAACATATCCGGCGCGCGCGCGCGCCAGACGCGCAGCATCCGCTCCGCATCGGCGAGCGCGGTTCGGTCCGCCGCCGTCATGTATCGGTCGAGCAGCCCTGCGCGCAGCATCCGCACCGCCGCCTCGATCGCGGCGGGGACGAACACCGCGTTGACGTCATAGGCATAGCGCCCGCGCCCCAGACCATCCTCGCTATCGCGCCACTGGCCGGTCAGCCGCCCGGGCCTCAGCGCGATCAGCCGTTCGACGCCGGGCGCATCCGCGAACGGCCGCGCCGTCGCCACGACGAAGCGCAGGTTACGGACCAACGCAACGCCCGCCGGCGCGGTCGTCCCCGGCACCCCCTCGCTCGCCAGCGGGCGCGCAAGGAACGCCGGCGCCGTGGTCGCCGCATGGTCGAGCAGATAGGACGCGGCTACGGGCGCCAGCATGTAATCATCGTCGATCATCGCATGATCGAGCACCGCCGCGTCTCCGCTGCCGCCATGCGCGCGGCGATCGACGACCGCGAACTCGCCAATCCCTTCCTCATGCGCCACGTCGCCGCGCGCATCGAGCCGCGCCAGCACCGATGCCAGCCCCGATTCGATAGCCAGAGGCTGGAGCGCCGGCATCAGAAGCCGGAGCGACATCAGCGTGTCGCGTCCGAAGTAGGTCTGGAACCGCCAAGATCCCGCGAGAAATTTCTCGCGATAGCTGAGAAAGCGCAGCGCGTTGCGCGCCAGCGGGTCGGCGGCGGCACGCGCGTTGAGCAATTCGCCCGTCGCCAGCCCGGTGAACGGGATCTCCCCGCTCGACGCGACGATCTCGATCCGGATCGGCTGCCCGCCGACCGCGACGATTGCTCCCCCCGCGATCCGCCCCGACAGCACCCGCAACTGGAGCAAATAGCCCGGCGCGCCATCGATCCGCGCACGGCTCCAGCGGATCACGTCGCCCGCGATGACCGGCTTGACGGCGAGTTCGGCGGGGAAGCGCCCAACCGACTGGTAATCGCGCAGAAACCGCACGCTCGACAGCACCGCTTGGCGGAAGCGGAGCCGGGGTGCGTCAATGCTCGCGACGGTCAGGATCGCCGGCTGCGGCCCACGCACGCCGAGCGCCGTCGTCGGGCGCGGCGCTGTATCCAGCGTCCACGTCGCGGGGCGATCAAGCGCCTCGAACCACAGCCCGACGCCGCTATTGCCCGCCGGGAAGGCGACCAGGATGCGCGGATCGGTGCCGTTGCGCAGCAACAGGTGCGCCGCCACCGCGCCGTCGCGGACGAACGCGTTGATGTTCTGTCCCTCGGTCACCTGATAGGCGAGCTCGGGCGCGTGGGTTTGCGCCACGACGCCCCCGGTCGCGAACGTCATCGCCCCCGCCAGCAGCATCTTCGCAATCGTCGTCATCATGAGGCCTCCCAAAACAAAAGGGGGCACCGCGTCCCTTCCAGGCCGCGGCACCCCCGTCGCGATTCACGGAATCGGTATCAGAAGCGGAACGTGACCGATCCGCCATAGGTCGGGCCGACGATACCGCGGGCGTAGAAGAACCCGTCGGTGATCGCCTGCGTCTGCCCCTGCCGCGGATTGCCCTCGGTCAGGCCGACGACGTTGAAGATGTTCTCCGCGTTCGCGCTCACCTGCAAGCGCTCGGTCACGTTGATGTTCACGCCGACGCTGGTCACGCCATAGCTAGGCAGCGCGACGCCATTACCCGCGTCCGCGAAGATCTTGCCGACATATTTATACCGGCCATAGATATCGCCGAGCCCGTTGGGCAGCTGGATCGCGGGGGTCACCGTCCAAAGCCGCGAGGGCGTGCGCTCGGGGCGGTTGTCCTCGAACCCGGCTTGCGCGGCGCCGTCGATCTGCAGGTTCACCAGCTCGGGGTCCTGGAACACCCCCTGGAAATCGACCGAGAACCAGCGGACCGGCCGGACGGCGACATCCACCTCGACGCCCTTGGTGCGCAGGTCGGCGTTGATGTTCTGCTGCTGCGTCGGGTTCAGCGGATTGGCGAAATTGTAGCTCTGGTCGTTGAAGTTCGTCCGGAACACCGTCGCCGATCCGCTGAACAGACGGCCATATTGGTAACGGACGCCCGCCTCGTACAGCTCGATCGTGGTGATCGGATCGATGTTGTTGGTCTGGTTGCCATCGGCATACCGGGTATAGATCGAAAGATTAGGCGTGATCAGATAGTTCGCGCCGACCGTCCAGGAGATCTTGGACTGAGTAATCTTCCCGTCCGCGCCCGTCCGCCCCGGATTGGCGGCCGCGAGCACGCCGTTATAGGTCGAGCCGACATTACGGATGACGCCGCCTTGCGCAGGGTTCACCGCCTGGTTCACCGCGGCGCTCTGCCCGTCGAAGGCGGTCGCGGTATCCCGCTCCCACCGGATGCCGCCGTCGATGCGCAGGTCGCCGAACGCGATCTCGTCATTGGCATAGAGCGAGATCGTCTCGTCCTTGCGCTCGCGAATGCCGTTGCCCCAGTCGCCATAAGAAACCAGCCCGTTGTCGGTCAGGTCGCCGATCACGACGTTCGCGGCATCCAACGCGACGATGTCGTAGATGTCACTGTTGTTCTTCACGTCGTTGACGACGCTGGCGGTCGCCGACTGGTTCTGACGGCGCTTGACGTTGTAGTACATCGCGCCCGCGGTCAGCGAGTTCTTGATGCTCCCGCTCTCGAATTCCCAGCGACCGCCGGCGTTTATTCCCAGGTCGCGCCCGTCGACGCGGTCGTGGTTCAGTGTCGTGCGCTGGAGGAAGCCGTTGCCGTTCAGCCCGTTGAGCGCCGCAGTCTGGTTCGATCCGATGACCTCGCCGGTGCGCGTGTTGCGGATACCGAACTGTGTCGTCGTCGGGAACGTGGCAAAGCCGGTGCGTAGCACGTCGATGATCGGCGACAGCGCGGGGTTCGGCGTCAAGTAATTGACCGCGCTGGCCAGCCCCGCATTGCCGGTGCCCGATCCCGGAAACAGGCCGTTGAAGTCATAGGTATAGTCGATGTAGCGGCCGCGCGCGAACAGGCTGATCGAATCTGACAGTGGCGCATCGATGTCCACGCGCCCCTGGTTGTAGGTGGAACGGATGCCGTCGCGATAGTTGAACAGGCGAAAGCCGTCCGGCTCGACGAAGGTCGACACCGGAACCGCGATCGCGCTGAACGCATCGCCGCCGATATTGTCCTTCTGGATGTCGAAACCGGGGATGCTGGCGGGATCGCCATCGTCGAAGCGATAGGGCGCCGAGGCGTAGAACGCGGTCTCGATATCGCCGCGCCGCCCGGACACGCGCACCGAACCGCCGCTAGGGAAGCGATATTCGAGCGAGCCCTTGATGCGATAGCCCGCATAGTCGAACGGATTGTCGCGCACGCCCGGGCTGCTCTGGACATAGCCGCCGAAGTTGAACGCCAGGTTCTCGGCGAGCGGTGCCGAGTAGTAGAAGTCAGCCCGCTTCAGCCCGTAATCGAACCCCGTCAGCCGGACCGCGCCCTCGAACTCGTTGAAGTTAGGGCGCTTGGAGATAAAGTTGATCGTCGCGCCCGCGCCGTTGACGGTCAGAACGCCCGACGAACCGCCCTTGACCGCCTCCAGCCGGTCGATCGTCAGATCCTGCTGGAAGAAGAAGTCCGCGCCGCCGCCGCCGTACAGGATCGGCATGCCGTCCTCTTCCAACTGGACGAAGCGCTGCCCGCCGCCCTGAAGGCCGCGCACCGAATAGTTGTTCGACGCCTCACCCGCGGTCGCCTCGACGAAGATGCCGGGCACCAGTTCCAGCATGTCCGCGGTCGAGCGCGGTGCGCGCCTGTCGATATCCTCGCGCGTCGCGAAGGTGATGTCCGCGGACGAGGTGATGAGCGGACGATCGCGCGTCGTCTGGCCGGTGACGACAATGTCCTCCACGCCATCGTCGCTCTCGCCCGGGGGCGCTGCGTCGGGGGTGGTCGACTGGGACGTCGGCGTATCACTCGGAACGGTCTGCGCGAAGGCGGCACCGGGCATCAGCGCGACACCGGCAAGCAGCACGGCGCGAACGCCGAAGCGATCGAAGGTCGACATATCCTCTCCTATTCTTTGTTATATCTATGCGCACGATGGCCGATGCGCGGCGCTAGACCCGCGCCGACAGGCCTGCAACATCACGCGAAGCCCGCAAACCTCATTGAGGTTTTGATGTGGCTGACGAGCAACATGACAGGCGACATGCAGGTCCCGCGCGCCGGGACATGCTGGGGCTTGCGGTAATGGCGGGAGTAGGACTATCACCCCCGCGCGCGGCGCTTGGGACGGCCCGCTCGGCACGGATTGAAGGCCTGATCGCCCGGATGACTCTGCCCGAGAAGCCGGGCAAGCTCAGTTGCTCGACGACGAGATCCGCCCGGTCGGCGCGCTGTTCAATTCGGCCGTCGAACCGCGCGGCGCGGCCGCGAGGTTCGTGGACATCCAAGCCGGGCGCATCGGCATGATCTTCAACGGCTATGCAGCTGTATGCCATCGTCTTCAATCGACGACGCCGAGCTCGGGATTAAAGGCTTTCCGCACGCCGCCTCGTCGAGCAGCGCTTGCGCCCCATGGTAGCGGGTCTCGAGTTCGAACCGACTGCGGCCCGGCACACGCGAGAGCTCGAGGGACTTGATCAGCGGCCGGGACGTGGGCGGCGAGACCCGCAAGCCGCCATTCGCGAACGTTGTCCTTGCTCCAGACTTCGGACGCTCGTGGATGTTCATGCCAGTTGAAGGAACGCCGCCAAACGACC
>NZ_CAXSHH010000082.1:0-10234 GCF_964237155.1 uncultured Sphingomonas sp. | reverse complement strand
GCCTGTCGGCCTATGCGCGCCAGTTCCTGGAGCTGATGCAGAAGCCCGACGTCGATGCGCCCGCGCGCGGACGGACGGAAACCATGCCGACGGTTCGAAGAAGAAGGAGAGGGTTCCATGGCCATAAGCTACCCCGTTCCCGCGGAGTCGGCCGCGCGCGCGATCGTGAACGACGAGCGCTACCGGTCGATGTACGCGCGCTCGGTCGCCGACCCGGAGGGCTTCTGGCGCGACGAGGCGCGGCGTCTCGATTGGATCAGGCCGTTCACCAAGGTCCAGGACACCAGCTTCGACCGGGCCGACTTCCGGATACGATGGTTCGAGGACGGGGCCGTCAACGTGTCCGCGAACTGTCTCGACCGGCATCTGGACACGCGCGCGGACGAGACGGCGCTAATCTGGGAAGGCGACGAGCCCGGCGAGGGACGGCGGCTCAGCTATGCCGAACTGCACGGGCAGGTATGCCGCTTCGCCAACGTGCTGAAGTCGCGGAGCGTGGCCAAGGGCGACCGCGTCACGATCTATATGCCGAACATGCCGGAGGCGGCGGTCGCGATGCTCGCCTGCACGCGCATCGGCGCGGTCCACTCGGTGGTATTCGCCGGCTTCTCGCCGGAAAGCCTGGCCGGCCGTATATGGGACTGCGACTCCCGTCTGGTCGTCACCGCCGACCAGGGCGTCCGGGGCGGCAAGACGATCCCGCTCAAGGCCAATGTCGACGCCGCGCTTGCGCAATGCGACTCGGTCGAAACGGTGATCGTGATCAGCCGCACGGGCGCCGACGTGCCCATGACGTCCGGCCGGGACCACGCATATGCCGAACTGGTCGCCGCCGCATCGACGGACTGCCCGCCCGAACCGATGGACGCCGAGGATCCGCTGTTCATCCTGTACACGTCGGGATCGACGGGCAGGCCCAAGGGGGTGCTGCACACCACGGCCGGCTATCTGCTGTGGGCGGCATCGACCTTCGAATATCTGTTCGATCACAGGCGCGGCGACATATTCTGGTGCACCGCCGACATCGGCTGGATCACGGGACACACCTACCTCGTCTATGGGCCGCTCGCCAATGGCGGCACCACGGTGATGTTCGACGGCGTGCCGAGTTATCCCGATCCCGGCCGCATCTGGGAGACCTGCGACAGGTTGGGCGTCAACACGCTCTATACCGCGCCGACGGTGCTGCGCGCGCTGATGCGCGAGGGCGACCAGTGGGTGACCAGATACGACCGGCGGTCGCTGCGCCTGCTGGGCAGCGTCGGCGAACCGATCAATCCGGAGGCCTGGGAGTGGTACCACCGCGTGGTCGGGGAGCGCCGCTGCCCGATCGTGGACACCTGGTGGCAGACCGAGACCGGCGGCGCGATGATCGCGCCGATGCCCGGCGCGACGGCGCTGAAGCCGGGCTCCGCGACCAAGCCGGTGTTCGGCGTGCGTCCCGAACTGGTCGACGGGGAGGGAACGGTGCTGGAGGGCGCGGCGGAAGGCCACCTGTGCCTCGCCGCGAGCTGGCCGGGCCAGATGCGCGGGGTCTGGGGTGACCCCGAGCGGTTCTTCGACACGTACTTCACGACCTTTCCGGGAAAATTCTTCACGGGCGACGGGTGCCGCCGCGACGAGGACGGTTATTACTGGATCACCGGCCGCGTGGACGACGTCATCAACGTGTCCGGCCACCGCATGGGCACCGCCGAGGTCGAGAGCGCGCTCGTCGCGCACCGACTGGTCGCCGAAGCCGCCGTCGTCGGCATGCCACACGAGGTGAAGGGCCAGGGGATCTACGCCTTCGTGACGCTGAATGTCGGCGAGGAGGAGAGCGAGGCGCTCAGGAACGAGCTGCGCGGCTGGGTGCGCCGCGAGATCGGACCGATCGCGACGCCCGACGCGATCCAGTTCGCGCCCGGCCTGCCCAAGACCCGGTCGGGCAAGATCATGCGGCGGGTCCTCCGCAAGATCGCGGAGAACGAGACGGGCGCGATGGGCGACATTTCGACCCTGGCCGACCCCGGTGTCGTGGACGACCTGATCGCAGGGCGGGTGACGTAGCATGAGCATCGCCGGTCGATCGAAAAAGAACCCGCGCGGTTCTTTTCCGATTGACATCGTCACGCTGTTTAAGTACAAAACAGGAACGTCGAGAATTACCGAGTCGGGCCGGGGGGCTCCGATCGGGGTTCGGGCGGTCGGGGATATGGAAGGCCGGATACGCGGGCGGGGTTGGCACCCCGGCCGGGTCGCCGGCCTTTCGCGCGTTTCGGCGTTCAGGGGGGAGCGGGGCATGGACGAGATAACGAGTGGGACGAACCGGGCGCTGCAGCGGCGGGCGGATGGGCGGGCGCAGCGGTTGACGGCGGAGCGACGCAAGCTGTTCCTGACGGAGCTGGGCACCAGCTGCAACGTGAAGCGGGCGGCCGGGGCGGTCGGGGCGAGCCAGTCCGCCTTCTATGCGCTGCGCCGGAGCGACGAGGCGTTCGCCGCGGCGTGGGAAGAGGCGCTGGCGACGGGATATGCGCGGCTGGAGGCGGAGCTGCTCGCCGCCGCGCTGGAGGGCGAAACGGCGGACGTCGCGGTCGACCGGGCGCTCGCGCTGTCGCTGCTGGGGAGGCGCGACGCCAAGGCGCGGTCGGGCGCGCCGGGAGGCTATGGGATGATAAGCCGCACCCGCCACGTACCGATGGCGGACGTGGAGGCCGCGCTGCTGCGGCAGCTCGAGCTGCTCGAAAAGCGGCTGAGGTCGGGGAAGGAGGCGTGAAGGCCGCGGTGCAGGGGCCGCCGCATAAGAGGCAGGGCGGCGATGGGGGGCGGGCCGGCGAGGGCGGACGGGCCGGCGTGCTCGCGGCGCTGGAGCGGCTCACGAAGCATCCGGCGCTGCACTGGCTGCCCACGCTGCGGCGGATCGGCGCGGACAATCTGCGGACGCTGGAGGCGGATTGGGACACCTGGGCGCTGCCGGGCCAGCGCGTCGCGGGCGACTGGCGGGTCTGGCTGATCCGGGCCGGGCGCGGGTTCGGCAAGACGCGCGCGGGGGCGGAATGGATCAGCGAGATCGCGCGGACCACGCCCGACGCCCGCATCGCGCTGGTCGGGGCGACGGCGAGCGAGGCGCGGCAGGTGATGGTGGAGGGCGAGAGCGGGCTGCTGGCGTGCAAGCGTCACGGCGAGGCGACCTGCTGGAAGCGGGATCAGGGGCTGCTCCTCTTCGGATCGGGCGCGCAGGCGCAGGTATTCTCGGCGGAGGCGCCCGAATCCCTGCGCGGCGCGCAACACCATGTCGCCTGGTGCGACGAGATCGCGAAATGGCGGTACGGCGAGGCGGCGTGGGACAATCTGATGCTGGGCCTCCGGCTGGGGACACATCCCCGGGTCGTGGTGACGACGACGCCGCGGCCCAACAACCTGATGCGCAGGATCATGACGACGAAGGGCGTGACCCTGACGACGGGGCGGACGCGCGACAATTTCCACCTGCCCGCCGTGTTCGTCGAGGCGATGGAGGACGCTTACGGCGGGACGGCCAAGGGTCGCCAGGAGCTCGACGGCGAGATGATCGAGGAGGCGGACGGCGCGCTGTGGTCGCGCGCCCTGATCGAGCGCGCCCGCGTGGACGGGCATCCCGAGCTGGCGCGGATCGTGGTGGGCGTCGATCCGCCCGCGACCGCTGAGGGCGACGCGTGCGGGATCGTGTGCGTGGGCCTCGGCGCGGACGGGCGCGGATACGTGCTGGAGGACGCCAGCGTCGGCGGGCTGACGCCGGAGGGCTGGGCGGCGGCCGTGGCGTCCTGCGCCGAGCGCTGGGGCGCGGACCGGGTGGTGGCGGAGACGAACCAGGGTGGTGAGATGGTCGCCAGCGTGCTGCGCGGGGCGGACAGGGCGTTGCCGGTCAAGCCGGTCCATGCCAGCAGGAGCAAGACGGCGCGGGCCGAGCCGGTGATGACCTGGTACGCGTCGGGCCGGGTGTTCCATGCGGGGCGCTTTCCGGCGCTGGAGGACGAGCTGTGCGGCCTGCGCGTGGGCGGCGCGTACGAGGGGCCGGGGCGCTCCCCCGACCGGGCCGACGCGTGCGTATGGGCGCTGACCGAGCTGCTGGGCAAACCGGCCGCGGCGCCGGCGGTGCGGACTCTTTGATCTAGGGGACAGGCGATGAAATGGTTTGGACGCAAGTCCGGGCGCGACGAGTCGCGTCCGGTGTTGGCGCGTGGGTCGGGCGTAGCCTTGGGCGAGTGGCCGCGGACTTATGAGGCGCAGGTTCGGGACGGGTACTGCCTGAACGCAGTGGCGCAGCGGGCGGTCAAGCTCGTCAGCGAGGGGGTGGCGTCCGCTCCGGTGGAGGCCTCCGCGCCCGAGCTGGCGGCGTTGGTCGGCGCGCGGAGCGGGGGGCGGCCGTTCCTGGAGGGAGTGGCGGCGCAGCTGCTGCTGCATGGGAATGCGTTCGTAGCGGTGATGCGCGATGCCGAGGGCGGGGTGGACGGGCTGTTCGCGCTTCGGCCGGAGCGGGTGCGGGTGGAGCTCGATGCGGGCGGATGGCCTGCGGCTTACCGGTACGCGGTGGGGGAGCGGGTGGCGCGCTTCTCGGCCGATCCGGTCAGGCCGGAGGTGATCCATCTGCGCAGCTTCAACCCGGTCGACGATCATTACGGGCTTGGGTGCCTGCCCGCGGCGGCGGGGGCGGTGGCGATCCACGACGCGGCGGCGCGGTGGCACAAGGCGCTGCTGGACAACGCCGCGCGGCCGTCGGGGGCGCTGGTGTTCGACCCGGGGGACGGGTCGGTGCTGTCGCCCGATCAATGGGCACGGTTGAAGGACGAGATGGAGGGCGCGTTCCAGGGCGCCGCCAACGCCGGGCGACCGATGCTGCTGGAGGGCGGATTGAAGTGGCAGGCGTTGTCGCTGTCGCCCGCCGACATGGATTTCGTCGGCACAAAGGCGGCGGCGGCGCGCGAGATCGCGCTGGCGTTCGGGGTGCCGCCGATGCTGCTGGGGCTGCCCGGGGACAGCACTCACGCGAACTACCGGGAGGCGAACCGGGCGCTGTGGCGGTTGAGCGTGCTGCCGATGGCGGGAGCGATCCTGGCGGGGATCGCGGAAGCCTTACGCGGTTGGTGGCCGGACGCCTCGCTGATGGTCGATCTGGACCGGGTGCCGGCGCTGGCGGAGGAGCGGGCGATGTTGTGGAAATCGGTATCGGCGGCGGACTGGTTGTCCGACGACGAGAAGCGCGAGCTGGTGCGGCCGTGAGCGCGGTGCTGGAGCAGCTGCTGGGGCAGGCGGCGGATCGGGGGGTCGACGCGGCGACCTTGCGCGCGATCGTGGAGGAGGCGGGGGAGGCTGCGGCGACACGGGCGCTGACGCGGCTGGGACTGGCGGATGCGGGGGCGGGGCGGGACGTCGCCGAGCTGCGCGAGCTGCTGGGGAGCTGGCGGGCGGCCAAGGTGTCGGCGTGGAAGGCGCTGTGGGGCTGGGTCGCGCGGGTGCTGTCGACGGTGGTGCTGGCGGGGATTGCGGTCAGGTGGGGCGGGGAGGTCTGGAAGTGATGCCGTCGGTTGGAGAGGTCCGGGCGTCTCCCCTCTCCCCGGCCCTCTCCCCTTCCGGGGAGAGGGAGATACGCTTTGCCGGATACGCCGCCGTGTTCGACCGGGTGGACCGGGTCGGGGATGTGGTCAGACGGGGGGCGTTCGGGGCTGTGGCTCCGGTACCGTTGCTGTGGGCGCATTGGGGCGGGGCGGTGGGGGAGATCGGCGCGATCGGGGAGGATGCGGTGGGGTTGCGGGTGGAGGGGATGGTCGGGGGCGAGCTGGCGGGGTTGGTTCGGTCGGGGGCGGTGGCGGGGTTGTCCGTCGGGTTCCGGGCGCTGCGGGCGAAGCAGGGGGTTTGGCGGGAGCTGTTCGAGGTGGAGCTGGTGGAGGTGAGTCTGGTCAAGGTGCCGATGCAGGCTTTGGCTCGGGTGGAGTGGGTGGGGAGCGGATAGGTCCGGCCCTCACCCTGGCGCTTCGCGCCTGTCCCTCTCCCGCGAAGGCGGGAGAGGGTTTTCAAGAGGGGGCGCTTCGGCGTCCTTTTTTCGTTTCTGGAGGAGAGTGGCATGAGTGACGTGGTGATGGCGCGGCCGGTTCTGGAAGGCGCGCGCGAGGGGGTTCCGCGGGGCGGGGCGGCGTTCGACGGGTTCGTCCGGGCGGGGACGACGGTGGAGATGAAGGCGTTCACCGGGGTGACGGGGGATGCGGGCGGGTTCGCGGTGCCGCGCGAGATCGATGCGGCGATCGACGCGGTGCTGAAAGGCATCTCGCCGATCCGGGCGATCGCCAATGTGGTGAAGGTCGGGACGGCGGGGTACCGCAAGCTGGTGACGACGGGCGGCACGCCGTCGGGCTGGGCGAGCGAGACGGGCCCGCGGCCGGAGACGGCGACGCCGGTATTCACGGAAATCGCGCCGCCGATGGGCGAGCTGTACGCCAATCCGTCGGCGAGCCAGGCGATGCTCGATGACGCCGCGTTCGATGTCGAGGAATGGCTGGCGGGCGAGATCGCGACCGAGTTCGCCAAGGCCGAGGGCGCGGCGTTCGTGGGCGGATCGGGGGTCAACCGGCCCAAGGGCTTCCTGACCTATCCGACGGGCCCGGCGAGCGACGCGACGCGGGCCTTCGGGACGCTGCAGCATCTGGCGTCCGGGGCGGCGGCGGATTTCGGGACCAACCCGCAGGAGCGGCTGATCGACCTCGTCCAGTCGCTCCGCGCGCCGTACCGGCAGGGGGCGTGCTTCGTGATGAACGCGGCGACGCTGGCGCGCATCCGCAAGTTCAAGACGGCGGACGGCGCGTTCCTGTGGTCGCCGGGGCTGACGGCGGGACAGCCCGCGACGTTGCTGGGGTACCCGGTGGTCGAGGCGGAGGACATGCCCGACGTGGCGGCGAACACCTTGCCGATCGCGTTCGGGAACTTCCGGGCGGGGTATCTGGTCGCCGAGCGGACGGAGACCGCGATCCTGCGCGATCCGTATTCGAACAAGCCCTTCGTGGGGTTCTACGCGACCAAGCGGATCGGGGGTGCGGTGGTGAATTCGGAGGCGATTAAGCTGATGAAGATCGCCGCGAGCTGATTCGTAGAAGCCGGCCGGCGGCTCGGTCATGCCGAGCCGTCCGACGACGCGGCTTTGCCGCGTCGAGCCCCTCCACCACTCGCCCGAGAGGGCGAGTGGTCCCCCTCCCCCAGCAAGCTGGGGGAGGATTACAGAAAAAGCGGGGATGATCAGATGACAACGGGAGGAGCGCCGGTGCCGCAGGGGGCGGTGGACGGGGCGGTGGGGGCGGCGCGGGCTTACCTGCGGATCGTAGGGAACGCCGAGGATGCCGTGCTCGGCGTGCTCGCGCGGGCGGCGATCGAGGTGGGGGAGCAATTCACGGGGACGTGCTTCGTCGCGCGGACCGGGGAGACGGCGTCGCCCGCGCCGGTCCTGGCGACGGACTGGGACGGGCTGCCGGCCGGGATCGCGCACGGGGTGGTGATGCTGACCGCGCATCTGTTCGAGGCGCGGGGGCGGGATGCTGCGCCCCCGGCGGCGGTGGCGGCGCTGTGGCGGCCGCACCGGCGGATGCGGCTGGTGGGGGTGCAGGCGTGAGCGCGGTCGAGCGGATCGCGGCAAAGGCGGTCGAGGCTCGGGCGGCGGCGTTGGCGGACGCCTTGGGCGCGGTGGAGGGGGTGACGGTGGAGCGGACCGGCGGCGACCTGGTGCTGAGCGGGCGTGGCTTGCGGGCTCGGGTGGTGACGGAGCGGGTGCTCCGCGATCCGGCGAGTGTCCTGCGGTGAGCGCGCGGGAGATGTTGGGGGCGGCGGTGGTCGCTCGGCTCCGGGCCGATCCGGCATTGGCGGGGGTGGCGGTGTTCGATGCGCCGCCGGTCCGCGCCGCGCTTCCCCATGCGGTCGTCGAGGAGGCGGTGCTGGGGGAGTGGGGGACCAAGTCCTTCGCGGGCCACGAGGCGCGGTTCGCGGTGCTGGTGTGGGACGCGGGCGAGCGGCCGGTGCGGCTGCGCGCGCTGCTGGGCGCGGTGGAGGCGGCGGTGGGATCGCTCCCGGCCGAGCTCGGCGGGGGCTGGCGGGTGGCGGGGGCGAGGGTGGTGCGGAGCCGCCTGGCGCGGGCGTCGGGCGAGCGGTGGGTGGGGAGCGTGGATGTATTCGTGCGGATGTGGAGGGAGGAAGAGTGATGGCGGTCGAGAAGGGTAGCGCGTTCCTGCTGAAGGTCGGGGACGGGGCGGCGACGCCGTCGTTCGCGACGGTGGCGGGGATGCGGACGACGCAGATGTCGGTCAACGGCGAGGCGGTGGTGGTGACGAGCAAGGACTCCGGGGGCTGGCGGCAGCTGCTGGGCGGGGCGGGCGTCAGGTCCGTCAGCGTGTCGGCGGCGGGGGTGTTCACCGGGTCGGCGGCGGAGGCCCGGGTCAAGGGGAACGCCTTGTCGGGCGCTCTGGATGAGTACCGGCTGACGTTCGAGGGCGGCGAGGTGATGCAGGGGCGGTTCCTGGTCACGCGGCTGGATTACTCGGGCGATTTCAACGGGGAGCGGGCCTACGCGGTCAGCCTGGAGAGCTCGGGCGCGGTGGTTGGTTCTTAGAACCCTCTCCCGCTTTTGCGGGAGAGGGACAGACGCGGCGTAGCCGCGGCGAGGGTGAGGGCCGGACCTCGCCTCGGAGGGGCACTGCCCTCACCCTGGCGCTGACGCGCCTGTCCCTCTCCCGCGAAAGCGGGAGAGGGTTTTTGGAGAATGGACATGGACATGGCGAATTCCGCGCGCGGCGAGGCCGCGGTGCGGGTGGGTGGGTGCGCGCTGAAGCTGCGGCCCAGTTTTCAGGCTCTGGTGGCGGCGGAGGGAGAGCTGGGGTCGTTGTTCGCACTGGTGGAGCGGGCGGCGGACGGGCGGCTGAACCTGGCCGAGCTGGTCGCGCTGTTCTGGCATTGCGTCGTCGACCCGCCCGAGGGGCTGACGCGCGAGGCGCTGGGGGAGGCGGTGACGCAAGCCGGGCTGGCGGCGGCGACGCCGGTGCTGCGCGTGCTGCTGCGGCAGATACTGGCGGGGCGGTGACGGGACAGTTCGTGGACTCCGCCGTGCGGCTGGCGGGGTACGCGGGGGCGGTGCTGGGGTGGTCGCCGGACGCGTTCTGGCGGGCGACGCCGGCGGAGTTGGAGGCGGTGGCGCGGGCGATCACCGGCGGAGGCGATGTGGTCGCGCCGCCGGACGCGGGGACGCTCGCCGCGTTGAGGGAGGCGTTTCCGGATGGATGAGGAACTGGACCGATTGGTGATCCGCGTGCGGGCGGACACGGGCGCGTTCGCGCGTGACGTGCAGGCGATGCGCGGGGCGCTCGACGGGCCGCTCGAGGCGGGGGCGGAGCGGGCGGGGCGCGCGGTGGAGGGTGCTCTGGCGCGGGCGGTGCGGACGGGGAAGCTGGGGTTCGAGGACCTGAAGCGGGTGGCGCTGTCGGTGCTGGCGGAGATCGCGGCGGCGAGCGTGCGGGACGGGCTGGGCGCGGTCCTGGGCGGCGGGGGTGCGGGCGGCGGGATAGCCGGGTTGCTTGGCGGGCTACTCGGCGGCGCGGCTCCGGGGCTTCCGGGTCGGGCGACGGGCGGGCCGGTGTCGCCGGGGCGGGCCTACGTCGTCGGCGAGCGGGGGCCGGAGCTGTTCGTGCCGACCGGGAGCGGGCGGGTGCTGGCGAACGGGGCCGGCGGAGGCGGCGGGCGTGAAGTGCGGGTGGCGATCACGGTGAATGCGGGGTCGGTGGGGGCTCCGGAAGCGCTGACGCGGTCGGGGCGGCAGGTGGCTCGGGCGGTGCGGATGGCGCTTCGGGAGGAGTGAGGGAGAGGGGCGGGGGGCGAGAGGGCGGTTCTCTGAACAGTCCCTCTCCCCGGCCCTCTCCCGCAAGCGGGAGAGGGAGAAGATGGCTTATTGGTTGGCGACTGAGCGGACGGTGCAGCGGGCGGACGTGATCTCGCGGTTCGATGCGCGGTTCTGGACGGTGAACTTTCCTCGGCCGATGATGGCCTCGGTCACCACGCCCGCGCACGATGCGCTGCGGGTCGATCTCGCATTCTACGCCCAAGACGATCTGGCGGGGCTGATCTGGGAAGCGGAGGACGCCCACGACCATCCGCTGCTGGCGTATGAGACGTCGCGGGATTTCCGGGGGTGCCGGTTGCGGTTCCGGTGGCGGTCGGGGGGCGTGCTGCCGCTGGATGCGGTGAACGGGCC
>NZ_CAXSHH010000081.1:0-10239 GCF_964237155.1 uncultured Sphingomonas sp. | reverse complement strand
CCAGACCGCATGGCCCAGCCCCAGCGGCTCCTGCTGGCGCACATAGACGGGCGATCCCGGACGCTGGCGGATATTCTCGATCGCGGACATCGACTTGCCCCGCGCGCGCATCGTCGCTTCCAACTCGTACGAGATGTCGAAATGATCCTCCAACGCCGACTTGCCGCGTCCGGTCACAAAGATGATCTGCTCGATCCCCGCCGCCAGCGCCTCCTCGACGGCATATTGGATCAACGGCTTGTCGACGACGGTCAGCATCTCCTTGGGCATTGCCTTGGTCGCGGGAAGGAAGCGCGTGCCGAGTCCGGCGACGGGGAAGACGGCTTTGCGAACGGGCTTGTGGTTCATTGTTCCTCCTTTCGTTACGCATATCCATGACCGAGGCTTGCGGCAATTGACCTGGGGTTAAGCCCGATCCGTCAAGTCCCGTTCCCATGTCCAAGCCCAAGATGCTCGTCGTGTTCGGCACCCGACCCGAAGCGATCAAACTGTTCCCGGTCATCCGCGCATTGAACGACACCGGCGCGGTCGCGGTCCGTACCTGCGTCACCGCGCAGCATCGCGGTCTCCTCGATCAGGTGCTCGCCATCGCCGATCTCCGGCCCGACCGCGATCTCGACCTTATGGAGCCTGGACAGACGCTCGACCGAATGACCGCACGGTTGCTGACGGGCTTGGGTGAGGTGATGGACGCCGAGCGCCCGGACCGTGTGATCGTCCAAGGCGACACCACGACCGCGATGGCGGGCGCGCTCGCCGCCTATTACCGCCGCGTCCCCGTCTCGCACGTCGAGGCGGGCCTGCGATCGGGCGATGTCCTTCATCCCTGGCCGGAGGAGATAAACCGCCGTATTGTCGCGCCGATTGCCGACCAGCATTTCGCCCCCACCGAAACGGCCGCCAACGCGCTGCGCCGCGAGAATATCGACCCCGGGACGATCCACGTCACCGGCAACACCGTCATCGACGCGCTTCTTTGGACAGCGGGGCGGATCGCCGCCGACCCGAGCCTCGCCGCCGGGCTCGACGGGATCGCCGGGCGATTCGCGGGCAAGCGCATCGTGCTCGTCACCACGCACCGCCGCGAGAATTTCGGTGCCGGGATGGAGGCGATCGCCCGTGCGGTCGCGCGGGTCGCCGACCGGTCGGACGTGGCCGTGCTGTTCCCCGTCCACCCCAACCCCAACCCCAACGTCGTCTCGGTCATGGACGCGGTGCTCGGCGACCATCCAAACATCGCCCTCATCGAACCACTCGACTACCCCCATTTCGTCCGCGCGCTCGGCCTGTGCCACCTTGCCCTCTCCGATTCGGGCGGCGTCCAGGAGGAGGCGCCCGCTCTCGGCAAGCCCGTGCTCGTCATGCGCGAGACCACCGAACGCCCGGAGGGGATCGCCGCCGGCACCGCCCGCCTCGTCGGCACCAACGAGGACCGCATCGTTTCCGAAGTGTTCACCCTTCTGGACGACAAGGACGCCTGCTCGGCGATGGCGCGCGCCCACAATCCCTTCGGCGACGGTCACGCGGCGGGCAGGATTGCGAAGCTGGTGGCGCATGGTCGTTGATGCCGGATCGATGTCGTCGTGCTTGGCCTTGAGCCATATCGGCCTACCCACGGCGGCGGTGATCCTCGAATCGAGGCCGATCGCCATCCCCGCGTCGACGTCCCCGAGCCCGGCCCCGGCCGTCGGCGGCTGCTGCATCGCGGTCGACCCCTGGTTCCCGGTCCATGCAGACCGTTTGAACACAACGCTGATCCGCACCGCACGGCTAGTCAACCTGGCAAGCTAGTCCAGCGGCTCATCGCGGGTGGCGAGCAGCGCCGGCCTGGTCGGCTTAGCCCGGCCCGCGATCGATCGGGCGACCAAGTCGAGTGCCTCGGCGCGCGCTTTCGAAGACGGGTGCGTACGCGCGCGGAACGGGCCCGCATCGATCTCGCCGCCTCGCTCGCGCCAGAACCGGGCGGCGCTCGCCGGGTCGTAACCGGCGTTGGCGAGCAGGTGGACGCCAAGCTCGTCTGCCTCCCGCTCGGTCCGGCGATGGATCCGCCCGTTGCGTCCCAACTCGCGCAGCAGCCCGCGATCGACCTTGGCGGCCGTCAATCGCTCGGGATGCCGCAGGATGACGTGCGCCAATTCATGCGCGACGATTACCGTTATCTCCTCGTCGGAGTGACGTTCAAAGAACCCCTCCCCCATATGCACCACCCGCCCATCCGATCCGGCGAAGCTCCCCCGCCCGAGCAGCAGCTCGAACCGCGCCCTGCATGCGGGGGTCGGCGTCACCACGACGGTACGGTCTTCGCCCGCCCGACGGAGGGTTAGTGCCACCGGAGCAGCCGGATCACCGCCTTCGAGCAGATCGAGCGCGCGATCACGGTCGACGATGCCCTCTTCCCCGGCCTGGACACGAACGTCGCCCACCGCGACCAGCGCGTCGTCTGGACGGACGCCCGCGCGATCGGCGGGCGCTCCGGCGACCACCGCCTCGACCGCGACCGGCGTCTCGAACCCGAATGTGCGTCGCGCCGCGTCCCGACCACCCACATCATATTGCGCGAGCCCGTGGACGACCACGCCCGTCGTGGGTTGAAGCCGATTGCACAACGAGACGTTCGACGTCGCCAACCGGTACCCGATCGCGGCGAGGCGGCCGTCGGCGGCACGCAAGGCCTCGTGAAAACCCGGAGCGGCGGCTTGAGTGGCGATGATCGACGCGATCATCGCAAAGACGGCGGGGATGGTCATCGGCGCGTACATACGCGCAAGGCGCGAACACGCCAGCCGCGTGCCGTTGCCGTGCTCGTGCACTTTTCTTATCTTCTTGGCTTTCAAAGGAATGTCATGTTTGCGAGGTTTCTAAAATCGATCGGTCGCGCCGACGCGAATCGCGACGCGCTGCCGGCGGGCGTACGCGCCTACGCGGTCGGTGATATCCACGGTCGACTGGATCTGCTCGACGACCTGATCGGTCGCATCGACGCCGACGACGCGGGCCGCAAGCCCGCCGACACGACGATCGTCTTCCTTGGCGACCTGATCGACCGCGGCCCCGACTCGGCCGGTGTGGTCGAGCGCCTGCGCCTACTCGCCGCATCCGGGCGGCGGGTGCGCCTCCTTGCCGGCAATCACGAGGAGCTGCTGCTCCAGGTGTTAAAGGGCGACATTAAGGCGCTCAAGGTCATGTGCCGTGTCGGCGGACGCGCGACGGCGCTGAGCTACGGCATGGACGACGCGACTTATGACCAGCTGGACTTCGAGCAGCTCTCCGACGCGCTGTCCGAGATGGTCCCCGACTCGCACCGCCGCTTCCTCGCATCCTTCGAGGACATAATTATGATGGGCGACTATCTGTTCGTCCATGCCGGAGTACGCCCTGACCAGCCGCTTCACGAGCAACGGCCGAGCGACCTCCGCTGGATCCGCGGCCCATTTCTCGACCATGGCGGACGTCTGGCCAAGCGCGTCGTCCACGGCCACACCATCGCGCCGGAGGTGCAGTTCCGGCCTCACCGCATCGGCATCGACACCGGCGCCTACGCGAGCGGCAGGCTGACCGCGCTCGGGTTGCAGGACGTCGACCAGTGGCTGCTGCAAACAGGCTGACACACCCGCCGTCTAAACACTCCGGCGACCGCAATACGCCTTCACAAACGGAACGGCCCCGTTATAGCAACCGGGCGGGGGCGGACTTTGTTGCACCGCCGCAACAGTGCGGAACGCTTTCACGCTGTTATTGTTCGTGTATTGCCCTGGGCGCACCGTTGTGCCAGGGACGTTGCGACGGAAAAAGGGAGTTCAACATGCGTTTTGGGAAGTATATCCTGACCGCCGCCGCCGCCACCATGGCGGTTGCTCCGGTCAGCGCCGCCGCTGTTAATCCGGCCGCCAGCCTGTCGGTCTCGAAGTCGGCGCGCGCCGGGTCGGCGACCGCCAAGGACAGCGAAGCCGTGGGTGGCGGCATCATCATCGCGATTCTGGCCGCCGCCGCCGTGGTCGCCGGCATTGTGATCGTTGCCGACAGCGATGACGACGCGGACAGCAACTAAATCTCGGCTTATCAGCCAAGAAGAATAGCGGCTTTCGGGCCGCTATTTTTTGTCCTGTGGGCGCGGGCATGCTCCAAGTGGATAGATAATAACTTGGCCGTGGACGCTCGCGAACTTCTGGTCGGGCTAACCTCGCGCTCTTCGTCGCTTAAGTCTAAAAAGCACGAACGTGTGATCGGGCGAGCATAACGCACATGCGTCCGATCTACGCCTGTCGTAATCGGACCCCGAGCAGTGGACGCGTAAATCTAGCCCGCCCGATGGCAAGCCATCATGCGCCCGATCTACCTTTCGGGCGCGACACCCGGCATTGGTGGTCCGGTACCACCAGGCATCGGTTGCGCGCCGGGAGCGCCGCCGGGACCGGTTTGCTGCATCTGCCGCAACACCGTCTCGGGAATGAAGTCGAGCATCTCGACGTCGAAGGTCAGGGCCGCATTGGGCGGGATCGCCCCGCTTCCCGCGCCTTTCTCGCCATAAGCGAGCGACGACGGCAGCCAGAAACGGTATTTCGACCCCTTCGTCATCAACTTCAAACCTTCGGAGAAGCCAGGCACCACACCTGCGACAGGCATCGGCGTCGGCTGCTGCGACTTGTCGAAGGTCTTACCGTCGAGGAACTTACCCTCATAGTTGACCAACGCGACATCGCTGTCCGTCGGCTTGGGGCTGTTCGCCTGACCCTGCTGTAGAACCTGGTACTGTAAGCCGGATTGGGTGGTGGTCACGCCACGCGCGCGCGCATTGCGACTCATCAGATCGTCGCCCTGCCGCGCCAGCGCGAAGGCGGACACAAGCGCCAGCGCCAATCCCAGCCATAACCAGATAAGATAGCCGCGCTTGACAGGGCGTAGTGGAACGGCGGTGATGGTGGACATGGCTTGTCTTTCCGCCCGTGGCGTCAAGGTTAGCGGGCTTGGACAAGCCCATTAAGCCACGCCATATCGGTCAATAAGAAGTGCGGCCGTTTAAAAGCACGGACTCGGCGGGGGACCTAGCGCGCCCCGTCGCGCTCGGCGCGCTTACGCTCCAGCTTGCGGGCGCGACGCACAGCGGCGGCACGCTCGCGCGCCCGCTTCTCCGACGGCTTTTCGTAATGGCGGCGCAGCTTCATCTCGCGATATACACCCTCGCGTTGAAGCTTCTTCTTCAGCGCGCGCAGGGCTTGGTCGACGTTATTGTCACGAACGATGATCTGCATGAACCTAGTCGAACTCCGATCGAATGCATTTTAGCGGCCGCGCGTACGCGTTCCGCGCCTTTGACCGAGATCACCTATCAGCCATGACCGCGCAAGGCAAGCATTCGGGCGAACGCCGGGTTGGCCCATGCGGCTCCGCTGCGCTAGGGGCGGCGCATGTCCTCGGCTCCCCTCACATTCTATAACAGCCTCTTGCGCGCGGTTGAGTTGTTTCGCCCGCTCGATCCTGCCGACGTACGGGTCTATTCCTGCGGCCCCACGGTCTATGATTACGCGCATCTCGGTAATCTGCGTGCCTATGTCTTCACCGACACGCTTGCGCGGACCCTTCGCTGGAAGGGCTATTCGTTGACGCACGTCATGAACGTCACCGATGTCGGCCACCTTCAATCGGACGCTGACGAGGGCGCGGACAAGATGGAGGCGCGCGCGCGTTCGACCGGCCAGGACATCTGGGCGATCGCCCGCCACTATACTGACGCGTTCAAACGCGATCTGCGCGACCTGAACGTCCGGGATGTCGATCGTCTGCCGCTGGCGACCGACCATATCGCCGAAATGATCGCCTTCGCGAAGGTGATCGACGTGCGGCATTGCTACCTTTTGGACGGCGGCCTCTACTTCGATACGACGACCGTCCCCAACTATGGCCGACTGGCCGGGCATCTGGAGGACGGGCGGGAGGGCCGGATCGACGTTGTCGCGGGTAAACGGCACCCGGAGGACTTCGCGATTTGGCGTCGTTCCGCCCCCGGCGAAAATCGGCAGATGGAGTGGGAGTCGCCCTGGGGCCGCGGCGCGCCTGGCTGGCACCTGGAATGCTCGGTGATGAGCCGGCTGTATCTGGGCGAACGCTTCGACATCCACACCGGCGGGATCGATCACCGGGAAATCCACCATCCCAACGAGATTGCCCAAAATCAAGCGTATCATCGGGCGTGTCACGGCCATGCGGATGAAGCCGGCTTCACGGGTGCGACCGTCTGGATGCACAATAATTTCCTGGTCGAGCGCGCAGGAAAGATGTCGAAATCGTCCGGGGGGTTCCTGACGCTCCAAGCCGCGGTCGACCGCGGCTTTCACCCGCTCGCTTATCGGCTCATGTGCCTCCAGGCGCATTATCGTTCGGAGATGGAGTTTTCATGGGACGGTCTCGCCGCCGCCGCGACTCGGCTCAAACGTCTCGTCCAGGCGATCGGCGCGCTTCGGACCCGCGCCGACGCCGAGGAACAGAACGACGCGCTTGGCTTGACCCCCACCATCACCGGGCGGTTGGACGACTTCGACCAAGCCATATCCGATGACCTTTCCACCCCGCGCGCGCTCGTCTCGCTCGACCGCCTGCTCGCGCTCAAAAATGAACGCCCCGCGCTGCTGCTCTCGGCGGCGGCGCGGATGGACGAGGTTCTCGGGCTTTCGCTCCTGTCGCTCGACCGCGCCGATCTCCGCGTCCACCCGGCGAATGCCACGATCGACCCTCCCGCTATCGAGGCGTCGCTCGCCGAGCGGCGCGGGGCGCGGGCGGATGGGGATTTTCCCCGTGCCGACGCGATCCGCCATGACCTGGCGCAGGCAGGCGTCGATGTGATGGATGGCGACCCGCTCGGCTGGGATTGGAAATGACGGTCGTGATGCGGTTGGCCCAATATTATCACGAACTGACCCTCTGGCTGCAGCGGACCACTGGTCAAACCGACACGGTGCTGCATATCCATGCCGGGCTGGCGATATTGGTGGTCGCTCGGTTGTGCACGCGTCGATCGTTTGGAAGCTTCGCCCCATTTGCCTTCGTGGCCTTCGCTGAGCTCGCCAATGAGGCACTTGACCGTGTGGTCGCGGGCGGCTGGCCGGTCGTGGATACGGGGACGGACCTGCTCAACACGCTCTTCTGGCCGTTCGCCATCAGTCTCGGCGTCCGCCTGCGACCCATGATGCTCAAGGACCGGCCGCGGGTGGAGGCTTTGCGGAGGTAGAGCGGTCGACCGCTCGTGCTTGACGAGCGCCCGCACGGCGCGGCACCCCGCCGTCATGAAGGCCGTCCTCCCCGCGCTCGCCCGCCCGATCCTCGAACCCGGACTGCCCGCCGATATCGAGATCGCTTGGTTCGCCTCCCCACGCGAGGCCGCGGCGGGCATCGCCGGCGCCGAGATAGCCTGGGTCGACATGCAGCCGACCAGCCTGGTCGCGGAGGCCGTGCGCGCGGGCGGACCGGAGCTCAAATGGCTGTCCACGATCTATGCCGGCCTGGACGCCTTTCCGCTCGACTGGTTGCGGGAGCGGGGGGTGGTCGTCACGAATGGCGTCGGGATCAACGCGGTCGCGGTGGCGGAATATGCCGTCATGGGCGTCCTCGCCGCGGCCAAGCGGTTCGATGAGGTGGTCCGCGCGCAAGGCCGCCTGGACTGGCTGGCGGACGCGCCAGGCAAGATCGAGCTGTTTGAGACGCGCGCGCTGATCGTCGGCCACGGCGCGATCGGCCGGTTGATCGGCGAACGCCTCGCCGCGTTCGGCATCACGGTCACGGGTGTCACCCGCTCGGGCGCGGACGGCACACTGACGCCCGATCGATGGCGCGACCGCCTGCCCGAGTTCGACTGGGTCATCCTCGCCGCCCCCTCCACCCCCGAGACCAAGGCGATGATCGGCGCGGCCGAGCTCGCCCGCTTCAAGCCCGGCGCCTGGCTCGTCAACATCGCGCGCGGCGATATGATCGACGAGGAGCCGCTGCTCGCCGCGCTCCGCTCCGGGACGATCGGCGGCGCGTTCCTCGACCCCACCCACCCTGAGCCGCTGCCGCCCGAACATGCGCTCTGGACCGCGCCCAACTGCATGCTGACCATGCACCTGTCCGGGCGCAGCCAGACCAAGATGTTTCGGCGCGCCGCCGACCTGTTTCTCCGAAACCTCGACGCCTATCGCGCGGGGCGACCGATGAAGAACGTGGCGGACCTCGACGCGGGGTACTAGATACGTTCGCGAAACGGAGAAACCACATGTCCGCCGCCTGGACGCCCGACAGCTGGACCCGCGCCGAGGCGCGCCAGCTTCCCGACTATCCCGATCCCGCCGCGCTTCGGGCGGCGACCGACACCTTGCGTGCCTATCCCCCGCTCGTCTTCGCGGGGGAGGCGCGCAACCTGACCGCCGACCTGGCCCGGGTCGAGCGGGGCGAGGCGTTCCTGCTCCAGGGCGGCGATTGCGCGGAGAGCTTCGCCGAGTTTCATCCGGACAACATCCGCGACACGTTCCGCGTCATCCTCCAGATGGCGGTGGTCCTGACCTTCGCCTCCAAGCTTCCCGTCGTGAAACTCGGCCGGATGGCGGGCCAGTTCGCCAAGCCGCGCTCGGCCGGCACCGAGACGGTCGGCGGCGTCGAGATGCCATCCTATCGCGGCGACAACGTCAACGACATCACCCCGACCCTGACCGCCCGCGCGCCCGACCCGGAGCGCATGATCCGCGCCTATTCGCAATCGGCGGCCACGCTGAACCTGCTGCGCGCGTTCGCGCAAGGTGGTTACGCCAACCTTCACCAAGTCCATCGTTGGACGCATGACTTCCTGGGCCAGAGCCCTTGGGGCCGGAAATACCGCGAGACCGCCGACCGGATCGGCGAGGCGCTGGAGTTCATGCGCGCCTGCGGCATCGATCCGGAGACCGTGCCACAGCTGGCCCAGACGCAGTTCTACACCAGCCACGAGGCGCTGCTGCTCCCCTACGAGCAGGCGATGTCCCGGCGCGACTCGTTGACGAACGACTGGTACGACACGTCGGCGCACTTCCTATGGATCGGCGACCGTACGCGTTTCGAGGGATCGGCGCATGTCGAGTTCCTGCGCGGCGTCGGCAATCCGATCGGGGTGAAATGCGGCCCGTCGCTCGACCCCGACCTTCTGCTCCGCCTCCTTGGCACGCTCAACCCGGCGCGCGTTCCCGGCCGCGTCACGCTCATCACCCGCTACGGCCACGACAAGGTGGAGGCCCACCTCCCCCGCCTGATCCGCGCCATTACCCGCGCGGGTCACCCGGTCGTGTGGAGCTGCGACCCGATGCACGGCAACACGATCCAGTCGGCCAGCGGCTACAAGACCCGCCCCTTCGACCGCATCCTCCACGAGGTCCGCGCCTTCTTCGCGGTCCACCGCGCCGAGGGAACGCACGCGGGCGGCATCCACGCTGAGATGACGGGCCGCAACGTCACCGAATGCACCGGCGGCGCGGTTGACGTCACCGACCAGTCGCTCGCCGATCGCTACCACACCCACTGCGACCCGCGTCTGAATGCGGGCCAGTCGCTAGAGCTCGCGTTCCTACTGGCGGAGATGCTAAACGCCGAAATGGCGGAACGTCGCAAGGTCGCGGCCTGAACGCCCGCCCTTGACGCCCGCCGCTCCGCCCCGTACCTGCGCGGCTCCGCCACGGCCCCTTCGTCTAGCGGTTAGGACGTCGCCCTCTCACGGCGAAAGCACGAGTTCGATTCTCGTAGGGGTCACCAATCAGCTTGTAATTTGGCGAATCGGCGCGGATCAGCGCGTAAATCAACGGCTTTTCATATTCGCTTCAGACCATCGATTCCCAATCTCGCCGCCATGCGTCGCGCAGTCATACCGCTTGGTACAAAGGGGCGGCCGTGCCTGCGTTCGACAACGACGAGGACCTAGAGCTCTTCCTTCCCGGCGCCGGACTTCCGGAGGGACTCGCTTCACGGACGGCATCAGGCGTCAGCAGGTAGCCGCGCGCCTGCTGGAACGACGATCCTGCGAGCCAATCCGGGATGCGTGGAGCTACTCAGGCGTTCTCGTGGGCGAAACGGTCCGGACCGGCGCCGATCTGGTCCCGTGCCGAGCGGCCCGGCGTTGCGGGCGGTCACGCGCGGGCGTCGTTCCAAAGCGATGGGAAGAGACCGCACACCCGGCGCCGTCGAGCCGGTTCGGTCCCTGTACATTATCCGGACATGGATTCACGGTAGCCGCGTGAGGTGATCAGCGCC
>NZ_CAXSHH010000080.1:0-10246 GCF_964237155.1 uncultured Sphingomonas sp. | reverse complement strand
CGGGCGAGGTGCATGCGATCATGGGGCCGAACGGCGCGGGCAAGTCGACGCTCGGCTATGTGCTCGGCGGGCGTCCCGGTTACGAGGTCACCGCCGGTTCGGTGACGTTCGGCCAGGTCGACCTGCTCGATCTCGCCCCGCACGAGCGCGCCGCGGCCGGGCTGTTCCTCGGCTTCCAATATCCGGTCGAGATCCCCGGCGTCTCCAACGTCCAGTTCCTGCGCGAGTCGCTGAACGCCCAGCGCGCGGGCCGGGACGAGAAGCCGCTATCGGGCGCCGAGTTTCTCCGCCTCGCCCGCGCGGAGGCGGCCAAGCTCGACATGGACGCCGAGATGCTCAAGCGCCCCGTCAATGTCGGCTTTTCCGGCGGCGAGAAGAAGCGCAACGAGATGGTGCAGATGGGGATCATCGCGCCCAAACTCGCGATCCTCGACGAGACCGACAGCGGGCTCGACATCGACGCGCTGCGCATCGTCGGCGACGGCATCAACCGCATCATGCGTGGCGCCGACAAGGCGGTGATCCTCATCACCCACTATCAGCGCCTGCTCGATTATGTCGAGCCCGACTTCGTCCACGTGCTCGCCGACGGCCGCATCGCGCGCACCGGCAGCAAGGAACTGGCGCATGAGCTCGAAGCGCAGGGCTACGGCGCGGTGGCGCACGAGGCGGCATGACCCTCCTCACCCTTCCCTCCAACCGAGAAGAGGCCTGGCGCTGGGCCGACACCGCCGCGCTCGCCGCCGCCGCGGGCAGCCCGCGCCTGGGTGGTGACGCGATCGCCGAGCACTTTCTCGACCTCCCCGGCGACCGCCTGCTATTCGTCGATGGCGAACTCCACCCCTCCTCGCGACTCCTCCGCGCCAAGCCTGCCCGCGCCCCCGTCACCACCCACGCGCTTGGCGGCCGCGCGACCGACAGCGGCTGGGCGCTCCGCCTGGCCGCCGACGAGGTCGTCGACCCCGTCCAGGTCGTCCACCTCTCCACCGGCGGTGAGAACCACGCCGCCGCCGAGATCGTCCTCGCCGAGAACGCCGCCGCGACCGTGGTCGAGACCTTCGTCGGTACCGGCTGGACCAACCGCTTCACCCGTCTGTCGCTTGGCGACGCGGCGCGCCTCCAGCGCAGCGTCCGCCTGCTCCAATCCGACGGTTTCACGAGCCAACGTGACGAGGCCGAACTCGGCGCAGGCGCGAGCCTGTCCTCGATCTTCCTCGGCGCGGGGCAGGCGGGCAGCCGAGTCGACGGCCATATCGTACTCGCGGGCGACGCGGGTTACGCCGAGTATGGCGGCGTCGTCCTCACCCGCGCCGAGCAGCGCCAGGAATGCGCGGTCGTCGTGCGCCACGCCGAGCCGAGCGGCCGCAGCCGCCAGGTCTGGCGCGCCGTCGCCGTCGACCAGTCGCAGGCCAGCCTCGCCGCCCGCGTCGAGGTCGCTCGCCACGCGCAGAAGACCGACGGCGAGCAGTCGCTCCGCGGCCTGCTCCTGAACCGCACCGCCGCCGTGAACCTGAAGCCCGAGCTGGAGATCTTCGCCGACGACGTAAAATGCGCGCACGGCGCGACGGTCGGCGAACTCGACGCCCGCGCGCTGTTCTACATGGAGTCGCGCGGCATCCCGAGCGCGCGCGCCAAGGGCCTTCTTACCCATGCTTTCGTTGCCGACGCGCTGGGCGGCATCGCCGACGAGCAGGTTCGCGACGCCTTCTTGACCGATGCGGGCGCGTGGTTGGAGCAGGCGCTGTGACCGGGCTTGTAATGTTGGATTCCGCGCGCGACCGTCAAGCCGTGTCTAGCCCCCGCACATCTGCGCCCGCGCCCGCTCGCGGTCGGTCGACGGTTAAGTCGCGTATAGGCCTATACTTCCCTCAACTTGTTCAGGTTCGGGTTTCCTTGGCGCGCGCGATCGGGAGAATGTCCGCTGACATCGTTGGCGTGAACTTTAGTGAACTTCCGCCCGCCCGGTGCACCGCATGACCGACCTCCGCCCGCTCGACACGGTCGCCGACTTCCCTGCCATCCCGGACGGCTGGGCGTATCTCGACACCGCCGCGACCGCGCAGAAGCCGCAGGTGGTCATCGACGCGATCACGCGCGCCTATGACACGACCTACGCGACCGTGCACCGCGGCGTGTATGCGCGCTCCGCCGACATGACGCTCGCCTATGAGGCCGCGCGCGAGCGGGTCGCGCGCTTCGTCAACGCCGGGAGCGCCGCCGAGATCGTTTGGGTGCGCGGCGCGACCGAGGCGATCAACCTCGTCGCGCAATGCTGGGCCGGGACGCAGCTGAAGGCGGGCGACCGCATCATGCTCTCGCTGCTCGAGCATCACTCCAACATCGTGCCGTGGCAGATGGCGGCCGAGCGCGTCGGCGCGGCGATCGATGTGGTGCCGCTGACCCTCGATCACCGCATCGACCTCGACGCGATGGAACGGATGATCACGCCCGCCCACAGGATGGTCGCGCTCAACCACGTCTCGAACGTCTTCGGCTCGGTCCTCGACGGCCGTCGCGCCTCCGAGATCGCCCATTCCGTCGGCGCGAAGATCCTGCTCGACGGCTGCCAGGCGGTCCCGCGCATGGCTGTCGACGTCCGGGCGCTGGGCTGCGACTTCTACGTCTTTTCCGGCCACAAGCTCTATGGCCCGACCGGCATCGGCGCGCTGTGGGGTCGCCCCGAGTTGCTGGAGGCGATGCCCCCTTATCAAGGCGGCGGCGCAATGATCGACCGGGTCAGCTTCGCCCGCACCACCTACGCTCCGCCGCCGGGCCGGTTCGAGGCGGGGACGCCGCACATAGTCGGCGCGCTGGGGATGGCGGCGGGCCTCGAGTACGTCGAGGGGATTGGCCTCGACCGCATCCACGCCCACGAGTCCGCGCTCGTCGCCGATGCGCGCGAGGCGCTGGGCCGAATTAACAGCGTCCGCCTGCTCGGCCCCGCGGACTCCGTGGGCATCGTCTCGTTCACGATCGAGGGGGTGCACCCGCACGACATCGGCACCATCTTGGACGAGGGCCGGGTGGCGATCCGCGCGGGGCACCATTGCGCGCAGCCGCTGATGGAAGCGCTGGGCATCGACGCGACCGCGCGCGCCAGCTTCGGCGTGTATAACGGCCCGCGGGACATCGAGGCGCTCGCCAGGGGCGTCGAGCGGGTAACGAGGATTTTCGGATGAGCGGCAAGTTCGTCGTCGAGGAAGTGGAGAGCGTGGCCCTGCCGCCCAAGGCGCGCGTCGAGCGGGAGGACCCGCGCGAGACGTTCGAGCGCAAGCGCGACTATCTCGACGGCTTCCTGTCGCAGAAGCCGGTGGCCGATCCCACGGGCGAGCCCGGCGGCGCGTTATACGAGGACGTGATCGCGGCCTTGAAGGACATCTTCGACCCGGAGATTCCGGTCAACATCTACGATCTCGGGCTGATCTACGGCGTCGAGGTGACCGATGACGCGCATGCGGCGGTGACGATGACGCTCACCACGCCGCATTGCCCCGTCGCCGAATCGATGCCTGCCGAAGTGGAGCTCCGCGTCGCCGCCGTGCCCGGCATCGCGACGGCCGAGGTCAACCTCGTCTGGGATCCGCCCTGGGATCCGCAAAAGATGACCGACGACGCCAAGCTCGAACTGGGGATGCTTTGATGGCGACCACGCTCCGCCAGCGCCCCGCCGCGCTGAACCTGACCGCGACCGCCCACGCCCGCATCGCCGACCTGATGGCGCGCGCACCGGAGGACGCGGTTGGGGTCAAGCTGTCGACCCCGCGCCGCGGCTGTTCGGGCCTGGCCTATTCGGTCGATTACGTGACGGAGGCAAAGGCCTTCGACGAGCGCATCGATACGCCTGGCGGTACGCTGTTCGTCGATGGCGGATCGATCCTGTACCTGATCGGATCGACAATGGACTGGGTCGAGGACGACTTCACCGCCGGCTTCGTGTTCCAGAACCCCAACGCCAAGGGTGCCTGCGGCTGCGGCGAGAGCTTTACTGTCTAGCCGCAGGCCAGGCGTTCACGGCTTCAGCGCCACGTCGTCGGCGTCGTCGATCTCCTCGTCGTTGACCGTGTCCTCGTCGAAGTCGTCCTGGAGGTCGTCCTCGTCCATGTCCTCCTCATCCATGTCGACGTCGTCGTCGGTCGTCCCGACCTCGTCGTCCTCCATCTCCAGCTCGTCGATCGGCTCCGCTTCCGGGTCGTCGAGCCCCAGGTCGGGCGTGAGATCGGTCAGGATCGCGCCGTCGGACGGCCCGTCGCGCGTGACCTCCAGGATCTCGGCGCGCTGGCTCTCGTCATAACCTTCCTCGTCGAAGCCGTCGTCGCCCGATCCCAAGCCGGGCATCCGCGTTCCTGCCACCTTGACCTCCATCAATCGTTACCTCACCCGAACCCCGGGCGGGGCGGGGCGGTTCCACGGGACGGCTCAGCGCCCGAACAACCGCCCCCGCTCGGTCCAGCCCATCAGCCCGAGCGCGGCGAGCCCGGCGGCCATGAAGCCGATCGACATGGGTACGGTGGTACCGTCGAACGCCTGGCCGATCATCGCGCCGATCGCGGCGCCCATCGTGACGCTGGTGAAGCCCTGCACGCTCGACGCGGTGCCGGCGATCCGCCCCATATTCTGCATCGCCATCGCCGAGAAGTTGGAGGTGCCCAGCCCGAAGCACGCCATGGTCAGCGCCTGAAGGACCGCGAAGCTCCAGAAATCCTCCCGCCCCAGCTCGACGAGGAGCAGGTGAAGCCCGGCGAATCCGATAAGCCCGATCACCGCGCCGTGGCTGATCAGCCGCGTGCCCAGTCGCATCACCAGCCGCGCGTTGAGCAGGTTGGCGATCGCCATGGTCCCCGCCGTCCCCGCGAACACCGCCGCCAGCGCTTCGGGCCGACCGAACGTGTCCGCCATGATCTGCTGCACCGAGTTGATGTAGCCGTACAGCGCGCCCATCAGCGCCGCCGCCGCGAGCGTATAGCCGAGCGACAGCCGGTCGGCCGCCGTCTCCCGCCAACCGGCTAGGATGCGGGGCAGGCTGATCGGCTGGCGATGTTCGGGTGCCAGCGTCTCGGGCATGCGCAGCCAGAACCACCCGAACAAAGCGGCGGAGAGGCCCGCGATGACCCAGAAGATCTCGCGCCAGCCCGCGACCAGCAGCACCGCCTCGCCGAGCGCGGGGGCAATGATCGGCACGACCATGAACATCATGAAAGCGATGGACATGACCCGCGCCATCGCCGGGCCGTGATAGCAGTCGCGCACCATCGCGACCGTCGCGACGCGCGTCGCCGCAATCGCCACCCCGCCGATCGCTCGCGAGGCGATCAGCAGTTCGAAGCTGCCCGACACCGCCGCCGCGATGTTCGCGACCGCATAAACCCCCATCGACCAGAGCAGCACGCGCCGCCGCCCGAACCGGTCGGCGAGCGGGCCGTAGAACAACTGGCCCACCCCGTATCCGCCGATGAAAGCGGCGATCACATATTGCCGCGCATTTGGGTCTGTGATCCCCAGCGCCTCGCCGATGGCGGGCAGGGCGGGGAGCATCGCGTCGATGCCGAGCGCCCCCAGCGCGAGCAGCGCGGCGATGAGCGAGACGAACTCCGCGAAGCCGATCGGCGCGCCGACCTGGGGTGGGGTTTGGTCGGTCATGCTGCGATGCACATAGGGCAGGGAGGCACCGACTGACACCCCGCTCGCGGGCCGGGCCCAAAAAGTCCGGAGGCATCGCGACCTGTTCGAGGCAAGCGGGGCGGCCTATATCGGGTTCTCCCGATCTCAGCCGGACCCGAACCCCATGCTCGACCAGCCGCTCGCCCAAGTCCCGACCCTCTCGCTCGACGATCAGGAGGGCGATCCGGACGGGTTCGCGGCGGCGCTCGGGCGGTCGTTCCGGCGGTTCGGCTTCGCGATCGTCGCCGATCATGGGATCCCGGACCCGCTGATCGAGCGCGCCTGGCGGGATACGGCGGCGCTGTTCGCGCTGCCCGAGGAGGAGAAGCGGTTCCATCACACCCCCGGCGGCGGCGGCGCCCGGGGATACACGCCGTTCAAGACCGAGATCGCCAAGGATGCGAGCACGGTTGACCTGAAGGAGTTCTGGCATGTCGGGCGCGAGCTGCCCACCCATCACCGCTACGCCGCCCAGATGGCCCCGAACGTCTGGCCCGCGCGGCCCGAGGAGTTCCGCGATACGTTCGTCGAGCTGTTCGCGGCGTTCGACCGGGCGGGGGACTGCATCTTGTCGGGCATCGCGAGGCATCTGGAGCTGGCGCGCGACTGGTTCGACCCGGCGGTCGCGGACGGGAACTCGGTGCTGCGGCTGCTTCATTATCCCCCGATCGCGCCGGACGCCGAGGGGGTTCGGGCGGGGGCGCATGAGGATATCAACCTTATCACGTTGCTGCTGGGCGCGGAGGAGGCGGGGCTGGAGCTGCTCGACCGCGAGTCCGGCCGCTGGCTCCAGATCAAGCCGCCCGAGGGCGCGATGGTGGTCAATGTCGGCGACATGCTCCAGCGACTGACCAACCACGTCCTGCCCTCGACGACGCACCGCGTCACCAACCCGCCGCCCGAGCGGCGCGGGCATTCGCGTTATTCGATGCCGTTCTTCCTCCATCCCGCGCCCGATTTCCTGATCGAGACGCTGCCGGGGACGATCACCCCCGACAATCCGAACCGCTATCCCGAGCCGATTGGCGCGCATGACTATCTGCATGAGCGGCTAGTGCAGATCGGGCTCATCAAGCCGTAGATGGCGGGCCGCGTCAGGCGCAAGCTGGGCCTGGTCGAAGCCGAGGCGCTGGTCGAGCGCGCCGCCGAGCCGGAGCGGTGCGTGCTGTGCGGCCGCCCGCTCGGGGCGAAGGTGGAATGGCATCATCTGATCCCCAAGAGCGAAGGCGGACGGGAGACCGCGCCCGTCCACCCCATCTGCCACCGCACGATCCACGCGTTGGTCGCGAACGGCGAGCTGGCGGGGGAGTATGCCGATGTCGAAGCGCTCCGAGCCCGGCCGGACGTGGCCCGCTTCGTACGCTGGATCGCCGACAAGCCGCCCGATTTCCACGCGCCGACCCGGCGGGCGCGGGTTGGGGAGGCGTGAGGGCGTCCCGGCCGGCGGAAGTTCACCAAAGTTCACGCCGAGAATGTCGGGCGGGAGATGCGTGGTCGGGCGAAGGTAACGAAAGTAACGCTAGTCGCGCAATAAATGGCAGCCGATCGCGCCACGGACCGCTCAAGCATGGAGGCGACTGGTGGTTCGGCGGACGATGTCAAAGAACGCCGATGAGGCTGGCAGGCGATCTCCAACAGTGCAAGCCGATTTGTCCGGGCAGACGCAAGTATTTGCTATTGCCGCTCGATCGCTGCGATCTCGCGGCTCTTGACCCACCAGAAGGCGGCGAAGACGTAGACGCCCGCCGCCTCGACCAGGAACAGGACGGGCGAGTCCTCGCGCGCCGGCGACAGGGCGTGGACGGCCCAGACGGTGAGCGGGAGCGCGACCATGAGCAAACCGAGCAGGCGATAGGTCGCGCGGAACATGGCCGCCTGCGCCTCGTCGCGCAGGAGGCGGAGCGTGTCGCCCGACCGGAACACGCACACATAGGCGACGAGCAGGAAGAAGCCGATCGCGGCGGCGGCGTGGAGGCGGCCGGTGAGGGTGGCGGGGGCGCCCGCGGGCCAGTCCATGGGCGCGACCGCGACCAGCACGGCGGCGAGCCCCGCGCCGTCGAGCGCCAGGTCCTCCGCCCGGGAATAGCCCTTGTAGAAATAAAGGAACGTCCCGAGCGCCCAGAGCGCCCCCACCAGCACGTCGCGCATCCGGCCGTCGGCATGGTGGTAATAGGCGCTGATCGACCCCTCCAACCGCCCCGGCCCGCCGCCGAGCCACAAGGCGACCGGCAGCGCGAAGGCGATGAGCGCCATGCCGCGGCGCAGGCGGAAATAGCTGGCGGAGATGGAGGTGGCGATGGCGTCGGCCTGGGGCGCGAGCGGCGGGTCGGCGGGCGGGGGCGCGTCGGGGCGGGCGAGGGCGGCGTGGACGTCTTCGGGGGTCATCATGCGCTGCTCCGACCCGCTTGGATATCTATGCCGCTTTAGGCTTGCGGAACATCGTCTGATCCCCGCGTCCAGCGAGCAGGCCCGCGATCGAGATATCCTCGTCCAGTTCGTCCCAGTGAAGGCCGACGGCGCTGATCGTGACCCGCTCGCGCAAGGTCGGCGAGCCGTGGAGCAGGCGTGGAAACCAGGCGAGCGGGACGCCCAGATTGCGCCCGTCCTCCAGATCGACCCACATGGTGTGATCGTCGAAGCGGACGGCGGTCGCCCTAGCCGAAATGCTCATCCCACGCCTCCTCGCTCAAGCTTGCATGTCGATGATGCTCGGCGGCAAGCCGATCAGCACAAGCGGGCAGGGGTTGCCGACGCCACGCGCGATGCGGTCCTGAAGCTTCGACCAATGGGTGGTCGCCTGGCCGAACTTGTCGGACGTGAACTTGCGCGACCATGCGCGGGCGAAGGGCACCTGACGGTCGAGATCCTTTTGGATCTGCGCGCGTTGCGGCGCGGTCGGCGAACCGGCCCCGAACTCGACCAGGGCGTCGAAGTCGAGGATGCCCCGATCGGCCGCGAACTGCTCGACGCGCTGGCGCATGGTGGCCTGCATCTCCGATCCGCGCGTGACGATGCCGCCGACGCTGATCGCGCCCTCGGCGTGGAGGCGCTTGAAGTTCTCCAGGTCGCGGTCGAAGAACGGGTCCTTGTTGTTCCACTCGATCTCCAGCGCGAACACGCCGTTGGCGGCGCGGCGGACATGGTCGATCTCGTGGCTGATCGACTCGCGCGGAACGCCGTCGATGCTCTTGGTCAGCTCGAAATTATGCTTGGTCCAGCGTAGCGCGGCGAGGCCCCGCCGCAGCCGCTGCGTCATCTTTGCTTCACCGCCGCCACCGCCGATGATCTCCGTCATGGGCAGGCGAATGTCGATAAGCGCGCCTTCAAGCTCATCGATCAACTCGGGAAAGTCGTGGCGGATGATCGCTTCGGCATGGGAGGTGAACTCCACCTCGAAGCCTGCCTCACGCAGCGCGTCGAGCACTACTCCGCCGCTTCCTGAAGCAGGTCGCCTTGGGCGCTGCTGTTATGGGCGTAGGTGGCCCAATCGGGCTTGTAGCCATCGTCGGCCTGGTCGCCCCATACGGTCCAGCCGGGACGCGCGCCGCGGCTGAACAGCTCCAGGCGCGGGCCCCAGGAGCAAGACTCGATCACGCCGTACTGCTCGTCGGGTTTGCGGCTGTGCTCGCGCTTCCTGGTTTGGAGCATGTTGACCTGGCTGCGGCCGGGCGGGAGGGTGCGGGCGTTCTTGCCGCGCACGCCGAAAAGCAGGATCTCGGTGACGTTGCGGAAATAGAAGCCGACCCCGCGCCCGTCCGAGCCGCCGTCCTTGCGGACCTTGTGCCAGATGATGTTGGAGATGTAGCGGAATCCCCATGCTTCCATGACGGACAGCCCTTCGGGCAGCAGCGCGTTGGGCACCCAGAGATAGAGGTGCGCCGGATCGGCGGCGACATCGCCGACCGGCAGCGCGCGGATGTCGTCGAGGGTCATCGTGCCATAGCGGTTGAGCCGCTTATGCTCGGGCGCGACCTTGCCCGTGCGGTTCTGGAACTGCCACGGCGGATCGGCGAGAATCGTCCCGAACCGCTGCCCACGCGCGGTGGCGAGGAGGTCGATGTGGGCGGAGAGCGGGTCGTCTGGGGAGAACATAATAGGATCTTGTCTTGTGCTGAGAACGGGGTCAAGTGGCTATAGATACTCGTTTAGCCTGTCGTCCGCCAAAGCCGCTCTTTGCACGATAAAGTCTCCATACTTCATCTAAATCTAAACTATTCGTAGCCTCTTTGAGCTTGCGAACTGCGTTATCGGAGTAGGAGGGAAACTTCGACTTTCCATGATTGAAAACGTGATGACAATCTGTGTCGGCATCTAATGCGAGGTGCTCAATCAAAGCTCTGCACCTCGGACCGGTTAAGCCGATAGCCTTCGCAAGTTGGGCGGGCGGAAAATGAAACTTCTTTTGAAGATCAATCTCTCTAACCGCAGCCGCTGATTGTGGATCATCGGCACCGATGAAGTGAACAGGAGCACCCTGCTTTTTAGTGAAATGTACCTTTATAAGAAGGCCAGCGCCCTCTACGGCTGCCTCGATAGGCCACGTGGACAAAGGGCAGCCACAGCAATGCTGAGGCGAGGCTGACGAAGC
>NZ_CAXSHH010000079.1:0-10341 GCF_964237155.1 uncultured Sphingomonas sp. | reverse complement strand
TGCGCATCAAGATGTGCACCAAGGTCAACGCCGACGATTTCGTGACGATCCATCACGAGCTTGGCCACAATTACTATCAGCGCGCATACAATCGGCAGTCGCACCTGTACAAGAACGGCGCGAACGACGGGTTCCACGAGGCGATCGGGGACTTCGTCGCGCTGTCGATCACGCCCGATTATCTGGTGAAGATCGACCTGCTAGAGCCCGCGCGCGTGCCGAGCGCGGACAAGGACATCGGGCTGCTGCTCCGCCAGGGCATGGACAAGATCGCGTTCCTGCCGTTCGGGCTGATGATGGATAAGTGGCGTTGGGGCGTTTATTCGGAGGAGATCAAGCCGGGCGGGTACCAGGCGGCGTGGGACGCGCTGCGGTTGCGGTACCAGGGCGTGATGCCGCCGGTCGCGCGCGACGAGACGCGGTTCGATCCAGGGGCGAAATATCATATTCCGGCGGGTACGCCCTATGCACGCTATTTCCTGGCGCGGGTGCTGCAGTTCCAATTCTACGAGGCGGCGTGTCGACAGGCCGGGTGGAAGGGGCCGCTCCATCGGTGCAGCTTTCATGGCGACAAGGCGGTCGGACAGCGGCTCGATGCGATGCTGAGGATGGGCCAGTCGAAGCCGTGGCCGGACGCGCTGGAAGCGTTCACGGGATCGCGGGTGATGTCGGGCAAGGCGATGGTGGCGTACTTCGCGCCGTTGAAGGTGTGGCTGGATCGGCAGAACAAAGGTCAGCCTGCGGGGTGGTAGGGGAGGCGTCGCGGTAAAGCCGCGCCATCGGCCGGTGAGGTCGAGCACAAGCTCGACCTCACCGTCGGCCGGAGCACGCCTGGTCGTCCTCTAAGCTTCGCTTAGGCGTTGGGCGTGCTCTCGGGCACCATGCTTTCATCCGCGATCATCGCTTCCATCTGCCCCGACGAGTCGGTGCCGTCCGGCTGATGCGCCTTCGATCCCGGATCGTTCGCGGGGACGGCCTTCCTTGGCGTGGAGCCGCGCAGCGACAGGAGCGCGACGGCGGCCACGCCCGCAGCGGCCAGGCCGCCCACGATCAGGCCGCGTTTGCCGCCGGTGCCGTTCGCCGCCTTGCCGAGCGTGTCGCGAGCGCGGACGGTACGCGTCTGCGGATCGGGGTCAGGAGCGCGCATGGGATCGGTCGTGGACGCACCATTCGCGGCGGACATGTTGGCGGGCGTGGATGCAGGGCGCGAGGCATGCTTGGTGGCGGAGGGTTTCGCCGCGTCGGTCTGGGACGTGGACTTGCGAGCTGCGCGGCGACGCTGGACGGGAGCTCCGGTGTCGTCGGTGCCGGTGTCGTCAGCGGGGGTGTCGGTTTCATCGGCCATCGGCGTTCTCCCTGATCGGTTCGGGTGAGTAACGCGCCGCTCGACGGACGTTTCCGCGCTTCAGCGGAAGGGCGGCTCGGCGAAGGCGCGCAATTTGCGGCTGTGGAGCTTCGCGCCCTCGCGGCGCAGCTGTTCGCAGGCCTCGATGCCAATGCGCATGTGTTCGGAGATGGCGCGTTCGTAGAAGCGGTTCGCTTGGCCGGGCAGCTTGAGCTCGCCGTGAAGGGGTTTGTCGGAGACGCAGAGGAGCGTGCCGTAGGGGACACGGAAACGATAACCCTGGGCGGCGATGGTGGCGGACTCCATGTCGATGCCGACTGCGCGGCTGAGCGAGAAGCGGAGCGCCGAGCGGGAATAACGCAGCTCCCAATTGCGGTCGTCGGTGGTGACGACGGTGCCGGTGCGCAGGCGGCGTTTCAGCTCATCGCCGGACTGGCCCGACACCGTCTCGGCGGCGCGGGCGAGCGCCTGCTGCACCTCCGCGATGGCGGGGACGGGGATCTCGGGGGGGAGCACGTCGTCGAGTATGTGGTCGTCGCGCAGATAGGCATGGGCGAGGACATAGTCGCCGATCCGTTGGCTGGGGCGCAGGCCGCCGCAATGGCCGATCATCAGCCACGCCTCCGGCCGCATGACCGCGAGATGGTCGCAGATCGTCTTGGCGTTGGACGGGCCGACGCCGATATTGACGAGCGTGATGCCCGTGCGGTCGGGCGCGACGAGGTGATAGGCGGGCATCTGATGCCGCCGCCACGCGCTGTCGGTGACAAGGCGGTCTATGTCGCTTCCGTCCGTGATCTCGACACCGCCCGCGCCGGATAGGAGCGTGTAGCGGCTGTCGGGTCCGAGCTGGCTGCCCGCCCAGCGGACGAACTCGTCGACGTAGCGATGATAGTTGGTGAAGAGCACGAAGCGTTGCGTGTGCTTGGGCGGGGTGCCGGTATAATGACGCAGGCGGGCGAGCGAGAAGTCGGTGCGCAGGGCGTCGAACAGCGCGAGCGGACGGGCGTCGACCGCGACGTGTATACCGTCCGCGACCTCGTCGCCGATCTGGGCGAGTTCGGTCGCGGGAAACCAGCGGGCCAGTTCGGAGGCGGAGACGGCGTCGAGGCTGAGCGCGTGGCCCGGGTCGAGGACGTACGGAAAGGGGATCTCCTGACGTCCGGGGACGGCGGAGACGGTGACGTCGTAATCCTCGATCAGGAGGGTCAGCTGCTCGGTCAGGTAGTCGGCGAAGAGCGCGGGCTTGGTCACGCTGATGCCGTAGGCGCCGGGGGTGACGAGGCGGCCGAAGGAGCGCAGCGGGGTGGGGCGATCGTCCTGGCCGGCGTAGGTCAGCCGAATTTCGGGGTAGGCGAACGAGCCGTCGGCGCGCTGTTCGGGCGCGGGGGGGACGCCCTCGACGAGATAACGGTTCAGCGCGGCCCGGAGGCGCTCGACGGAGGCGGTGTAGAGCCGGTCGAGCTCGGCGACGATGTCGGCGGCGGTCATCGGCGGCGGGTAGGCCGCCGATGACGCGGTGACAAGTTATCGGAGTTGGTGCGTGGTCAAGCCATGTTCGCCAGCAGGTGGTCGGCCGAGCTGACGCGGAACTCGCCGGGAGCCTCGACATGGAGCTGCTCCACGACGCCATCATTCACCAGCATCGCATAGCGGCGGCTGCGGGTGCCCATGCCGAACTTGGACGAGTCGCCCGCCAAGCCGACCGCCTCGGCGAATTGGCCGTTGCCGTCGGCGAGCATCGTGATCCCCTCCGCGCCCGTCGACTTGGCCCAGGCGTCTAGGACGAAGGCATCGTTGACGGCTGTGCAGGCGATCTCGTCGACGCCCTTCGCGTGGAGGTCGTCCGCGCGGTTGAGGAAGCTGGGAAGATGCTGCGCGGAGCAGGTCGGCGTGAACGCGCCCGGCACCGCGAACAACGCGACGCGGCGACCGGCGAAGTAGGCTTGGCTATCGACCGCCTCGGGACCGTTCGGGGTGACCTTGACGAGGGGGGTGGAGGGCAGGCGTTCACCGACGGCGATCATGGTCGAGTCTCCTTGGAGATGGTTCGCGGTCGCCCTCGACCAAGGCGGGGCGCAATTCAAGCGCGACGATCCGGGGTCGTGCGCGTTAGACCGGCCATGATGGAGAGTCCGCGCTTCCTTGTCGGCCAATTCCTGCTCGCGATGCCGGGCATCGGCGATCCACGGTTCGAGCGGGCGGTGATCGCGATGTGCGCGCATGACGAGGAGGGCGCGGTCGGGATCGGGCTGGGGCGGGTGATCGACGGGCTGGGGTTCCACGCGCTGCTCGACCAGCTGGAGATCGGGCGGGGCGACGCGCCGGACGCGCCGGTGCATCTGGGCGGACCGGTGGAGCGGCGGCGGGGGTTCGTGCTCCATTCGATGGACTGGGGCGGGCAGGACACGCTGGACGTGGCGGGGCGGTGGGCGATGTCGGGGACGGTCGATGTCCTGCGGGCGATCGCGGAGGGCAAGGGGCCGAGACGCTGGGCGATCGCGCTGGGCTACGCCGGATGGGGCGCGGGACAGCTGGACGGCGAGCTGACGCGGCCGGGCTGGCTGAATGTCGAGGGCGGGACCGACCTGATCTACGCGACCGCGGCCGCCGAGCGGTGGGGGGCGGGGCTGGCGGCGGCGGGAGTGGACCCGCGGCTGCTGGTGGGCGGGGCGGGTCGGGCCTGAACCAGAAGAACCTGACCTATGCGGCGGGTCGGCCAAGCTTGTTGGACGTCATATAAAGAATTCTTTATATTTGCTCTTGGGCGCTCCGGGCACTATGGGAGCGCGGTGCCGATCGACCGATGCGTCTTGGTCGGCCCCATGGACATTCGGAGATCTCGACGTGGCAACCGCATACAAGGCCGAGGCCCACGACTACGCCATCAAGGACATCTCGCTCGCCGAGTTCGGGCGGGCGGAGATCCGCATCGCCGAGACGGAGATGCCGGGGCTGATGTCGCTGCGCCGGGAGTTCGGCCAGTCCAAGCCGTTGACCGGCGCGCGGGTGGTCGGATCGCTGCACATGACGATCCAGACCGCCGTGCTGATCGAGACGCTGACGGCGCTGGGGGCGGAGTGCCGCTGGGCGACGTGCAACATCTTCTCGACGCAGGACCACGCCGCCGCCGCGATCGCCGCGACGGGGGTGCCGGTGTTCGCGATCAAGGGCGAGAGCCTGGCGGATTACTGGGACTATGTCGGCGACATCTTCGACTGGGGCGCGGGGACGACCGGGCAGACCGCCAACATCATCCTGGACGACGGCGGCGATGCGACGATGTTCGCGTTGTGGGGTGCCAAGCTGGAGCGCGGCGAGACGTTCGGCGAGCCGGAGAACGACGAGGAGGTCGAGTTCCAGCGCGCGCTCAAGGCGTTCGTGGCCAAGTACCCGGGCTATCTGACCGAGACCGTCCGCACGCTGAAGGGCGTGTCGGAGGAGACGACCACGGGCGTCCACCGGCTGTACGAGATCGCCAAGAAGGGCGAGCTGCCGTTTCCCGCGATCAACGTCAACGACAGCGTCACCAAGTCGAAGTTCGACAATCTGTACGGCTGCAAGGAGTCGCTGGTCGACGCGATCCGCCGGGCGACCGATGTGATGCTGGCCGGCAAGGTCGCCTGCGTCGCGGGCTTCGGCGACGTCGGCAAGGGGTCGGCCCAGAGCTTACGCAACGGCGGCGCGCGCGTGATGGTGACCGAGGTCGACCCGATCTGCGCGTTGCAGGCGGCGATGGAGGGGTTCGAGGTCGTGACGATGGAGGAAGCGGTGACCCGCGCCGACATCTTCTGCACCGCGACCGGCAACGCCGACGTCATCACCGCCGACCACATGAAGGCGATGAAGCCCATGTCGATCGTGTGCAACATCGGCCATTTCGACAGCGAGATCCAGATCGCCGCCATGTCGAACTACAAATGGACCGAGGTGAAGCCGGGCACCGACCTGGTCGAGTTCCCCGACGGCAAGCAGATCATCGTGCTGGCCAAGGGCCGGCTGGTCAACCTGGGCTGCGCGACCGGACATCCGAGCTTCGTGATGAGCGCGAGCTTCACCAACCAGGTGCTGGCCCAGATCGAGCTGTGGACGCGCGGCGAGAACTACCAGAACCAGGTCTATGTCCTGCCCAAGCACCTGGACGAGAAGGTCGCGGCGCTGCATCTGGAGAAGCTGGGCATCCACCTGTCGAAGCTGACGCCGAAGCAGGCGGGCTATATCGGCGTGCCGGTCGAGGGGCCGTTCAAGCCGGATCACTATCGCTATTGATCCGGGCGAACGGATCGGGTTCGGAGGGGGGCCGCGTCCGGTGACGGACGCGGCCCTTTTCGCGTTGGCCGACCGCGGGTCCTCGATCCGTTACGTCAGTCCGTTCCCCGGGGCTTGACCTGGGGTCCCGCTTCGTCCCGCCCCCAAGAAGAATCGGGACCCCGGCTCGAGGCCGGGGTAACGAGGGATGGGCCCCGCCGGTTGTTGCTTCATGTTGCCAAAAGGTCACGTCCGACCGCTTGACCGTTCTGCTTCATCGCGTCAGTCATTCCGCATCGCAGCGAAGCGACGTAGAACCCGCCCCGTGAGGGCAGGGTCGCGTCGTCGCCCTTGAAGGGCGGGGAACCAGTACGACCGTCGGTGCGCGAGCATGGGCGGGCTGAGACGTGTGCGGTTTCAAGGGGATACGGAATATGGTCGGAACAGGTAACGGCGGCCGCGCGGGTTTGCTGATCGGAAGCGCGCTCGCGCTGACTTGGGCGTGGCCGGAGCGCAGGAGACGGTCGCGGGCAACGCGACGACGGCGACCGGCGCGCAAAACGAGGTCGGACCCGAGCAACCGGCGCAGACCGAAGGCGCCGACGTGGTCGTCACCGGTAGCCGCCTGGCGCGCGACCCGAACGCGACCGCACCGTCGCCGATCAACACCGTGACCGCCGCCGACATACGGCTGACGGGCGTCGTGGACGCGTCGGAGGCACTGCGCGAGATCCCGGCCCTGGCGAATTCGACTACCATCGCCGACTCGATCGAGCGCGGCACTCAGGACCAGGGCATCGCCGCGCTCGACCTGCGCGGGCTGGGCGCGAACCGCACCCTCGTGGTCGTAAACGGGCGTCGCCACGTTTCAGGCGTGCCGGGATCGCAAATCGTCGACATTTCCACCATCCCGAACGCATTGATCGACCGGGTCGAAGTGCTGACCGGTGGCGCGTCGGCGGTGTACGGCGCGGACGCGGTCACGGGCGTGGTCAACTTCATCCTGAAGGACGATTTCGACGGTCTGGACCTGAATCTGACGCAAGGATTGTCGCGCTACGAGGACGGCCGGACCTTCACAGTCGATGCGGTCGTCGGGCGCAATTTCGACGAGGGGCGCGGCAACGTGACCCTGGCGGGTAGCTATTCGACGATCGACGAGATCCAGCAAGGCGACCGACCCTATACCCGCGACAACGCGCAAGCCACCGCGGGCACGACCTATCCCAGCCCGCTCCGTCGTTTCCAGCGGGGCGATATCGGCGCGGCCACGCCGAATTTCGCCCAGCGGTTCAGTCTCGACGCCGGACGCTATCCGTACGGCTTCGCGATCCCGACCGCCGCGCAGTTCGCCACCGCCTTTCCCGGACGGACGCCGACGGCGGCGGAGCAGGCGCTGATCGACCGAGCGGCGAACGCGCCGTCGCTGGCGTTCGAGTCGTTCCCGGCGTTCGCCATCTCGTCGACGCGCGGGCTGATCTTCCGCAACGATTTCGGCTCGTTCAATGCGGACGTGAACGGCAACGGCACGCCGGATTGCGACGAGTCCTATATCGGATCGCAGTTCGCGGGCTGTTACGTATCGAACGGCGATGGGACCGTGCGGCCATTCCAGGACGGCGTGATCGCGTCGAGCACCAACCAGTTCGGCGGTGACGGCGCGGCCGAGGCGTTCAGCGCGCAGTCGTTGATACCGCGAAACACGCGATACAACGCCAATCTGCTCGCGAGCTATGAGTATTCAGACGCGGCGACCGCCTTCGTCGAGGCGAAATACGTGCGCACGGAAACGCGCACGCAGGACCCATACAACACGTTCTACGACACGTTGTTCGTTCCGACGGACAATCCGTTCATCCCGGCCGCGCTGCGGGCGGACGCCGAGGAGGCGGGGGGATTGCGCGTTTCGCGCGACTTCGTGAACTTGGGTCCGGGGTTCACCCGGTCGAACCGCGATACCTACCGCGCCGTCGCCGGCTTGCGCGGCGAGATCGCGCCGAGCCTGCGGTACGAGGTTTCGTCCAATTACGGCCGTACCGACTCTGCGGTCACCTTCTCCAACACCGTGCTGTACGACCGGTTCTTCGCGGCGATCGACGTGGTGCAGGGGCCGAACGGGCCGCAATGCCGGTCGAACGCCGACCGGACGCCCTATATCGGCAGCGAGGCGTTCCCGGTGATCGAGGGCGGCTTCTTCACCTTCAATCCGGGCGACGGCAGTTGTCGTCCGCTGAACCTGTTCGGATCGCCCGGCGATAACAACCAAGCCGCGATCGATTTCATCACCATGCCGACCACCACCCGGGCGCGGCTGGAGCAATATGTCGCCAACGCATCGCTGACCGGCGATACCGGATCGTTCCTGACCCTGCCGGGCGGCGCGGTCCAGTTCGCGGTCGGAGCCGAGTACCGGGAGGAGCGCAGCCGCACCCGACTCGACCCGATCGCGTTGGGCATCCTGCCGATCACCACCCCGGCCGGGGCGGCGGGGACCTTCATCGGCGACATCAGCGGCAACCAGGCGCTCGATTTCGACGCCTCGACGCGCGTGTTCGACTCCGGTGGGAGCTTCGACGTGAAGGAGGTGTTCGGGGAGCTGCGCGTGCCGTTGCTGCGCGACCGGCCGTTCTTCCACGAGCTGGAAGTCAGCGGCGCGGCGCGATACTCGGATTATTCGACGGTGGGCGGAACCTTCACCTGGAACGTCAACGGCGTCTACGCGCCGATCCAGGACATCCGGTTTCGCGGCACCTACGCGGTCGCGGTGCGCGCGCCCAACATTTCCGAGCTGTTCAATCCGCAGCAGGGTACGGTGTTCCGTCCGACCGACCCGTGCGACGCGGCGCAGATCGCGACGGCCGCCGATCCGGCACGGCGTCAGGCGAATTGCGCGGCGGACGGCCTGCCTGTCGGATTCGAGGATCCACTGACCGCGCGTTTCTCGGGCACGACGGGCGGCAACCCCGACCTGCAGGAGGAGACGGCCAAGACCTACACGTTAGGCGCGGTCGTCGCTCCGCGCTTCGTTCCGGGGCTGACGCTGAGCGCCGATTATTACAATATCAAGATCGAGGACGCGATCGCGGCGGTCAGCGCGCAAGACATCGTCAACAGCTGTTACGACAGCGCGACGCTGGACAACGCTTATTGCGGGTTGTTCACGCGCAATCGCGCGAGCGGATCGGCCACGTTCCTGGGTCTGAACTTCCTGCGTCAGACTCAGCTCAATTTCGGTCGGCTGGAGACGGCGGGCATCGACGCGTCGATCGCCTATGCGTTCCGGCTGGGCGAGAACCGGTTCAACCTGCGCGCCACGGGGAACTGGACGGAGAAGCTGGACCGCTTCTTCGACCCGGCCGATCCGACCGCCGTCGATCCGGAGCTGCGCGAGCAGGGCAGACCCGAATTCGCGGGGACCGGATCGATCAATGTGGCGCGCGGAGCATTCTCGCTTGGCTACCGGCTGCAATATATCGACCGGCAATATATTGGCGGAGTCGAGATCGTCGACGGTCAAGACCCCAACTTGATCGCGGGCCCGCGCGGGCGGGCGAGCGCGAAGTATGTCCACGACATCTCGTTCGGCATCGATGAGACGGAGAACTTCACGCTCTATGGCGGCATCAACAATGTGTCCGATGTCGACCCGTATCGCAACCTGTCCTCCTATCCGGTCAGCCCGTACGGCCGCTTCTACTTCCTGGGCGTGCGCGTGCGGACGGGGCGGCTGTTCTGACGCGGGCGCAGCCGGTCGCTCTTTAGCCGGCGGATCGGATCGGCTAGACTCCCGAATATGAACGGGGGCGGGTCTTGGAGAGCGTGACGGGCGGCGGGCTGGTGTTGTTGGGGGCGGTGCTGTTCCTGCTGATCGGCGGGGCGGGGTTGCTGGCGTTCACGGGCCTGCGCGCGCGAGGCGAGGCGAGGGCCACCGCCGCGGAGAACCTGCGGTTGCAGGCGATGCTGCGGACCGCGCCCGCGATGGCGGCGCTGGTGGGCGCGGACGGGCGCGTGGAAATGCCCGAGCGGATGGCGGACTGGCTGGGACTGGCCTCGTCGCCCGAGTTCCTGACCGATCTGGGCGCGGAAGGGGTCGGGCTCGATCCGGAGGACGCCAAGGGACTGGCGCTCGACGTGAACGCGGCGCGGCTCGCGGGGCGATCGTTTACCCGCGCGATCAGGCCCGTCGGGGCGGAGCGGACGCTGACGCTGAAGGGCGCGCGCGCGCCGGGCGAGCTGGGACAGTCGAACGTCGTGCTGTGGGCGTTCGACGCGACCGAGAGCGAGGCGGAGATCGGGCGCTTGCGCGGCGAGGTCGGGGCGCTGGGCGACTCGTTTGGCGCCATGACCGCGTTGATCGAGGCCGCGCCGCTGCCGATGTGGTACCGCGACCGGGAGCTGCGGCTGACGATGGTCAATTCGGCGTATGTCGACGCGGTCGAGGGTAAGGATGCGGGCGACGTGGTCGCGCGCGGGCTGGAGCTGGTCGAGGCTTCCGGGGCGGGAGGACCGCTCGGCGGGGCGGCGGCGGCGCGCGAGGGCGGGCGGCCGCACGCGCAGACGCTGCCGGCGACGATCGGTGGGGCCAGGCGTGCGCTGAGGCTATATGACGTCCCGTTGCCGACGGGGGGCGTCGCGGGCTTCGCGGTCGATGTGGAGGAGCTGGAGCGAGCGCGCCTCGCCTCCAAGCAATTCGCCGAGGCGCAGCGCGCGATGCTCGACCGGTTGTCGGCGGGGGTCGCGCAGTTCGG
>NZ_CAXSHH010000078.1:0-10622 GCF_964237155.1 uncultured Sphingomonas sp. | reverse complement strand
CCAGGTGATGATCGAGGGCCCCGGCCACGTGCCGATGCACAAGATCAAGGAGAACATGGACAAGCAACTGGAGGTCTGCGGCGAGGCGCCCTTCTACACGCTCGGGCCGCTGACCACCGACATCGCGCCCGGCTACGACCACATCACCAGCGGCATCGGCGCGGCGATGATCGGCTGGTACGGCACCGCGATGCTTTGTTACGTCACGCCCAAGGAGCATCTGGGCCTCCCCGACCGCGACGACGTCAAGGTCGGCGTGGTGACCTACAAGCTCGCCGCCCACGCCGCCGACCTCGCCAAGGGCCACCCCGCCGCCCGCCTGCGCGACGACGCGCTGAGCCGCGCCCGCTTCGAGTTCCGCTGGCGCGACCAGTTCAACCTATCGCTCGATCCCGACACGGCCGAGTCCTATCACGACCAGACCCTCCCCGCGGAAGGCGCCAAGACCGCGCACTTCTGTTCGATGTGCGGCCCCAAATTCTGCTCGATGAAGATTACCCAGGAAGTGCGGGACTTCGCCGCCAAGCAGAACGCGGGCGTGGAGACATTCCTCGCCGCCGAGGACGCGGAAGCCGGTATGGCCGACATGAGCGAGCGGTTCCGCGAGAAGGGCGGGGAGGTCTACCTGCCGGCGGCGGAGTAGGACCAGCTCACTCCGGGTCGGGGCTGTCTGAAACTGTCCGAAGTCGGGCCGGCATAGATGGGCGTTCAGACCGAGGCTCAAATTCAGTCCCCTCCTTTGATGCCTTGATCGTTCCAACAAGCTCGATCGTGAACATCCCTAAGTTCACGATCGACTCGATCATCTTCTCTAAATCGGCAAAGCTGGCCGCGGTCGTGAGATGGCCAGTGGGACCCCGCCCTGTAGCCCGGCGCCAATGAACCGTTCCGTCATCTGTCGGAAAGATAGAATGTGAGTGGACAAGGATATTGCGATTTTCACGCAAGATATTGAATGCCTTACACGCGTACTCGACGTTGCTTATAAGCTCAGCATTGTTCGGCTGCTGCCGAGCAAGGTTAAGCACAATATCAGCGCGAGACTGATTTCCAAGTCCACCTGTAACAGCCATCCCAACACCGTGATCTCCTAAAAGCTGCCAGATCAGCGCGGTGAAAAACTGTTCCACCATATTCCACTCTAATGAGATACGGCCTAAGTTGTACACTATAGGCCAACCATCTTCCTTTTCATGCTAATCCGGAACAAAAACCTCGGCCATATTGTCCCTACTACCTCATCAAACAATTTTGGCGGCTTACCCGACCCGCAATACCTCTAGCACTTTTAAAAACCGGATCAGCCTCGGGTACGTCCCCGCCGCTCCGCGCCGCTCATGACCGGCCCACGAACATATCCCGCCGTCATGTTAAAGAAACCGCTATTCCCTTAACACGTCATCCTGATATGTTCGCGAAATGCGAACACAGCGAACATGGGTGCCGGGGCCGCTCAAGCCCAGTTACGCCATCCCCGACCTGCCGCCACCGAGCCTCGTCGAAACGGTGCCGGTGCTGCGCGAGGCCGCCCGCGCCCATCGTTTCCTGGCGGAGCTGAAAGGGCGGGCCGGCACGATCCCGAACCAGGGCATCCTGATCGACACGCTCTCGCTCCAGGAAGCGAAGGCCAGTTCGGAAATCGAGAACATCGTCACCACACAGGACGAGCTGTTCCAGACGAGCCTTTATCCCGACCGCCCCGCCTCGCCCGCCGCGAAGGAGGTCGCGCTCTACGCCGATGCCCTGAAATGCGGCTTCGACAACCTGCACCGCACCCAAGGCCTGCTGACCAACAACAGCATCACCCAGATGTTCAGGATCCTGAAGCGCACCACCGAGGGATTCCGCGCCACGCCCGGCACCGCCCTTAAAAACGAGACCAGCGGCGAGCTCGTCTATATTCCTCCCCAATCGGCGGACGACATCATCCGGCACATGACGGCCTTGGAGCGCTTCATCAACGAACCGGACGGGCAGGAGCTGGACCCGCTCATCCGGATGGCGGTCATCCACCACCAGTTCGAGAGCATCCACCCGTTCAGCGACGGCAATGGCCGCATCGGGCGGATCATCAACGTCCTCTATTTGGCCCGGCAACGTCTGCTCGACACCCCGATCCTGTACCTGAGCCGCTATGTCACCGCTCATAAAGCGGATTATTACCGGCTCCTGCAATCGGTGCGCGACACCGGGCAATGGGAGCCCTGGCTTCTGTACATGCTCCGCGCGGTCGGCAGCACGGCGGTCGGCACGCTGGAACTGATCGAGGGGATCAGGGTGCTGATGACGGACTATAAGAGCTGTCTCCGCACGCAACATCCACGGCTCTACTCGCAGGATCTGCTCAATAATCTGTTCCGCCACCCCTACACGCGCATCGAATTCGTCCAGAACGAACTCAGCGTCACCCGCCAGACCGCCGCGCGCTACTTGGACCAGCTCGCCGCCGGCGGGCTGCTGGTCAAGCAGCAAGCCGGACGCAACAATTACTACGTCAACGGACCGCTCGTGCAGCTGCTCACCAAAGGCGAAGGCGCGCGTCCGATCTAAGCGCGCACGGCGAGGCTCAAGTTGCGCCCCGCCCGATCCGATACGGCCCCTCCCGCACCGCCTTGGCCGCGCCCTTCCAGCTCAGCCGCACCAGTCCGTCGGCGAGCATCCCATCGACCGCGGCGTGAACGCCCGCCATCTCGCCACGCCAGTCCGGTCGGCCCGCGGCGGTCGCGATCGCCCGCGCCACTTCGCTCGGGCACACCGTGGCGCCCGGAGCGCGGCGGGCGAGCAGCCCCAGCGTCACGGAACGCGCGTCGCCTCTATCTAGGCCGGTCACAGGTGCCGTACCGCGTCCATCCGCTTGTGCAGCACGCGAAGCACGAACACGCGCCCGGCGTCATGCTCGTAGTAGATGCGATGCTCCTCGGCCGGGTAACTGCGGACGATACCGTCCGATGCGCCGTACGCCGGGCCGATCTCGGGAAAATCGACGATCCGCCGAAACGCCCACTCGACCGCATCGAGGTAGGCGATCGCTCGCTTCGCACCGAACCGCTCGGCGCTATAGTCGCGTATGTCGTCGAGATCGGCTTGCGCCCGGCGGCTAAGCTCAAGCCGCATCCACGCTCCCGCTCGATCCGCGCAATCCGGCGCGTAGCTCGGCCAGATGCTCGAACGGGTCGCGGTCGCTGACGCCGGACCGACGCCCCTCCTCGATCGCGGCGCGCAAAGCCGTCAGCTTTCGCTCATGTTCCCGGTCGCGCCGGACCACGTCGCGCACATAGTCGGCCGGATCGGCATAGCCGCCCTGCGCGACGCGCGACTCGGCCCAGCTGCTCAGATCCTCGGGAAGCGAAACATGCACTTGCGCCATGCGACACAGGTAAACCGCTTGGCCGCCGCTTTCAACGAAAACGCCGTTTCGCGAAAAGCGGCACGGTCGCTCCTCGCATCCACACAAGGTGGCCAGCCCCGGCTCGCCCACATCGCCCTGCTCGTTGCAGGACCCGGTCCAACACGCCTCCTGATGGATGCTCCAGGGCCACACCCGGCCGCCGATATCTCCAACAGGCCGCCGCCGCGCTGTCCTACACGTTCGGTATCTGTTCCATTCCTCGGATGAGCAAGGAAAAGCCCGCCCGCCCTGTCCCCGCCATCCAGGCCGAGGACTCCCCCGCAACCCCGCCGGAGACGCTCCCGGAAACGCTCCCGGAAACGCTTCCCGCGACCGTCGACGCGCACGGCCTCGATCCGAACGCATACGACTGGTACCCCGTCCTTCGCCGGCCGCGCGCCGACGGGTGGACGGCGGTCCGCCAGCGGCTGTTCGTCGAGACGCTCGCCGACACCGCCTCGCCCAAGCAGGCGGCCGACGCGGTCGGGCTGTCGGTGTCGAGCGCCTATCGCCTGCGCCGCTCACCCGGCGGCGAGGGCTTCGCCGCCGCCTGGGACGTCGCGGTTCATCAAGGGTCCAAGCGCCTGGTCGACATCGCCTTCGAGCGGGCGGTCGATGGCGTCGACGACCCCGTCGTCGATGCCGAGGGCAAGTTCCTTTATTTCAAGAAGCGCTACAACGACCGGCTGCTGATGTTCCTGCTCCGCGCGCACCAGCCCGACCGCTACCGTCACGCGCACCGCGATGTCCGCTCGCCCGGCGAGGAGGCCGCGCCGACGCTCCCGCCCGTCGCCGAGGCGCTGCTCCGGCTTGAGCCCGCCCGGCCCGCCGACCTCAAGGCGCTGATGCCGCCCGACGAGCTGGAGTGCAGGCTGGAGGTCGCCGATATGCTGGGGGGCGAGATACCGGCCTATCACGCGGCCAAGCGCGACGAGCCGGAGCCGGTCGCCAAACCGCGCGAGGAAGGGATCGACCGCAGGCTTGACGAGATCCGGCGCGCCAACAACCCGAACTGGACTCCCGACTCCTACCGCGCCTTCCTGGCCCCGGGCGAGGACGGCTATGAGGGTGACGAGCAGGAAGAACGAGCCGGCCGTCGCGCCCGCCGCCGCTCGCGCGGACGCTCCGGATGACTCGCCGGGCGAACGGCGCGCGCGTTCGTTGGCGTGAACTTTAGTGAACTTCCGCCCGCACCGGCGTCCCGACCCACCGGCCAATCAAATGGCATGCGAGGGTTCATTGGCGTGAACTTTAGTGAACTTCCGCTGCGGTGACGAGTGCGGGCCCGGCCATCAGACCCGGATCTCGCCCTCGTCCTCGCCGTCCCAATAATGAATCCGCGCCGCATGGACCTTGATCAGCACCAGCCCGGGCGTGTCGGTTCCTCGCGGGAAATATCGCTCGATGTCCTTGGTCCAATGCTTCTCGAACATCGCCTTGTCGCGGATCAGCTCGGCCACGCCTTCGACCGTGACGAAGAACGGCCGCTGCCCCAGCAGCCCCGACTTGCCCTGATAGGCGAGGCCCACCTTCGGGTCGGCGGGGATGTCGTGGACCGAACGCGCATCGTCGTCGGCGAAGAAGAAGCTGTCGCCGTCATATTCGACGTCGGCGTTGTTGCTCATCGGCCGCCCGCCGATCGCGCCGCCGTCGGTGCGGGTCGACATGGTGCAGAAATCGATCCCGCGCATCTTCGCGGACAGGTCGGACAACGTCATGGGCATGGGCGGCTCTCCTTGAACGGGTGCCCGACCGACGACAAGCGTCGGCCGGGCAAGGCGTCACATCGCGTTGGCGACCTGGTTTTCCACAGTCGCGTCGTCCTTGTCGTCCGCTTCCTCGGCCTTGTCCTCGCCCATCTCGCGGACGTTGTCGGCCTGATCCTCCAACGCGTCCTCGGTCGCGCCCGATGTGTTGTCGGCGGCCTCCTCGAGCGCGTCGGCGCGGTTCTCGGTCATCGCCTCGATATTCTCGGCCGCCTTGTCGTCGGCCCCACCGCCGCACGCCGCCAACGCCAGCAGCCCGGCCGCGCCCACGGCCTTCATCACGATCTTCATGGATATTCTCCCCTTTTCCGACGCTTGGCCTACCCAGACCGGCCGGCCGCGTCAAACGACGTACCCGCCCGCCGGTTCCGCTCGGCCGACCACGACGCCCTCCGACTGGCGAGCCGCCCCTTGACCGCCGCCGCCTTGACCGATTTCCGCTCATTCAGTTGATGCAGGGCAATGCATGGACACGTCGCCGGGACCCGATCGCCCGACCGGCTCGTTCCACAGATGTCATGCTGCACACCCGCCTCCTCGTCCAGTCCGCCGCCGTGCTGGCGCTCGCCGCCTATGCTCCCGCGATCCCCGCGGCCGCCCCGGCACCGACCTTCGACCCGGCGACCTTCTTCGCCGGCCGGACGGAGGGGACGGCGACACTCAAGATCATCATGCGCGCCGCCCGCGCCGTCCGCGTCCAGGGCACGGGCCGCGTCGCCCCCGACGGCACGCTCGTCCTCGACCAGATCGTCGCGCAGGAGGGCCAGCCCGTCACGAAGCGCCAATGGCGCATCCGCCGCACCGGCCCGAAGACCTATGCGGGCACGCTCTCCGACGCGGTCGGCCCGATCGCGGGCGAAGTGACCGGCAACCGCCTGCATCTCAGCTTCAGGATGAAGGGCGGCATCGCGACCGAGCAACGGCTGACGCTCGGCCCCGACGGCCGGTCGGCGACGAACATCCTCACCGCGCGCAAGTTCGGCGTCACCGTCGCCCGCCTGACCGAGACCATCCGCAAGCTCGACTAGCCGAATGCCGAACGCGCGACCGAACCAAAGGAGGGAACACGCATGATCGACCGGAGCGAGATCGAGGACGGCATGCCGGTGGTCGGCTCCGACGGCGCGCCCGTCGGCACGGTCGCCGATGTCCGGACGGGCCGTCTCATCCTCGCCCGCCCCTCCGCCGGCTCCGACGCGGACCTGTCGACTCCCCGCCACATCGCGCTCGCCCGCGTCGACCGCGTCGCGGACGGCCGCGTCCACCTGGCCGACACCGCCGCCGTCGCGCTCGGCGGCTTCGGCGCGCGCGTCGCCGAGGCGCTGGGCGAGCCCACGCCCGACCCGAGCCTCACCGCCCCGCCGCGCGGCCGCGCGCCGCGGTCGCTCGGGCGTTACCTCCCCTATATCCTGGCGCTCGTCGGCCTCCTGTTGCTGTTCGGCCTGTATCGCGGCTGCGTCGATACGAAGGAGCGGGATCTGGTCGTCGGTCCCGGCCAGCTCGAGCGCGGCGCGGTGTCCGCCATTCCCATCGTCGAGCAGGTCGCGCTCCCGGACGGCTCGCGCGTGGCCCTCGAACCCGGCACGCTGACCTTCGAGCTGCAACGCCATCTCGCCGGCCGCGACCCGGCGGGGCGGACACTACCGTTCGACCGGCTGAATTTCGACACCGGCTCCGCGGTGATCCGCACCGCCGACCGGCCGACGATCGACGTGCTCGCCCGCATCCTGCGCGCCTATCCGAACGCGCGCGTCCGGGTGGTCGGCTATGCCGACGCGCGCGGTCCCGCCGCCGCCAACGCCGATCTCGGCCGCGAGCGCGCGCAGGCCGTCGTCGCCGCGCTCGGGGTCGCCGGCATCGCCCCCGCGCGCGCCGCCGCCGTCTCGGGCGGGGAGGCCGCTCCCGCCGCGACCGACGCCACCCCACCCGGCCAGGCGGAGAACCGCCGGACCGAACTGGTCGTCACGGCCAAATAGGCAACCCGCGTCCGGGTCGGGCGTTGATCGCCCACGCATCATCCACCCCACGCAAGGAACCGCATCATGGGCCTGTTCACGAAGGATATCGCGACGCTGGACGACCTTTACGTCCACCAGCTTCAGGACGTCTATTACGCCGAGAATCAGATCACCAAGGCGCTCCCCAAGATGATCGACAAGGCGACCAACACGCAGCTCAAGGCGAACTTCCAGACGCACCTGATCGAGACCCAGAACCAGATCGAGCGCCTGAAGCGCGTCTTCGAGATGCACGGGCTTAGCCCCAAGGCGGTGACCTGCGCCGCGATGGACGGCATCATCAAGGAAGCGAACGAGATTTCGGGCGAGGTGTCGGACAAGCAGGTGCTCGACGCCGCGCTCATCGCCGCCGCGCAGGCGGTCGAGCATTACGAGATCGCGCGCTACGGCACGCTCGTCGCCTGGGCGACGCAGCTCGGCCGCGAGAACGAGGCCGAGCTCCTGAGCGAGACGCTCGACGAGGAATACGCGACCGACAAGAAGCTGACCGAACTCGCCGAGCGCAAGATCAACGCCAACGCCGAGATGGCATGACCTGACTCAACCCTCTCCCGCCTTCGCGGGAGAGGGAAAGCCGTGCCGAAGACACGGCGAAGGTAAGGGCGGTGCCGAGGTCAGGCGGTCAACCGCGCCACCGTCCGCTCGCGTCCGATCAGGGGCAGCAGCGTCGCCATGTCCGGCCCATGCTCGCGTCCCGTGAGCGCCAACCGCAACGGCATGAACAAGGCCCGCCCTTTCCGCCCCGTCTCCACCTTCAACGCCCCCGTCAGCGCCGCCCATGGCTCCTCCGCCCAATCGATGGCCCCCGCCACCCGCGCCGCGTCGGCCAGATACGCCCGATCCACCTCCGCGACCGCGTTCGCGACCGGTCCTTCGACCACTCCCCACCAGTCAGCCGCCTCGTCAACGCGGTGCAGGTTGGGCCGCACCGCCAGCCACTCCGCCTCGCCCATCGCACCCGGTACCCGGTCCCGCACCCGCTCGAACGGCAACCGGTGGACGATCCGCGCATTCAGCGCCGCCAGCTCCGCCTCGTCGAACCGCGCCGGGGCCCGTCCGAAGCGCGCGAAGTCGAAGCTCGCCACCAGCGGCTCGGGATCGACGAACGGCTCCACGGGATCGCTCGTCCCCAACCGCGCGAGCAGCGCCCGCACCGCCTCCGGCTCGATCCCGGCCTCGCGGAAGTGATCGACACCCAGCGACCCGAGCCGCTTGGACAGCTTGCCCTCCGCCCCCGTCAGCAGCGCGCCGTGCGCGAACGCGGGCGGCTCCGCCCCCATCGCGGCGAATATCTGCAGCTGAAGCGCGGTGTTCGACACGTGATCCTCACCGCGCACCACATGGCTGACGCCCATCTCGACATCGTCGATCGCCGACGGGAGCATGTACAGCCACGACCCGTCCGCGCGTCGCACCACCGGATCGCTCATCGTCGCCGGCTCGAACCGTTGCGGCCCCCGCACCAGATCGTCCCAGATGATCGGCGCGTCATGATCGAGCCTGAACCGCCAATGCGGCCGCAACCCGTCCGCCTCCAACCGCACCCTCTCGGCGTCGCTGAGCCGAAGCGCGGCGCGGTCATATGCAGGCGGCAACCCACGCCCCGCCTGCACCTTGCGCTTGAGGTCCAGTTCCTGCGCCGTCTCATACGCCGGGTAGACCCGCCCCGCCGCGACCAGCGCGTCGAATCGCGCTCCGTAGATGGCGAACCTAGCCGACTGCCGCTCCTCGCCGTCCGGCGTCAGCCCAAGCCAATCCAGATCGCGCCGGATCGCGTCGACATACCGCTCCTCGCTCCGCTCGGCGTCGGTATCGTCGATCCTGAGCAGGAACCGCCCCCCGCACCTCCGCGCCCACAGTTGGTTATGGAGTGCGGTCCGGATATTGCCGACATGCAGCCGACCGGTGGGGGAGGGGGCGAAGCGGGTGACGACGGTCATGCCTCGGCCTCTAGGCGTCGGGGGTTGCGGGGCAAACCCCCGCGCGCCTAAGCGGCACGCATGGCCGATCGGGAGGGCCGTCTCATGAAGCTCATCACCGGCAACTCCAACCTGCCGCTCGCCGGCGCGATCGCGGGTTATCTGAGACAGCCGCTCGCCGACGCGCTCGTCCGCCGCTTCGCCGACGAGGAGATCTTCGTCGAGATCGGCGAGAACGTGCGGGGCGAGGACGTGTTCGTGATCCAGTCGACGGGCTACCCCGCCAATGACAACCTCATGGAGCTGCTCATCATCATCGACGCGCTCAAACGCGCGTCGGCCCGGCGGATCACCGCGGTTGTCCCCTATCTCGGCTATGCGCGCCAGGACCGCAAACCCGGGCCACGCACGCCGATCTCGGCCAAGCTCGTCGCCAACCTGATCACCGTCGCGGGCGCCGACCGGGTGCTTTCGGTCGACCTCCATGCTGGGCAGATCCAGGGCTTCTTCGACATCCCCACCGACAATCTTTACGCGGCACCCGTCATGTCGGCCGACATCCACGCGCGCTTCAAGGGCCGCAACGTCATGGTGGTGTCGCCCGACGTCGGCGGCGTGGTCCGCGCGCGCGTCCTCGCCAAGCGGCTCGACAACGCTCCGCTCGCGATCGTCGACAAGCGGCGCGAGCGCGCGGGCGAGTCGGAGGTGATGAACATCATCGGCGAGGTGGAGGGCCGGTGCTGCATCTTGGTCGACGACATCGTCGACTCGGCGGGGACGCTCTGCAACGCGGCGGCGGCGCTACGCCAGGCGGGGGCGGAGGACGTCGTCGCCTACGTGACCCACGGCGTGCTGTCGGGCGGTGCCGTCGCGCGGGTCGAGGGTTCGGCGCTTAGCGAGCTGGTCATCACCGATTCGATCGGCAATCACGAAGCGATCGGCTCGGCCTCCCGCATCCGCCACCTGCCGATCGCGCCATTGCTGGCGGAGGCGATCAAGCGGATCGCCGACGAGACAAGCGTCTCGAGCTTGTTCGACTAGCGCAGCGACAAGGCGACGATGTGGTCGAACACCGCCGGATGCAGCGGCTTGGCGAAGGCGCACCCGTATTTGAACCTGTCGCGCCACGCGACCACCGCTTCCAGCGCTGCCAGGCCTGGCAGCGTCAACCACACCACCGTTCCCGGCCAGAGCGTGAAGCTGGTCTCCGCGCGGAAGCCCGACGCCGACAGGTTCATCATGTCGATTTCGAACCGGGTCTGGCCCCGGTCGCGCAGGTGCGCGCGCATCTTGACCGCCTTGCGGAGCGCGCGGCGATGCTCGTCGCCGGGCTTGGGCTGGAAAGCGGGCTGGGTCATGGACCGCCTTATGCCGAACGAAAGGTTACGATTGGGCGAACGCGGCCGCACTGGACCTGATAGGGCCCTTGTGCTTTAGCGACTGCATCCCCGATGCTCGAAAACGGACGGCCGCGCCATGAACATCCATGAATACCAGGCCAAGGAACTGCTGGCCAAGTTCGGCGTCCCCG
>NZ_CAXSHH010000077.1:0-10634 GCF_964237155.1 uncultured Sphingomonas sp. | reverse complement strand
CCTCTTGGACGCCGATCACCCCGCTAAGAGGGTCCTTGTTCCACGCCGATCCACACCGTACGCGAGGCGGCCGCGCGCGTGAAGGTCGGCAAGACCGCGCTCTACCAAGCACTGGGAGGGTCAGCAGCTCAGGCCGAAGGGTAAGTTCCCGGTCCGTTCGCCCCTAGCGTACACAGAGCTCACTTTCTTGCAGCGACCCCGCTACGCCCGCGCCTCGGCCGACATTGAGCGGATGCGCGCGAAGGGGTTGCCCGTGCTCGCGCACCAGGAAACGACGCTGGCGAAGGCCGGCAACGCGCTCGACCAGGTACGGCCGAACGGTGCGCGCGACCTCGCATCCGCAATCGAGCGCGACCCGCAGCTCGCCAGCGCCGCGGCCGAGGGGAGCACGGGTGGCGCGGCCAAGGCGATGGAGGCGGAGCGCCAGGTGCGGACCGACCCGGAGAAGCGCGCGGAGCGGTTCGTGGAGCAGTGGCGGGGCACGGTGGCCGAGCGGGCGGGGCTGGAGCGCGCGGGCGACCGTGCGGGCGCGGAGCGGGCGGGCAGGCGCATGGCGGGCGCGGCGGCCGGGCTCGCGCGCGACCCGCAGATGGAATTGGTGTTGAAGCGCCGCGCGCCCGAGCTTGGGTTGAAGATCGACCGCGACCGCGACGTGGCGCGGGAGCTGACCCGCTCGCTTGAGATCGGCGCGCGTGACCGTGATCGTGGCATGAGCCGGTAAGGGGGCGAGGTGGACGAGCTGGACCAGGATGGGGGCGACGCCGCGGCCGAGGCGTTCGCGGCCATGGGAAGTGAGATACGCGGCGAGCTGGCGTTGCTACGCCGGGCCGTGGAGGGCATCGCGGCCGATCGGGGCACGCCCGACCCGCCCGATTATTCCGAGACGTTGGGACGCCTGCAACAGGGCGTGGACGGCGCGACCGGGCAGCTCGACCATATCGGCAAGATGCTTGCCGCGGCCCCGGTGATGGCGATGACGCCCGAGCAAATGGCGCAGCGGATCGCCGTGGCGGGCAACGCCGCCAGGCGCGAGGATCAGGCGACGATCGCGACCGCGAGGAAGGACTTGGAGGACGCTACGCGCCAGCTTCACGGGCACGTCGCATCGGCGCGGCGCGGTGACGAGCAGAACCGGCGGCTGGCGTGGACCGGGATAGGCGGCGCGGTCGCCGGCATGGTGTTGTGGGCGGCGCTCGCCGGACCGGTCGCGCGGGCGACGCCGGACGGCTGGCGATGGCCCGAGCGCATAGCGGCGCGGACGCTTGGCGGGTCGCAGTGGGAAGGCGCGCGGCGGCTGGCGAGGGCGAGTGCCCCCGAGACGTGGAACAACATGGTGGCAGGCGCGGTGCTCGGCTGGGGCAACGAGGCAGCGCTTGAGCGGTGCCAGCGGGCGGCGACCAAGGCGGGTGAGCCCGTGCGATGCACCGTCAGGATCAGGCCGGAAGAACGGAGATGACTAGGACGAACGACCCGGATCACGACCGCGGGATGCGGGATCACCCAGAGACGAGCCGCGGTGCCGCGCTTGAGGAGGCCAAGGCAAACGAGGCAGCCTGCCGCGACAACCTGGCATGGATGGCGCGTGTCCCCGAAACGATGGAACAGGCTTGCGACCGATCCCGAGCTATTAGAGTCGATCGAGCGGCGGGAGTCTAGGAAACGGATATGGCAGGCTGGTTGTTCACCATCATTCGGCAGACGCCGGAGGAGTACACTTAAGAACAGCGTCGTTCCGGCTGTTTTGACGCGCTCAAGGGCGCATGATCAGCAGCCTACTCAGCTATAGCTTAGGTGGAGCAAAATAAAAGAATGTTACTAATTTAATTAGCGTTGCGTGCAAGCTCGGCTCCTGCTTAGTTGCACGAACTGGCGACTGGCGCTGGTCAAGGGGCGGGAAGGCTCTATGGTAAAGGACGTATTAAGCTACCTCGTCGGTTTGCAGAGGATATTAGTCTTCAGTCATCAACTGGAGTTAAAGCTAACAACGTTCTCCACTAGTCGGAGCTATTCAAACTCACTTGATACCTCTCTAAACAGCGTGCGCGTGATCTTCATTTCTTGTTATTAGACAAAACGTAGCTGATCTATACGAGCTATGTTGGAGGGCGGATGTGGAAGATCTTAGACTAAGGTTTGTGCGAGAGCAGTCGTCTAATGGTCCTGCGCTAGATGTTTCGGAGGTAGTGACTTGGAGTCACTCTCCTGACAAAGTCGGGTACTTTCTGTACTGGCTTTCTAGAGTGGGGCTAATAGCGTTTATCTGGACGGCAGGCTGGCTATATGTAGCTTCGAGAAACGCGCCACTTATACCAATCCGCACCGACTCGGGTATTCCATTGCTGCTCGCGACGCTAGGTATCTGTGTTATTGCTGGGATAGTAATCTCTTCGTTCTTGGCTAAACGCTTCGTGTACTTAGTCACCAACAGTCGCATCATCCTCTTTGATAAAGTTGCGCGGCGTTCGAGGTACATGAAACTGTCGGATATTGATCGTTTAGAGACTGCGGTCGGGCTCACCAAGGGTAGCAGTGCAATAGTCGTTGTTGCTGGTTTTGTAACTACGCCCGACGGCAATTCGCCGGTGAAGCTCAGACTAGCGGGCATATCCGATTTAACATGCGTACAGGATGCAATCAACAAGGGGAGGACGAAGCATGCCTAACGTTTGGCAGATTAGAGGGGGCCAGTCCTTCAACTTTAACTTCAATGCAGGTGTAGTAAGGGCAAGTTACAACGTCGGGGTAAATCCGGTTGGCGCGGGCAGTGTTGGCCCAAGCGTAAGCGTCGGCGTCGGCCCGTGGGAAGGACGCGCTGGTTTTGATGCAAATGGCAATTGGAATATAATTGGTGGAGCAGGCTGGGAAGCTCCATCGTGGGCCACCCGAGGATTTGGCACAGCTAAGGTCTTCACTGGAGTTGGCTATTCATCGCAATTCGGTGGTGTTGATGTAACTGATATAGAGCTTCGGTTTAAAAATATCGGCCCGGGTGGTATGTTTAGTGGAGCGCGCTATCAGAACCAGACTCCGCTCGGGGATATCTTTGGTCCTTTTCGACCCCAGCGGGATCCGCTCGTCATTGACCTCGACAACGATGGCATAACCTTAACGGCCCTGCGTTACTCGACGGCGTCCTTCGACTTTGGAGGAGACGGAGCTCGCGAGCGCGTTGGCTGGGTCGGGCCCACCGACGGTATCATCGTGAGTGACATGGATGGGGACGGAGTAATATCCAGCCTTGCCGATCTGTTTGGAGACGGAGCCGGAGATGCTTTTGCTACGTTGACCGCGCACGATCTCAATCAGGATGGCAAGCTTTCCGCCTCTGACAGCCTGTTTGCGTCGCTGCGCGTTTGGAGAGACAGCAACTCGGATGGGATTGCTCAGGCTGCCGAACTGGCGGTGCTCAGTGATGTAGGCATTCAGCACATCAATCTATCAAACCAAGCGGTAAATCAGAACGTCGACGGCAACGTCATCGTGAATAGCGGGACGGTGACGCTCACCAATGGGGCAGTCCGGAATGCGTACAGCTTGGCATTCGCGACGGATCAAAGCTCCAATGCGGGGATACCAGCGGGTGTAGCTCTGCCGGATGAGTTGCTCGCCATGGCGAACCTTCGTGGGTTCGGAGCCGTTCGAGAGCTATGGGATTGGGCATTGAGCGATCCCGGACATCTGTCGAAGCTTCAAGCCGCAGTTGCCGACTTCAAGGATGCGGAAACGATCAGTGAGTTAGTGGGAAGCTGGTCGTGGAGCTTCGTCACCGCTGGCTACTCAACACCCGTGTATAATATGAGTAAATTCGAGAAGTTTATTGCCGAGTGGGCCGGCGTTTCTGGTGATACAGATGACCAGAAGATAAAAGCTATCGCTGAGAAGTTTGCTGGTGTTAGTTTGGCAGGTGCGGTTGCAGGAAACACTACGTTCTATGAAGTCTTTATGGAGTTCTCAGCTAATCTAGCAGTCCGCTTTATTCGTCAAGCTGTAGTAGGAGAGTTGCAGTCGGCAGGCATGTCACTTATTCAGGCAATAACAGAGCTCGATGCTGGCGCATTGTCGAGTATGACACAGCAGGAGATGGAGCAGCTCGTCTCCTCTTTCGTACCAGCAAACCTCATCAATCCAGCCTCAAGCACGCTTGCTGATTCCCTTGCGGGAGTCCATTATAGCTTTGCTAGTGACAAGTTCTCTGATGGGTTGGCGGATGTCTTGGCATCTCGGCTGGATTTAGACGCTTCTGCCTCACCAGCTGACAGCTGGAAAGCCGCACGCGGTCTGCGCTCGGACGACCCTTGGCTGATCAGCCTAGCCGAGAAGGCCAACCCAGACCCGACTAAGGGTACTGCCTTGGAGCTCGCTGTGCGCATCGCAAGCCATAACACCGCATTGCCGGTGCATGGTGCAGATCATGACAAGATTGTAGGAACCACTGGAGATGACATATTAGGGTCTACGGGGAGGCTAACGCCGAACCTCATCATTTCCGATGGAGGATCTGACACTATTACTGGTGGCATAGAAAACACGACTATCCAGTTTAAGACTGTCTCCGGCCACTCTACCGTTGCAGATACAGGTGGAGTGGACGAGATCGCCTTCTCATCGCTTGTTTCCGAAGATATAACTTATCAGTGGTCATCATCCGCCAATCGGTTGACCATCGTAGCCACAAACGGCTCGATTACCATCGAGAACGCCTTCGAACTGAATGGTGTACCACGGATTGAACGCGTCAGCTTTGCTGACGGTGCTGTATTCTCGGCCGTGGAATTGCGTTCGGCGGCGTTGTCGGCACTTACGACGGACTCGGGTGATGCAATCCGAGGCTGGGATAAATCGCAAATCCTTAGTGGGGGTGCCGGCGACGACCAGCTTACCGGCGGTGTGGAGCGGGATTTCATAAGCGGTGGCGACGGGGCGGATACGATTGCACCTGGAGCAGGCGACGACATCGTTGCCGGCGACGCCGGCGACGACACCATCCTGGAATCCGAGGGGAACGACACCTATCTTTGGATCCCTGCCGATGGATCGGAAACCGTCACAGGCGGCGGTAGGTGGGATGGCTACAACATCATTGAGCTATCTGATGGCTTCGTCGCTAGCGACCTAAAATTTGTGCAGGTAGGACAGAGTGGCGCTGATCTCAAGATAGAGGTTCCCGGATATCCAGGATCTTTCATCATTGAGAACGCATTCAATAGCTGGGGTGATGAAAAGATTGACGAAATCAAGTTTTCTGATGGCAGCTTCCTAACCAGAAGTCAGTTTATCGCGCGAGCGTTACAGACTGCAAGTACCAGTGAAAACGACTCGGTCTTTGGCAGCCGACTCAATGATGTCATCAGCGTAGGCGCTGGTAATGACGTGATCGACGCGCGGCATGGCGATGATCGCGTGATCGGCGGGGCAGGCGACGACACGATTTGGGAGACAGACGGAAACGATACTTACGTCTGGAACCTCGGCGATGGACATGACGTGCTGCGGAACGGCGGCGGGTGGGACGGCTACAACGTCCTTGAATTTGGCGTAGGCATTTCGGCCACAAATCTTCGCTTTGCACAAGTTGGCGAGGCCAGTCGCGACCTTCGCATCACAGTGGCGGGCCAAGTAGGCTCGTTTACGGTTGAAAAGGCTTTCGACCGTGATGGCGACGAGCAGGTCGACGTGATCCGGTTCGCAGATGGCTCGACGCTCACGCGGGAGCAAGTCTTCGTGTCCGCTGTCGCCAGCTCGGCGACTGACGGTGCCGACAACATCCGGGGCAGTCGTTTCAACGACATCATTGAGGCAGGCGCAGGCGACGATTGGATCCATGCGCGGAGCGGCAACGACGTGCTTATCGGCGGTATCGGCACCGACACCTTGGGCGGTGGCTCGGGTGATGACACCTACCGTTTCGCCCGGGGTGACGGCCAGGATACGATCCGGGACGGCATCGACTATTGGGATGGCGGGAACGGCGGAAACGACACGATCGAACTCGGTGTCGGGATCACGCCCGGCCAGGTGACCGTCAGCCAGCAGGCAAATAATCGCGATCTCAAGCTCGATCTCGGCCAAGGCGACAGCATCGTCATTGGCAATTCGCCGCTGACCGATGACGGCAACAAGATCGAGCGGGTCGTCTTCGCCGACGGGACCGTATGGACCGCGGCGGACCTGTTCGCCCGGTCGACTATCCCAACCGATGGAGTGGACCGCTTCGCCGGCACGCACGGCGAGGAGATGATCGCGGGCGGCGCGAGCGGCGACTGGATCCATGCGCGGGGCGGGAATGATGTCCTGATCGGCGGGACCGGTGCCGACACGTTGGGCGGCGGCTCGGGTGATGACACCTACCGTTTTTCCCGGGGTGACGGCCAGGATACGATCCGGGACGGCATCGATTATTGGGACGGCGGGAACGGCGGAAACGACACCATCGAGCTTGGTATGGGCATCGACCCAGACGTCGTGAAGGTGACCCAGCACTCCAACGGGCACGACCTTCTGCTCGATCTTGGCCAAGGCGACAGCATCCTCATCGGCAACTCGCCCCTGACCGACGCCGGGAACCGGATCGAACAGGTGCGGTTCGCAAACGGGGTTGTGTGGACTGCGGCCGACCTGTTCGCTCGGTCAACCATTCCGACCGAAGGGGCCGACCGCTTCGCCGGTACACACGGCGAGGAGACGATCGCCGGCGGCGCAGGCGACGATTGGATTCATGCGCGGAGCGGCAACGATCTCCTGATCGGCGGGACCGGTGCCGACACCTTGGGCGGTGGTGCTGGCGACGACGTGTACCGCTTCAACCGCGGCGACGGCCAGGACACGATCCGCGACGGCATCGACTATTGGGACGGCGGCAACGGCGGAACCGACACCATCGAACTCGGGGTGGGCATCACGGCCGACCAGGTTACGGTTTCGCAGCAGAACGGCGGCCGTGACCTCCTGCTTGATCTCGGCCAGGGCGACAGCATTTCCATCGGCAATTCGCCCCTGACCGACGACGGCAACAAGATCGAGCAGGTCAAGTTCGCTGACGGAACCGTATGGACGGCGGCTGACCTGTTGCAACGCTCGAGCGGAGCCACTGCCGGTGCCGACAGGCTTTATGGCACCCACGGCGACAATTTGATGGCGGGCGGTGCCGGCGACGACTGGATTCACGCTCGAAGCGGCAACGACGTGCTGGTCGGCGGCGTGGGCAACGATACGCTGGGTGGTGGTGCCGGCGACGACATCTACCGCTTTGAGCGCGGAAACGGTCAGGACACGATCTTCGACGGCATCGACTACTGGGACGGCGGGAACGGCGGGAACGACACCATCGAACTCGGGGTGGGCATCACGGCCGACCAGGTGACGATCTCCCAGCAGAACAACGGCCGCGATCTCAAGCTCGACCTCGGCCAAGGCGACAGCATCCTCATCGGCTACTCGCCGCTCACCGATGGCGGTAACCGCATCGAGCAGGTCAAGTTCGCTGACGGCACGATGTGGACGGCGGCGGATCTGTTCGCTCGGTCGACGATCCCGACCGGCGGCGCGGATCGCTTCGCGGGGACGCATGGCGAGGAGACGATCGCGGGCGGCGCGGGCAATGACTGGATCCATGCGCGCAACGGCAACGACGTGCTGGTCGGCGGCACGGGCGACGACACGCTGGGTGGGGGAAGCGGGGACGACGTGTACCGCTTCGCCCGAGGTGACGGCCAAGACACGATCCAGGACGGCATCGATTATTGGGATGGCGGGAACGGCGGCAATGATCGCGTCGAACTCGGAGTTGGCATCACACCCGACCAGGTGAAGGTTTCGCAGCAAAATGGCGGCCGCGATCTCAAGCTCGATCTTGGTCAGGGGGACAGCATCCTCATCGGCTACTCACCCCTGACCGATGGCGGCAACGCGATCGAGCAAGTGGTGTTCGCGGACGGCACCATCTGGAGTGCGGCCGACCTGTTCGCGAGGTCGGTAGCGCCGACCGATGGCGCGGATCGCTTCGCCGGTACGCATGGCGGCGAGACGATCGCGGGCGGTGCCGGCGACGACTGGATCCATGCTCGAAGCGGCAACGATGTCCTGATCGGCGGCACCGGCAACGACACGCTGGGAGGTGGCTCTGGTGACGACACCTACCGCTTCGCCCGGGGCGACGGACAGGACACAATCCAGGACGGTATCGATTATTGGGACGGCGGGAACGGCGGGAACGACACGATCGAGCTGGGCGTCGGAATCACGCCCGATCAGGTGAAGATTTCGCAGCAGAATAGCGGTCGCGACCTCAAGCTCGACCTTGGTGGATCCGACAGCATTCTCATCGGCTACTCGCCTTTGACCGACGGCGGGAACAGGATCGAGCAGGTCAAGTTCGCGGACGGCACCGTGTGGTCCGCTGCCGACCTATTCGCCCGTTCGGTCATCCCGACCGACGGCGCGGACCGTTTCGCCGGCACGCATGGAGACGAAACGATCGCGGGCGGTGCGGGTGCCGACTGGATCCATGCGCGTAATGGCAACGACACGCTGATCGGCGGCACCGGCAACGACACGCTGGGAGGCGGCTCTGGTGACGACACCTATCGGTTCGAGCGCGGCGATGGCCAGGACACGATCCGCGACGGCATCGACTATTGGGACGGTGGGAACGGCGGGAACGATCGCATCGCGCTCGGCGCCGGCATCACGCCCGTCCAGGTGACGGTGACGCAACAGAATGGCGGCCGCGACCTCCTGATCGACTTCGGCCAGGGAGACAGCGTCTATATCGGCAACTCGCCCCTGACCGATGGCGGCAATACGATCGAGCGGGTCACTTTTGCCGACGGCACCGTATGGACCGCCGCCGACCTGTTCGCCAGGTCAATCGCGCCGACCAGCGGCGCGGACCGGTTTGCCGGTACGCATGGAGGCGAGACGATCTCGGGCGGTGCGGGCGACGACTGGATCCACGCACGAAACGGCAACGACGTGCTCGTTGGCGGCACCGGCAACGACACCCTGGGTGGTGGGAGCGGCGATGATACCTATCGCTTCGCCCGCGGCGATGGTCAGGACACGATCCTCGACGGCATCGACTATTGGGACGGTGGGAACGGCGGTAACGACACCATCGAGTTGGGCGCGGGGATCACGTCCGACCAAGTGGTGGTCACCGCTAGGAACAACGGTCGCGACCTGAAACTCGACCTCGCACAAGGCGACAGCATCTACATTGGGAATGCTCCGCTAGTGGACGGTGGCAACACGATCGAGCGGCTCGTCTTCGCCGACGGAACCATATGGACTGCCGCCTTCATAGCGGCCCGGGCGGCCGAGGACCCCGCCACCCGTAGTTCTGCTGGAGCTGACTCGGGCTACCGGTATTCCTCGGGTGATGGTGCCCACAGCATCTATGACGCGGGCAGCGCGAGCGACGTGGACACACTCATGTTCACCGATCTCGTCGCCAGCCAAGTCGGGCTGCTGCGCGATGATGACGATCTGTTCGTGCGCGATCTAACGACCTCGCAGGAGAGCCGGGTCGACTACCAGTTTTACTCCAACGCAAGCTACGGGATTGAGCAGATCGCGGTTGCAGATGGTGTAGCGTGGAATCGATCCGCGTTTCTTCACAACGTGGCGGACTGGCCTATGGTCTAAGGTAGGAGGGAGGTGAGTGGCTGACAGTCAGCATAGTCGCTCACCTCTTCGTAAATTGGCCGCTGGTGTCACAACTGGTCGAGGCTGTTGAAAGACTCAGGCCGTGTAAGATGATTGCATCGACGCATAGTCTTTGAACAAAGGCGATTGTTCTGGCAGCATAATCGGAAGTTAACTGCCTAGAAAAATACTATTATGTCGCGGACTTTATGATCGCCGAGTCTTTCAACAGCCTCGGTCGGTTTCGACACCAGCACCCTACCCCAGCGTCTTCAGCAGCCTAGATGTTTGTTCACGGCGATTGATGATGCGGGTTTGATATGAACCGATCCGGCTCCTCCGTCCATGCTTTGCAGATGGCTTCATAGGGTGTGAGGCCGCACAGGGTCTTGAGGCGGCGAGCAAAGTTGTAGGCGGCGACGAAGTCGGCGAGGTGCTGCCGTCGCTGGTCGTGCGTTTCGTAATGGTAGCGCTTGACGGTCGCCTCCTTGATGGTCCGGTTCATCCGTTCGACTTGGCCGTTTGTCCACGGGTGACGTGGATTGGTGAGGCGGTGCTCGATGTCGAGGTCGGCGCATGCCGCTTCGAAGGCGTGGCAGAGGAACGGCGTCTTCTGCGCCCGCATCTCCTTGATGTCCTCGGGCGTCCAGCCGTCGCCGGCCGGGTCGGTGAAGTGCGTGCCGTTGTCGGTGAGCACGGTGTGGATCCGGTACGGCGGTCGCGAGGTGGCGCAGGAAGTCGCCGGCGATCCGGCGCGTGGCCTTCTCGTGCAGCTCGACAAAGGCGAACTTGGAGGTACGATCGATCGCCACCAGCAGGTAGAGCTTGCCCTGCTCGGTTCGTACCTCGGCCAGATCGATGTGGAAGTAGCCGATCGGGTACGCCTTGAACCTCGCCCGGACGGGCTTGTCACCGTCGACCTCCGGCAATCGGCTGATTGTCAACCGGCGTGCAAAAGGGACCCCCGATCGGCGTCGAACAGGGCCCCCCTC
>NZ_CAXSHH010000076.1:0-10796 GCF_964237155.1 uncultured Sphingomonas sp. | reverse complement strand
GCGGGCTCGGGCGTCGGCAAGTCGGTGCTGCTGGGCATGATGGTGCGCGCGGCGCGGGCGGACGTGGTCGTGATCGGCCTTATCGGCGAACGCAGCCGCGAGGTCGCCGATTTCCTGGAGACCAAGGTTGCGGGCGCCGCGCGCGCGCGCTCGGTCGTGGTCGCCGTCCCCGCCAACCATTCACCAGTACTTCGCATACGCGGCGCCCTCCGCGCCACCGCCATCGCCGAGGCGTTCCGCGAAGAGGGCCTCCGCGTGCTGCTCATCATGGATTCGCTCACCCGCGTCGCGCACGCCGGCCGCGAGATCGGCCTCGCGCTCGGCGAGCCGGCGTCGGCGCGCGGCTATCCGCCCTCCGCGATCGCGATGCTCCCCAACCTGATCGAGCGCGCGGGCGGCTGCGTCCGGAGCGGCGGGTCGATCACCGCCATCTACACCGTGCTGGCGGACGGCGACGACGGCAACGATCCGGTGGTCGACGCGGCGCGATCGATCCTGGACGGGCATATCGTGCTCAGCCGCGCGATGGCGGAACGCGGCGTCTATCCCGCGATCGATATCGGCCCGTCCGTCAGCCGCGTCATGACCGACATCGTCGACCGCCCGCACCAACTGGCGGCGCGGACGCTCCGGCGGCACCTGTCGACTTACGAGGAGAATCGCGACCTGGTGCTGATGGGCGCGTACCGGGCCGGGACGGACGCCGCGATCGATGCCGCGATCGCCTGCCATCCCGCGATCACCGAGTTCATCCGCCAGGACGCCGACGAGATCGTGCCGATGGCGGACTCGGTGGCCGAACTGACGGGCGTATTCGGCCAGGAGGACTGACATGGCGACCCACGCTCGGACGCTGGCGCGCATCCATCGCGTCCGCACCCTCCAGCTCACGCTCGCCCGCGCCGAGGAAGCGCGGGCGCGGGGCACCGTCGCGACCGAGACCGCGCTGTCGACGCGCATCGCCCAGCTCGCCGAGGCGGTCGCGCCGGTATCCGGCGACGCGCTGACATTGGTCGCGGCAGCGCATTATCGCGAGCGGCTGGGCGTTTCCGCGCTCGCCGCCGTCGCGCGCGTCGGCGCTGCCGAGGCGGACGTCCACCGCGCCGTGGCCCATGCGCGCACGACCAAGCAGGGCCAGGGCGCGGTCGAGAAGCTGATGGAACGCGCTGGGCGCGAGGCGGTCCGCCGCGACATGCGCGCGCTTGAGGAAGTTGGGCTCGGCCGCAAACGGCACGATCCTTGCTGAATGTTTCGTCGACCTGATCGACCGGACAATAGCCTGCATGATTTCCTCGGTATCGCCTCTGCTCAACCTTCTCGCGCCCAAGGCGTCCGCGCCCTTGGCGGGCGACTCGGCCGCGTTCGATCTCATGCTGGAGGGGGCAGGCGAGGCCGTGGTCAAGCGGCAACCGGCCACACCGACCGGCAACATGGTGCCGCCGATCTCGTCCTTGCCGTCGCCGACGCCGGCTTCGCTGATGCTTCCGACCGACGATCCGGCCGTGGACCCGCAATCGCCTGTGCCGGGCATTCTGGTCGCACCTCCACCCTCACCCCAGGTCGGGACACCTAAATCCCACGGAACGACGCCTAAGCCTGGCGCCTTGCCCCGTTTCGCTCGGCCGGAAACCTGTATGGCCCCTTCCACTCCGAAGGATGCGTCAGTCACTGCGGATGAACCGGAGGAGGTCGGCCCGAGCCCGGATGCTCCTCCCATGTTCGTCGGTGCGAGCGACGTCCCGCCGCAGATCGATCCCGGCACGACCGTGCCGATCCCAGCCGACGACCCGGCCCCGACACACGCATTCGACCCCATGCCGCGATCGGATGCGAACCTGGTCGCAATCGCGCCCACGCCCGGGGCGGTCGTCGTTTTCGATGAACACAGGCCCATCGCCCAATTCGTCGACGATGTGACGGAGTCGTCGCCGGAGCAGCCGACGAAGGCCGTGACGACGCTCGTCCCGCAGACCCTACATGATCGGACGACGATCCCCGCTTCGGTGACTTCGATCCTGCCGATCTCGGTCGGCGTAAAAGATAGTGCCGAAAGCCTGGCCGGTGCTCCGTCCGTCGCGGCTTCGAACGAATACGCCCCTGAATCGCCACTCGCGCCCGGTCGCGACCGGGCGGTCCCTAAACCGCCGATCATGATGCCGGCTGTCGGCCCAGCTTCGACCAACGCCGTCGTGGATCGCGCACCCAATCCGCCTCTCGTCGTCACTCCGCCGTCCCGCTTCGCCTTGCCATTTCGTCCGTTGCCCGACACCGCGATTTCCAAGGGGCAACCGACCACTCCAGCGCTCGATCGACTTGCGCCTCTATCGCCGGGTCCCGCCGGTACCGTCGCGCAGCCTGCCCCCGCGTCGTCGGTCGCCGTGTCGTCGCCCTCCGTCGTCCCGCCGGCCGAGGGCTCGCCGGAAACGACCGGGTCGTCGACCGCCACGCCGTCCGAGGCATCCAAGCCGGACACGTCCAAATCGACCGCTTCCGATCCTGCCCGCATCGCACCTACGCCGGTCGTGACCCGTGATCCCGCGCCGACCATGACCCGCGCGGTGATGAGCGGTACGGCTCGCCAGGTCTTCGCCGCCGATCTCCGCCGCGCGCCGCGCGACCCGCGGCCGGTCGCGGGCGATACCTTCCTGTCGCCGATCGAAGCCGCTCGCGTCGATGTATCGACCGCGACCGCGACCGCAGCCCTCGACTTGCGGCAGGATCGCTGGCCGTCGGCGATGGTGGAGCGGATCGAGCGGTTGCGCGATGCGGTCGACGCCGTCGACACGCGCATCCGGCTGATCCCCGACACGCTCGGTTCGATCGACGTCGCGGTGAAACGCGACGGCGACACGGTGCATGTCCACTTCACCGCCGAACAGGCCGCGACTCGCGCGCTGCTCCAGGACGCCGCGCCGCGTCTGGCCGAAGCGGCCGAGGCGCGAGGGCTGAAGCTCGGCCAGACGGCGGTCGGCGACGGCGACGGCGACGGCGACGGCGACTCGCAGCCGGGCGGTCGCCAGCCGCAACCGAATACCGCCCCCGTTCCCGCCCGTCCGAGCTCCCCGGCGGCGATGGACGAGGACGCCGCCGATACCCGCATCGCCTGAACGAGAAGGATCGATTGAATGAGCGACAAGCCCGAAGAAGCGCCCAAGAAGAAGGGCAAGCTGAAAAAGCTTTTGGTGCTCGGCGTGGGGCTGGTCGTGCTGGTCGGCGGCGGGGTCGGGGCGGGGCTGTATGCGGCCAGCGCCGGGCTCGTCGGCGGCGGTGGGCACGGCGAAGCCGATGAGAAACCCAAGCCGAAGCTGGTGTTGAAAAGCGAGCAGAAGCGTGGCGGCGAGGAAGACGCGAAGCGCGGCGACCATGCACCCGCGCCCGGTCACGAAGGCGAGCCGACACCCGAGGTCGCGGGCGGCGAGAAATACGCATCCAACTACTATGCGATGGAGAAGGAGTTCACCTCCAACCTCCAGAATTCGGTGCACTTCATCCAGGTCGGCGTCGCCGTTTCGACGCCCTATGACGACACGGTCATCGAGCGGCTGAAAACCAACGACATCGCGGTCCGATCGGCGATCCTGATGACGCTGAGCGACACCAGCGAGGAGCAGGTCTTCAACGCCGAGGGCAAGAAGCAGCTTCAGCGCAAGCTGGCGAAAGCGATCAATGAAACGCTCGAGCAGAAGGAGGGATTCGGCGGGGTCAGTAACGTTTACTTTACTAATTTCGTTGTTCAGTGAGGCATGGTTAACAGCCGCTCCACCACCGATACGATGGAACGTCGAGAGCGCGCGCGTGCGGGCTCTGGCCAGGATGCGCATCAGGGTGCGGCCGCGTTGCTCGGCCAGACCAAGCTCAATCCGTTCGGCGATCTGCATACGGTCCAGCACCTGTCGGCCCGGCTTGCTCGCAGCTTGCGCGCCGTGTTCGAGCCGTTGCTGCAGCGCGAGTTGCGCTGCTGGGCCGAGCCGCTCGCCGTCCAGCATTTCAGCGATTACCGGGCCGAGCGCGGCCACGACCTGACCGCCTGGCTGCCGATGCCCATGACCTCGCTCGGCGGGCAGGCGTTGTGCGTGTTTGACGGGCGGTTCGTGTTCGAGTTGCTCGACCTGTTCTTTGGCGGATCGGGTTTCACCCCGCCCGTGCTGCCGGCCGAGTTCTCGCCCGCGGCCGAGGCGATGATCGCGCGGCTGGGCGGCATGATAGCGCCGCCGCTCGCCGCCGCCTGGGAGCCGCTCGCGCGGATCGACTTCGCGGTCGGGCACGTCGAGGCGAACGCGGCGATGCTGGGCGTCGCCGCCGAGGACGCGCTGATCGTGACGCGCTTCGGCCTCGCCGCCGAGGACGCCCCGCCGGTCCACCTCGACCTGCTCTATCCGGTCGCCGCGATGAAGCCGCACGGCGCGAGCCTGACCGGCCGCGTCCTCGACAAGGTCGAGCCCGATCCTGCCTGGCGCACCGGGCTGACCCGCGCCGCCATGAACGTGACCTTCCCCGTCCGCTCGGTCCTGGCCGAGCCGGTCGTGCCCCTGTCGCTGCTTATGAACCTGAAGGCGGGCGACGTGATCCCAATCTCGTTCGGCGCGAACGTGCCCGTGATGGTCGGCGGCGGCTGCCTGGGCGCGGGCACAGTCGGCGTGTCGAACGGTCAGGCCGCCGTGCGCCTCACCTCGCTCGCCCACCAAGCTTCATCCGACACTCTTCCGTTCGCCCAACCGACCCAAGGACCCGCGCAATGAACGACATGACCGGCGGCTTTCCGGTCGACGCCAGCCTGGCGGCCAATTTCCGGCTGCTCCAGGACGTCGACGTGAAGCTGACGGTGGAGATCGGCTCCACCAACCTTTCCCTCCGCGAACTCCTCGCGCTCGGCGAGTCGAGCGTGATCGAGCTCGATCGTCAGGCGAACGAACTGCTCGACGTGTTCGTCAACGGCACGCTGATCGGCCGCGGCGAGGTGGTGACCGTCGGCGACCGCTTCGGCGTGCGGATGACCGAGCTCGTCTCTCCCGACAAGCGGAACTGACGCCCATGATGTGGTCCTACATTCTCAAGCTCGTCGTGCTGCTGCCGCTGGTGTGCGGGCTGATGGTCGGTTCGCTCTATCTGTGGCGGCGGTTCGAGCGGCGTATGCCGGGCAAGCCGACGGCGCGCACCATCGCCATTCGCGAGACGATGATGATCTCGCCCGGCCTCAAACTCGCGGTGCTCGATTTCGAGGGCAAGCGTCTGCTCGTGTCGGTCGGACGCGGCGGCGTCACGCTCGTGGACAAGGTGGACGCATGATCACGGTCAAGCGCCTTGGTCGGGGCGCTGCCCTCTTTTGTTCTCCCGCGCAGGCGGGAGCCCAGAGCAGCCGGAGTGAACCTGCTCGCTCTGGGTTCCCGCCTGCGCGGGGAAATTGGTGGGTGGCGGTGCTGACGTTGCTGCTCGCCATCGTGGTCGCGATGCCCGCATTCGCGCAAGGGTTGCCCGCCGTTCCGGCCCCGCCGGGCGTCGGCGACGCGGTCGACCGCGCGCTCGGGCAACTGGGCGGCGCGACGCCCGGGCAATCGGGCTCGTTGAGCTTGTCGCTCCAGGTCCTCATCATCATGGGCCTGCTGACGATCCTGCCGGGCATCCTGCTGATGATGACCAGCTTCACGCGGATCATCATCGTGCTGTCGGTGCTCCGCCAGGCGCTGGGGCTCCAGCAGACACCGCCCAACCAGGTGCTGGTCGGGCTGTCGATGTTCCTGAGCCTTTTCATCATGGCGCCCACGATCAACCAAATAAATACCGCCGCGATCGAGCCCTACGCCGCCGGCCGGATGCCCGGCACCCAGATGATCCAGGCCGCCGGCGCGCCGCTCCATGCGTTCATGTCCAAGCAGACCCGGATCAAGGATCTGACCATGTTCGCCGAGATGGCGAAGTCGGGGCCGTACCGGTCGGCGAACGACATCCCCTACGCCGTGCTCCTCCCCGCCTTCGTCACGAGCGAGCTCAAGACCGCGTTCCAGATCGGGTTCCTGATCTTCCTGCCCTTCATCGTCATCGACCTGGTGGTCGCGACCGTCCTCATGTCGCTGGGCATGATGATGCTGTCCCCGCAGATCATCTCGCTGCCGTTCAAGCTGCTGCTGTTCGTCCTCGTCGACGGCTGGGCGCTGACGATGGGCAGCCTCGCCAACAGCTTCGCGTGAGAAGCTAAATGGCCGACGCCGACTATTTCCTGACGCTCGCCAACCAGACCATGTGGGTGCTCGCGCTCGCCGCCGCGCCGATCCTGATCCCGGCGCTGCTCGCGGGTCTCATCTTGGGCATGATCCAGGCGGCGACCTCGATCAACGAACAGACGCTGTCGTTCGTGCCCAAGCTGCTGGTGGTGGCGTTCTCGATCATGGTGTTCGGCGGGCTGATCCTGGGGCTGTTGTCCGACTTCACCGTGGGAATTTTCGAGCGGATACCTGATCTTGTCCGCTGATCCCTCTCCCATCGGGAGAGGGAGGGGCCCGCTCGGCGCAGCCGAGTGGGAAGGTGAGGATGACGAGCCTCGCCAGGCACTCGTCACCCTCACCCTTCCGCCGCTGCGCGGCTCCCTCTCTCTCCCGATGGGAGAGGGATAATGCTTGGCTTCGGCCTCTCCATCGAGCCGCAGCTCTGGGCGCTGGTGTTCGTGATGATCCGTGTCGGCGCGGCGTTCGTGGCCGCGCCCGTGTTCGGGGCGGTGGCCGTGCCGCTACCGGTGCGAGTCGCCCTGTCAGGGGCGATCGGGGTGCTGGTGCTCCATGCCTATCCGGTGACGCCACCCGCCAGCCTGTTCGGGGTGGCGACGATCATGGCCGTCACCGCCGAGGCGCTGGTCGGGCTCGCGATCGGCTTCGTGCTCCAGATCGCGTTCGCCGCGCCGTTGATCGCGAGCGAGTTGATCGGCGGGTCGATGGGGCTCGGCTTTTCGTCGTCGATCGACCCGCAGAACGGGCGGTCGAGCCCCGCGCTCGGGCAGTTCTTCTCGATCATGCTGACGCTGTTGTTCCTGTCGATGGATGGGCACCTGGTGCTCGTCGAGATGATCGTGCGCTCCTACGACGCGCTGCCGCCCGGACAGGCGTGGATGGGCGCGGAGCGACTCAAGGCGATCGCCGTGTTCGGAGGCTACGCCTTCGCCGCAGGGCTGCTGCTGGCGCTCCCGGTCGGCTTCCTGCTGCTCTGCCTCAACCTGGTGGTCGGCATGATCTCGCGGTCGGCGCCTTCGCTCAACCTGTTCGCGGTCGGGTTGCCGATGAGCCTCGCCGTCGGTGTCGTCGCGCTCGCGGTGTCGTTCCCGGCGATGGGCGACTACATGCTCGTGATCGTCCGCGAGAGCCTCGAGGCCGCCGATCGGCTGGTGCTCGGCTGATGTCCGAGGCAGGCGGCGAACGGACGGAGGCGGCCACCCCCAAACGGGTTCGCGACGCGGTCGAGAAGGGCGATGTCCTCAAGAGCCGCGAGTTCGGGACGGCGCTGGCGATGCTGGCGGGTGTCGCCTGGGTGGTGTGGTTCGGGCCGGAGTTGATGAAGGCTTGCAAGGGCGTGATGACCGCCTCGCTCCGGTTCGAGCGCGCCGATGTGGAGGATTTCGCGCCCTTCCGCCCGATCCTGGAAGCGGGGTGGCGGCTGCTGCCGTCGCTCGCGAGCCTGTTCGCGGTCAGCGTCGGGGCGGCGATCGCCAGCCAGGCGGGGCTGGGGTCGCTGGGGTGGAACGCCAAGCTGCTGGCGCCCAAGGGCAGTCGTATCGATCCGGTTGCGGGGCTCAAGCGGATGCTGGGCTCGCAGGGGTGGATCGAGCTGGGCAAGTCGCTGCTCAAGGTCGTGCTGCTCGGCGCGATCGGCTGGTGGATGTTGGCGAAGGTGTCGCGGGTGGCCCCTTCGATGTCGGCCGCAGACATGGGCCAAGCCGTTGCGATCCTTGGCGATTTGTTCGCGAATACGCTGATCGCGATGGCGGGCGGGCTGGTCGTGATCGCGGGTATCGACATACCCGTCCAGGCGGTTCGGCGCATGATCAAGATGCGCATGACCAAGCAGGAGGTGAAAGACGAGCATAAACAGTCCGAGGGATCGCCCGAAGCCAAGCAGCAGCAGCGGCAACGCCGGCGCGAGGTGCTGCAGGGCGGCGCGCGCAAGGCGGTGGCGGAGGCGCATGTGGTGCTGACCAACCCGACGCATTTCGCGGTCGCGCTCAGGTACGACCGGGGCCGCGACCAGGTGCCGGTGGTGGTCGCCAAGGGGCGCGGCGCGACCGCGCTGGCGATCCGGGAGTTCGCGGGCGAGCTGGCGCTGCCGGTGCTCGAATATCCGCAGTTGGCGCGCGCGGTCTATTACACCAGCCGCGAGGGGCAGGAAGTGCGCGACGATCTGTATCTCGCCATCGCGACGGTGCTCGCCTTCGTGTTCCAGCTGAACGCCGAGGCGGGCGGGTCGACCCCGCCCCTGCCCCCGGTCGACGTGCCGTTCGGGGCGCGCTTCGACGAGAACGGCGTCACGGCCTAAGGGAGGACGGGGTGGCCGCCTAAAGAACTCCGGCCCGTGGCCGTTTACGAAGGAGAAGCGCGGGGAGCAGGTACGAATGGCCATCGAATCGATCGCGAAGACGCTGGGCGCGGGTTCCGGCATCGATGTCGGCGCGCTCGTCACTTCGCTGGTCGAGGCTCAGTTCGCGGCCAAGAACGCCGATTTCACGCGCCGCGAGGAGAAACTCACCGCGCAGATCTCGGGCGTGTCCGCGCTGAAGAGCGCGATCACCAACTTCGACGCGGCCCTGAAGGCCCTGACCAAGGGCGGCACCCTCGCGCCCAAGCCGGTCAGCGCCGACCCGAGCGCGATCCAGGTATCGCTGTTGCCGGACGCGACGGTCAAGAATCTGAGCGTCGCGGTCGCCGTGACGCAGCTCGCCTCCGCGCAGGCGTCGACCACGAACAGGTCCTACGACGCGGCCGTGATCTTCAAGGAGGGGACGATCACGATCGGCTTCACCAAGGCGGGACCCGACGCGGCGGCGCAGCCGAAGGACGTGACGCTGACGATCGCGGCGGGCCAGACGCTGCAACAGGTCGCCGACCAGATCAACGGCAGCGGACAGGTCGGCGGGCGCGTGTCGGCCATGCTTGTGAAGGACGGCACGGGTTCGCGCCTGGTGTTCAAGGCCACCGAGGGGGCCGAAAAGGCCTTCACCGTGACCGCCACGGACCGGCCGGACCAGGCGGCGACCGTGATCCCGCCCTCGCCCGCCTATACGAACAACGGCGAGACGCTGGACGGTTTCGATGTCGGCGCGAGCGTGACCGCGGGCGGCACGGGCGCGTTCACCGGCGTGGCCGCGCGCGACGCGATCCTGACCATGGACGGAGCGCAGTACCGTCGAACCAGCAACACGGTCGCCGACCTGATCCCGGGACTGAAATTGGAGCTGCTGAAAGTCACCGCCGCGCCGGTCGGACTGTCGTCCAGTCGACCGGGCGGGGCCTTGTCGGAGGCCGCCACCAACTTCGTCGCGGCCTACAACGAGATGCTGTCGGTGATAAGGGAACAGAACGATCCCTTCACCGGCGTGCTCAGGAACGATTCGGGCGCGGCCGTCCTGCAGCGCAGCCTGGGCCGGCTGACCACCGAAGCATTGATCGACACGGCCGTCGCGGGCGCGCCGCGCACGCTGGCGGACCTTGGCATCAGGACGGCACGCGACGGCACGCTGTCGGTGGACGACGCACGATTGACCAAGATGGTCGCCGATTTTCCGACCGCCGTGGAGGCGATGTTCGCCCAGGCGACCGGCCCGGCCTCCAAGGGCCTGTCCGCGGCGCTGAGCGCGATCACGAAGCGCGTGACGGACAAGAACGATCAAAACGCACCGTTGAACATGTCGGCCGCGACCTACACCAAACAGCTCGCCAGCCTGAGCCTGGCCAAGGAGAAGGCCTCGGTCCAGACAACCGCGTTTCGCGAACGGCTGACCAGGCAGTTCGCGACGATGGACGCGCGCACGGCCGCCTATAAATCGACGCAGACCTTCCTGGACAACCAGATCAAGGCCTGGAACCGGAGCGACGCGTGATGGCCTATGCGAGCGCGCTTCACAGCCCCGAGATGACCTATCGCCGGATCGACGTGGCGGGCCGCGCCGCGGCGGCCGGCGACGGCGCGGGGCTGGTGCAGATGCTGTATGAGGAGGTCGTGGGAGCGCTGCGCGCGGCCGCCCACGCCGCCGAGCACCGGAACTATGCGCGGAAAAGCGAGCGGGTGACGCGCGCGACCGCCGTCCTGTTCGCGCTGGAAGCCGGGTTGGACCATGACGCGGGCGGCGAGGTCTCGCGGACGCTGGCGACGCTTTATGGAGGCGCCAGGCGCGAAGTCGTGCGGGCCAGCCTGGGCGACGACCCCGCCCCGTTCCGCGCCGTGGCCGACGAGCTGGACGGCATCGCGCAGGCCTGGGCGAGCGTCCGGGCGCGATAGGCCGCCGCCGGACGGCCCGCTGGCTTTCCGCGGCCGCTCCGCTATATGATGGATCAAGTATTGCGCGCGGCCCAACTCGGACCGCCGTGATCCGTTCCGTCCACCCTTACAAGGTTCGGCCAAAGGTGGCGCGGGCCGCCGTTTTGTGGGACAAGGGCGTTCGCGCGGCCGAAGATCGGCCTCGACGCCAAGCCGGACCGGCCACGTCATGCAATCGGTAGGAGCCGCCATGTCCAGAGCGATCAACGTCAACGCACCCCAGGATCACGTCGTCGCGACCTGCGCCAAGAAGAAGCTGGGCATCTCGGCGATCGAGACGCTGC
>NZ_CAXSHH010000075.1:0-11101 GCF_964237155.1 uncultured Sphingomonas sp. | reverse complement strand
TCAGGTCCTGGCGCGCCGCGTAGTTGCGACCCCAGTTGGTCGCGTTCTCGAGCGCGGCGATATCGCCGGTCGTGAAATCGGCCAAGCCGCTCAGTTTACGGATGAACCGGTTAGCCATGCTGATCGCCTACCGACTGGAGAAAAGAACTAAAATGGCGTTCTGTTGTTATACAGGGTTAGGTTACAGGGTAGCGTCTAAAGCTGGATCAAGTACGAACGATTATCGTCGCCCGCCAAGGCGGTAATTTGCGTCCCCACAGGGTCACCTTTCGTACGTAAAAAGATAACCATGACGCCAACCCACATTAAGAACGCGGAGCCGGTCGCGTATTCGGTCGTACAGGACGGTGCCGTCTGCGGGATCCATACGGCCAGGCCGCGCTGTCGCTGGTCGAAAGCCTGATCCACGGGTTGAAGGAACGCGGCGTCCTGACGATCGCCGAGGCGGTCGACGTCATCGAGACCGCCGCCGACGGCGCGGGATCGGGGCTGAGGCACGCCGCATCGCTGCTGACCGCGATGGCGTTGAGCCTTCAAGGCGACGCGAAGGCGGACGCCGACCAGTGACCGTCGGACGGTAACCGGGGCAGGGTCGCTCACGGGATTTTCATATCGCGCCGGTACCGGTATGCGCTCGAGGATCGGACGAGCGCGGCGCGCCCGATCGGGTCGACCGGCATCCCTCCCGATGCCGCGTCCCTTTGGCGAAGAGGACAGGCAGATCGGTATTACCGCCCTTGCGATCGCATCGGCATTGATCGGGGCGCCCGTGCCGATGCCGGCGCCGGCGTTCACGGGACATGCGATCCCCGCCGCCCCGACGGTCGGCGTCGATCAGGACGCCTCCGCCCGTCCGCCTTCGCCGTCCGATCCCGCCGCGCCGACCACGCCCGCCGATCAGGTCCGGCCGTCCCCCTCCGCCACGCCTCCGGACGCCGCCGCGGATGCGCGGGCGCCGACCGCCGGGCAGGCGGGCGACGTGGTCGTGATCGGCCGCGATCGGCGCGACGATCCGTTGTCGGCGGTCAACGAGCGGAGCTTCGCGGTGACGCAGGCGGTCGACGACGCGGTGATCGGTCCCGTCGCGCGGACCTACAAGCGCGAGGTGCCGAGCACGATCAGGAGCGGCCTGCGCAACTTCATCGCCAACCTACGCGAGCCGGTGGCGGCGCTGAACTACCTTTTGCAGCTGAAGCCCGGCAAGGCGGCCGAGACGGTGGGCCGGTTCGCGGTCAACACCACCATCGGCGCGGCGGGGCTGTTCGACGTGGCCAAGAAGCGGCCGTTCAACCTGCCGCGCAGGCGCAACAGCCTGGCCAACACGCTGGGTTATTATGGTGTGAAACCAGGGCCGTTCCTGTTCCTGCCGCTGATCGGGCCGGTGACGGTGCGCGATCTGGTGGGAAACATCGTCGACCAGCTCGCGATCCCGGTGACAAGCGTGCCGCCGCTCGACAATCCGGCGGTGACGATCCCGCTCCTCAATATCGGCGCGATCGATTTCCGTGCGGAAAATGACGAGCGGCTGACGAAGATCAAGGCGAGCGCCGATCCGTACGCGGCCGTGCGCCGGGCCTATCTGGAGCGGCGCACGGCCGAGATCGACGCGCTGCGCGGCCCGCGCCGGACGCGGGGCGGGCCGCCGATCGCCGGGCCGATCCCTCCGCCGGACCCCACGCCGCGCGTGATCGCGATCCCGGTCGCGCGCCCGGAGGACGGATCGCCCCGCGCCGATCGCTGAGCGACCGTTCCTAGAGTCCCACGACCTTGCGCAGCGCCTCGTTCACCCGCGTCTGCCAGCCCGGGCCGCTCGCGCGGAGGCGGGCGAGGACCTCGCGCTCCAGGCGAAGCGTGACCTGTTGACGGGTGGAGGTGGTGGAGCCGGGCGGCCGGCCGGGCTTGCGGACAAGGATGTCGACGATGTGCGGCGGATGCATTTCACTCGCGGGACGCGCGCGGGCGAAATCCTCGTCGGTCCATTCGGGATTGTCGTCGAAGTCGGGCGGGAGCGTAATCTCACTCATAACGGCGAAACTCCTTTCCATGAACGCGGCGGAAGCTGATCGCGCGAACCCCCGCTCCGGTTTCGGTATAGACAAGGCAGTGCGGCACACCGCTGATCCTTCCGAATGCTCGAAATCGCCGCTCGCCATAATCGAAGCGATTATCGACGGTCACGGTCGGCTCCGCGTCGAAGCCGTGGAAATCCTGAAACGACAGACCGTGCTTGAACCGATTGATCACATCCTTCGCAGGGTCGTACAGCAGATCCATCGACATTTAACGTAGCCACTAATAATCCACTCGGCAAGGATCCGCTCCGCTGGACGGTTAGGAAGGTCTGTTCGCATTTTGTTCTGTCCTACAACCTCCCGCCCGCGATAGGCGGGCCGTTCGACTCGGGGGAGGGGAGAACGGGGATGGTGGACGACAAGCCTTTTCGGGAACGGCATGACGGGTGGACGGCGGCGCGGCAGCTGGTGTTCCTGGCAAGGCTGGCGGAGGCGGGGTGCGTCACCGACGCCTGCCGGGCGGCGGGGTTGAGCACGACGTCGGCGCGGCGGGCGTACAAGCGGATGCCGGAGTTCGCGGACCGGTGGGACGCGGCGCTGGCGAGCCCGCGGCCCGTCCTGGCGCAGGCGGCGTTCGACCGGGCGGTGCATGGGGTCGAGGTGGCGATCCGGCGCAACGGCAAGGTCGTCGCGACGAGGCGGCGTTACTCGGACGGGCTGTTGCGATTCCTGATCGAGCGCGGCGACCGGATGGCCGAGCAGGCGCGCGAAGGTTGGCGCAAGCCGCCGCGACCGCTGGCGGAGGTGCATGACAGCATCCTGACGAAGCTGCAGGCGTTCGATGTCGTGCGGATGCGCGAAGAGGAGGAGGAGAACGCGCGCGAGCGGGCGGAGGCGATCGTCCATGCCGAGCGGATGCGCGCGGAGGGCAAGGCGCCGTGATCCGCACCACCCGGTGCATCCAGGATCGGGATATTCGCGTACATGTAGGGAACGGAAAAGGCCTGACAGGGCCATGTCCATGCGGTAAGCGACGGGAAAGTCGGGAGTTTTAAATGAAGCGGTCGCGTTTGGGATCGATGGTGGCGCTGGTCGCCCTGCTGGCCGGGTGCGGTGGGGGCGGAGGCGATGGGGGCGGATCGGGAGCGGCGACGCCCGCCGCGGTCGCGCCCGCGCCGACGCCGACCGCCACGGCGGGCTGCTCGCTGCGCGATCGGCAGGATTGGGCGGCGGCGCAGCTGCGCGAGTTCTACCTGTTCCCCGAGACGCTGCCGGCGGTGCTCGATCCGGCGGGGTTCGCGAGCGTGGACGCCTATGTCGACGGGCTGACCGCGACGGCGCGGAGCCAGCGGCGTGACCGGTTCTTCACCTACCTGACGTCGATCCGCGAGGAGAACGCGTTCTTCGGTTCGGGATCGAGCGCGGGGTTCGGGATACGGTTGTCGACGGACCTGCCGAACCGCCGCGTGCTGGTGTCGGAGGCGTTCGAGGGCGCGCCCGCGCTGGCGGCGGGGATCGACCGGGGAACGGAGATACTGGCGATCGGAACCGCGCCGGGCAATCTCAGGCCGGTGAGCGACATACTCGCGAGCGAGGGCGGGGCGGGGGTCACGAGCGCGCTGGGGCCGACGACGGCGGGGACCGCGCGGGTGCTGCGCGTGTCCGACCCGGCGGCGGGCGTGCGCGAGCTGACCGTGGCGAAGGCTGATTTCGAGCTGACCCCGGTGTCGTCGCGCTACGGCGCGCGCATCCTGACCGACGGGGGCAGGCAGGTGGGCTATTTGAACCTCAGGACGTTCATCTCGACCGCCGATCCCGCGCTGCGCCAGGCGTTCGCGGGCTTCCGGTCGGCGGGGGTGACCGAGGTGATCGTCGATTTCCGTTACAATGGCGGCGGGCTGGTGTCGATCGCGGAGCTGATGGGCGACCTGCTCGGCCGCGACCGGACGGGGACGGACGTGTTCTCGATCACCGCGTTCCGGCCGGAAAAGGCGTCGAACAACGAGACGCGGTTCTTCTCGCCCCAGCCGCAGTCGATCGCGCCGACGCGCATCGCCTTCATCGGCACGGGCGCGACCGCGTCGGCGAGCGAGCTGGTGATCAACAGCTTCGTGCCGTATCTGGGCGACCGCGCGGCCTTGATCGGGACCAACACCTTCGGGAAGCCGGTGGGACAGATCGCGGTCGACCGGACGTCGTGCGACGACCGGTTACGCGTGGTGGCGTTCGCGACGCAGAACCGCGACCGGCAGGGGAATTACTATGACGGCCTGCGCACCGCGGTGCGCGCGACCTGCGCCGCCGGCGACGACCTGGCGTTCCCGCTGGGCGACGCGCGCGAGGCGTCCGTGCGGTCGGCGCTCGATTTCTTGGGCGGCCGGAGCTGCTCCACCGTCGCGTCCGAGGCGCGGGCGGCGAGCGTGGGAGCCGTGTCGGCCGGGCGGCGCGCGCTGTTGACGCCGGACGCGCCGACCGCGCCGCAGCGCGAGGTGCCGGGGTTCTTCTAGGCGCGCGGCTCGGTTAGGGCCGGGCGGATGAGCGGGGGGATCAGCAGGCGCGGGCTCCTTGTGGGCGGCGGCGCGGGCATCGGGTTGGTCGTCGCGTGGGGCCTGTGGCCGCGCGACTATCCGGCGAACCTGTCGCTCGGGCCGGGCGAGCATCCGTTCGGCGCGTGGCTCAAGGTCGGCGAGGACGGGCGCGTGATGGTCGCGGTGCCACAAGCCGAGGGCGGGCAGGGCGTTTATACGGCCTTGGCCCAGATCGTCGCGGACGAGCTGGGGGCGGACTGGCGCACGGTCGGGGTCGAGGCCGCGCCGATGAACCCGGCCTATGCCAACCCGTTGGCGATCGCCGAGCTGTTCGGGGCGGTGCCGGGAGCATCGTTCGGCCGGGCGCCGATGCTGACGGCGGGGTCCACCTCCATCCGGGCGTTCGAGGGACCCGCGCGCGCGAGCGCGGCGGCGGCGCGGGTGCTGCTGGCGCGGGCGGCGGCGCGGCGGTGGGACGTCGCCTGGGAGGCGTGCTCGACCGAGCGGGGGTTCGTGGTCCACCAGGGCAAGCGCGTGCGGTTCGCCGAGCTGGCCGCCGAGGCGGCGGCCGCGGGCGCGGGCGGGCTGCCCGACCCGTTGCCGATCGGGCGGGGCGGGGCGGGGAGGCTAGTCGGGCGGTCGGTGCCGAGGCTGGACGCGCCCGCCAAGGTGGACGGATCGGCGAACTTCGTGGGGGACGTCCGGCTGGCCGACATGGTGCATGCGCGCGTGCGCGCCGGGCCGTTGGGGGACAGTCGGCTGGTGCGGATGGACCGAGCGGCGGCGGACCGGGTGCGCGGGATGCTGCAGGTGGTGGAGACGCCGACCTGGGTCGCGGCGGTGGCGACGACCGGCTGGGCGGCGGAGCGCGGCCTGGACGCGCTGGCACCCCGATTCGAGACGCGGGGCGTCGTGCCGGACGATGCGGGCGTCGCCGCGGCGTTGGATGCGGCGCTCGAGGGCGAGGGGACGCGGATCGCGGAGCAGGGCGACCTGTCGTCGGTCTTCCGAGGGGCACGACTGGTGACGGCCGAGTACCGGGTGGCCCCCGGCGTCCATGCCGCGATCGAGACGGCGAGCGCGGTGGCGGCGTTCCGGGACGGGCGGTTGGAGGTGTGGTGCCAGACGGAGGCTCCGGCGCACGCGCGGGTGGCGGCGGCCGAGGCGGCCGGGATCGGCGAGGATGACGTGATCGTCCACCCGATGCCCATCGGTGGGGGGTTCGGCGCGCGGCTGGAGACGGACGCGATCGAGCAGGCGGCGCGGTTGGCCGTGGCGCTCAAGCGACCGGTCAACCTTGCATGGATGCGAGGCGAGGAGATCGCGCGGGGGCGACATCGGCCGCCGGCCGTCGCGCGGATGGCGGCGCGGCTCGCGGCGGGCGGGTCGATCCTGGGATGGAGCGCGAAGATCGCCTCGCCCCCGACAGGTCGCGAGCTGGCCGAAAGGCTGACGGGGCGATCGGTCGGGCGGATCGCCGCGATCGCCTCGCCGGGCGATCGGTATGCGGTCGGCGGGGCGGTGCCGCCCTATCGGCTGCCGGCCTATGCGGTCGATCATCACCCGGCCGAGACAGGCCTGCCGACGGGGCATCTGCGCGGCGGGGCGCATGGGTATACGTGCTTCTTCACCGAGTGCTTCATCGACGAGCTGGCGCATGTGGGGGCGTCGGAGCCAGTGTCGTTCCGGATCGGGATGCTGGGCGGCGACCCGCGGCTGGCGCGATGCCTGCAGACGGCGGCGTCGCTCGGCGGATGGGAGGGCGGCGTCGCCGGATCGGGGCAGGGGATGGCGTGTCACGGCTTTCGCGGGAGCCGCATCGCGGTAATGGCGGAGGCGGACATGGGTCCGGATGGGCGGCCCGTGGTGCGACGGCTGGTCGCGGCCGTCGATTGCGGGGCGGTGATCAACCCCGATCTGGTACGCCAGCAGATCGAGGGCGGGTTGATGTTCGGACTGGGGCAGGCGCTGGGCGCGTCGACCGGCTTCGCCGCCGGGCGGCCGATCGAACGCGGGTTCGATCGACTGTGGCTACCCCGGCTGGGGGACATGCCCGACATCACGGTCGAGCTGATCGCCAGCCCCGAACAGCCAGGTGGGGTGAGCGAGCTGGCGGTGCCGCCGGTCGCGCCCGCGATCGCCAACGCGCTCCAGGCGGCGACGGGGGTGCGCATCCGGTCGTCGCCCCTTAGATCGGGTGGATGACCCCATCCCCCGACCATCCCGCCATCCCGGCCCGCAAGGTGGGTGTGCTCCTGACCAACCTGGGCACCCCCGACGAGCCGACGCCGCAGGCGGTCAAACGCTATCTGCTCGAGTTCCTGTCGGACAAGCGGGTGGTCGAGATACCCAAGCTCGCCTGGCAGCCGATCCTGCGGGGGATCATCCTGCGGACCAGGCCCAAAAAGTCGGCGCACGCGTACGGGTTGGTATGGACCGACGAGGGATCGCCCCTGGCCAAGATCACGCGGGCCCAGTGCGCGGCGCTGCAGGGCGCGTTCGGGCCGGACGTGATCGTCGATTACGCGATGCGTTACGGTAATCCGGCCATCGGCGACCGGATCGACGCGCTGAAGGCGGCGGGGTGCGAGCGCATCCTGCTGGCGCCGCTCTATCCGCAATATTGCGCGGCGACGACCGCGACCGCCAACGACCGGGCCTTCGCGCATTTCGCGGCCAAGCGGTGGCAGCCGGCGATCAGGACGTTGCCGCCCTATCATGACGACCCGGCCTATATCGGCGCGCTCAAGACACTGGTGGAGGCGGAGCTGGCGGCGCTCGATTTCGAGCCCGAGGCGATCGTCGCGAGCTTTCACGGCATGCCGCAGAGGACGCTGGAGTTGGGCGACCCCTATCATTGCCATTGCCGCAAGACGGCGCGATTGCTCTCCGAAGCGATGGGGCGCGAGCTGATCACCGCGTTCCAGTCGCGCTTCGGCCCGGCCAAATGGCTGACGCCCGCGACCGACACGGTGCTGGAGGAGCTGGGGGCAAAGGGCGTGAAGAAGGTGGCGATCCTCGCGCCGGGTTTTTCGGCCGACTGTATCGAGACGCTGGAGGAGCTGGCGATCCGCGGGCGCGAGAGCTTCGAGGAAGCGGGCGGCGAGCGGTTCGCGTATCTGCCTTGCCTGAACGATAGTCCGCCGGGGGTGGAAATGCTGCGCAGCATCCTGGGGAAGGAGCTTGCGGGCTGGGTGCCGGTTTCATAGCATCGGCGCAAAGATAAAGGAGAGACTTGATGGCGCGTGTGGCGATCGTGACGGGCGGAACGCGGGGGATCGGCGAGGCGATCAGCCTGGCGCTGAAGGAGGCGGGGATGACCGTCGCGGCGACCTATGCGGGCAACGACGCGCGCGCGGGCGACTTCACGGGGCGGACCGGGATCAAGGCGTGTAAGTGGGATGTCGCCGATCATGAGGCGTGTTTGGACGGCTGCATGCGAGTGGCGGATGAGCTGGGGCCGATCGACGTGGTGGTCAACAATGCGGGCATCACACGCGACGGCACGATCATGAAGATGAGCTATCAGGCGTGGCGCGAGGTGATCGACACCAATCTGGGCGGTTGTTTCAACATGGCCAAGGCGGTCTTCCCGGGAATGCGCGAGCGGAAATGGGGGCGGATCGTCAATATCGGGTCGATCAACGGGCAGGCCGGGCAATACGGCCAGGTCAACTACGCCGCCGCCAAGTCGGGGATCCACGGCTTCACCAAGGCGCTGGCGCAGGAGGGCGCGAAGTTCGGCGTGACGGTGAACGCGATCGCGCCGGGGTATATCGACACGGACATGGTGGCGGCGGTGCCCGGCGAGGTGCTGGAGAAGATCGTGGCGCGGATACCGGTCGGACGGCTCGGGGCGGCGGCGGAGATCGCGCGGGGCGTGGTGTTCCTGTGCGGGGAGGAGGCTGGGTTCGTCACCGGGTCGACGCTGTCGATCAATGGGGGGCAACATATGTACTGACGGGCGAAGGCGCGGCCACGCCCGCGCCGATGCGCAAGCGAAGCGAGCGCATCGCCCGGCACGGCCGACGGGGCGGCCGCGCGAGCGGGCGGGCCCGTTCGACGTCATGGCGGCGGCTTTGCTGTCGCTTGTTGTTCCCAACCCTCTCCCGCTTTCGCGGGAGAGGGACAGGCGCGTAAGCGCCAGGGTGAGGGCCGGACCGCTCCCGGATAGGCCCGGCTTTCACCCTCGCCGCGGCTACGCCGCGTCTTTCCCTCTCCCGCGAAGGCGGTAGAGGGTTGTCGGGGTGTCCTGGAGAGAGGGCCTGCGGCGAAGCCGCAGGCTGACGTCGAACGTATCGCTTCGCGCCCGTCGGCCGGTTTGGGCGCCGCGCTTGCTTCGCTTGCGCAGCGCCCGAACGAACAAGAGGGCCGGCTCAAATACGCCGAGCCGGCCCCCCGCCCCCAATACGCCACGCGGGAGCGTACACACCGCCTACGGGCGGTAACTTGTGAAAAGGTTAAGGGCGACGGCTAAGCCGCCGCTGGACGTCGGACGGGCTCGTCGGCCTAGCCGACGACCCGCCGGCCGGTCCGACCGCGGTCGTCAGCGACGACCGCAGTCGGACGAACGCTCGATCGCTCGCCCCGCCAGCGCGCCGCCGCCGGCGCCCAGCACGGTGCCGAGCAGGCGGTCGCCGCGCGTGTCGATCGTGCGGCCTAGCAGGCCGCCCGCGATCGCGCCGACCAGCGTGCCGGTATCACCCGAGCGGCAGCGGCCCTGGCGGTTGCTGTAGCCGCGACGGTCGCGATACTGGCGACGCTCGTAACGATCGTCATAGCCGCGATCGTACTGGCTGTAGCCGCGGTCATATTGGCTATAGCCGCGATCGTGGCGTTGCGCCTCGGCGGCGGTGGTGGGGACGAGCGCGCCGGCGGTCATGGTGAGCGCGGCGGCGGCGAGCGATAGCTTGGTGAACATGCCGGTACTCCTTGGCTTGATCGATCCGGCTCCAGGGATGATCCCCGCCGCCGATGTGATGGTTCTAGGTGATTCGCATTGACCCGATCCTGAATGTCGCTGTTATGCGCGGTTAAGGGTGCCGCGGCGCCGACCGGCGGCTATGGCCGGCGCGGTGCGCGTTTGGTTCTCTCTTCTGCTCGTCCTGCTGATCGGGCCCGGATGGTCGGGAGAGGAACGGGTCGCGCTGCCCGGTGACGGCGCGCGCGTCACGGCCGAACGCGTCGCGCTCGCGCCCGGTGACCCGGCGGTTCGTCGGGCGGGTGCCTTGGTTTTCCTAGGCGGGGTGGCGTTGTCGAGCGACGACCCCGCGTTCGGCGGTTTTTCCGCATTGGCCGTCCGGGGCGAGCGGTTCACGCTCCTGGGCGATGGCGGAACGCTGGCGCGGTTTCGCATGGGGGCGGACTGGACACCGCGCGGTTTCGATCTGGATACGCTGCCGGCGGGACCTGGGATGGGCTGGCGAAAGGCCGACCGCGATGCGGAGGCGATGGCGATCGATCCGCGGACGGGCCGGACCTGGGTCGCGTTCGAGAACGCCAACGCGATCTGGCGTTACGCCCCCGGCTTCGCGCGCGCCGAGCGTTGGCGCAGATCGCGAGCGATGGCGCGTTGGCCGGAGGCGGGCGGCCCGGAGAGCATGGCGCGCCTGCGCGACGGACGTTTCCTCGCGATCTCCGAAACGCGTCGTCCGCCGCGGACGGCGGACGGCAAGCGGCCGGAAACGCGCGTGGGGCTGATCTTCGCGGGCGATCCCGCCGGGCGGATCACACCCGTGAGGCGATTCGCCTATCGGCCGGAGCGGGGATACCATCCGGTGGACATGGCGGAGTTGCCGGACGGACGATTGCTGGTGCTGGAGCGGGGGTTCGTTCCGCCTTTCCGTTGGCGCACGCGGATCGCGCTGGTGGCGCGCGGCGCGGTGCGCGCGGAGGCGACCGTGCGCGGGCGCACGGTCGCCCGGCTGGTCCCGCCGATCGTCACCGAGAACTTCGAGGGGTTGGCTGTCACGCGCGAAGGCGGCGCGACGGTCGTGTGGCTGGTGTCGGACGACAACCGGCTGCCGATCCAGCGGACGCTGCTTCTGAAGTTCAGGCTGGACGCATGAAACGCGAAAGGCCCGCCGCCCGGGTCGGGGCGGCAGGCCTTCGAGCATGAAACCGGAAACGGCCTAGGCGGGGACGGCGGTCGCAAGCTTTTTCGTGATATCCCGCTTCAGGCGGCGCGCGCGCAGCGATAGCTTTTCGTTCGAGGTCTTGACGAGCCAATTGTCGAGGCCGCCATTGTGCTCGACCGAACGCAGGCCGTGCGCCGACACGCGCAGGCGGACGGGACGGTCGAGCGAGTCGGACAGCAGCGTCACGTTCTGCAGGTTGGGCAGGAAGGTGCGCTTGGTCTTGTTGTTGGCGTGGGAAACGTTGTTCCCCACCATCCGGCCCTTGCCGGTCAGCTCGCAGATGCGCGACATGATGTTCGTCCTGGTGTTCGGGCGTTCGGAAAGGGTGGGCGGATAGCGGGGGTGCGGTGCGAGGTCAACCGCGCTTGACGCTCGGCTCCGCGTCGGCGCACCGGGGAGGCGTGTTCTCCCTCCCCCACCCGAT
>NZ_CAXSHH010000074.1:0-11444 GCF_964237155.1 uncultured Sphingomonas sp. | reverse complement strand
TGTCCTGAACGGAGCACCGGTAATGGCTCGCGCCGCCTCGCAATCCTTGTTCACCGCCGAGTTGATGCTGCCCGCGATCGGGCAGTCCTTCCGCAAGCTCGATCCCCGCCAGCTCATCCGCAACCCGATCATGTTCGTAACCGCGACGGTGGCGGTGCTCGTGACGGTGCTGCTGTTTATCGGCCAGGACGGGCTCGGCGCCGGCTTCAAGCTCCAGCTGGTGATCTGGCTGTGGCTGACGGTGCTGTTCGGCACCTTCGCCGAGGCGTTGGCGGAGGGGCGCGGCAAGGCCCAGGCGGCGAGCTTGCGCGGCGCGAAGGCCGAGCTGCAGGCCAAGAAGCTCGGCGGCGCGAGCTGGACGCTGGTTCCGGCGGCGCAGCTCGCGGTCGGCGACGTCGTCCTCGTCGAGACCAACGACCTGATCCCGTCGGACGGCGAGGTCGTCGAGGGCGTCGCGTCGGTCAACGAGTCCGCCATCACCGGCGAGAGCGCCCCCGTCATCCGCGAGGCGGGCGGCGACCGGTCGGCCGTGACGGCGGGCACGCGCGTCATCTCCGACCAGATCAAGGTCCGCGTCACCGTCGAACCCGGGCATGGCTTCCTCGACCGCATGATCGCGCTGGTCGAGGGCGCCGAGCGGCAGAAGACCCCCAATGAGATCGCGCTCACCATCCTGCTCGTCGGGCTGACGATCATCTTCCTGATCGCGGTCGGCACCGTGCCGTCCTTCGCCGCGTACGCGGGCGGGTCGATCCCGGTCACGATTCTGGCGGCGCTGCTCATCACATTGATCCCGACGACGATCGCAGCGCTGCTGTCGGCGATCGGCATCGCGGGCATGGATCGGCTGGTGCGGTTCAACGTCCTCGCCAAATCGGGCCGCGCGGTCGAGGCGGCGGGCGACATCGACGTGCTACTGCTCGACAAGACGGGCACGATCACGATCGGCGACCGCCAGGCGAGCGAGTTCCGCCCCGTCGGCGGCGTCCAGCCCGGCGCGCTCGCCGAGGCGGCGATGCTCGCCAGCCTGGCGGACGAGACGCCGGAGGGCCGGTCGGTGCTGGTGCTGGCGCGCGAGAAGTTCGGCGTCACCGCGACCGCGTTGCCGGCCGATGCGGAGGTGATCCCCTTCACCTCGCAGACGCGCATTTCGGGCCTGCGCACGGGCGGCTCGCTGATCCAGAAGGGCGCGGTCGAGTCGATCCTGAACGCTTACCCCGGCGTGAGCGAGACGGCGGCGGCGACCGACCTGCGCCGCATCACCGACGAGATCTCGCGCGCGGGCGGCACCCCGCTGGCGGTCGCGCGCGACGGCAAGCTGCTGGGCGCGATCTTCCTCAAGGACGTGGTCAAGGCGGGCATCCGCGAGCGCTTCGGCGAGCTTCGCCAGATGGGCATCCGCACCGTGATGATCACCGGCGACAATCCGCTCACCGCCGCTGCGATCGCCGCCGAGGCTGGCGTCGACGACTTCCTCGCCCAGGCGACGCCGGAGGACAAGCTGGACCTGATCCGCAAGGAACAGCAGGGCGGAAAGCTGGTCGCGATGTGCGGCGACGGCACCAACGACGCCCCCGCGCTGGCGCAGGCGGACGTCGGCGTCGCGATGAACACCGGCACGCAGGCCGCGCGCGAGGCGGGTAACATGGTCGATCTCGACAGCGATCCGACCAAGCTGATCGAGGTCGTCGGGCTCGGCAAGCAGCTGCTGATGACGCGCGGGTCGCTTACGACTTTTTCCGTGGCGAACGACGTGGCGAAGTATTTCGCGATCATCCCGGCGATGTTCGCGGCGCTTTATCCGTCGCTCGGCGTCCTCAACGTCATGGGGCTGGGGACGCCCGAAAGCGCGATCCTGTCGGCGATCATCTTCAACGCGCTGATCATCCCGCTCCTCGTGCCCCTCGCGCTCAAGGGCGTCGCGTACAAGCCGATGGGCGCGGGCGCGCTGCTCCGCCGCAACCTGGCGGTCTACGGCCTGGGCGGGCTCGTCGCGCCGTTCGTCGGCATCAAGCTGATCGACCTGGTCGTCGGCGGCCTCAACCTCGCCTAAGGGATAGACACGATGGGCAAGGACTTCTCCGCCGCGCTGCGGCCCGCGATCGCGCTGACGATCCTGTTCGCGATCCTGCTCGGGATCGGTTATCCCCTGGCCATGACCGGTCTGGCGCAGGCGATCTTTCCCACGCAGGCGAACGGCAGCCTGGTCCGCGAGAACGGGCGCGTGATTGGATCGACCGTGCTTGGCCAGGCGTTCACGACCGACCGGTATTTCCAGACCCGGCCATCGGGCGCGGGCAAAGGCTATGACGCGCTCGCCTCGGCGGGCTCCAATCTGGGGCCGACCGATACCCGGCTCGTCGACCGGGTGAAGGCCGATGTGGCGGCCCGCCGCGAGCAGGGCGTGACCGGCGCGGTCCCGGCCGATCTCGTGACGACCTCGGGCTCGGGCCTCGATCCCGACCTGTCGCCCGCCGCCGCGCTCGCGCAGGTCGCGCGCGTCGCGCAGGCCCGCGGGTTGCCCCAGGCGGCCGTGCGCGATCTCGTGACGCGCTCGGTCGACGCGCCGACGCTGGGCTTCATGGGCGAGCCGCGCGTGAACGTGCTGGCGCTCAACCGCGCGCTCGATCGGCTCGGGACGCCGGGTACGCGTTGATCGGGGCCACGCGTTGACCGGCGAACGGCCGCGCCCTTCGCCCGACGCGCTGCTCCGTCAAGCGACGCGCGCGGGGCGCGGCCGCCTCAAGATCCTGCTCGGCGCGGCGCCAGGCGTCGGCAAGACATACGAGATGCTGTCCGAAGGTGCCGAGCGGATGCGCGCGGGCGTCGACGTCGTGGTCGGCGTCGTCGAGACGCATGGCCGCGCCGATACTGCGGCGCTGACCGACGGGCTGGAGATCCTGCCGCGCCGCGCGGTCGAGTATCAGGGGCGCTCGCTTCAGGAAATGGACCTGGACGGCCTGCTCGCCAGGCGGCCGCAGTTGGCGCTCGTCGACGAGCTCGCCCACACCAACGCGCCCGGGTCGCGGCATCCGAAGCGGCACCAGGATGTCGAGGAGCTGCTCGCGGCCGGGATCGACGTGTTCACCACCGTCAACATCCAGCATATCGAGTCGCTCAACGACGTCGTCGCGTCCTTCACGCATGTGCGGGTGCGCGAGACGGTGCCCGACAGCGTGCTCGAGGATGCGGAAATCGAGGTCGTCGACATCCCGCCCGACGACCTGATCGAGCGGCTGCGCGAGGGTAAGGTGTACCTGCCGCAGGAGGCGACGCGCGCGCTGTCGCACTTCTTCTCGCGTCCGAACCTGTCCGCTTTGCGCGAGCTGGCGCTCCGCCGCGCGGCGCAGGCGGTCGATGCGCGGATGCTGGAGGACGTCCGCGCGGCGGGCGCGGGCGGCGTGTGGGGCGCGGGCGAGCGGATCGTCGTCGCGGTCAGCGAGCTGCCCGGCGCGGACGGCTTGGTTCGCGCGACCAAGCGCATCGCCGATGCGCAGCGCGCGCCCTGGACCGCCGTCCATATCGACACGCCGCGCACGCAGGGCTTCGGCCCGGCGGAGCATAAGCGGCTGGCGTCGGTGCTGAACCTGGCGACGCAGTTGGGCGGCGTGGTGGCGAGCGTTCCCGCCGAGCATGTCGTCGACGGCTTGAAGGCCTTCGCCGCCGATGCGCGCGCGACGCAGATCGTGGTCGGCAAGTCGTCGCGCTCGCGCTGGTTCGAGTTTCGGCACGGATCGGTCGTCGACCGGCTGGTGCGCGAGACGCCCGGCGTCGCCGTCCATGTCATGCCGTTGGAGGGGGCCACACCGCCGCCCCCGTTGCCGATCACCGCGCGGAGGACGGTCCGGCGGCGCGGGCACCCGTCGGATTACGCCTGGACCGCGTTGATGGTCGCGGCGCTGACGGCGGCGGCGAGCGGCCTGTCACGGCTGCTCGATATCGGCAACGTGGCGCTCCTGTACCTGCTGCCGGTTATGGCGGCGGCGACGTTGTTCGGCCTGCGCGCGGGCCTGTTCGCTGGGGTGACGTCGAGCCTGGCTTACAACTACTTCTTCATCCCGCCGACCGGCACCTTCACGATCTCCGATCCGGAGAACGCGGTGTCGGTCGTGGTGCTGCTCGGCGTCGCGGTGGCGATCAGCCAGCTGGCGTCGCGGGTGCGCGCGCAGGCGGATCTGGCCGCCGCCAGCGCGCGGTCGAACGCGACGCTTGCGGGGTTCCTCCGTCGCCTGACCGCGGTCAACGACGCCGACGCGCTGGCGGCGATCGTGTGCGAGGAGCTGGGACGGACGTTCGACGCGCACGCGGTGGTCGTCCGGCCGACGCCGACGGGGATCGAGCTCGCGGGCGGCCCGGTCGACCTGAAGCTGGAGACGATGGAGCGCGCCGCCGCCGAATGGACGCTCGCGCATGGCCGGCCGACCGGGCGCGGCACCGACACGCTGACCGCGTCCGAATGGCGGTTCCATCCGCTGACCGCCGGTGGGAAGACGGTCGCGGCGCTCGGCATGGTGCGCGACGACGGGGAGGACCCGCTGCGCTCCGACCAGCTGCCGCTGTTCGTCGGGTTGCTTGACCAGGCGTCGCTCGCGGTTGAGCGTGTGCGACTGACGGAAGAGATGCAGGGGATGGACACGATCCGCGAGCGCGACCGGTTGCGCGCGGCCCTGCTCCGATCGGTCGGGCACGACCTGCGCACGCCGCTCACCGCGATCGTCGCCGCCACCGCCGAGTTGGAGCGCGGGAACGATCCCGCCCAGGTCGCGACGATTCGCGCGGAGGCGGAGCGGCTGCGGCGCTTCGTCGCGAACCTGCTCGACATGGCGCGCGTCGAGGCGGGCGCGCTGAAGCTGCGGGTCGAGGCGACCGACCTGACCGACGCGGTGGCGAGCGCGGTCCACGACACGCGGGGTGCCCTCGAAGGCCGCGCGATCCGGCTTGAGGTGCCCCCCAACCTGCCGCTGGTGCGCGTCGACCCGCAGCTGCTCCATCACTGCCTGCTCAACCTGCTCGACAATGCCGGTCGCTATGGCGAGCCGGGCACCCCCGTGATCGTGCGTGGGGCGCGGACGAGCGACGGGATCACCCTGTCGGTGGCGGATCAGGGGCCGGGTCTGCCGCCCGGACGCGAGGCGAGCGTTTTCGAGACGTTCCACCGGCTGGAGGGGTCGGACCGCAGTCCCGGCGGGACGGGGCTGGGCCTTGCGATCGTGAAGGGATTCGCGGAGGCGATGGGGCTGAGCGTCGAGGCGGCGAACCGGGAGGACGGGGAGGGCGCGGTATTCTCGCTACGCTTCCCGGGTGCGCTGCTGATGCGCGGCGACATCGAAGCGGAGGCGTCGTGAGCGGCCACTTGATCCTGCTGGTCGACGACGAGGTCGCGATCCGGCGGCTCGCGCGCGGGGCGCTCCAGAGGGCGGGATACCGGGTCGTCGAGGCGGGGACCGCGCGCGAGGCGACCGAACTAGCGGCGGCCGAACGGCCCGCCCTAGTGCTGCTCGATCTGGGGTTGCCCGACCGGGACGGGCTGGAGCTGATCGGTTCGCTCAAGCGGGGCGCGGCGGTGATCGTGGTGTCCGCGCGCGAGGCGGTGGACGAGAAGGTCGCGGCGCTTGACCTCGGCGCGGACGATTACGTCACCAAGCCGTTCGACACCGACGAACTGGTCGCGCGTGTCCGCGTCGCACTGCGCCATCGGCTCCGCCCCGATGGCGAGCGCGGACCGATCGCGGCGGGGGATGTGGTGATCGATCTCGACCGGCGGCTGGTGACGCGGGGCGGGGTGGAGGTGCATCTGACGCGCAAGGAATTTGATGTAGTGGCTGAACTCGCCCGCGCCCCGGGCCGCGTCGTCACGCACGAGCGGATCCTGGCGGCGGTGTGGCCCGCCTCGCACGACCGGCCGGTCGAGTATCTCCGCCTCGTGGTGCGCAACCTCCGCCAGAAGCTGGAGGCCGATCCGGCGTCTCCGAAGTTGATCGTCAACGAGTTGGGGGTGGGGTATCGGCTTTCGACCGGGACGAGCGACTAGCGCGCGGGGATTCGCCATAGATAGATCGTCGTGCCCTCGACCTCGCGGGTCGCTTCGGGAACCCAGTCGGTCATGCCGAAGGCGTGGCTGACGATGCGGGTGCCAGGTTTGAGCATCTTCATCAGCCGCGGGCGGAGCTTGTCGTTGAGTTCGGGGAGCAGGTAGAGCGTGACGACGGTCGCCTCGCGGATGTCGGTCTCGAACAGGTCTTCGTTGCGGAAGGTAACCCGGCCCGTAAGCTTGGCCTCGGCGGCGTTCACCCGCGCCTCGGCGATGCGGGTGGGGTTGATGTCGACGCCGACCGCGCGGATCCCGAAGCGCGCGGAGGCGGTGACCGGGATGCGCCCGTCGCCCGAGCCGAGATCGTAGAGCACGTCGCCGGCCTTCACCTGAGCCAGGTCGAGCATGGCGTCGACAACCGCGAACGGGGTCGGCACGTAGATGACGTCGGGTTCGCGGAGCGGCTTGGGCGTCGTGGGCCGGGGTGCGGCGGTCGATTGCGCGGCGAGCGGCGGCGCGGCGCAGAGCGCGAGCAGGAAGGCGGCGGGCAGGTACTTCATGGGACAGGCTCCTTTGCCGGGTCGGGATGGCGGGCGGAATCGATCCAGGGCAGCATGATCGCGCCGAGCCCGAGCACCGCGACCCCGACCAGCGCTCCCCAGCCGGTATAGGCGAGGCTCGACCAGAGCAGCCAGGCGTTGGTCAGGCAGAATAGGAGCGGCAGGACCGGGTAGAGCGGAACGCGGAACGGGCGGGATAGGTCGGGCTCGCGCGCGCGGAGCACGAATAACGAGATGCCGACGAGCAGAAAGAACAGCCAGAATACCGGCGCGGTGTATTCGACCGCGAGGCGGAAGCCGTCGCGCGCGACCGCGCCCGCCGCGACGAGCAGCAGCGCCGCCGCGCCCTGGACGAGGAGCGCGTTGCCCGGGGTCGCGCGACCTGCATCCCATCGGCCGAGCCAGCCGAGCGCGGGCACGTCGCGCCCGAGCGCGAAGCTGCTCCGCGCGCCGGTGAAGATCGTCGCGTTGGCGGAGGTCAGCGCGGCGATCGCCACGATGCCCGCGATCAGGGTAGCGCCAGCCGGTCCCGCGACGCGACGCATCAGGTCGGCGGCGACCGCGTCCGACGCGGCCATGCCCGCGAGCCCCAGGCCGCGCAGATAGGCGAGGTTGACGAGCAGGTAGAGCAAGGTGACGAAACCCAGGCCGATCACCAGCACGCGCCACATCAGGCGCGGGGCGTCGCGCAGCTCGGCGGAGACATAGACCGCCTCGCTCCAGCCGCCATAGGTCAGGAGCACGAACACCAGCACCAGGCCGAGCGCGCCCTCGCTGGATACTGGGACAGTCGCTTGTGCGGGCAGGGTGGGGGCGAACAGGAGGCCCGCGACGATCACGACCACGAGGCCGAGAACCTCGACGAGCACCAGCCAGTTCTGCGTCGTCGTCCCCGCGCGGAGCCCCAGCCAGTTGAGCGCGGTCAGGCCCGTAACCGCGAGCGCCGCGTATATCGCCGCGCCGCCCGGCAGGACGCTGGCCATGTAGTCGCCGAAGACGTAGGCGAGAAGCGCGACCGAGCCGGTCTGGATAATCGCGAGCCGCGCCCAGCCATAAAGGAAGCCTATCCGCCCGCCGTAAGCACGCACGAGATAGCGATAGTCGCCGCCGGGGCCAGGATAGGCCGACGCCAGCTCGCCGTAGCAGAGCGCGCCTACGGTTGAGATCGCGCCGCCGAGCGCCCAGGCGAGCAGCATCGTGACCGGCCCGTCGCTGGCCCCCGCGACGAGCGAGGGCGCCTTGAAGATGCCCGCGCCGATGACAATCCCGACGGTGATCGCGATCGCCTCGCGGGGCCCGAGCAGCGGGACGGGGCCGGGCGGGTCGGGTCGGCTCATGCCGACCGCGTTACCACGCCCGGATCGACGGGTCAGCCCAGGCCGCGGGCGTGCTTTCCGCCGTGACGTTGGCCGAGATAGCTGGTGATCCGGCGCAGGTCCTCCGACGCGGCGGTGGCGGCGTCGGGGCAGCAGGACAGGGGCCCGTCGGTCGCGCATGACGCGCGCAGGGCGACCTTGTGGCTCAACTCCTCGAGATCGGCGCGCGTGAGGATGTTCCTCTCGCGCAACAGGCACAGAAGGCTTTGAAGAATGATGATGCTCTCATCGCCCGGGTCGACGTTCGAAGCGGCGGTTGGACTTTGTGCGTACGCCATGATCGCTCTCCTTATGCTTTGAGAGCAGGGTACGCCGTTTTCCCTCATCCGCAATAACTTAGTTCAAGCCGCCGCCGAGCGAGCGGTACAGCTCCACCAGGTTGTTCGCGCGGGCGAGGCGCGTGTTCACGAGTTGCTGCCGCGCGGCGTAGGCGGTGCGTTGCGCGTCGAGGGCGGTGATGAAGTTCGTCACGCCGACTCGGTAGCGCGCGTCGGACAGGCGCGAGGCGACCAGGGCGGAGTCGGCGCGGGCGGACTGGGCCGCGATCTGCTCCTCGATGGTGCCGCGCTGGGCGAGAGCGTCGGCGACCTCGCGGAAGGCGACCTGGATCGTGCGCTCGTAATTCGCGACCGCGACCTGCTCCGTCGCCCGCGCGAGGCGGACGTTCGAACGGGCGCGGCCCCCGTCGAACAGGGGCAATGAGATCCCGGGCGAAGCCGAGTAGGTGAAACCGCCGCCGCCGAACAGGCCGGTCAGCGCGGTGCTGATCGTGCCCACGGCGGCGGTGAGCGAGATGTTGGGGAACAAGGCCGCGCGCGCCGCGCCAATATTGGCGTTCTCGGCGAGCAGCTGGCGCTCGGCTTGGAGCACGTCGGGGCGGCGGAGCAGGACCTGCGACGACAGGTCGGTCGGGAGCGTGCGCAGCGTCGCCTCGCCCTGCCCCAGCGCGTCGGGCAGCAGCATGGGGGCGACCGGCGCGCCGACCAGCAGCTGGAGCGCGTTGGCGTCCTGGGCGACGCGCGTCCTGAGCACGGCGATGTCGTTGCGCGCGGCCTGATAGTTGGTGTCGGCCTGGCGCGCCTCGAGCTCGGAGGCGACGCCGACCCGGAACTGCGCTTGAGTTAGCGTACGGGTCTGTTCGAACGCGCGGAGCGTGTCGCGCGACAGGCTGAGCTGGTCCTGGTCGGAGGCGTAGGTGAGCCAGGCGGTCGCGATTTCCGCGATCAGGCTGATGCGGGTGGCACGGCGTGCCTCCTCGGTGGCGAAATATTGTTGTTGCGCCGCGCGGCTGAGATTGCGGACGCGGCCGAACAGGTCGAGCTCGAAGGCGGAGAAGCCCGCGTTGAGCGAATAGAATTCGAGGTTCGATGAACCTGTCCCGACCCCTGCGCCCGTCCCGACGCCCCCACCGCCCGCGCCGGTGCCGCCCGTCCCCGTGCCTGCCCCTGCTCCACTCGTGCCCCCGCTGCCGGCCGCGCCGAAGGCGTTGTTGGTGTAGGTGGCGGAGCCGGTCAGGCCGGTGGTGGGCACCTGGGCGGCGCGCTGGATGCGGAAGCGTTCGCGCGCCTGGATGACGTTGGCGGCCGCGACCTGGAGATCGCGATTATTCTCCAGCCCCTGCGCGATGACCTGGCGCAGGCGGTCCTCGGTGAAGAAATCGCGCCAGCCGATCGCGGTGACGTCGGGCGCGTTGGTCGGGCCAAGCGGATAGACGCCGCCCTGGGGCAGCGTCGCGGGCACCGCACCCACGGGCCGGACATAGGTCGGCGCGAGGTTGCAGCCGGCGAGTGTGGCCGTGCCCGCAAGCGCCGCAAGTGAGAGAAGTCGCGTCATCGGATCAAGCTCCCTGCGGCGAAGGCCGCCCCTGCGGGTCGGTGGGCGGCGAAGGCCGCCCCTGCGGGTCGGTGGGTTCGTCGCGCACGGCGGGTTCCGCCCGGCCGCCGCGGCCGAATAGGCGGAGCACCACCACGAAGAACATCGGCACGAAGAATATGGCGAGCACGGTCGCCGACAGCATGCCGCCCACCACCGCCCAGCCGATCGCGTTCTGTCCGCCCGCGCCCGCGCCCGACGAGAGAGCGAGCGGCAGCACGCCGAACACGAAGGCGAGCGAGGTCATCAGGATCGGCCGGAGCCGAAGCTTCGCCGCCTCGACCGCGGCGTCGAACGCGCTCATCCCGTCGCGCATCCGTTCCTCGGCGAACTCGACGATCAGGATCGCGTTCTTGGCCGACACGCCGATCGTCGTGATCAGCCCGACCTGGAGGTAGATGTCGTTGTTCAGCCCCCGAAGCGACGCCGCGAGCACCGCGCCGAGCACGCCCAGCGGCACGACGAGGAGGACCGAGACGGGCACCGACCAGCTTTCATACAGGGCGGCGAGGCAAAGGAAAACGAGCATCAGCGACAGCGCATAGAGCGCGGGAGCCTGGCCGCCCGACAGCTTCTCCTCGAAACTGAGGCCGGTCCATTCAAGCTTGGTTCCGGGCGGCAGCTTGGCATGAAGCTCCTCCATCGCGGCGAGCGCGTCGCCCGACGAATAGCCGGGGCCGGGGATGCCCAGCAGCTCCATCGCCGGCGAGCCGTTATAGCGCGTGATCTGCACGGGCGCGTTCTCCCAGCGGAGCGTGGCGAAGGCGGTGTAGGGGACCATCTGACCACCCTGGCCGCGCACGAACAGGCTGCCCAGATCCTCGGGCTTCTGGCGGTAGGGCTGGTCGGCCTGCAGGAAGACGCGCTTGACGCGGCCCCGGTCGATGAAGTCGTTGATGTAGGACCCACCCCAGGCGGTCGAGATCGTCTGGTTGACCTGCGCCAGATCGACGCCGAGCGTACGCGCCTTGTCCTGGTCGATTTCCACCTTCAACTGCGGCGCGTCGTCGAGCGCGTTGGGCCGGACCTGCGCGACGCGCGGCTCGGCCTGCGACATGCCGAGCATCTGGTTGCGCGCGGCGAGCAGGCGTTGATAGCCGATCCCCGTCTCGTCGACGATCTGGAGATCGAAGCCGGTGGCGTTGCCGAGTTCGGCGACCGCGGGGGGCACGATCGCGAATATCAGCCCGTCGGTATAGCCGCCGAACGCGCCCATCGCGCGCCCGACGATCCCCGCCGCGCGGTTCGCCGCGCCCTTGCGCTCCGCCCAATCCTTCAGGGGCACGAAACCGATGCCGCTATTCTGGCCCTGGCCGGCGAACGAGAAGCCGTTCACGGTGAACACGCCGCGCGTGTTGCCAGCCTCCGCCTTCAGGAAATGGTCGCGGACCAACGTCAGCCCGCGTTCGGTGCGGCTGGTGGTCGCGCCTGAAGGACCCTGCACGAGCGCGATGACGTAGCCCTGGTCCTCGTCGGGCAGGAAGCCGGAGGGTAAGCGATAGAACAGCGTGCCCATGCCCGCCACGATCAGCGCGTAAACGACCAGCGATCGTTTCCAGCTGCGCGCGGTCGCCTTGACGCCGCGTTCGTAGCGGCGCTGGCCGG
>NZ_CAXSHH010000073.1:0-11539 GCF_964237155.1 uncultured Sphingomonas sp. | reverse complement strand
CAAGTGCGCGACGATCACCCCCGACGAGCAGCGCGTCGAGGAGTTCAAGCTGAAGAAGATGTGGAAGTCGCCCAACGGCACCATCCGCAACATACTGGGCGGCGTGATCTTCCGCGAGCCGATCGTGATCAAGAACGTGCCACGGTTGATCCCCGGCTGGACGCACCCGATCGTGGTCGGCCGCCATGCCTTCGGCGACCAGTACAAGGCCACGGATTTCAAGGTTCCCGGCCCCGGCAAGTTGACGATGAAATGGGAAGGGCAGGACGGGCGGACGATCGAGCATGAGGTGTTCGATTTCCCGACCGCGGGGGTGGCGATGGGGATGTACAATCTGGACGACTCGATCCGCGATTTCGCGCGCGCGTCGATGCATTACAGCCTGGGGCGCGGCTGGCCGCTGTACCTGTCGACCAAGAACACGATCCTGAAAGCCTATGACGGGCGATTCAAGGACATCTTCGCCGAGGTGTTCGAGGCGGAGTTCGCGGGCGAGTTCAAGGCCAAGGGCATCGTGTACGAGCACCGCTTGATCGACGACATGGTCGCGTCCGCGCTGAAATGGTCCGGCAAGTTCGTGTGGGCGTGCAAGAACTACGACGGCGACGTCCAGTCGGACCAGGTCGCGCAGGGGTTCGGCTCGCTGGGGCTGATGACGTCCGTGCTGCTTACCCCGGACGGCAAGACCGTGGAGGCGGAGGCGGCGCACGGCACCGTGACGCGCCATTACCGCCAGCACCAGCAGGGCAAGTCGACCTCGACCAACCCGATCGCGTCGATCTTCGCTTGGACTGGCGGGTTGAAATATCGCGGCCAGTTCGACGGCACGCCCGACGTGACCCGTTTCGCCGAGACGTTGGAGCGCGTGTGCGTCGAGACGGTCGAGCAAGGCGCGATGACCAAGGACCTGGCGATCCTGATCGGGCCGGACCAGCCCTGGATGACGACCGAGCAGTTCTTCGAGGCGGTCCGGGCGAACCTCGAAGGCGAGATGGCGAACTGGGCCTGACCGGCCGCGGCGGGTTCAGCGTTGGCGGAGCTCGACCACGAGGCCGCATGCGTCGCCCTCTACAGCCGTGCCCTGAGATGATGACGCATTGCACGACCTGTTTCAGATCGATGCTTGCGATAAGAACGGCGGGTGGCGATCGAGATCGGTAACGAAGGCGTCAGCGACGCTCTGGTGATCCTGGGGGCGGCGGGGCTGGTGATCCCGACGTTCGCGCGGTTCCGGGTCAGTCCGGTGATCGGGTTCATCCTTGTCGGGCTGCTTGTCGGCCCGTCCGGCCTGGGCGCGTGGGTCGAACGGTTCCCGTGGCTATATTACGTCACGATCTCGAACCCCGCATCGATGGAGCCGTTCGCGGAGTTCGGGATCATCCTGCTGCTGTTCACGATCGGGCTGGAGCTCAGTTTCCGGCGGTTGTGGACGATGCGGGCGCAGGTGTTCGGGATGGGCGCGGCCGAGTTGCTGGGATCGGCGGCGATCGTCGGGATCGGCCTGCATGTGCTGGGGCAGGACTGGCCGGGGGCGATCGGGCTGGGGCTGGCGCTGGCGATGTCGTCCACCGCGCTGGTATTGCCGCTGTCGGGAACGACGGGAGCGGTCGGGCGCGGAGCGTTCGCGATGCTGTTGTTCGAAGACCTGGCGCTGGTCCCGATCATCTTCGCGCTGGGCGCGATGGCGCCGAGCGGTTCGGGCGGATGGGAGGTCGCCGCCGGCGTCGCGGTGCGCGGCGGGCTAACGGTCGTAGCAATCTTCCTGATCGGCCGGATCGCCCTGCCGCCGCTGTTCGCGCAGGCCGCGCGGACCAAGAGCCCCGAGCTGTTCCTGGCGGCGTCGCTGCTGGTCGTGATCTTCGCGAGCGTCGCGACGACCGCGGCGGGCTTGTCGCCGATCGTGGGCGCTCTGGTCGCCGGGCTGCTGATCGCCGAGACCGAATACCGATCGGAGGTCGAATTGGTGATCGCGCCGTTCAAGGGACTGGCGCTCGGCGTGTTCCTGCTGACGGTGGGCATGAGCCTGGACCTCAGGCTGATCGCGACTAATTGGGCGCCCCTGATCGGCGCGCTGTTCGGCGTGGTCGTGACCAAGGCGGTCGTGACGTTCCTGTTGCTGCGCGTCGCCAATGCCCGGCGTGGCGTCGCGGCTGAGACGGGGCTGTTGATGGGCAGCCCGTCCGAGACGACGCTGATCGTCCTTGCCGCCGCGCTCGGCACCGGGTTGATCCTGCCGCCGACCGCGAGCTTCTGGCAGACGGTGACCGCGCTGGGCCTGACGCTGACGCCGTTGCTCGCGAAGGCGGGCCGCGCGGTCTCGCGCGCGATGGAGCCGCGTAATGAGCCTGGGGGAGCGACGATCGGACCCGAGGGTCCGGGCACGGTCATCATCGGGTTCGGTCGCGTCGGGCGCATGGTGGCCGACATGCTTGAAATGCACGGACAGCCTTTCGTCGCGGTCGAGGCTGACATCGATGCGGTGGCGGAGGCGCGGCGGGCGGGTTACCCGATGCTGTTCGGGGACGCCGGGCGGATCGAGTTGATCGAGCGTCTAAGGCTGGAGACCGCGCGCGCGTTGATCCTGACGATGGACGATCCGGTGCTGTCGGTGCATGTGGCGCGGCGCGTGCGCGCGCTGGTCCCGGCCCTGTCGATCATCGCCCGCGCGCGCGACGCCAACCATGCGGCCGAGCTGTACCGGGCGGGGGTGACCGACGCCGTGCCCGAAACGCTGGAGAGCTCGCTTCAGCTGTCGGAGGCGGTGCTGGTCGATCTGGGCGTCGCGATGGGGCCGGTAATCGCGTCGATCCATGAAAAGCGCGACGAATTGCGCCAAGCGGTCCGGCGCGACGCGGCGCTCGAGCGCGAGCCGCGGATCAGGCGGGTACGGGGGCGAAGCGAGGTGGGCTGAAGCGCTCGTGGGAACCCAGTGCGACGGCGCGGCGTTTTTCATGACGCAATCGTAAGGAGTATCGTCATGAAGTTTACCAGCAGCGCAGCCCTTGGCGCCATCCTGCTCAGCCCGATGGTCCTGGAGGCGCAGACGGCCCCAACGCAGCCCGCCGCACCGGCGACGGCGGCTACCGCGGCGACACCCACTGTCGGTGCGACGGTTTACGACTCGGCGGGCGCGGCGGTCGGTACGATCGACCAAGTGACTCCGCAGGCGGTGGTCTTGAGCGTCGATGACGCCAAGGTCAGCCTACCCCCCGCATCGATCGGGTCGGGGCCGCAGGGCCTGCGCATCGCGCTCACCCGCGCCCAGGTGGTCGCCGCGGCCGCGCAGGCGCAGGCGGGCGCCGAGCAGCAGCTGATGGCGCAGCTGACGCCCGGCGCGATGGTGCGCGGCTCGACGGGCACGGCGGTCGGCACGGTCAAGTCGACCGACGCGCAGTATGTCACGCTGACGACGACCAAGGGCGACGTGAAGCTACCGATAAGCGGGTTCGCAATGGGCGCGAGCGGTCCCGTGATCGGCATGACAGCCGCGCAGCTCGACGCGGCGGTAACGCAGGCAGGCGGAACGGTGCCGACCTCGAACGATGCCGCGACGAGCGTCGACGCCGCCGGGACGACCGAGGCGGGCGCGACCGCCGCCGCGACGACGGCTACTACGAAGACCACTACAACGAAGAGCACGACTCGCACGCGTCGCCAGCCGCGCTGATCCGCTTCGCGGCGCACGGAGGGGAGGCGAACCGAACCGGCTCGCCTCCCCTTCCTCAATAGCTGGAAACCGGGTGGTCGGGATCTGTGCCGTTCAAGCGACCGACTGCGCCTGTTCGAGCATTGCGCGGATGGCGGCGACCGCGTCGGCGGCGCGGGAGGCATCGGGGCCGCCACCCTGCGCCATATCGGGCCGCCCTCCCCCGCCCTGCCCGCCAAGCGTCCCGACCGCGCGGCGGAGCAGGTCGACGGCGTCGAAGCGATCGATCAGATCGGCGGTGACCCCGACCGCGACCGAGGCGCGGCCATCGGCGGTCGCGACGAGCACGGCGACGCCCGAACCGAGCCGAGCCTTGGCATCGTCGACCGCGCCGCGCAGGCCTTTGGCCTCGAAGCCGTCGAGCACCTGGCCGATGAAGCCGATGCCCGTGACCTGCTCGGGACCGCTGACACCGCCGCCTGTGCTTCCGCCGAGCGCGAGCGCACGCTTGGCGTCGGCGAGCTCGCGCTCGAGCCGGCGACGATCGTCGAGTAGCGCCGCCACGCGCGCGGGCACTTCGTCGGGGGTGGCTTTGAGCGCGGCGGCCGCCTCGCGAAGCTTCTCGTCGCGGGCGTTCAGATAGTTGCGGGCCGCCTCGCCGGTCAGCGCCTCGACCCGGCGGACCCCGGAGGAGACCGCGCTCTCGCCGACCAGCTTGAACAGCCCGATATCGCCGAGCGCCGCCACATGCGTGCCGCCGCACAGCTCGACCGAGTAGCGCCCTCCTTCGGTGCCCATCGACACGACGCGGACCTCGTCGCCGTATCTCTCGCCGAACAGCGCCATCGCGCCCTCCGCGATCGCCTCGTCGGGCGTCATCAGGCGGGTGGAGACGGGCGTGTCGGCACGGACCTGCGCGTTCACGTCGGCCTCTACCCGGGCGAGATCGGCGGACGACATCGCATTCGGGTGCGATACGTCGAAGCGGAGCCGATCGGGCGTGACGAGCGAACCCTTTTGCGCGACATGCGAGCCGAGCCTGTCGCGTAGAGCGGCGTGAAGGAGGTGGGTCGCGGAATGGTTGCCGCGGATCGCCGCGCGGCGGGCACGGTCGACGCGAAGCTTGACCGCGTCACCGACCGCGAGCTCGCCCCCCTCGATGCGAACATGATGGACATGGAGGCGGCCGAGCTGCTTCGACGTTTCGGTCACGACCGCGCGCAAGCCGTTGTCGCCGCTCACCTCGCCGATGTCGCCGACCTGTCCGCCGCTCTCGGCATAAAAGGGCGTTTGGTTGAAGACGATCATCGCCACGTCACCCGCCCCGGCGAGAGCGGCGCGCGCGCCATCCTTGATGATCGCGACGACGGCCCCTTCGCCTTCCTCGCTCGCATAGCCGGTGAACTCGGTGCCGCCCGCCTCCTCGACGATGTCGAACCACAGCTCGTCCGATCCCTTCGCGCCCGATCCGCGCCAGGCGGCGCGGGCGGAGCGTTTTTGTTCGGTCATGGCGGCGTCGAAGCCGGTGCGGTCGACCCCGAACCCCTGCGCCCGAAGCGCGTCCTCGGTCAGGTCATAGGGAAAGCCGAAGGTGTCATAGAGGCGGAAGGCCGTCTCGCCGGCAAGCGTATCGCCGGGCCGCATCGACGCGGTCGCCTCGTCGAGAAGTTTGAGTCCGCGGTCGAGCGTCTGGCGGAAACGGGTCTCCTCCTGTCGGAGCGTCGCCTCGATCTGCGGCTGGGCACGGACAAGTTCGGGGTAGGCTGCGCCCATCCCGGCGACGAGCGACGGGACAAGGCGATGCATCAGCGGTTCGGCGCTGCCCAGCAGGTGGGCGTGACGCATTGCGCGGCGCATGATGCGGCGCAGGACGTAGCCGCGGCCCTCGTTGGCGGGGAGCACGCCGTCGGCGACGAGAAAGCCCGCCGCGCGGAGGTGGTCGGCGATGACGCGGTGGCTGGCCTTGTTCGCGCCCTCCGCGTCCGTGCCGGTCAGCTCGGTCGAGGCGGCGATGAGGGCGCGGAAAGTGTCGGTGTCGTAATTGTCGGTGACGCCTTGCATGACGGCGGCCACGCGCTCCAGCCCCATGCCGGTGTCGATCGACGGCCGGGGAAGATCGCCAACGATCTCGTTGTCCTCCTGCGTGAATTGCATGAAGACCAAGTTCCAGACCTCGACGAAGCGGTCGCCGTCCTCGTCGGGGCTGCCCGGGGGGCCGCCGGGGATGTGGTCGCCGTGATCGTAGAAGATTTCCGAGCAGGGGCCGCACGGGCCGCTGTCGCCCATCGCCCAAAAATTGTCCTTCGTCGCGATGCGGATGATGCGCTCGTCCGGGAGCCCCGCGATCTTGCGCCAGAGCGCGGCGGCCTCGTCGTCGGTGTGGTAGACGGTCGCGGTGAGGCGGTCGGCGGAGAGGCCCCATTCCTTCGTCAGCAGCGTCCAGGCATGCTCGATCGCCTGTTCCTTGAAGTAGCCGCCGAAGGAGAAGTTGCCGAGCATTTCGAAAAAGGTGTGGTGGCGCGCGGTGTAGCCGACATTGTCGAGGTCGTTGTGCTTGCCGCCCGCGCGGACGCACTTTTGGCTGGAGGTCGCGGTCGTGTAAGGACGGGACTCCAGGCCGGTGAAGACGTTCTTGAACGGCACCATCCCGGCGTTGACGAACATTAGCGTCGGGTCGTTCTGCGGAACCAGCGGCGCGGAGGGCACGATCCGATGGCCCGCCCCGCCGAAATAGTCGAGGAAGGAACGGCGGATGTCGTTGGTCGAGGTCATGACGGCGGCTTAGGGTAGTCGCGTCCGGCCCTCAAGCTAGACGGGCTGCTCGATCGAGCGCGGGGGTTCGCTGAAATACCGAGGTCCGCTTGGGGTCATGTGAAAGCAGTCCTCCAGGCGGACGCCGAACTTGTCGGGCAGGTACAGGCCTGGTTCGTTGGAGAAGCACATGCCCGGCGCGAGGAGCGTCGCCTCGCCACGGACGAGGTTGACGGGTTCGTGGCCGTCCATGCCGATGCCGTGGCCGGTGCGGTGCGGCAGGCCGGGGAGCGTGTAGTCGGGGCCGTAGCCCTGGGCAGCGTAGAAGCGGCGGACGGCGTCGTCGACTTGGCCCGCTGGAACGCCGAGGCGGGCGGTGGCGAAGGCGAGCTGCTGGCCGCGCGCCACCTGGTTCCAGACGCGCGCGATCTCGGGCGTCGGGCGGCCGAAGACGCCGGTGCGGGAGATGTCGGACTGGTAGCCTTCGACCGAGCAGCCGCAATCCATCAGCACGACTTGGCCGGGGGCGACACGCTGCACCTCCTTGGTCCCGTGCGGGTAGGCGGAGCCTTCGCCGACCAGCACGAGCGCGAACAGCGGGTCACCTCCGAGCTTGCGCGTGGCGGCGTCCATGAGCGCGCCGATGTCCGCGCCGGTCATCCCCGCTTCGATGCGCGGCCAGGTCCATCGATAGGCGGCGATCGTGACGTCGCTCGCGGCCTCCATAAGCGCGATCTCGGCGGGCGTCTTGATCATGCGGCAGGCGCGGACGACGGGGTTGGCGGAGACGAGCGGCACGTTCGGAAGCGCGCGGCGGAGGCCGTCGGTCGCGAAGGCGCGGACTGTCTCCTCGATGCCAATCGGGCGAGCGGCTATGCCGCGCTCGGCGAGGAAGGTCGCGACGAGGCGGAGCGGATCCTCATGCTCCTGCCAGACGCGGACGGTCGCGGGGACGGCGAGCGTCTCGCGGATGCTCGGCTCCTCGAAGAAGGGCGTGACGATCAGCGGTTCACCCTCGGCGGGGAGGATGGCGGCGGTGAGGCGCTCGCTGCGGCCCCAGCGGACGCCGGTGAAGTAGGTGAGGCTCGCGCCGGGTTCGATCAGGATCGCGCCGATGCGGTTCGCCCGCATCAACGCTTGGGCACGGGAGAGGCGGCGGGCGCGTTCGGCCGCGTCGATGGGCCTGATGCCGGTCGTGAGATCACGAAGCATGGCCAGGTCGGGTTCGGCGGCGCGCAGGATCGCGGGGGTAAAGGGCGCGAGCGCGGCGGCGGCGGCTGCTTGGCGTCGGGTGAGGAGCATGGGCGATATGTTACGGCGCTTGACCGAGCGGCCGCAATCCCGTTCCGTGCGGTCCACCCTCCCCTGTCCGAAAGCACGTGATGGCCAAGCGGCTGACCTATTACATCCTGATCGGGCTGGTGCTCGGCATCGTCACGGGGCTGGCGATCCACCTGTCGCTGGATGACGGGTCGCCCGCGGCGGCCGAGCGGCTGAAGGGGATCGGCAAAGGGTTCAGCTACGGCAGCACGATGTTCCTGCGGCTGATCAAGATGATCATCGCACCGCTGGTGTTCGCGACCTTGGTGCAGGGGATCGCGCAAATGGGCGATACGGCGACGCTTGGGCGTGTCGGCGGGCGGGCGGTCGGGTGGTTCCTGGCGGCGACCTTGGTGTCGCTTGGGCTAGGGCTGCTGCTCGTCAACCTGATGCAGCCGGGGGTGGGGCTGAACCTGGAGCTGCCGCCCGCGACCGCGACGTCGGGGGTCGAGACGGCGGCGTTCTCGTTCGAGAAGTTTCTGACGCATATCGTGCCGACGTCGATGATCGACGCGATGGCGACCAACGAGATCCTCCAGATCGTCGTCTTCTCGATCTTCGTCGGCGTGGCGATCACGGCGGTGGGCGCCCCTGCGCAGCCGCTGGTGCGGGCGGTCGACGGGTTGGTGGCGGTGATGCTGAAGATCACCGATTACGTGATGCGCGTCGCGCCGATCGCGGTGTTCTGCGCAGTGGCGGCGACGCTGACCGAGCGCGGGCCCGGGGTGATCGGGCAGCTCGCCTGGTTCATGGGGAGCTTCTACATCGCGCTCGCGGTGCTGTGGGCGGTGCTGCTGGGGGCGGGGTTCCTGTTCTTGGGAAGCCGCATCACCGAGCTGGTGCGGCATGTGCGCGAGCCGATGCTGGTGGCCTTTTCGACGGCGTCGTCGGAGGCGGCCTATCCGCGGATGTTGGAGGCGCTGGACCGGTTCGGGGTGCCGCCGCGGATCGCCAGCTTCGTGCTGCCGCTGGGGTACTCGTTCAACCTGGACGGGTCGATGATGTACATGACGTTCGCGTCGCTGTTCATCGCGCAGGCCTACGGGATCGACCTGCCGCTGGGGACGCAGGTGGCGATGCTGCTGTTCCTGATGATCTCGTCGAAGGGGATCGCGGCGGTGCCCAGGGCCTCGCTGGTGGTGATCGCGGCGACCTTGCCGTTGTTCCAGATACCGGAGGGCGGGCTGTTGCTGATCCTGGCGATCGACCATTTCCTCGATATGGGGCGGACCGCGACCAACGTGATCGGCAACGCGGTCGCCGCCGCCGTGGTCGCGAAATGGGAGGGTGGGCTCGACGCGCCGCAGCCGGTGGTGGACGCGCAAGGTTTGGGCGAAACGAATGCCGTCAAGGCGGAGACGGACAGCTTTCGATAAGACGCTTGTCTCCCCTTCCCGTCACCCCGGACTTGTTCCGGGGTCTATCGTTGCACAGGCGCAAACGGCTGGGGTCGTGCAACGATGGACCCCGGAACAAGTCCGGGGTGACGGAGGGAGTAGGTCAGGCGTAGGCGTAGGGTCCACCCTTGGCGAGCGCGGCTTGGTAGGCGGGGCGGGCGTGGACCTTGTCGAGCCAGGCGATCGTGTGGGGACGGCTGGCGTTCAGGCCGCCGCGGGCGCGGGCGGCCTCAAGGGGAAAGCTCATCATGATGTCGGCGGCGGTCATGGCGTCGCCCGCGAACCAGGGACGCCCAGCGAGTTCGGCCTCCACGTAATCGAGGTGGACGTCGATCATCGGCTGGATGCGCTTGACGATCCGCTTGCCGAGCAGGGGGATGCGGCGGAGCACGAGGTTGAGGAGCAGCGGCGGCATCATCGAGCCTTCGGCATAGTGGAGGAAGAAACGGTAGCGGAGCGCGGCGTCGCGGTGCGGCGGGGAGCCGAGGCGACCGTCGGCGAGCTCGACGAGGTACTCGGCGATCGCGCCCGTCTCGGCGATCACGCGCGCCCCGTCCCCGGCGTCATGGTCGATGACGGGGGACTTGCCCAGCGGGTGGACGGCCTTCAGCTCGGGCGGGGCGAGCATGGTCGCCTTGTTCCGCTCGTAGCGCTTGATCGCGTAGGGCAGGCCGAGTTCCTCCAGCATCCAGAGCACGCGCTGCGAGCGGGAGTTTTCGAGATGGTGGACGGTGATCATGGGCGGGGCTCCTCGCGCGGAAGGTCACTAAAGGTCACGCCAAGAACGCTCGGCGGGTGGGGTATGGGTGCGTCAGGCAGCGTGCCGGGCGTGGGTCGAGATCGCCCGGCGCTCGCGGCGGCGAAGGTAACGAAGGTAACGCGTATTCGCGGTTTTCGTCGATGGTCCGAGTTGCCGTGCTAGCGGGTTGAAGGCTGGTGGACGCCCCGTCTGATATCGCGTGCGGTTCTGAACGGGGATCATCGAATAGCTCCGACGTGGGCGGGTCGCGGAAGGCCTGCCACGGACCGGGAGCTGTAGGACAGCGGTTTCGCTAGGTCCGCTCTCGATCCAATTGCAGACGTCCTACATCTATGGTCAATCCACCAAATGCTGGAACCGTTTGGACAGGACCTCTGGTTGGCGAGCGGCCCTGTCGTGGCGGTCGCCGGCTTTCACTATCCCACGAGAATGGCCGCGATCCGATTGGACGACGGGACGCTCTTCATTTGGTCGCCCGTCGCGCTCTCGGACACGTTGCGTGCGGCGATCGATGCGCTCGGCGAGGTTCGTTGGCTCATCGCCCCCAACACGCTGCACCATCTCTTTCTAGCCGAATGGCAGCGTGCGTATCCCCAAGCTACCCTCTATGCGCCGTCGGATCTTCGAAAACGACGCAAAGACCTTAGTTTCAGCGATTTTCCAGCTCGTGGTGCCGCAGCGTGGTCAGGTGCGATCGACCATGTCATCGTCAACGGAAACCGGATCACGACCGAAGTGGTCTTTTTCCATACGCCCAGCCGCACGGTTTTGTTTACGGACCTGATCCAGCAGTTCGATCGGAACTCGTTCACCGGCTGGCGTTCGTTGATCGCTCAACTTGACGGGATGACTACGTCCGAACCACGAGTGCCCCGCAAGTTTCGATATACCTTCTTCAATCGCAGAGTTGCCCGTGCTGCCTTGAGACAGATCGTCATCTGGCCTGCCGATCGACTTGTGATGGCTCATGGCTCGCCATTGCGGAATGACGCGCGGAATGTGGTGCGCCGCGCGTTTGAATGGCTGCTGCCCTAATTTTCGGCATTCGAGCACAACCGTCTTTCATCCAAAGCGGACGTAAGCTCTCGAAGTTCTATGATCCAAAAAAAGGCCCGCCGTCGCCGGCAAGCTCTCCCCTATCACACCGCCCTCACCCTGGCGCTTCGCGCCTATCCCTCTCCCGCGGAGCCGAAGGCGGGCGTAGCCCTACGCGGGAGAGGGTCGGTGGTCAGACGTCGTCTTCTTCGCTGGGGCCGACCAACAACTCCTCGGCGACCTTGTCGGTGCGGCCGCGGATGGCTTGTTCGAGGCGGTCGGTCATTTCGGGGTTGGCTTTCAGGAACGCCTTGGAGTTCTCGCGGCCCTGGCCGATGCGGACGGAGTCGTAGGAGAACCAGCTGCCCGACTTCTCGACCAGGCCGGCCTTGACGCCTAGGTCGATGATCTCGCCGAGCTTGGACACGCCCTCGCCGTACATGATGTCGAATTCGACCTGCTTGAACGGCGGCGCGACCTTGTTCTTGACGACCTTGACGCGGGTGGCGTTGCCCGTGACCTCCTCGCGGTCCTTGACCGCGCCGATGCGGCGGATGTCGAGGCGGACGGACGCATAGAACTTGAGCGCGTTGCCGCCGGTCGTCGTCTCGGGGCTGCCGTACATCACGC
>NZ_CAXSHH010000072.1:0-11688 GCF_964237155.1 uncultured Sphingomonas sp. | reverse complement strand
GCGTTCCTTGCGGCCCGCGCAGGATCTCGATCCTGTTGATCAGGATCGGCGAGCCGCCGATCGCGGTCGTCTCCGAGGTGTAGAAGCCATCGACATAGGTGGCGACACCCGGATCGCTGCCGAGCTGGTTGGTGAACCGCCCGACGCCGCGGACGAACAGCCGGTTGGGAAATTCGGAGAAGCTGACGCCCGGCGTGAACTTGGCGACGTCCTGGATGGTCGAGATGCCGAGCTCGTCCCGCCTCTCGTCGCCATAGACCGAAATCGCCACCGGCACGTCCTGAAGCCGTTCCTCGCGCCGTTGGGCGGTGACGATGATGTCGCTCGTCGCGTTGCGGGCGTCGGCCCTCGTCGCGGCTTGATCCTGCGCTTCGTCGGCCGCCGTCGTCGGCGCGACGGCTTGCGGGAAGTCATTGGCCACGCTCTGCGCTGCGGCCTCGATCGGCGCGGCGATCACCGCGACGCTCGCCAGGAACAATGCTCTCACCGCTCTCTCCCATGTTCGTCGAGCTTTTTCGCCCGTACGCGCCGCCTCCCGCATCCCGCCGCTTCATGCCCCTTCGGCACGGGACGGCGGGCGACCGGTTCGTCGTAACTGGTTTTGGATAACGCGCGGCCCTTGTCAACATCCAAACGGTGGCATGCCTCCGATCCCGCTTGACCAGCCTGATCCAAAGCGGGAACACGCATCGGATATGGAACGCGCATGAAAGCGGCAGGAGATGAACGACGCGCGCTCGGCACCGCGAAATTCGAGCAGCGTCGTCGGGAGATACTGGACGTCGCCTCGTCGCAGATGAACGTCCTCGGCGCGCGCGGCATGACGTTGACGGGCGTCGCCCGCGAACTCGGCCTCGATACGTCATCCGTTACCTATTATTTCCGCAAAAAAGACGATCTCGCCTTCTGCTGCATGGAACGTACGCTACTTTGGACGCGGGAACAGGCCGCGACCGCGGCGCGGGAGACGACCGGCTCGCGCGTCGTCGAGTCGTTCATTCGCGCTCACCTTTCGCTGCAGCGGGACTCCTATCCGACCGACGCTCCCCGATACGCCCTGCTGTCCGACATGCATTCGATGATCGGGGAACGGCGCGCGATGCTGACGGCCATCTATGTCGAGGTCGTGTCGTCGTTGCGGGGCGGCTTGAGGATCGCCGATCCCGAACGGGCGCTGGCCGCGACGCTCGTGCTGTTGGCGACCGTGCATTGGATCCCGTCCTGGATCGGTGGTTACGCGGACGGGGACATCTCCCGCGCGGAGGCGCGGCTGCTCGACATCCTGACGACCGGGCTCGCCGGATCGCCCGATTGGCCGTCGAGCGCTCCACCGCCCGAGGAGCCCGACCTGCTGGACGCGCAGAGCCGCTTTCTGCACGCGGCCACGACCCTGATCAATCGTGACGGCTATCACGGGGCGAGCGTCGAGAAGATCGCCGCCGAACTGGGTGTCAGCACCGGCAGCTTCTACCATCACCTTGACAACAAGAACGAGCTCGTGGTGGCCTGTTTCCGGCGCAGCTTCGCGCTGATCGATCACGCCAGGATCATCGGCGAGGAAGGCGGCGGAACCCAGGGAGACCAGCTGGCGAGGACCGCCGCGAGCCTGTTCCGCCTGCAGATCGAAGGGCTCAACCCGCTGCTGCGAACCAACGCCTATCAGGCGCTACCGCCGCCCTTGCGACGGCGGATGCTTCACCGCACCGAACAGATGCAGCGCCACTTCGCCGGCATGATCGCGGACGGGATCGCCGAACGATCGATCCGTGCCGTGGACCCTCTCATCGCCAGCCGAGTCTTCGTCTCGATCATCAACGCCGCCGCGGACATCCGTGACTGGCCGACCGGCGCTTCGCTCGCCGCCAGCTTGGCGGCGTATCTCTCGATCCTGACGGATGGTCTCTGGGGCCGAGGCGGGCGGCACCGGTAAGCGGGAGCATCGCAGCGGCGTGCGCGAGCCTTCAGCTCGCTATGGGCGTTTCCTGAAGAAGATACTCCCGCACCTGCCGGGCGTGGCGCATGTCAGTTCCAGCGTCATCCTGCGGCGGCTCAGATCGACCACGAAGCTTCCGGTCGTGGGGGCATCCCCCGGCTGAGTCGAACGCACGGTCGCAGGTCCTGACCGGCCGCGCGCGCCGGCAAGGTCGTCCAGCGTTGCATATCGATCGCGGAGATGGGCCGGTTCGACCTATGCATCGCGGGCTTTGCTTCCCGGCGACGGCCCGCTGCGGCCCGCATTCTCCACATAGGATTAAACAGAGCGTGGTTACGATCCGATGAGCGCGGCGGGCGAAGCGTTGCGGCCGGATGGTTTCGGGACGACCCTGCGGCAGGAGGCAAGCCCGCGTCGCGCGGGTTTGACGACGACGTTTTCCGAAAGGTGGCCCATGAAATCGCTTTTGCCCATCCTACTGCTCGCGAGCGCCCCGCTCGCCGCTCACGCCCAAGCGCCCATGGCGGCCGCATCGCAAGATAGGCTAATCCCACCCCGCTCAGGCTGCGGTTTTGACTAAACATCCAGCAGTAGCGACAGCAGCCTGGCCCCTGCCAGCAGCCGCCGTGCACTGCCCCAAGGAATTTGGAATATCCGCCGCGAGCCTACGCTGGCAGCAAGCGTACGATCGGTTTGACCCGACCGCCCCCAAATAGGCGTTGCATATCGCCATGAGCTGACCTTGGACGGCGTGTCCTTCCGTGACGGGCAGGTTGCGCTCGAACACGTTGCACACCGTACTGAAGATCGTGGTCAGGAGCGCCGGGGTGACGGTAGCCATGTCGGCGAAGCTGGCGTCGGACGCACTCGCCAGCATCGTGGCGGCTGCGGCACCGACATGGCGCGCGAACGTTTCAATAAGCGCTTCGTTGTTGATCTCCACGACCGATCGATAGAGCGCGCGGGTGATCTCGGGACTTTCCATCTTGGCGACCATGGCCGGCTCGACATCCTCGTCAACAACGCCGCCATCGTCGATACGGAGGACGGTCCGCCGACCGCAAGCGCCCTGGAAGCCGCGCGCCGCATCATGAACACCAATTTCGTCGGCACGCTGGCGATGACGCAGGCGATGCTGCCGCTACTGCGTCAGGCACCGGCCGCCCGCATCGTCAACCTGTCCAGTTCACTGGGTTCGCTTACCCTCAACGGCGATCCGGCTTCGCCGTACTACTCGGCCCGGCTGATCGGCTACAACGCGTCCAAGGCCGCGCTGAACATGCTGACGGTTCAACTCGCCGAGGAGCTGTGCGACACGCCGATCGTCCGTCAACTCGGTCAGTCCGGGCTACGTGAAGACCGACCTGACCGGGGATGACGGCTTCTTGACGGTCAAGGAAGGCGCCAAGCTGCCCGTCGAATATGCGCTGCTCGGTGAGAACGCCGTGGCCGGTCGCTTCGTGGAGGCAAGCGGCGAGACACCCTGGTGAACTCGCGTTCATCGCATGCCGTCTCCGCCGGCCACAGGCTGTCGACGCGCGTGCTTACGGCGATGACAGGGCGGCTGAGCGCACTCAGTCCCGATGCAAGGCGCGGGCTTACGCCTCACATGAAAGGCGCGCTTCGAGTACGTCGCGACTGGATGCTCTATTGTCGCTCGCGCCCACGGGGTAGACGGAGGGTGCGCCTATTTTTCCCGGTGCGCCTTGTCCGCGGCGCATTCCCGAAGCCGGTCGACCAGCCAGCGGGCCGCGGGACCCGGGGGGGCCGCAGGCGGGTAGACCGCCGACATGGGCAGCGATAGACCCCCGGGGCCGACATCCTCGACGTCCAGAACCACCAGCCTTCCCGCCGCGATGTCCTCCGCGACCGCGTGAAGCGGCATCCCGCCCCAGCCCAGGCCGTCAAGCAGGAAGGCGTGCTTGGCGAACAGGTCCGCGAGCCGCCAGGTGGAGGACGACAGCACGCCGAATTCGCGACCGGACGACAGCGCCGAGCGGTCGGTAAGCACGAGCTGCAGATGCCGCGCGACCTCCGATCGCGGAATCGTGCCGCCGCGCAGTGCAAGCGGATGGCTTCCGCCGGCGACCATGACCATCGTAACGCTCGCGATCCTTTCGCCCGTGAGCTCGGACGGCATGAGCGGCAGCGACCCGACGACCCCGAGGCTCGCCCGGCCGTCGAGCACCGGCTGATAGGCGCCCCCCAACGCTTCGACGTAAACTCGCAGCGGCGTGTCCGGAAACCGCTCATGGAAGCCCCTCGCCGCTTCCGTGATGACGTTCAGAGGAAAAAGCACGTCGAACGCGACGGCCAGTTCGGCCTCGATGCCCGCCGCCATGCCCCTGGCCCGCGACTTCATGTAACCGATGCTCTCGACCACACCACGGGCGTCGGCGAGCAGCACCTCACCCGCCCGGGTAAGCTTGGGATAGCGTCCCGACCGGTCGAACAGCGATACCCCGAGCTGGCCTTCCAGATTGGCGATCAGCTCGCTGACCGCCGATTGCGCCCGCCCCAGCTTTCGGCCGGCAGCGGAGAAGCTTCCCTCCTCCACCGTGGTGACGAAGGATCTGAGCTGGTCGAGCGACAGTCCATCCAGCACGACCCACTCCGTCCATCGTTGTCGCCGATGGTACATACCGGAATATGGCGGCTGGTCCAATTCATCCGCCGAGGCGATATCCGGTCCACTGGCGCTTCGCGCGAGCCACGTCGCTCCGAACGCGAGATGCTCGGCGACCTCGACGTCAATGGCGCGCGACGCCTTCGTGATCAAACAGGAGACTCGATATCATGACCAGCTTCGAACGATACATGCCCGCCGTAGGCCGGGCCCTGATGGCCGTCCTCTTCCTGATGAGCGGCATCAGCAAGATCGCCGCGCCGGGTCCGACGCTGGGCTATATCGGCGCGATGGGGCTCCCGGCGCCGCAGGTCGCCCTGGGCGTCGCGATCCTGGTCGAGATCGGCGGCGGGCTGCTGCTCCTGCTCGGTTACCGCACGCGCGTAGTGGCGATCTTGCTCGCGCTCTTCACGCTCGCCACCGCGGCGATCTTCCACTCCGATTTCGCCGATCAAAACCAGATGATCCATTTCCTCAAGAACGTCGCCATCGCCGGCGGCCTGCTCAACATCGCGGCGTTCGGGGCCGGTGCCTTCAGCCTCGACGCGCGGTCCGCTCGGACCATCGGCCGCGGCACCCGCTCCGTGCCGGCCTGAGCCGATACGGCGCCGCCGCGAGCGGTGGGAGCGAGAACGTCGCTTCCGCCGCTCCTCGTCGGCGCCGGCTGAACCATGAATCGGATTGGTCCCAATCCGTGGCCGGCTCGATGTCGGAGGACCGCACGGAAAGCAGAGCTTGACCGACATGGCTATGGCCATTAGCTATGGAGCTATGATTATTAGCTTTGTCGGAACGGCGGGAGGCGAGCTCGCCGTGGAGGTCGCGGGCGACGGACCGCTGATCATCTGCTCGCCGGCGTTGGGCGACACGCGGGATGCGTTCGCGCCCTTGGCCGCGCACCTTGCGGCCTGCGGTTACCGCGTCGCCCGCGTCGACCTTCGCGGCCACGGCGACAGTAGTGTCGGCTTCGATCGTTATGGCGACGAAGCGATCGCGGATGATTTCCTGACGCTGATCGACGTGCTCGGTCGAGGAGAGCCGGCCATACTGGCGGGAGCGTCGCTGTCGGCGGGTGCCGCGGTCATCGCGGCGGGACGTCGCCCCGACCAGGTCGCGGGCCTCGTCCTCCTGGGCCCCTTTCTCCGCAACGGCATGGGTGATGCGATGCTTCGCGTTCTACGGGCCGCGTTCATGCGTCCGTGGGGCCCATTCGTCTGGCGCGCTTATGCGGCCAAGCTGTGGCCCGGGCTCGGGGCCAAGGCCGGCGAACGAGCGGCGGCTTCGACCGTGTCGCTGACACGTCCAGGGCGTTGGCCCGCGTTCCGCGCCACCTTCGCCGGTGCCGACCATCGTGCCGTGGCGCCGTGGATCGATCGTGTCCGGGCGCCGGTCCTGGTCGTCATGGGCGAGGCCGACCCGGACTGGAAGAACCCGCGCGACGAAGCCGAATGGGTGGCGTCGAACTTCGCCGATGTGGAGCTGATCATGGTGCCCGACGCCGGACATGCGCCGATGTTCGAGCGCCCGGCGGTCGTCAACCCGGCCGTCGCTCGGTTCCTGACGAAGATCGGCATCGATAAGGCTTCCGCGCGCGCCCATGCCTAGGGAAGGGCTCAAGCCCGAACTCGTCACGGAAGCGGCGGCGACCATCGTGGACGACCATGGGCTGGCCGCTTTGACGCTCGCACGGTTGGCGACCGATCTCGGCGTCGCGGCGCCTAGCCTCTACAAGCATATCGGCGGTATCGAGGATCTGATCCTACGGGTCTCCACGCTCGCGGTGCGGCGTCTGGCGGATGTCCTGACAACGGCCGCGCTCGGACGATCCGGCCGTCACGCGCTTGTTTCGATCGCGACCGCCCATCGTCGCTTCGCGATCGAACATGCCGGCCTTTATGCGCTGACGCAGACCGCGCTCAAGATCGACTCCAGTGCGCAACGGGCCGAGATTTCACGTCCGGTCGCGATCTTCGATGCCGTCGTCAGGAGCTACGGCGTGCCCGACGATCTATCGGTCCATGCGATGCGCATCGTCAGGGCCGGATTGCATGGCTTTGCCGACATCGAGACGCGGGGCGGCTTTCAAATGTCGCACTCGATCGACGAAAGCTTCCTGTTTCTGATCGACGCACTCCACGCCTCGCTCCAGCAGCTTTGCAAGCATGACCGACAGCTGCCGAACGCATGAGGCCGAATCATCGTGTTTCCGCCTGCGCCGCGCTCTCGATCATTCGTCGCCTTTTCGCAAATCGACCGCATATGCCTTCGACCATTCGAGGATCCCGGTGAACAAAGGCCTGAGCGCATAGGCGGCTTCGGTCAGTTCGTACTGCACGCGGGGTGGAACCTCGGCATAGGCGGTGCGGACAAGCAAGCCGCTGCCCTCGAGCTCCCGCAACTGCGCGGTCAGCATATGCTGGGTTATACCCGGAAGACAGCGCCCCAGGTCTCCGAAGCGACGGGGGCCATCCGCGAGATTCGCCATTATCTCCATCTTCCACTTTCCGGCCAATGCCCGGATAGCCTTGCGGAAGTCCGCGACTTCCGCATCGACGGGTCGGCAAACGCTTGGGCACTCCTCTTCGGAAGCAATGCTTGCCCGGCTTTCAACCTTGCTATGGTTTTTCATCCTACTTGCTTCATTCATCCTATGTCGCAAATCGATGTATGGTGATCGACGGCTTCCGTCGATGAGTATTTGAAACGTCTTTCGGGGGTGCGGATGGCCGAGGTCGTCGTGACGGGTGGATCGGGCTTCGTCGGCAGCTGGGTCGTCATCGAGCTGCTGCGGCAGGGGTATCAGGTGCGCACGACCGTCCGTGACCTGCGCCGCGAGGAAGACGTCCGCGCCATGATCGCCGGCGAGGTGGATCCCGGCGACCGCCTGACCTTCTTCGCGGCTGATCTGTTAAGCGACGACGGCTGGGACCGGGCCGTCACGGGGGCCGACTACGTCGTTCATGTCGCATCGCCGATGCCGACCGGCGAGTACCGTGGACAAGATGTCATCACCCCGGCGCGCGAGGGCACGCGGCGGGTGTTGGAAGCCGCGCTGAGGGCCGGCGTGAAGCGTGTCGTCGCCACCTCATCGACGGCGGCGGCTTCGCCAAGGATCAAGGGAGCCGGCGCGGATGAGGCGGTCTGGACGGACCTCCCTCCCAAGAAGATCTACGACTACCCTCGCGCCAAGACGCTGGCCGAAGCGGATGCCTGGGCGTTCATCAGGGCCGCTGGTGGGCGTATGGAGCTGACCACCGTTCTACCGTCCTCCATTCAGGGGCCGGTGCTGGGCCGTGATTATTCGGCCTCGGTCGATGTCGTGGGATTGATGCTGAAGGGAAAGATGCCGGCGCTTCCTCGGATCGGATTCGGTATCGTCGACGTCCGGGACTTGGCGACATTGCACGTCAAGGCGATGCTGTCGCCCGTCGCCGCCGGTCAAAGATTCATCGGGTCAGGCGATTTCCTGTGGTTCGCCGACATCGCCAGACTCCTGCGCGACGAGCTGGGTCCGCGAGCGACAAGAGTTTCCACACGCGGTTTGCCTGACATCATCGTGCGATTGGGCGGGTTGTTCAACGCGGAGCTGGCGCAACTGGCACCCAATCTCGGGGTGCGGACCCTCTATAGTTCCGCGAAGGCGGAGCGGATGCTGGATTGGCGGCCGAGACCAGCACCCGAATCGATCATCGATACAGCGAGAAGCCTGATCGAACGCGGGCTCATCTAGGCTTCACCATGCGACGCTCGCGGTCCAGGGCGGGACGGCCATGTAAGGCCGCCCTCCAACTGTTTTTGGGGCGCTTGCCGTCGCCCATTCCGTTGTGCGGTTCGTGAGCGGACGGCTCGATCCGTCTCACGCGATGTAAGCCAAACACGGTTCGCTATCGCAGTTCCGGGCGATCATCACTGCGAGCCGCTACAGCTACTTGTCGTAGCTCCAAACGCCATCGGTACCCAGGGCTGCGTGAAAGGCGGGACGGCCGGCCCCGGCAAGCCACGAGTGGAACGTCAGCAACCCAGGGGCGAGCGTCCGCAGAAGCGCCAGATCGGCGTGGCCGGCAAGCCGGCCATCGTCGACCAGCCTGGTCAGCCCGGCAAGGAAAGGATTGCCGGCGAGCACGTCGTCGGGGAAGCGCAGATAGGAAATAGGCTTGCCCGCCGCTTGGGTGAACGTCTCCGCCAAACCATTGCCGGTCACGGTATCGCTGGCGATCTCCAGCGTCTCACCCGCGAAGCGGTTTGGGTCCGCGAAGATCGCCGCGACGATCTTGCCGATGTCTTCGACGGCGAGCACCTGCACTTTCTGATCGGGCTGCATGAAGAACGTGAAATGTCCCTCGGGCAGGCCGAAGCCGGGCATCATCAGCATCTCCATGAAAGCCGCCGGCCGGATGATCGTGATGGTGATCGGGAGCGTCCGCACATGCCGCTCGATCCGTGCCTTGCTGTCGAAGTGGCCCATACCGGACGGCTCGTCCCGTGCCGCATTGCTGGAGCTATAAACGAGGTGACGGACGCCGGCCTCGGCGGCATGGTCGGCGATCGTCACTCCGTAGCGGACCTCCTCCTCGTCGGTCACGTTGTGGACCGCACCCTGTCCCGAACTCGGCTGCGCGCTGAACACGCCATAGGCATCGGCCATCGCCGCCCGGATCGCGGCGTCGTCGGCGAGATCGCCCTCAACGACCTCCGCGCCGGCTTGCGCGAGCAATTTCGCCTTCGCGCCGGCAGGGTCGCGGACGAAGGCCCGCACCGGCCAGCCCGCCGCCAAAAGAGCGGCTGCGACCGATCCGCCCTGCTGCCCGGTCGCGCCGAAAACCAGCACCGTTTTCTTGTCGTCTGCCATGTGGATACCCTCGTGATCACGCAAGGGTTACTCATATATACCCATGAAAACATGGCGGAAGGCGGCACATGGGACTGCCTCGGGCACAAGGAGGATACCGTTGACCCAGATGATCCATGGGCGGCCCTATGAACAAACCGAGCATGGCCCGCTCCTGCGTCCATGCGCACCCAACGGCGTTCTGCCGCGCTTGGGCGACAAGTGGACGATCCTTGCCCTCTCGCTACTGGCGCTCACCCCCGGCCACCGGCTGCGCTTTTCGGCACTGAAGAACGGTATCGACGGCATCACGCAGCGAATGCTCACCGTGACGCTCCGGAACCTCGAACGCGACGGCCTGCTGAGCCGTCACTATTTCGCCGAGGTCCCACCGCGGGTGGAGTACGAACTGACCGAGATGGGCGCGAGCCTTCTGCCGTCGCTGGAGGGTCTCACCGCTTGGATCAAAGCCCATTGGCCTCGGATCGAGGAGGCCCGCGGCACCTACGATGTTCAACGGGACGCCACCCATCGCCGGTAAGCGGCTTTCCCAATCAACCATCCCAATCGGAACGATTGCGGGTACTTCGCGGACGGTTCCGACCATCTTCTAGCCAACCCCCGTTCGCCATTCGCGAGCGGCCGGACCGGCATTGTGCGTCCGTCGCACCGATCGCGGTTTGCGCTTCAACGATCGTGCGCCTGCCGCATCGATTTGTTTCACGCAATGTGAGCCGGAAGACACCCCTTATCGCAGTTCCGGGCGATCGTCATTGCGAGCCGCTACGGCGATGGATGGCCGGAGCAGACGTCTCGAAACGGAGCGACCGACGGCGTCCCCCCGTGCGTTCGGACAACCGGCGACAAGTCGAGGTCTTGGCCGCGGTACGCCGACAGGGGTGTCGACGCCGGCCAGGCATCGGCTGAACCGATGGAGTCCGTCGGAATTACCCCGCTGGTCCGAAGCGCGCGGGGATACGAAGTTAGCGATCATGTTCAGCGCCCTCAAATCCTTCCTGTCGCCCCAACCAATCGCGCCTTCCCCGCGTTCTTCGGAGTACCTTCCCATGACCATCCTCCACATCGACTCCAGCATCCTTAGCGGCTATTCGGCCAGCCGCACGCTCTCGGCCCAGATCGTCGCGCGGCAGCAGGCGTTGCGGCCGGGCTCCAAGGTCATCTACCGCGACCTGGCCGCCGACGGGACGTCACAATTGACGGGCGAGCACATCGCCGTGCTCCAGGGGGGAACCCCCGCCACCCCCGTACTGGGCGCGGATCTCGAGATCGGCGGCGCCTATATCGACGATCTGTTCGCGGCCGACATCATCGTCATCGGCGCGCCCATGTACAACTTCTCCGTGCCCACGCAGCTCAAGGCGTGGATCGACCGGGTTTGCGTCGCCGGCCGGACCTTTCAATATACCGCCGCCGGTCCCGAGGGCCTGCTGCCCAAGGGCAAGCGGGCGTTCATCGCCTCCGCGCGAGGCGGCGTCTATAGCGGCGACAGCCCGGCGGCGTCCATGGACCACCAGGAGTCCTACCTCACGGGCGTGCTCGGCTTCATGGGCGTGACCGACGTGTCCGTCGTGCGGGCCGAAGGGCTGAACATGGGGGAGGAGGTCAAGGCGGCCGCGCTCGCCAAGGCGGCGACCCAGATCGAGGCGCTCGCCGCCTAATCCGCACCTGATCGGCTCGGTGTCGCGATGTCGTGCGACCCGAGCCCCTGACCCGAGCCCCCGACCCGACCTATTGATGGCCGCCTGCGAAACGGGCGGCGGGCGACACCGGCGGAACGCCTGGAGTCGCCCCAACCGGAGCGACCGACGATGCTGCAACACAGACCCCTGGCCGAGATCGGCGGCGGCGACCTTGGCTGGCTCAAGGCCAAGCACCATTTCGCGATCGGCGGCCACGGCAATCCCGCCCATGTCGCGGTCGGCAACCTGTTCGTCCTCAACGACGACGAGATCGCTCCGAAGGCCGGTTTTCCGCAGCATCCGCACGCCGACATCGAGATCATCAGCTATGTCCGCGATGGTGTCCTCACGCACGAGGACAGCATCGGCAACAAGGGGCACACCCAGGCCGGCGACGTGCAGGTGATGAGCGCGGGCACCGGCATCCGCCATTCCGAATATAACGAGCAGGACGTTCCGACGCGGATGTTCCAGATCTGGCTTCGGCCCCGGACCGGCGGAGGCGAGCCACGCTGGGACACGCGCGCCTTCCCCAAGACCGACCGGTCGGGCTCGTTCGTGGCGCTGGCGAGCGGCTACGGCGCTCCGGACGCGCTCCCGA
>NZ_CAXSHH010000071.1:0-11796 GCF_964237155.1 uncultured Sphingomonas sp. | reverse complement strand
TATTCGGTGTCGCCGACCGCGAGCTATTCGATCTTCCGCGCGGGCGCGGCGCGCGCGAATGTCGAGTTCTCGCGGGCGCAACGCGACGCCGCGCTGGCGGGCTATGAACGCGCGATTCAGATATCCTTCCGCGAGGTCGCGGACGCACTCGCGCGCCAGGGCACGATCGCCGAACAACTCCGCGCCAGCCAGCTGCTGCTCGACGCGACCGACGAGACGCTGCGGCTGAACGACGCGCGCTACCGGGGCGGGATCGACACCTTCCTGACGCTGCTCGACGCGCAGCGTTCCGCCTACACCGCGCAGCGCACCTTCGTCGCGACGCAACTGGCGGCCGCGACCAACCGCGTCGCGCTCTACCGCGCGCTCGGCGGCGACGCGACGCTGGAGACGACGGCGCGGGGGCCGCTTCCCGTAAGCGCGTCGGGTACCCCGCGCGCGGACGAGCCGCTCCCGGCCGTCCCGCCCGCGCCCGAGACACCGCGCCGCCGCCCTTGACGGAGGCGGGTCGGAAGTCGAGGATGCACCCATGTCGACCACCCCGCCCGATCCCACCGCGCTGTTCCGCACGATGATCGGCGAGTGGGAGAAGCTGACCAACTCGCTCGGTGGGCAGATGGGCACGACCGACGAGGTCGCCCGCCTCATCGGCGGCGCGAGCAGCGCCGGCGCACAGGCGCAGGCGGCGATCCACGGCCTGATGGAACGCGCGCTCGCCGCCGCCAATATGCCCAGCCGCGGCGAGGTCGAGGACCTGTCCGCCCGCCTGGCGCGCATCGAGGGCGCGCTGTTCCGGATGGAGGCCAAGATCGACGCGATCGCCGGCGTCGCGGACAAGCCCGTTCCCGCCGGCCCGACGCGCGGTCGCCAACCGTCGGCGCTGCCCGAGGGGTGACCGCCCCCGCCCCCGGACCCGACCTCCTCGATACCGCGCGGCGCGAGTTCAATCGCGCGATGGCGCGCAACATCAAGGGGCTGGGCTATTTCACGTCCCCCGCCCCCGTGCTCGGCATCAGTCCCAAGGAAGTGCTGATCGAGCGCGGCACCATGCGCCTCTACCGCTACCGCCCGCGCGTCGACGACGTCTACCGCGTGCCGATCCTGCTCGTGATGGCCACCACCAACCGCGGCTACATCTTCGACATGGTGCCGGGGCAAAGCTTGATCGAGTACCTGCTCGACGCCGGCTTCGACGTGTTCATGCTCGACTGGGCCCCGCCGCGCGCCGACGAGAAGGCGCTGACGCTGGAGAGCTACGTCCTCGATTTCCTGCCCCAGGCGGTGGCGCGCGTCGCCGCCGAGACGGGCGAGTCCGACGTTAGCGTCATCGGCTATTGCTTCGGCGGCGTGCTCTCGCTCCTCTGGGCGGCGCTGGAGGGGGCAGGCAAGCTTGCGAACCTGGTCACCTTCACCACCCCCGTCGATTTCTCGCGGATGGACATGTTCCAGGCCTGGGCCGACCGACGTTTTTTCGATGTCGACCGGCTGGTAGACACCTTCGGCAACTGCCCGGGCGATTACCTCTACACCGCCTTCGACATGCTCCGTCCCGGCACCCGCGCGACCACGATCGCGCGCGTGTACGAGGGACTGCATGATGACGAGTATGTCCGCTCGTTCCGCATGTTCGACCGCTGGGCCACCGACATCCTGCCGCTCGCGGGCGAGTATTTCCGCCAGACGGTCAAGCTCCTGATGTGGGAAAACCGCTTGGCGAACGGCACGCTCGAGCTACGCGGGCGGACGGTCGATCTCGCCGCGATCACCGCGCCCTTCCTCCACGTCGCCGCGCGGCACGATCACATCGTGCCGACCGAAGCGTCCGCGCCGCTCCTCGGCATGGTCGGTGCGACCGACAAGGAGGAGGTCGTGCTGAAGGGCGGGCATGTCAGCCTGGTGGCGGGCGGCAATGCGGTGAAGCGGCTATGGCCAAAGCTGAACCAGTGGCTGGGGGTACGATCGACATGAGCCACCGCGTGCGCCGGTTCGACCCCGCCGACCGCGAGGGCATGGCCGCGTTCGCCGCCGCGCTGCCCGAGCACGACCTGCTCTTTCTTGGCCGCGACCTGCGCCATCCGCGCGTCGTCGAGGCGTGGCTCGCCGCGATCGCGGAAGGCTGGATCGACAGCCTGGTCGCCGAGGATGAGGGGACGGGCGCGCTGATCGGCACCGCCGCGCTCGTCCGCGACCCCTTAGGATGGAGTCCGCATGTCGGTGAGGTTCGCCTACTCGTTTCCGCCGACCGACGTGGCGCGGGGCTCGGCCGCGACCTGCTGGAAGGCGTGTTCGCGATCGCGCAGGAGCGCGGGCTGGCCAAGCTCATCGCGCAGATGACCCCGGACCAGACGGGCGCCGTGACGTTGTTCGAGAATTTGGGATTTCGTGGCGAGGCTCTGCTCCGCGACCATGTACGCGACCCGACCGGGGCGACGTTCGACCTCGCGATCCTATCCTACGATGCGGGCCGGGTCGCGGCGCGGCACGATGCATTTGGCGTAGTATGAACTATTTATGATGCAGTGCATTATAAGCCTATGACACCCGGAGTCCTCACCATCGCGACCGCCATCCACGAACCCCGCGCAGCCGACCAGCCGCGTCCCCCCTCCGCCTTCCTAGCACTGATTGAACTGCCACGCGCCCTCGCCGAGTTGGGGTCGCTGGCCGCCGCCGCGGGCCCGCTCCTCGCTACCGCGCCGCGCGGCGACGGGCATCCGGTGCTCGTGCTTCCCGGCTTCATGTCCAGCGACATCTCGACGGGCGTGCTCCGCCGCTTCCTGACCAGGCTTGGCTATGACGCACGGGCTTGGGATCTTGGCCGCAATCTCGGCCCCCGCGCGATCGGGCGTGAGGGCGAGCACCTCGTCGCCAAGCTACGCGAGATCCACGAGGAGACCGGCCAGACGGTCAGCATCGTCGGCTGGAGCCTGGGCGGCATCATGGCGCGGCTCGTCGCCAGGCGCGCGCCCGACGCGGTGCGCCAGGTGATCACGCTCGGCTCGCCCTTCGCCGGCAGCCCCCGCGCCACGAACGTCTGGCGGCTGTACGAGGCGATGACCGGGCAGAAGATCGACGACCCGCACACGCGCGGCCAGCTGGAGGAGAGCATGCTCCCCCCGCCAGTTCCCTCGACCGCGATCTATTCGCGCGAGGACGGCGTCGTGGCCTGGCGGAACTGCCGCGAGCCAGAGACGGCGAGCACCGACAATATCGAGGTCCATGGCAGCCATTGCGGGTTGGGCGTCAACCCCGCCGTCCTCTACGCGGTCGCCGACCGCCTTTGCCAGACGGAGGACGGCTGGGCACCCTTCAAGCGCGAAGGAATGAAGGCCTGGGTCTATCCGCATGCGGGCCACGCCTGAGCCATCGGGTGATCGATGCAACGAGGATATCATATCAGCCCATCCGAGCGCCGATCGGAGGCCGCTTAAAAGCCCGATCGGGGCTGCATGAGTTCGATGCGGTTTCCGAACGGATCGTCGACATACAGGCGATCGAACCGCTCGAGTGGCTGGTCAGGCATGGGTCGATGCCCGCTCGCCTCGAGCCGCGCGACCAGGGCGGCGAGGTCGCTCACCATCAACGCAGGATGTGCCTTGCGCGCTGGCCTGAAGTCGGGATCGACACCAAGATGGATCCGGACCGTCCCATCCTCGAACCAGCATCCGCCGCGTTGTGCCAGATGGGGCGGCTTGGCGATCTCAGCGATGCCCAGCGCATCCCCGTAAAACGCCCGAGCATCGTTTTCGCCGCCCGGCGGCATGGCGAGCTGGACGTGATGCAAGCCCTGAATGAGCATCTCGACCCCATTTCCGTCGCATCGAGGCGGGGGCGGCACCGGGCACCGCTCCCGCACCTGAACCGACTCAGTTCTGACCGCCGGTGCCGCCCCGCATGCCGCTGACCGCGTCGCGGCCGAACTGCATGATGAGTTCGCCGATCTCGCGCGCCTGACCCATCGAGCGGGTGCTCTGCTCGCGAAGATAATCGCCCTGGATGCGCATCACCTCCGACAGATCCTTGGCCTGCGCGGCGCGGCGCATGGCGTCGAATGCCTCCTGCGTGTTGTTCTGGGCCTGATCGATCATCTTGACGCCGATCTGCGACGTGTTCTCCGCGACCTTCTGACCGCCGGCGCGCATCGCCTCTCCCGCGCGTTTGGCGGGATCGACCACCTGCTCGGCGAACACGCCCTGCGCCTTTTGCGCCCCGTCGCGCATCTTGTCGGCGGCGGCGCCTGCGGCGGCCCCGGCGTTCGCGCCCATTTCGGCACCCTGCTTTTCGTTGGCATCTGCCATTGTGCTTCTCCTCAGCGGTTGGCCGGCTTTCTTAACTTAGGTTCCGGCTTGTTCTCGTTGGCTTCAACAGGCGGCGCGGCGCTTGGTTTCACGACGGCCGCGCGCATTGCGGCGAACGTGTCGCGAAGCGCGTCGGCGTAGGCGGCCGGATCGGGCATCATCGCACGGTCCGACGTGAACGAGATCGCGACCGTCTGTCCGTAGGAATAGATGGTGTTGATCAGGCCCATCGAGCACTGTACTCTCTCTCGCTCGTGTTGAGCTCGTCGAAGCGTCGTCCTTCTTACAACCGTCTGTAGGACGGACGACCCTTAGACAAGCTCAGGGCGAATGGGGAAGTGACATGCTCGTCATGTTGATTACTTCCCGAAACCAAACACATCCTGGTGAAAACGCCCAGTCTTCATCAAGCCGTTCAACCACTCCGACCCCCACGCGTGATCGCCGCCGACTTGGCTCATCCAGATACGGATCAGCGGGTCGCGCACCGCGGGAGCCATGAACTTGCCGTCGCCGCACAGGAACACCGACGCGCCCGCCTGCAGAATCGCCTAGATGCGCTCCTGCTCCGCCCACAACGCGTCCTGAACGAAGCGCCAGGGATGCGACGGCCCGGCGGGATAGGCGAGCAGCAGGGCGGCCACATCCTCGTCGCGTCACCGCTCCATCTCGGCGCGGCAGAACCAATCGTGATCGGGGTGGCGGCATCCAAACACCAGCAGGCTGGTCGCGACCTCCTCTCCCGCCGCGTTCCGCGCGGCACGTTCCTGGAGGAAACCCCGGAGCGGCGCGAAGCAGGTGCCCGGCCCGATCAGCAACATCGGCACGCCCGGATCGGCGGGCGGCGCGAAGGGCGGGTTGGGGTGGCGTACATAGCCGAACACCCGCGCGCCCGACTCCACCCCCGCCATATAGCCGCTCGCGAACCCCCGATGCTCGCGTCCACCTCCGCGCGCGGGAGCAGCCAGGTCGCGCCCGTCGCCTCGATCGCCGCGTCGACCCGCTTGGGGAAATGCTGGTAGTTCGGCCATTGGCTGTTGCCGACGCCGAGCACCGCGAAGCGCGCGCCCGACCAGTCCGCACCCTCGAAGGCCCCCGCGTCGAGCGCGCGCTCGACTTCGACCGCGGAGTCGGGCGCGCGGCCATTATAGGTGGCCGCCACGATGACGATCACCTTGTCCTCGGGCGCCGCGCCGTCGCGAAGAGAGTCGTCCATCGATCGCACGACCACCTCGAACCCGTCGACGCGCGCGCGCTCGGCCAGCTCCTCTGCGATGTCGCGCGCGGTGCCAAGGCTCGCGCCGTACAGCACAGCAAACCGCTGGCCCGTGCCGGCGATCGCACCGACCTCGACCTCTTCCGCCACGGCCTCGCCGGTGCCGAGTTGCAATCGCTCATGCGGCTGGCGCGTCCGCACGCGGATGAAGAACTCCTCGGGCTTGATTGTCAGCGTCTCCTTGATCCGTAGCCGGTACCCATGCGGGTCGCTGACCGAAAAGGCGCGAAGCAGCATCGCCATCGCTATCTTGGCCTCGGCCATCGCGAACTGCCGGCCGATGCAGGCGCGCTCGCCGTCGCCGAACGACTTATAGGCATGCGGGTGGTGCGTCGCGACGTTTTTGGGCAGCGAGCGGTCGATGTCGAACTCCTCCGAGTCGGGCCAGGCTTTCGCGTTCCTGTGAAGACCCAGCATGAAAACGTTGACCGGCCTGTCTTTCCGCAAATGCCACCGCCCGCCAATCACCGCGTCCTCGTACGGCGCGACGGTGTAAGGGGGCGCGGTCGCCCACAGACGAAGCGCCTCGTTCAGGATGCGCTCGATCACCGGAAGCTTGGCGACATCGGCGTAATCGGGCCGTTTGTCGCCCCCACCAGCTGCTCGCAAACCGCGACGATCATGTCGAAATAGCCGCGCATCGTGTTTTGGCTGGTGGCGGGGAGCAGGATCCACTGCGCCTTGCCCCAGTTCGGCTCGTCGCCGAGCGCGGTGAACAGCCCGTGCCCCGCGAAGCGGCGCACCACCCGCAGACCCGGCCCGGGCCGGGCATCTTGCGGAACCGCGTCTCGTCCGACAGCTCGGCGATCAGGTCGGGATCGGTCACGAACGACGCGGTCCGGCTGCCGAATCCAAGCTTGAAGATGCCGTCCAGATAGTCGCGCGATACGCGTAGCAGATGGCCGACAAGTTCCGACCATGCGATCTGGTGCAGGTGGCCGACCACTGGCAGGCCAGGCGGGGTCGGGATGCTTTCGCGGGGCGCTGGGCGATCGATCCGGGTCGCCGTAAGGCTCCTGGTCTTTTCCTTGACGGCCTTTTCCACCGCTTCGCGCGCGCGCGCTACTCGCCGCGCCCATGACCCCGGTTAGGCCGCCAGGGCGACCCGGTCGCGACCCTCCGCCTTGGCGCGGTAGAGCGCCTCGTCCGCAGCGCGCAGCACGGCTGTACGCTCCGTGCCGGGGAAAGCGGTGGCGATCCCGACGCTGGCGGTAACTTGGACGACCCCGCCCGTCACCGGCACCCGCGCCTCCGCGACGATGCGGCGCAGCCGTTCGCATACCGCCCGCGCGTGTTCGCGGTCGGCGGCGGGCAGGAGCACGCCGAACTCCTCGCCGCCGAGCCGCGCGATCAGGTCGCCGTCGCGCAGGGCTCCCCGCACGCCCTCGGCGACCGCCACGAGCAACCGGTCGCCCGCTTCGTGGCCATGCCGGTCGTTGACCGACTTGAAGTGGTCGAGATCGAGGATCGCGACGCATCCGCCACCCTCGCCGGCCAGCATCCGGCCGAGCGCCGCATCGAAGACCCGCCGGTTGGCGAGCGCGGTCAGCGGATCGGTTGCCGCCGCATGCGACAACTCGCCCTCGACCGCCTTGCGGTGATCGATGTCGCGGATCGCGGCGACGGCCCCTGTGGCCGCGCCCGTCTCGTCGCGGACGCCGCGCGTGCGGATCTCGAACCACCGAACCTCGCCATCGGCGGTGGCGGCGCGATATTCGACGGTGACGGTCCGATCGGGGTCGGCCATCGCCGCGAGGTGCGCCTCCGTCACGACCTTCCGGTATTCGGGTAAGACCAGCAACGTGCCGCACATCCCGATCACCGCGTCGGGATCATGGCCGCCGATCCGCGCGATCGAAGGCGAAGCGTAGCGGATGAAGCCCTCCGCATCGAGATTGAGGACGATATCCGAACTATGGTCGGCGAGCAGACGGTAGCGCGCCTCGCTCTCGCGCAGCCGGTCGAACACCGTGCGGCGATGGCGCAGCTCGGCCGCGACGGGCAGCACCGTCAGCACCGTCACCGCGAGATAGAACAGGAAGAATAGCGCGCGCAGCGTCGGGTCGCCCGCGACCAGCATGACCGGTCCGGAACCGGCGGCGCTGAACGCGCCACCCACCACCGCGATGATGGCCACCGACGCCGCCGCGCCGATGCGGCCGAGGCGAAAGGCCGCCACGATCGCCGGCAACACCGGCAGGAACAGCAGCGGAAGCAGGGCCTGCGCGAAGACCGACCCGGTGACGGCCACGACCAGGGCAAGCAGCCCGGCCGCCTCCAACCGCCGCTCGCGCGACGCCGACCCGACCCAACGCCCGACCGCGCCGGATGCCACCAGCGTGAAGACGGGCGCCGCCGTGATGTTGCCTAGGCCGTGCCCGGTGAACCACAGGACCAGATTGACCGCGAAGGAGGTTCCTGTCGCGTGCGCGATCAACGCCGCAGCCGCCGGCGCGACCGCGGCCGGAGCGATCACGCCGACCGCCAGCACCAGCAAGCCGAGACTGCCGAGCGAGTCGAGCGGGTCGCGTTGCAGTCGGAAGCGCTTGATGAGCAGGGCCGCGATCAGCCCTTCGAGGATGTTCGCGACGGCCAGCATGGGTGCGGCGGCGGGTCCGACGCCCACCGTCGCGCTCGCGACCGTGCTGGCGCACGCGCACGATATCAGGATACCCGGCCATTGGCGGCGCGGCGACACGATCAGGCCAGCGATCAGCACCGAGCTGGCAAGCGACAACACCGCCGCCCCGCCGCCAAAGCGGGTCGAGCCTATGGTCGCGACCGCGACGACCAGATAGATCGCACCGATCGAGATCGCGGTTCGTCCTGGCAAGGCATGCGCGAGGTTCACCGGCGCGGCATAGGCGTATGCCGATGAAGATCAGGTTAGTCCGGCCTAACCATCCGAAAGGGCGCGCCTTAGTCGACGACCTGCTTTTCGGCATGATCGTGCTGGTCGTTCGCGCCGATCACCCCGACCATGTGGCGGTAGGACAACTCCGCTCCCGCCCAACCGGTGACGCCGACCAGCCCCGCCGTCGCGAGGCTGAGCGCGAAGGCGCCGTTGCCGGGCGACTGGTCGCCGTCGTTCCGGCGCGCGAGCAGGCTCGCTCCGGCCAGGCCGATCGCGAGCGGATTGCCGTATGCGTGAAGCTTGCCCGTCTTCTTCTCGCGCGCGCGCTTGATGGTGAAGTAATCGACCGCGCCGACCGCTCCCGCCGCCAGCCCCGTGACGATCCCCGCGCCCAGCAGCCACCGCGATGCGCGCGACCAGAAGGGGTCGGCCGTCCGCCGCGCGACCACATCGCTCGCCACCGCCCCCGTCAGGAACGCGATCGGGTAGGGCACGATCATCGGATGGATCGGATGGCCGCCGATCGCGGCGGTGCTCGGCACGCCGCGCTGCGGGTGGTCGCGGTCGCCGTCGACCGGGTTCACGACCTCGTTGAATCTGGTGACCGCCGCCGACGCCATGGGAAACCCTCGCTGAACCATGAAGATACCCGTCAACGACGGCGCGCCCGCGGCGTTCCCGCCAAGTGCAACAGGCGGGCGGCAAGCGCGTTGAGCGGATATGACACAGGCGACAGCGGTGCGGCGCACCGACGTTCGATCGATCGACGCCGGGACGTCGATCGGCTTCGCACCGACGGCGCGCACCCCGTCCGGCATCGTCGACGCCGTACGCGTCCTGGCGCGCGAATGGGACCGGGCGAATGGGCCGGAGGCCTTTCCGGCAGACCGCCTCCGCGCGCTTGACGACGCCGGGGCGCTCACCGGTTTCACGATGCTGACCATGCCTGGCGCGGTCGAGGCCCTGGACCGGGTGCTGCGGCTCGTCGGCGGGGCCGATCTAAGCCTTGGCCGCATCTATGAGGGGCATGTCAACGCCGCGCAGCTCGTGTCCGCATATGGCGACGACCGGCAGCGCGCCGCGCTGACGGATGGACGCGTGGCGGGCGTCTGGAACACCGAGCCCGAGCCGGGAATGACGATCGCGCCGGCGGGCGACGGCCGATGGCGGCTGGGCGGGGCCAAAAGCTTCGCGACGGGCGGCGGCTTCATCGATGATGCGCTGATCACCGCGCGGCGACCCGATGGGGCCAAGCAACTGGTGCTGGTCGACATCGCAGGCCTCGTCGACCGATCGGACAACGAGGCCTGGCGCGTACGCGGGATGCGCGGGACTGGCAGCGGCCTGTTCGACTTCGACGGCATGATCGTCGGGCCGGAGGCGTTGATCGGCGCGCCCGGCGATTACGAGCGCGAACCCCGCTTCAGCGCGGGCGCATGGCGTTTCACCGCCGTCCAACTCGGTGCGGCCGAGGCGCTGGTGCGTCACATGCGCGATCATCTGATCGAGACCGGCAAGGGTGTCGATCCTGTCCAGCGTCGCCGGTTCGCCGACTGCGTTGTCGCCGTGCGGAGCGCGGGCGACTGGGTCCGCCGCGCGGCCCTGTCGGCGGAGGCCGCGGACCCGCGCGCGATCCCGTTCGTGCTGATGACGCGCGGCGTCGTCGAGGAGGCGGGGCTGCTCGTCATGGAGGCCGCGGCCCGGGGCGTCGGCACCGCCTCGTTCTTCGAGGGGAGCCGGATCGATCGCATCACCCGCGATCTGGGGCTGTACCTGCGCCAGCCCGCCCCCGACCAGGCGCGCGACCGCGCCGCCGCCGCCTGGCTGGAGGCGGATTGTTGGAGCGAAGGGGACGGGGCCGTCGGGGACCTCTGGTGGTAGGCGGTCGGCGCGAGCGATCGATCCCGCCCGACTATTTCGAGCGCCTGTTCAGCGAACGCGGCGATCCTTGGGATTTCGAGACCAGTTCCTACGAGGCCGCGAAATACGACCACACGCTCGCCGCCCTGCCACGCGACCGTTACGCCGACGCGCTGGAGGTCGGTTGCGCGAACGGCGTGCTGACGGCCCGGCTGGCCCCGCGCTGCGACCGGTTGTTGGCGCTCGACGTATCCCCCACCGCGCTCGCCGCCGCGCGGGCGCGCTGCGCCGACCTGCCGCACGTCGCCTTCGAACGCCGCCGCATGCCGACCGAGGCCCCGGGGGGCACGTTCGACCTCATCCTCTTGTCGGAGGTCGTGTATTACCTCGACGGTGACGACATCGCGCGGCTCGCGGCTTGGCTCGCCGCAGCGGTGCGGTCACGCGGCCACCTCCTCCTCGTCCATTGGACGGGAGAGACCGACTATCCCCGGAGCGGCGACGACGCGGTGCGCGAGCTGGCCGAATGTCTGGGGGACGCCGCCCAGCCGCTCCGCGCCGACCGCCGCGAGGGATACCGGCTTGATCTGTGGGTCCGCCGCTAGGTCGGTGCGGAGCGCCCGGATACGTGCCCGCGCCTCGGCGATCGCGGCGGGCAGCGTCCGGAAGGTGAGCCGGTCCCCCCGGGCGCGGCCACCGGGCAAGAGCGCGACGTCCACGCGGTAGGTCTCGTGCAGTGGCGCGTCCTCGTCCTGCGCGATCCATTCGGCCACCGTGTCGGCCATCCCGCCGGGCGCGCGGCCCGCCAAGCGGCACGAAGTGAAAACGCGCACGTCGATCGGGTGGCGGACCAATCCGCCATGCGCGCGGATCAGCGCGAACAGCGCACGATCCTCCGCCACGGGCGGCGTCGGCGCGCCGCCGATCCGGCGATACAGCCCCAGCGTCAGTGCGATGCTCGCCCCGCCCTCATAGAAATGCCGCGGCCAGGGATCGTGCGCGACGGGCTCCGCCGCCGCGCGCAACCGGTCGAGCGCGGTGTGGTAGCGCCCAAGCATGTTCAGCCGGTCGAACGCGATCGGCCCCAGCGCCGCGCGCTGCTCGCGCTTGGTGTGCGCGCGCCCGGCGACCGCATCGACGCCCGCCGCCATGTGCGTCGCGGTGCGCGCGATCCAGTGCGGATCGACGTTGGTGTCCGCGTCCGTCGACAGCAACAGGTCTTCCCCGTCCCGCAGCTCAGCCGCCGCCGCGTCGAGCGCCAATCGCCGCGCCCATCCCGCATGCTGCTTGCCCGAAGGCAACGCCACCGCCGACCAGCGCAGCCGCGCGTGACTAAGGCGCATGCGCTCGAGCAGCGGCACGGTCCTGTCGGAGCAGTCGTTGGCGAGCGCGACGATCGTCACCGGGCCGGGGTGCGTGGACGCCGCACGGTCGAGCGCCAGAAGGCATTCGCCTAGGCCTCGTGGACAAAGGTTGACGGCGTGATCGCTTGTTGATTCAAGGCTGCC
>NZ_CAXSHH010000070.1:0-11854 GCF_964237155.1 uncultured Sphingomonas sp. | reverse complement strand
CGCGATTCTCATCTTGATTGTCGCTGCGCTCGCATCCTGATTGTCGCGCTGCAACACCCGCTCGCCCGTCTCCGGATGCGTGCGCACGATGGGATGGTGCTGGGGCGGGAACTCGGCGACCATCGCGGCGCGGCGTTCGGGCGCGATACGGTCGCCGAAGTCGAACAGCAGATCGTGGTTGGCGGTGCGGCCCTCGATGCGGACCTTCACTTCGTCGGACAAGCCCTCGTACGCCGCCGCGGCATCGCACCAGAGCGTGTCGCCACCGATCGCGGGCAGCTCACGGGCGCGGAGCACCGCGCCGAAGCTGGGCCGTGCGCGAAATGTCACGTCGCTGTGCCATTTGTCGAGCGTCCGGAAGCGCCGATCGGCATCGGCATCCGCCACGCGCCCTTCCGAGCCGCGGATGTCGAGGATCTCCGGATAGCCGGGCACGTGCGCGATCACCGGATGACCCTCGAGCGGCCCGAAGACGCGACCCAGTGCGAGATGCTGCTCATGGTCCAGATCCAGCTCGCGCAGGAAGAGCACCTTGTGGCGGTTGAGCAGGTCACGAAGCGCTGCGGTGGTCTCGTCGTCGACCGGGTCGTCGATGCGCAGCCCGCGTACCTCCGCACCCAGCACGGGGCCGCAGGGCTCGATGATCAAGCCCGCGTCGTTCGCCCATTCCGCCGCCTTCGTCGCCACCGTTTTCACTCCCGATCTCCGCGCCATCCCCCAAGCAAGATCGGGCACCGAACGCCATGGGACAGGGCTTGGCCGCGCTTCAGAAAAGCTATGTTGGGATGCCCGGCCTTCCACGTCATCCGGGCGGCATGGCTCAAACGCGATACACTCGGCTGCCGTCGTTCGGCGTACAGGTAGCGGTCGGCATGGGCGCGGGTCTCGCGCTCGGGTTCCTCGCGCGGTCGCTCGGTCCGGACGGCGCGGTGCTGGGCGAGGGGCTGCGGACGATCGGGCAGATCTTCGTCCAGCTGCTGAAGGCGCTGGTCCCGCCGCTCGTCTTCACCGCGATCGTCGCCTCGATCGCGGCGCTCCGCGATCTGGAGAACGCCGCGCGGCTCGTGGGACGGACGCTGCTGTGGTTCGCCATCACCGCGCTCATCGCCGTGGTGATCGGCATCACGCTGGGGCTGCTGATTCAGCCGGGTATCCGCGCCGGCGTCGACCCGGCCATGGCGGCCGCTCCCGCCACGACGGGGTCCTGGCTCGATTTCCTCAAAGGGCTGGTCCCTGCCAACATGATGGGGCTGACCGCGACCACCGCGATCGCGGACGGACGCGCCACCACGACCGTCGGGTTCAACGTCCTCCAGATCATCGTCGCCGCGATCGCGATCGGGGCGGCGGCGGTCCGGGTGGGGGAGGCCGGGACGGCGTTCCTCGCCTTCAACGCGTCGGCGCTCCAGGTCTTCCGCCGCGTGCTGCGTTGGGTGATCGCGCTTACCCCGATCGGCTCGGCCGCGCTGATCGGCGATGCGGTCGCGCGCTACGGCTGGGAGGCGATCCAGTCGCTGGGTGGCTTCGTGGGAGCGGTCTATCTCGGGCTCGGGCTGGTGTTGTTCCTGGTCTATCCGGCGCTGCTCGCCGCGAATGGCCTGAGCCCAGGCTGGTTCTTCCGCCGCGCCTGGCCGGCGATCCAGCTCGGCTTCGTGTCGCGCTCGTCGGTTGGCACGCTGCCCGTCACCGAGGAGCTGACCGAGCGCGAGCTGGGGGTGCCCCGCGCCTATGCCGCCTTCGCGGTACCGCTCGGCGCGACCACCAAGATGGACGGGTGCGCGTCGATCTATCCGGCGGTGGCGGCGATCTTCGTCGCGCAGTTCTTCGGGGTGGCGCTGCACGCGTCGGACTACATGCTGATCGTTCTCGTCTCCGTGCTCGGCTCGGCCGCCACCGCCGGGCTGACGGGCGCGACCGTGATGCTGACGCTCACGCTGTCCACGCTGGGGCTGCCGCTGGAGGGAGCGGGCCTGCTGCTCGCGATCGACCCGATCCTCGATATGGGGCGCACCGCCGTGAACGTGGCGGGGCAGATGCTGGTGCCGGTGATCGTGGCCAAGCGCGAGGGTCTGCTGGGCCGACCGGCCGAGGAAGCCGCGCGACCCCTGGCTGCCTGATCCAGCCCGGAGGGCGTCTCCCACTCGTCAGGTTTCCCTGGTTACGGGTAGGCAGGCTCCCTGACCGAGGCCGCCGAATAGGTGGCCCCAGCTTGGTCGGACGCGGCGTCGACCCCGAGCAGGCGGAGAAGGTCGCGCCGGAGCTCGGCCGATCGTTGGCGCGACGTCGACGGGGTCAACGGGAGCGCCACCGCGACGTCGCGGGTGAGGCGACCGTCCTGGGGCGGTGACGCTCGACAAGGCGGCGCAGCAACGCGTGCATCTCGAGCCGGGTGAGCGCGTCGAGCGCCCCGAACGGTTCGTCGCCGAGCAGCAACCGGGGTTCGCGGACGAGCGAGCGGGCGAGCCCCGCCTGCTGCTGCTCGCCGTCCGCGTCGTGCTCTAGATGTTTGATCCCGGGCTTTGATGGTGCATCATCCACGCGTGGGTGGAAGGAGGCAGCAACCGTGCCCCGCAGACTATCGCATAGCCAAGCCGGCGAGGGTGAACTCGCTCCGGCCCAAGCTGGCGCGGAGACGGCGTCGGAATCGGTCGCCGTCTCAATTCGGCAGGAACGCACTCGCAGGCATGACCTCCTCCTGGATCGTCGTGTCCGCGCTAAGCCGATGGACGGCCCGGCTGGGTTCGTCGAACTCCGGCCATGGAAGTTCGCCCGTCCTGGCGAAGCCCGCCCACAACGCATGCACCCTGGTCGCGAGGGCTTGAGGCGGGTTCTCGCCGAGGATGCCGCGCGGCCCCGAAGCCACGTCGAGGGTGTCGAATACGAAGGGCAGGTCCACCCCGTGGCAGGCACCAAGCTTCCCGTCGAGGGCCGGGGACATCCAGTCGAATTCGAACACATGGGTTCGGCCTCGGTGTGCCGCCGCGAACTGGCGTGACGGCCACCGGAAGGCGAGGTCGGTAAGGGCCCGGTTCAATGCGGCTCCGCCACCGCCCATGCCCGGTTGCCCCAGCCCATAGGCTTTCAGGACCTCGGACGCTCGAGGCATGGTCTTCCCGAGCAGCCAGCGCGCGGCGAAGCCCGGGATGCGCCCTTGCAGGCTGGTGGGCACGAACCAGAGATTGCCTTCCTGCCGACAGGCCCCGATCAGCAGGTCGACGTCGGTGCCGGCACCCTTCCTGAGCGCCGTCAACGGATCGACCGGTAGGACGTCGTCGCCATAGACCGAGTTGAACCGGTTCAGCCGGAAATTGGGGTCGAAGCCGTCTGCGTTCCGGAGATCGAGGCCGACCGGTCCCATCACCTTGCCTTGCGCGTTGAGCAGCGCCTCCGGGGCGACCTGCCGGAAACTTTCGGCATCGGCGCGGATCTTGAGCAGCTTCGCGACGCGGTCGACCGTCCGTCGGGCGATATCGATCGGATACAGGCCTGAACCATGGCCGCTCTGCACGATCGCCCGCGCGAACAGGCCTTGGGAAAGCGGCGACCCGAGCAGCGAGGCGACGTGCATGCCCCCGGCCGACTCCCCGAAGATGGTGACGTTGTTCGGATCGCCGCCGAACGCCGCGATGTTGGCCTGCACCCAACGCAGCGCCGCCTGCATGTCGCGGAGCGCCAGATTGGTCGGCGCACCCGGTACGGGAAGGAAGCCCTCGACGCCCATGCGGAAATTGATGGCGACGTACACGACTCCCGATCGTGCGAACGCCGCGCCGTCGTTGACGGGGATGTCCTTCTTGCCGACGGTTCCGCCGCCGCCATGGATCCACAACATCACCGGGCACCCGGTCGCGTCGTGCGGCGTCCAGACGTTCAGCGTCAGATAGTCGTCGCCCTTCGTCCAGCCGTCGCCCGCCAGGGGAAGCATATCGATCTTGGGGAACGAGATGCTCGATTGCGGCGCGCTCGGGCCGGGGACACGCGCGTCGCGGACGTCGGACCAGGATGCGGGTTCGTGGGGAACCGCGAAGCGCCGCGCGCCGACCGGCGGCGCCGCATAGGGGACGCCGAGGAAGAAGCGCGCGCCGTCCCTGGCCACCTTGCCGCGAACACGGCCTTGGGCGACGGTGACCACCGGGTCTTCGCCGTTCCGGTCGGGCGTGACGACGCCAGCGCCTGGCGATGACATGGTCTTGGTCGAACCTGTTGATGACATGGTCGAAACCTCAAGCGATCGAGTGAACTACGGATAAGCCGGGGTGATGCCCGTCCCGCGTGTAGCGGTCCGGCGTAGGTCCCTGAAGCTGGACGCACCGCGACAGCTGGCGACCGCCCCTGGCTTGCCACCGGATGTCATGGTCCTGACGCCCCCCGCGCCCAGTTCCAGGAACGACACCCACGTCAGGCTTGCCTGAGCAACGGGAGGTCGGGCGCGAGGAACTCGGCGCGCACCGGGCCGGTCCCGAATATCGCGACCGTCACGGGTTCGATCCCGGTCGAGATCACACCGTCATAATGCGGCGTCTTCGCCACCCTGAGGACGAAACCACCGGCTCCCACCGGCCTGCTTTCCGCCGGGTTGTAATCGGCCCCGCCATCAACCCACCACGTGCCCGAGATCACCGCGCAGATGCGATCGGTACGGTAGGTGTGGGGAGCGCTCATGAAGCCCGGATGCCATCTGACGAACGTGCAATATGGGCCGTGCCGGTCGGGATCGTCGAACAGATGCACGTATTCGTAGGAGTTGGGCGGGGCGCCCGCCGGCACCGTGAATACGATGTCGGTCGGCAACGTGACCTGAGTTCCGCGTTCCATCATGGCAAGCCCGAAAGGAGGAGAAACACCGATTGCGGATGGAAGCGACCCGATCATACGACACCTGCTCAATGCGTCGGCCTGGATCATAGCTGTCGCATCGTTCGTGATAAGCCACCTTATCCCACGCGCCTTGTTGGGTCCGGATCATCAATCCAGTCCGAACGGGAGCGATACGGCGAACCTGCGATCGTCACCGACGAAATAGCTGCCGCCCGTTCCGAGCGGCGCGGCCGACCGGCATCCGTGCTCCGCGAGCCCGTACCGAGCGCAGGCCTGGCACCGGAGGATGATCGATCGCTGCCGACGGGACCCTGCCGGCATTCCCACGAAGCATCGGTCAGCGCCTGAGCGATCGGGCCGGACGAGCGAACCGGCGACGCCGAGATCATCGGTCGCGACCGCCGAACGTGTAGCTCAGGGCCACGCCTCCCGAGACCTGATCGCGCGATCCAAAGGCACGCACGACCGGCGAACGACCGGCATCGCGTACCAGGCGATCGTATCGCGCGTAGCCGTAGATGCCCCAACGCCGGGTGAGTTGACGTAGCACCGTGGTGGCGGCACCGACGGCCTGGACTCCGCCCTCGGGACGAAAGGCGGGCAGTCCGGACGGAGCGGCATCCTGCGGAGCGACGCCGAAGAAGGCGCGGTGATGCCGCCCGTCGGCGAAGGTAACGCGTGGACCTAAGGAGACGAGATAATCGTCGGCCCGCCGCGCGATATAATCCGCGCTGACGGCCCCGACCCATCCACGATGGCCGCCCAGACCCCTGCGACCTTCGACGCGTACCCGGAAATCGGGGCGCAGCTGATATTGCGCGAACCCGCCCACCTCTACCGTGTTGCCGATCCTGGGCAGTTCTCCGCCGACGTTCCCAGCGGGTCGGCTGCCCTCGAAGCTGAATGACGGTCCGACGGAGAAGCCATTTCGCCTTAACGCCGGGAAGCCGAAGCTCTCATCCGCGGCTGTGAACTCGAACGGCGCGTCACCCCGCGTCCGCGCCACATCGACCAAGGGCCGGAGCCGATGATCGGAGGACCCTGGGAAGCTCGGTACGAGCTGAGGCCCAAGGACCACCCTTGTGCGACGTGGCTCGGATTTTTCCTGCGCCGACGCGGGTGCTACCGAAAGACCGAACATGGTCGCGGACGCCAGGCAAAGGGAGGCGGGGCCGCGGAGTCGCGGGTGGGCAAGCCGTTTCGGCGAGAGACGGTCGCCGCTGGGAGAAGTATTTGCGGCGGCGGGGTCGACGGGCATGTCGGGCTCCTTCGAACAATGGCTTGGATAAAAGGGTGATCAGGTCGGCAAAGAAGTTCCGGCGCCATCTCACCGCTTGCGGATGACTGAAGAGTGGAGCGACACCAAGGCAAGGACTATGACACACGCGCCGATATAGCCGACCGGCCCGGAGTCGACGGAGGTGCCAAGCCAGTGGCCCAAGGCGACGAATGCCGCAACGAAACTCGCGCCTAAGGCCGCTCGCCAACGCCCCGGGGACGGAGCATGTATCCGCTCGCCGACCCGACCGGCTCCGCCCGATGTCGGGGCATCGATGCGCGTGCCGCTTCCTGCATGATCGTCGATCATCGTTCGCGCGGATGGGCGTCGGCATCGACGCCTGTACGGGGTCGGGTCCCGCGCTTCGGCGGCACCGACCCGCTCGGCTCGGCTGCAGCGCCAGCGCATTTTGTAGGTCACCGCTCGCCCCATGGTCGAGCTTGGCGCGACACCGCCGCCGAGGCGCCGACGGCACGCGCGAGACGCCGACCGACAAGCAGGCTTGGGCGGGAATCGTGGGCCGCCGGGTGCCGGTGCGCTCGCGGTATCCGCCGCCGCGATCACAACGCACCTTGCCAAGCTACCCGATCGAGCAGTTCGAGGTGACGCTCGACCCGGGGAACACGATCGATGATCATCGTGCTTTCCTGACGCAGGTCGTAGGTCGGCCATTGCGGGAGACCGGCGTCGACCACGCCGGTGCGAATGAACGACGACCAGACCGCGCGCATGGTCGCGCCCATCGGCGCGTCCGCTCGGGAAAAACCATTGAGCCGAGCGAGCCGATGATCGAACTGCTCGAAGACCATCGGCACGTCGAAGCCGTGCGGGGTCTTGTCGCCGAACGGCCCGTTCTCGACCGTGTAGTCGAGTCGGTATTTGAACACCTTGCCGCCCGCGGCCACCTGCGCGTCGGCCAGGCGGAGGCTGGTAATGCCGAACGTCTCGGCGGTCGTCACCTTGTAGGTCAGATCGGCGACGGAAAGGCTGGGATCGGCTTTGGCATAGACGCCTCTGGCCTTTTTCACTTGCTCGGCCGTCGCCTTGAACGTCGGCGGCACGAAGGCGGGATTGCCGGCGACCTGCGGGGGCACCATCATCCGGGTCTCGTCGCGGCACCAGCCGAGCAGCAGGTCCACGTCCCGCGCCGAGCCACGCGCGACGGCATCGATCGGCGACACGGGCAGCACTTGGGAATCCAGCACACCTCTGAACGGCACGGCCTGCGGCCAGCCGGCGACTGACTTGCCTTGGGCGGCGATCAGTTCGTCGGGCGTGGCTGCGCGCAGACGATCGGCTCCACCGAGCGTTCGCGCGACATGCGCGGCAAAGGCGTCGGCCTCGGCGATGGAGCTCACTCGCTGGCCGCCGCTGGCGACGATCGCGCGCCGGAACAGGCCGGCGGTCGCAGGCGTGCCGAGCAAGGTCGCGAGATTGAACGCGCCCGCGGACTCGCCGGCGACGGTGATCTGGTCCGGATTTCCACCGAACGCGGCGATGTTTTCCTTCACCCATCCGAGCGCCAGGATCTGGTCGAGGAGGCCGTTGTTCGCGCTGCCGCGATAATCCGGACCGAGCAGCCCACCTAGCTCCACGAAGCCCAGCACGCCCAAGCGGTAGTTCAAGGCGACGGACACGATGCCGTCGCGCGCGAAAACGGAGCAGTCGAACAGCGCGTCCGCACAGGAGCCTTGGATATTACCGCCACCGTGAATCCACACGAACACCGGATGAGGTCCGGGCGTCGTCGGCGTCCACACGCTCAGCTGCAGGCAGTCCTCCGATGGCACGCCAGACAGCACCGGAAACAGGGCGTCGGTAGCCTGCGGGGAAACCCTTGGCGTGCGGGTCGCGTCGAAAACGCCCGGCCAGCGGGGAGCCGGCACGGAGCGTCGATAACGCGCGGCACCGCCCGTCGGCGCGCCGTACGGAATGCCGGTATAGACGTTCAGCGCGCCTTTGCGCCGCCCGCGCACGGCTCCTGCCGGACAAACGACGACCGGATCCGCCTCCTGTGCTCCCGCGCTACCCGAGTAGACCAGGCCGCGCGCCGCCGCTGCGACCGCGAGTGACATCACGGCTTCGCGCCGGCTGATCCTCATGTCCCGCCTCCTTCCGGATGTCCGAGGCCGCCGCCGGCGGATTCCGCCGCGCTCGTAGCTGCGATCGGACGGACACGGGCGCGCGTGCATCGGCCGCGGCGCATGGAGCCGAGGCTGTCGGCCATCACTCGAACGCCTGCATGTCCATGACGAACCGGTACCTCACATCGCCGGCCGCAAGCCGGGCGAGCGCCTCGTCGACCTGGTCCGGCCGGACTATCTCGACGTCGGCGGTGATCCCGCGCGCGGCGCAGAATTCAAGCATTTCGCGCACCTCGCGGGTGCCGCCGACGCCCGAACTGGCGATGCTACGCCGCGCCATCGCCAAGATATATGGCTTCGCGTCGAACGCGTCCGGGATCCCGAGGGACACGAGCGTGCCACCGATGGTCAGGGTCTGAAGATAGGGATCCATCGGGTAGCCGTCCGAAACGGTATCGATGATGACGTCGATCCGGTGGGCCTGGTCGCGCATCTGCACCGGATCGGTTGAAAGGACGACCTCGTCAGCGCCGAGCCGCTTAGCCTCGCGTGCCTTGTCGGCCGACCGCGTGAAGGCGACGACTTCCGCACCCATCGCTGAGGCGAACTTGATCGCCAGGTGACCCAGCCCGCCGATGCCGATCACGCCGATGCGCTTGCCGGGACCGGCATCCCAATGCCGAAGCGCGGAGTAGGTCGTGATGCCGGCGCACACCAGCGGTGCCGCGCCTGCCGGATCGAGGCCGTCGGGCAGATGATGGACGAACCGCTCGTCGCACACATAGGTGGTCGAGAAACCGCCGCGGGTACGGGTGCCGTCTACCCGGTCGACGCCGTCATAGGTCGTGGTGGGAAATTCCAGGCAGTACGGCTCCTCGTCCCGCAGGCAGGGCGCGCACACGCGGCAGGAATCGACGACCGTGCCGACCGCGACGATATCGCCGCGCTTGAAGCCGGTCACGCCGTCGCCGCAGTCGGTGACGCGGCCGACGATCTCATGGCCGGGGACTAGCGGGAACTCCTGTCCCCATTTTCCGATCGCGTGCAGGTCGCTATGGCAGATTCCGCAGAACAGGATGTCGATCGCGACGTCCGCCGGCCGCAGGGCGCGACGTTGGAACTGCCAATGAACGAGCGGGCCGTCCCGCTCCATCGCCGCCAACCCGGAAACCGGAAAACCGTCACGGACGGATGAGGGCATATCGGTCATGCAAAGCCTGTCTTGATGGATTAACACGAAACATAGCCGCCGGATTGGCCGTGATAAGCTGCGTTGTTTCGTGCGCACCGATGAAGCTAACTCACCTATTACGACAATTGACCGTTGAACTGCCCGCGAGCGACGGTGGCTGGACTGGAAGCGGACTTATTCAGCTTTTGCATTAGCCCCATCGTGGCGGCGACCGCGACGAACGCGAGGACGATCGACAGACCCAGGCATGTCGCGTTGTCGGCGGCGCCGGCGCGTGCGGCGACATAACCGAGCCCCATGAATGTCCCGTTCCAAACGAGGATTCCGGCGCCCGACGCGAGCAGGAAGGCGACCGGCTCGATCTGGGCCGCGCCGCTGATCCCGGGCGCGAGAAAGCGAAAGGCGGGTACGAGCTGCGCCGAGAAGGAGAACAGCACCCGGTGGCGCCGCGCCCTACTTCGCAACCTGACGAGCCGCCGCCGGTCGAGCGCGAAATAGCCGGATCGCCTCCAGCCCGGCCGGGACCCCGACTTGGCCAGTGCTCCGCCGAGCCCGAACATGGCCAGCGACCCCGCGGCCCCACCCGCGACCGACGCCAACATCGCGGCGGACAGGCAAATCAGCCCCTGCGCCGAGGCCATGCCGATCGCGGCGTACAGGCCGTACGACGGCAGGAAGGGCACGACGCGCTCGATCAGGGCGACGACGAAGACGCCGAGTACGCCAAACGCCATCGCGTGGAGAAGGATGGTGCCCAAGGGGTCGTTCATCATGGGAGCGAACCGATCATGCGAAGGCTGTCCTGTGGGTCGACACCGAACATAACATCCCGATTATCCGTGAGAAGCTGCATTGTTTCGCGCGCCTTGATGGACTCCATTCACCAATTGGACATTCGCGTCTGTCGCAAGCAAACTATGAGCCTCGACGTCATCGACATTGAAGCCGATCCAGTGTGCGGTATATCCGCACAGTCTGGTAAGCGAACGTTGGATCAGGTTCACCAATCATGGCTCTTAACGATCATGCCGAACTTGCGGTTTTCATTGCGATCGCCGAAGAACGAAGTTTCAGGCGCGCGGCCGCGCGTCTTCGCCTCACACCGTCCACGCTGAGCCATTCGCTCCGGTCGCTTGAGGATCGGCTTGGCGTTCGCCTGCTGAACCGCACGACACGAACCGTTGCGTTGACCGAGGCCGGAGCGGATCTGCTGGCCGACGTGGCCCCGGCGTTCCGCGCGGTCGCGGGCGCCCTGGAACGCGTGAACGCATTCCGCGACATGCCGCGCGGCACGGTCAGGCTCACCGTGCCGCGACTTGCGGGCACCATGCTGGTGGCACCCCGGCTGGCCACCTTCGCCCTGTCATACCCGGACGTGAAACTGGAGGTGAGCGTCAACGACGCGTTCGTGGATATCGTCAAGGAAGGCTTCGACGCCGGAATCCGGCTTGGAGAAAGCCTGGCCCACGACATGGTCGCCGTTAGGATCGATGGCGATCTCCACGGCGCCATCGTCGGCTCGCCCGACTATTTCGAGCGGCACGGTATACCTTCCTCCCCGCGCGATCTGCACGATCACCGCCTGATCAACCGCCGGCACACCGGAAGCGGTGCCGTTCATCCTTGGAAGCTCGCCAAGGGGCCGCAGGAAGTCTCCGTCTCGGGTGAAGGCCAGCTGATCCTGAATTCCGACGAGCTGATCACGGCCGCCGCTCGCGGCGGAGCCGGCATCGCCTACATGAGCGCGACGGATGTCGCCGAAGATCTCGCTTCGGGTGCCCTGGTGTCCGTGCTTAGCGACTGGTGCCGGCCGATCGCGGGATGGCATCTCTATCACCCGGAAAACCGCAACGTCACGGCCGCGCTGAGGGCGCTGATCGCTTCGCTGACGGCCGCTTAGCTGCCTGGTGCCCGTGAATCGCTGGCGCCGGTTGCGTCAAGCACGGTCACGGGGCCTATCGGCCAGCCGCCACCCGATCAACGCCCAGGCCGTTCCGACCGCAGCCAGCAGGATGTTGACGTAGATGGTCAGGCCGCCGAGCCGCAGCACCGGGATAGAGGGGCCCGCGAGCGGGGAGAGCCCGGGAAGCACGAACGATATCCACAGCATCGGCGACCAGAACGCGATCAGCAGCGCCGCCGCCGCGATCACCCCGGGACGGCCCCCGCGCGCCAGGAGCCACAGCCCTGTCGCGACCATGATCGTCAACATGGCCAGCATCTGCGCCAAGTGGAACCTAGCGTGCGGATGCCAGAGCGGATTGAACAGGTGAGTGCTGCCCGTATCCTGCGATAGCGCATAGATCACGGTGAAGACGAGGCCGATCGCCAGCATCCAATGCCCGACGCCCCATCCTGGTCTATCCTCGTTCATTCCCACGCCTGTTCGCCCCATGCCATTTCAGAGAACGACCGTGCCGATCGTTACGTGCTTGGGGCCGCGTCCCGCCTTCACGCGACGAACCTCGCGTCCCGTGGAGA
>NZ_CAXSHH010000069.1:0-11858 GCF_964237155.1 uncultured Sphingomonas sp. | reverse complement strand
CGGTCGGCTGCTACCTGTACGACGTGTCCTCGCGCGCCGAGCTGGCGCGGCAGGGCTTCGTGGTGCCGCCGTCCGACTGGCGGCGCGCGGGGCATAAATGCGCGGACACCGTCTATGCGCGGCTGACGGGCGAGGGGGCGTATTTCGACAGTCGGGTCGTCTATGTCTCGGAGACCGGGCCGAAGGGTCGGCGGATCAAGCGGCTGGCGATCATGGACCAGGACGGGGCCAACCACCGCGTGCTGATCAACAGCAGCTCGATCATCCTGACCCCGCGCTTCTCCCCGAACCAGCAGTCGATCGTCTATATGAGCTATGTCGGCGACCAGCCCACCATCTATGTCTACGACATCGGGGCGGGGCGGCAGCGGCGGGTGCTGACGACGCCCAATTTGGCGTTCGCGCCGCGTTTCTCGCCCGACGGCCGATCGATCCTGTTCTCGATGGCGCAGAACGGCAACACCGACATCTACCGCGTATCCGCGCAGGGAGGGACGCCGCAACGGCTGACCAACGCGCCCGGCATCGACACGGGCGGAAGCTATTCGCCCGACGGGTCGCGGATCGTGTTCGAGAGCGACCGGTCGGGGGGACAGCAGCTATACGTGATGGGCGCGGACGGGTCGAACCAGCAGCGGATCAGCTTCGGCGGCGGGCGCTACGCCACGCCGGTATGGAGCCCGCGCGGCGACCTGATCGCGTTCACGCGCATCTCGGGCGGGTTCCGGATCGGCACCATGACGCCGAGCGGCGGTGGCGAGAAGCTGCTGACCGACGATTGGCACGATGAGGGGCCGAGCTGGTCGCCCAACGGGCGGGTCATCACGTTCCACCGATCGGGCCGAGGGTCCGAAGGCAAGGCCGACCTGTGGATGGTCGATTTGACGGGGGTCAACGAGCGGCGCATCCCGACGCCGCTCGACGGATCGGACCCGGCCTGGGGGCCGCTTCGGCCATAGGGGACGCGGGGGCGCGTACCGAACGGGGCCAGTTCACGGAGGAATCACGATATGACGAAGACCCTGACGCTGATCGTCGCGACCGCGCTGCTGACGCTCGGCGCCTGTTCCAAGAAGCGGCCGGAGGTTTTGCCGCCAGCACCCGTCGGATCGGGCGGGACGGGCGAGGGCGCGACCGATCCGAACGCGGGCGGGGCCGGCGGGGCGGTCGTGCCCGGTTCGGACGCGGATTTCCAGCGGTCGGTGGGGTCGAACACGGTGCTGTTCGCGCTCGACCAGTACGACATCGACGCGACCGCGCGCGGGGTGCTCGATGCCCAAGTCGATTGGCTGGCGCGTTTTCCGAATGTCCGCGTGACGATCGAGGGGCACGCTGACGAGCGGGGCACGCGCGAATACAACCTCGCGCTCGGCGACCGGCGCGCGAACGCGGCGAAGAACTACCTGGCGGCGCGGGGCGTCTCGACGGAGCGGATGACGACCATCAGCTACGGCAAGGAGCGACCGTTGGCGGTGTCGTCGGACGACCAGAGCTATGCGCAGAACCGGCGGGCGGTGACGGTCGTGCTGAGCCGGTAGTCGCTGGGGCGGCGTGAGGAAGGTTGGTTCACGCGAAGGCGCTAAGGCGCGAAGAAGTAAGGTGGTTCACGCGGAGGCGCGGATACGCGGAGGGAAATAAGGCGAGGGTCGTTTCTTCGCCGCGTCAGCGGCAGGATTGCCCCGATGTAGGGTGTCGAAGGCCGCTGGCGCGGCGGGGTGCGGCTCTCCGTCCTTCTTCTCCGCGCCTCCGCGCCTCCGTGTGAACCATCCTCCTTCCCTTCGCGCCTTTGCGCCTTCGCGTGAACCCGATCACCGCCGGCGCGGCTCGGGCGTGAAGGCGCGGGCGGGGTCGAACGCCTCGTCGAGCAGGCGGGCGAGGCGTAGGCCCGCGCGGGTGACCTGAAGGCGTTGGGGTTCGATCGCGGCTTGGATCGATGCCTCGTCGAGCCGGACGCGCGTGGTGGGCTTGGGGCCGCAGGGGTCGCCGAGCGCGAGGCGGTAGGCGGTGTCGCGGCTGACGGTCCAGGCCTCGCGGCTCCAGTCCTCGGTGGTACCGGCCGCGAATGCGGTGCGCTCGGCGGGGGAGTAGGCGCGGGTCAGCGCGGGTGGGGTGGTGACCGCGCGGTCGGCAAGCGGCGTGTCCCAGATGGCGTGGAGGTTGAGCCATTCGGGCGCGTAGATGCCGTACGCCGCCTTGACGTCATTGCCGCCGCGGTCTCCCCGATCGCCCGCATGAAGTGGCATATGGAGGTCGCCGACGAAGTGGATCAGGAAGGCGAGCGCTGCCACCTTTTCGCGGCGGGGGACGGTGCGGTCCTGGAGCAGCTTCACCTGGCGGTCGATCTGGGCGGAGACGCAGTTACCGTCGCGGCAGGCTGATTTCAGATCGAACGGACGGCAGATGTCGACGTTCTGATAGTGCCAGGGGTTGGTGTAGCTGAACCGGCCGGCGAGGTTGCGGATGCAGTCGGGCCAGACGCTCGCGGCGGCGGGCGTGGCGGCGGCGCAGGTCGGGGTCTCGAGAAGCGGGGCGCGGGCCAGGAGCGCGCGGACCTGGGCGGCGGTGCGCGGATCGGTATTGCGGAGCGCGATGGCGGCGATCGTCTCGTGCCCGAGCACGCCGTAGGCGGCGGCGGGGCCGGGGAGCACGAGCAGCATCGCGGCGAGCAGAACGGGGAGGAGCCTCATGAACCGCGCCCGTAGCGAGTGCGTCAGTCGCGGTATAGCGCGACCTCCGAATCGGTGCCGGACGAGACGCGGGCGCGGTACATGCCGGGGGTGGTGAAGGCCCAGGCTCCCTCGCCGTCGGGGGCGACGACGATCGCGCCGCCGGTGCCGCCGAGCTCGGTCACCTCCGCCAGCACCGCCGCCGCCGCCGTGGCGGGATCCTCGCCCGCAAGCCGCATCCGCGCGGCGATCGCCCCGGCGGCGTTCGCGCGGAGGAACTGCTCGCCCGACCCCGTGCAGGACACCGCGCCCGCGCGGTCGTCGGCCCAGGTGCCCGCGCCGATGACGGGCGTGTCGCCGATCCGGTCCCAGCGCTTGCCCGTGACCCCGCCGGTCGAAGTGGCGGCAGCGAGGCGGCCGTGCCGGTCGCGGGCGACCGCGCCGACGGTGCCGTACTTCATCTCCGCATCATACTCGTCGGGGTCGCGGGCGAGGAGCTCGGCGAGGTTGGCGCGGCGTTCGGGGGTGATGAACCAGTCGGGGTCGGCCTGTTCGAGCTCCTGGGCGAGCGCGAAGGCGTCCGCGCCGGGGGCGGCCAGGAAGACATGGGGGCTGTGCTCCATCACCGCGCGGGCGAGGCTGACCGGGTGGCGGGTGCGCGACACGCCGCATACCGCGCCCGCGCCTCTGCCGGTGCCCTCCATGATCGCGGCGTCGAGCGCGACTTGGCCGTCGTGGGTCAACGCCGCGCCGTGGCCGGCGTTGAAGTGGGGATCGTCCTCCAGCGCGCATACCGCCACCTCGACGGCATCGAGGGCCGCGCCGCCCGCGCGGAGCACCGTCGCGCCCGCCTCCAGCGCGGCGGCAAGCGCGGCACGGGTCGAAACCTCGCGCCCCGGCGTCATCGACGTGCGCTCGATCACTCCCGCTCCGCCGTGGATGAGGAGAGTCCATTGGTCGTCGGTCGTCGTCATGCTGCGCCAAGTCCGGGAAGGGGTGTGAAGCGGGCGGCGCTAGGGTATATGCGCCACCCATGTCCATTCGTCCTTGGCGCGACATCGTCCGCCGTCCCAGTCGCCGGATCATGGTCGGCGACGTCCCCGTCGGGGGCGACGCGCCCGTCACCGTGCAGACGATGACCAACACGCCGACCAGCGATCCGGTCGCGACGCTGAACCAGATCCGGCGCTGCGAGGAGGCGGGGGCGGACATCATCCGCGTGTCGTGCCCCGACGTCGAGTCGACCGCCGCGCTGGGGCAGATCGTGCGGGCTGCAAGGGTGCCGATCGTCGCGGACATCCATTTCCACTATAAGCGCGCGCTGGAGGCGGCGGACGCGGGGGCGGCGTGCCTGCGGATCAACCCGGGCAATATCGGCTCGTCGGAGCGGGTGGCGGAGGTGGTGCGCGCCGCCAAGGCGAACGGCTGCGCGATCCGCATCGGGGTGAACGGCGGCTCGCTGGAGCGACACCTGCTGGAGAAATACGGCGAGCCTTGTCCCGAAGCGCTGGTCGAGTCGGCGCTGGACCACATCAAGCTGCTCCAGGACCACGATTTCCACGAGTTCAAGGTGGCGGTGAAGGCGTCGGACCTGTTCCTCGCGGTCGCGGCGTATCAGCAGTTGGCCGAGGTGGTCGACTGCCCGCTGCATCTGGGGATCACGGAGGCGGGCGGCTTCGTCGGCGGAACGGTCAAGTCGGCGATCGGGATGGGGACGCTGTTGTGGGCGGGGATCGGCGACACGATCCGCGTCAGTCTGTCGGCGGAGCCCGAGGAGGAGGTGCGCGTCGGGTTCGAGATGCTGAAATCGCTCGGCATCCGCAATCGGGGCGTACGGGTGGTGTCGTGCCCGAGCTGCGCGCGCCAGGGCTTCGACGTGATCCGCACCGTGCAGACGCTGGAGGAGCGGTTGCAGCATATCCGCACGCCGTTGTCGCTGTCGGTGCTGGGCTGCGTCGTCAACGGCCCGGGCGAGGCGCGGGAGACCGACATCGGCGTGACGGGTGGCGGCAACGGCAAGCACATGGTGTATCTGTCGGGGGTGACCGACCACCATGTCCAGGACCAAGGCATGGTCGACCACATCGTCGCGCTTGTCGAGGCCAAGGCGGCGGAGATCGAGCGCGATGACGCGGCACGGGCGCTGGCGGCGGCGTAAAATTCGATCGACAGAAGAAAGGGTGATGAGGTGAAGCATTTCGGGCGAGTGCAGGAGAACGGAGAAGTGACCCTTCCGGCATCGCTTGCTCAGCAGATTGGCCTCAAGCCCGGCGATCATCTCACCTTTGAAGATCAAGGGCGCGACATCGTCGTCAGGACTTATGCCGACGTAGTCCGCGAAGGGCAAAACGCCTTCCAGGCGCTGATAAAGCGCCCATTCACGGTAGACGATTTCGTCCGAGAGCGTCGTGCGGAGGCGTTCGACGAGTGATGGTCGTCCTCGACACGTCGGCGATCCTTGCCGTTCTACTAGAAGAACGTGGAGCCGAGCTCGTCAAACCGCACATGGTGGGTGCGCAAGTATCCATCATCAGTATAGGAGAGGTGCTTGCGAGGGCCGCCGAGAGCGGTGCCGAACCGGAAGCCGTTCTCGCCATCCTCGACACGTACCTGTTTAGGGTGCGCGCATTTCGTGACGGTCACGCGATCGCCGCCGCCAAGCTTCGTCCTTTGACGAAACACCTGGGCCTGGGTTTCGGCGATCGCGCCTGCCTCGTCCAAGCGCAATTCAGCGACCTGCCGGTCCTAACCGCCGATCATGATTGGGCGAAATTGAACATTGGGGTCGAGGTGCGATTAATCCGCGAACGGCGCTGACCCGAATACCGATCCACGCGCTGCCGGACGGCCGCGGTACGTGACCCACCTCGTTCGGATTGCTAGGGTCCGCTTCGATGAAGCCCGTCCCCACCGCCCTCGCCTTCGCGGTCGCCTGCGCGGCGGTGGGCACGTTCGCGGCCATGGACGTGTTCATGAAGGCGCTGTCGATCGAGTCGGACGCGTATTCTGCGGTGTTGTGGCGGTCGGCGGCGGGGGTGATAATCTCGGGGCCTATATTCCTGGCCCGCAGCGGGCGGTGGCCGGGGCGGGCGGCGCTCCGGCTGCATCTGCTGCGTGGGGCGACGGCGGGCGTGTCGGTGCTGTTCTTTTTCTGGGGACTGGCGCGTATCCCGATGGCGAAGGGGGTGGCGCTGACATTCCTCGCGCCGCTGATCGCGTTGTTCCTGGCGGCGGGGATGCTGGGCGAGACGTTGCGGCGCGCGGCGGTGTGTGGGTCGCTGGTCGCGTCGGCGGGGGTGCTGGTGATCGCGCTGGGCGAGGTCGAGGCGGGCGCGTCGACCGACAGCGTGCTGGGGGCGTTGGCGGTGTTCGTAGCATCGATCTTCTATGCGGTCAGCCTGATCTTCCTTCGCCAGCAGGCGCAGGCGGCGGACCCGATCGAGGTGACGTTGTTCACGGGGTTGGTGATGGGGGGCATGCTGCTCCCCGCCGCGCCGTGGCTGGCGGGAGTGCCCTCGATCGCGCAGGCGCCGCTGGTGCTGGCGGCGGCGGTGCTGGGGACGGTGTCGTCGATCGGGTTCGCCTGGGCATACTCGCATGCCGAGGCGCAGGTGCTGGCGCCTGTCGAGTACACCGCCTTCGCCTGGGCGGCTTTGTTCGGCTGGGCGGCGTTCGGGGAAGTGGTCACGGCGTTCACGGTCGGGGGGACGGCGCTTATCGTGCTCGGCTGCCTGGTCGCGGTGCGACGGTCGGCGGGTCCGGTGCCGGAAGCCGCCGCTTGATCGCCGTCCGGGCCGCCGCGCCGGGCGACGAGGCGCTGGTGCTTCGCTTCGTGCGCGAACTGGCGCTGTTCGAGCGCGAGCCGGATGCGGTGACGGCGGGCGAAGCGGATCTGACGACGGCGCTGTTCGGGCCCGCGCCCGCCGCGGAGGCGGTGATCGCGGAGGTGGACGGCGAGCCGGTCGGCTTCGCGTTGTTCTTCCACAGTTTCTCGACCTGGACGGGGCGGCGTGGGCTGTATCTGGAGGATCTGTACGTATCGCCCGCCGCGCGTGGGCGAGGTGTCGGGCGGGCCCTGCTCGGGCATCTGGCTGGGATCGCGGTCGATCGGGGCTGCGCGCGGTTCGAGTGGTCGGTGCTCGATTGGAACGCGGACGCGATTCGCTTCTACCGCGCGCTGGGGGCGGTCGGGATGACGGAATGGACGGTGCAGCGGGTGAGCGGCGGCGCGCTCGCGCGGCTGGCGGGACGGGGCTGATGCCGGTCGACGCGGGGCTGAGCGAGGGGCGGACGGGGAGCATGAACTACCGACATGCCCCGGACGAGATTCATGATGACGCCGAGGAGCTGCGACGCTGGGCGGCGCTGGCGATCGAGGCCGGGGTGCGGGGCCCCCGGCCCAAGCGGACGAGTTAACGGCCGGCGATCTCAGGCGCGTTATGCGGTTCCTCGCCCCGCGCCTTGGCCTCGTCGTAACGGGCGATCGCCTCCAGCGTGATGCGGCGAGCCTCGTCGCGGCCGCCCCAGGTGCCGACGCGGACCCACTTCATCTTCTCCAGATCCTTATAATGGGTGAAGAAATGCTCGATCTGCTCGAACACGATCTCGGGCATGTCGCCGCGCTCGTTGACGTTCGAGTAGTAGGGGAAGGTCGAGTCGACGGGGACGCAGACGAGCTTCTCGTCGCCGCCCGCCTCGTCCTCCAGGTTCAGGACGGCGATGGGGCGGGCGCGGACGACGCAGCCGGGGATGAAGGGCGAGCGGGCGACGACCAGCGCGTCGAGCGGATCGCCGTCGGGCGAGAGCGTGTGCGGCACGAAGCCGTAATTGGCCGGGTAGCGCATCGGCGTGTGGAGGATGCGGTCGACGAACAGCGCGCCCGACGCCTTGTCGAACTCGTACTTCACGGGTTCGCCGCCGGTCGGCACCTCGATGATGACGTTCAGGTCGTCGGGCGGGCTCTTGCCCACCGGGATCAGGTCGATACGCAAGTTATTCCCCTTCTTTTTGTCGTCAACGCGGCGCGAGCAGCCGGTCCAGACCGTTCTCACCGCTCCCGACCTTTTCAAGGCGCGGGTAGCGGGGGCCGTCATGATAGTCGACCGCCACCTCGCGGACGCGGTCGGCCGACTTGATCAACAGCCGGATCGGATCGCGCGTTCCCTTGGCCGTCGTCACCGCCGCCTTGAGCCGGTCGGCGGAATAGGTCTGGCCGTTCACCGCCTGGATCGTCGCACCGATGTCGATCCCGGCCTTGAAGGCGGGCGAGTCCCAAATCGAGGCGGTCACCTCCGCGTCCTTGTTGACGATCAGGCCAATCGAATAGCTGAGGTTGACGATGCTGCCCGCGCGCTCCGTCTTGCCGAAGATGCTCGTCGGCTCGGCGGTATAGACGAGGCGGTAGCCGTTCATCGCGAAGCCGCCGATCGGGGCGGGCTGGCCCGTCTCGGTGATGCGGCGACGAAGGAACCCGGCCCAGTCATAGGGCTGGATGCCGTTCAGGGTCTGGGCCACGTCGTCGAAATCATAGGTAAGCTCGCCCCAGTCGCCGTCGCGCATCCCGTAGAAGGCGCGGGCGAAGTCGTCGATCGAGCGCCGCCCGCCCGACTGGCGGCGGAGCATCGCGTCGACCTCCATCCAGATGAGCAGGCCCTCGTTGTAATAGTCCTCCGACCGCTGCCAGCTGGCCCAGCCCTTGGGACGACGCGCGGAGATGACGGGATCGTTGGTGGTGTCGACCATCGGCCGCCATTCGCGCCCGCGCGCGTTCTGGAGGTTGGCGGCGATCAGCGCGTAGGCGTCGAGCGTGTCCTGCTTGGACACGATGCCGCTGCGGGCCTGGAGCACATAGCCCCAGAACTGCGTCTGGCCCTCATATACCCACAGCAGCGAGCCGCGCGTGGGGGTGCGGTAGTCGGGCGCCCACTGGTCCGCGCCGCGGCGAAACTTGCCGTCCCAGCTATGGCTGAACTCATGGGGCAGGAGGTTGCGGCGGGTGACGCTGTTCTCCCAATCGATGAAGTATCCGGGATTGACGCCGTTCTCGGACGAGCGGTGATGCTCCAGCCCGATACCGCCCAGCTGGTCGGTGATCGAGAGGAGGAATTCGTACCGATCGTAATGCTGCGCGCCGAAGGTCTTGACCGACTGGTCGACCAGTCGGCGGTGCGCGTCGATATGCTCAGGTCTCGCGGCGAGCTCGGCGGGGTTGTCGGCGAAGACGTTCAGGTCGACGCGCGGGGAGAGTGCCCATTCCTTATAGTACCGGCCCGCCAGGACGGGCGAGTCGACCAGCGTCTCGTAATTCACCTGGTCGTAACTGTAGGTTCCGGCGCTGCTGCGCGCCGGGATCGCGGACACGGCGGTCCAGCCGGTTGGATACTTGACCGTCATCTTGACCGGGATCCGGCGGGTATAATGGCCCGCCGGGTAGAGGCTCATCGAATTGGGCTGGAGGCTGATCATCGTCGGGGTGACGACGATGCGGCCCTGGTCGGACTTGGTGGCGGAGGCGAACTGGAATTCGAGGTCGAGCCGCCGCGCGCCTTCCGGAACGTCGATATGGAAGGCGAACACGTCGACCGGGTCGCGCGTCCAAGGGATCGGGCGTCCGCCCGCGGTGATCTTGAGCCCCGTCAGCTTCTCGATCTCCCCGCGCGCGGCATGGGTGCCGGGCAGGAACTTGGGGTAGAGCAGCGCCATGCGGCCGGGGCCGGCGACGGGGATCGTTTCCTTTACCCGAAAGATGCCGCGCTCGGTGTCGGTCGCGTCGATGTCGAGCGTGATGACGCCCGGATAGGGCACGTCGCGCGGAGCGGGGATCGTGTCGACGAACGGCACGGGCTGCGGCGCGGAGTTGCCTTGCGGGACCTGCGCCGAAGCGGACGCGGAGATGGACGCGAGCAGGGTCATGACGGGAAAGGATCGGATCAAGGCGATGCTCCGCTGGACGATTATGTGACCCGTTATGTAGGCGGGCGAAACACGGCGCGTCCAGCGGCTCGATTCGCGCCGATCACGTTGCCCCGATCACGTTGCCCCGATGACGTTGATCGTGAACGCGATCACCCCGAGGTTGAAGACGAAGGCGGCCAGGCAGTGCCCGGTCACCACCCGCCGCATCGTCCGGCCGGTGATCTCGACGTCCGACGTCTGGAACGTCATGCCGAGCGTGAAGCCGAAATAGACGAACTCCCAATAGAGCGGCTCCGTGTCGCCGGGAAAGACGAGGCCGCCCGCGTCGCCGCCGTCGACGGTCGCGTAGAACAGGTGAGCATAGTGAAGTGCGTAGACGCTGTTGGAGAAAAGCCAGGCAAGCGCGAGCGTCGCGACCACCAGCAGTTTCTCCACTCCGTCCAGTCCTCCCCGGAAAGCGCCCGCGACCGCGACCAGCACGACCAACGTGACGAGCCCGGTGAGGACGAGCAGCGCGGCCCGGTTCGCGTCGTTGTCGCGCGCGGCCGCGCGGATCCCCTCGGCGTCATGGCCGAGCAGGCGCGCCAGCATGGCCAGGAAGACGAGGGTCGCCGCGTCGAACGCGGTCATCGCGCCGTGACCGAGCCCGAGCAGCGGGGTCAGCGCGGCGGTGCCGAGCGCGAACAGCGCCGCGAAGATCAGGTAGGGCCCCGGCGCGATCCGCCGCCCGACGAGCTTCGATACGTCGGTCGTGGCCATGACGCGGATGCTAGCGCGATCGGCCCCGCTCGCCTAGATGCCCGGCGCTACATGACCCGCATCCCGACCCCCAACCGCGTCCGTGGCACCCAGGACATCTTCGGCGACGAGCAGCGGCGGTTCACGCACGTCATCGACTCGTTCGAGCGGGTGCGGCGGTTGTACTGCTTCGGGCGGGTGGAGGTGCCCGTGTTCGAGGCGACGGAGGTGTTCGCGCGGTCGATCGGCGAGACGACCGACGTGGTGTCAAAGGAGATGTACACGTTCGAGGATCGCGGCGGGGACTCGATCACGCTGCGACCCGAATTCACGGCCGGGATCGCGCGGGCGTTCCTGACCAACGGGTGGCGGCAGCACGCGCCGATGAAGCTCGCGACCTCCGGCCCGGTGTTCCGGTACGAGCGGCCGCAAAAGGGTCGGTTCCGGCAGTTCCACCAGATCGACGCGGAAGTGATCGGCGCGGCCGAGCCCGCCGCCGACGTCGAATTGCTGGTGATGGCGGACCAGCTGCTGCGCGAGTTGGGCATCGAGGGCGTGACGCTCCGGCTCAACACGCTGGGCGACGCGGAGACGCGCGACGCTTGGCGGGCGGCGCTGGTGGCGCATTTCGAGGCGCATCGGGAGGCGCTGTCGAAGGAGTCATTGGACCGGTTGGGCAAGAACCCGCTGCGCATCCTCGACTCCAAGGACGAAGGCGACCGGGCGATCGCGGCGACCGCGCCCGACATCGACGCGTATCTGACGGCGGAGGCGCGGGGGTTCTTCGACGCGGTGACGGCGGGGCTCGATGCGGCGGGGGTGGCGTGGACGCGCGACGCCCGGCTGGTGCGCGGGCTCGATTACTACCGCCACACCGCGTTCGAGTTCACGACCGACCGGCTGGGCGCGCAGGGGACGGTGCTCGCGGGCGGGCGCTATGACGGGCTGATCGGCTGGCTCGGCGGGCCGGAGACGCCGGGCGTCGGCTGGGCGGCCGGGGTGGAGCGGCTGGCGATGCTGGTGGCGGAGCCGGAGGCTGAACGGCCAACCGTGGCAGTGATCCCGCTTGAGCCGCAATTCGAGCCGCATGCGACCATGCTTGCCGCCAACCTTCGTCGGCAAGGCCTCGCGACCCACTTCGACCTTCGTGGCAATGCCAAGAAGAGGATGCAGCGTGCTGATGCGGCAGGTTCGTCGCACGCGGTGCTTGTCGGTCCGACGATCGTTCTGGGAGGCGTGACGCTGAAGACCTTTGCGAGTGGTGAGCAGCGAAACGTGAGCGCGGCGGATATTGCGGAGGCGGTGCTTTGACCCACCTTCGTCACCCCGGCCTTGAGCCGGGGTCCCGCTTCTTCTTGGCGGGGCAAGGCAGCGGGACCCCGGGTCAAGCCCGGGGTGACGTGGAGGGGAAGGTGCACACGTGGCGCTAATCTCCCCCGACCGCATCCGGCAGATCGAGGCGCGGCGCGACGAGTTGTCGGCGATGATGGCGACGGGCGAGCTGCCGTCGGACCGCTTCGTCGCGGTGTCCAAGGAATA
>NZ_CAXSHH010000068.1:0-12207 GCF_964237155.1 uncultured Sphingomonas sp. | reverse complement strand
GCCATCTCGAGCAGGCCCGAGATCGCGCCGCCGTGGAGGAAGCCCGGGCGGCCGATCACGTCGTCGGCGAAGGGCATCATGAGGACGGGCGCGCCCTCTCCGCGCTCCACCTCAATGCCGAGCAGGTCGGCGTAGGGCGGCAGCGTCATGCTCACGCGTCGAGGTTCATGTAAGTGCCCGCGACGTTCGCGATCGGATCGTCCGGGTCACCGTCATGCGCCTGGCCGCGCACGAAGGCGATGGCGCGGGTCAGGCGGTAACATTCGCCGCGGCCGATCACGGTCCGGCCGGGGGTGGCGGGGCGAAGATAGTCGACGCGCAGGTCGAGCGTGGCGTGGGGGACGAAGCGGTCGCGCCTAGCCCAGACGGCGAGGCTGGTCACCATGTCCATGAGGGTTATGATCGGGCCCGAGGCGATGACGCCGCGTTCCGGATCGCCGACCAGGTCGGGGGCGTAGGGGAGCGCGAGCTCGACCCAGTCGGGGCCGCGGTCGTGATAGCTGATGCGGAGCCGGCCGCCGTGACCGCCGAAGCGGTGGGTGGCGAAAGCCTGGACGTCGAAAGGCATGGGCAACCGTTTAACGGGTGGACGGGGCGGAGCAAATGCTTCTCCCTCTCCCCTCTGGGGAGAGGGTCGGGGAGAGGGGCTGTGCAACAGACTGCCGTTTCCGGTATAGCCCCTCTCCCCAACCCTCTCCCCGCAGGGCGGGGAGAGGGAGCTCTGAGATGAACGACCGCGTGACGATCGCCGTGAGCGACGGCGTCGCCGATGTCCGGCTGAACCGGGCGGACAAGATGAACGCGCTCGACCCGGCGATGTTCGACGGGATCGTGGACGCGATCGATCGGCTGGCGGCGATGCCGCACGTTCGCGTCGCCGTGCTGTCGGGCGAGGGGCGGGCTTTCTGCGCGGGGCTGGACATGGCGAGCATGGCGGGGGGCGGGTCGATGCTCGATCTGGCGAGCCGCGACTGGGGACCGGCGAACAAGGCGCAGCAGGTGAGCTGGGGTTGGCGGACGTTGCCGATGCCGGTGATCGCGGCGGTGCACGGCGTCGCGTTCGGCGGGGGTTTCCAGATCATGTCGGGGGCGGATATCCGCATCGCCGCGCCGGCCACGCGTTTCGCGATCCGGGAGTCGTACTGGGGGCTGGTGCCCGACATGGCGGGCGTGGCGCTGTGGCGGACGCTGGCGCGCGACGACGTGCTGCGCGAGCTGACCTACACGGCGCGCGAGTTCGAGGCGGCGGAGGCCGAGCGGCTGGGGTTCGTGACGCGGATGGCGGACGACCCGCTGGCGGCGGCGATGGCGCTGGCGCGGGAGATCGCGGCGCGGAACCCGCACGCGACGCGCGGGGCCAAACGGCTATATAACCTGGCGGCCGACGGCGACGCGGCGGCGGTGCTCGATGCGGAGACGGTCGAGCAGTTGAAGGTCATTCGGATGCCCAACCAGATCGAACAAGTGCGCGCGAACATGGAGACGCGGGCGGCGGTGTTCGCGGACTGACGATCAGCCCTCGCGCACGCGGAACTCCGCCAATCGCGCCTTGAAGTGGTCCGGCAGGCCGTTTCCGTCCGCGTCCTTGTCCATGACGATCACCACGTCGCAGGTCGCGATCGGGCGATCGCCCTGGAACATGCAGGACAAGATGCTCCAGCTGCGCCCGCCGATCTCGCCGACGCCCGTCGCGATCTCGACATCCTCGGGGTAGGTTCCTTCCACTAGATAGCTGATCTCCATCCGCGCGACGACCGCGCGGCGGCCGCTGAAGCGCTTGCCCCAGAGCTCGGCCTCGCGGTTGAACTTGGTGCGCGCGGTCTCGAACAGCGCCGCGAAGGCGACGTTGTTGAGATGGCCGAGCACGTCCAAGTCCTGGAAGCGCGTCTGGACCGATTGGGTATGCGGGTAGGCGGCAGGGTCGAGACGCCAGGGAGCGGGTCGGGGCATTCATATCTCCTCCCCTCCCGCTTGCGGGAGGGGTCGGGGGAGGGCAGGTCGGAGAGAGCCGTGTTCGGGACAGGCCCTCCCCCAGCCCCTCCCGCAAGCGGGAGGGGAGCGCGACAGTCATTTAGGGATCATCCTCAGCGCCAAGTGCGCGTACCCCGCAGGATGCCGAGGCGTTTGGGGAAGGGCACCGTCGCGGCGGTCGTCACCGGCGGCGACGGTGCTGTCGATGTTCATGATACTGCTTCTCCAATCCTTTTTCGTCACCCCGGGCTTGACCCGGGGTCCCGCTGTTCTCCGGCGCCGAGAAGAACCGTCACCCCGTATCAAGTCCGAGGTGACGGAGTGCGGTTAGGTGGCCAGAGCCGTTCGACGATGGTGACGTTGGCGATACCGCCGCCTTCGCACATCGTCTGGAGGCCGTAGCGGCCGCCGCGCTTGCGGAGCGCGTGGACGAGCGTCGCCATCAGCTTGGTGCCCGACGCGCCGAGCGGGTGGCCGAGCGCGATCGCGCCGCCGTTGACGTTGAGCCTGGCCGGGTCCGCGCCGAGATGCTTGAGCCAGGCGAGGGGGACGGGGGCGAACGCCTCGTCGACCTCGTACAGGTCGATGTCGTCGATGCTCATCCCGGCGTGGCGCAGCGCCTTGTCGGTGGCAAAGAGCGGTTCCTCGAGCATGATCACGGGATCGCCTGTTGCGAGGAGCCGCATTGGCGGTCAATGGTGACGGTCGGGACGCTCTCGGGAAGCTTGGAGGAGAGGACGGCGTTGCGACCGACCTGGAACGACTGCTCGCCGCCCTGGCTGAGGCAGCCCATGACGACGTCCTCGACCGCCGCCAGGTCGAGCGCCGACCGGTCGACGATTGCATCGAGCACCGCGCCCGCCATGTCGGACGGGTGCCACCCCGCGAGCCGACCGCCGCGCCGGCCGCCGGCGGTGCGGACCGCCTCGACGATGTATGCTTCGGCCACAGGTCCGCTCCGTAACGGTTTTTATTCAGGGCGGTTTTGCGCAGTTTCACGCGAACGGCAAGGGGCAGGTAGCCGCTGTTGCCGGAGGCGGTCGCGGTGCGGCATCACGGGTAGCGGACCGGCGGGAACCCCCCACGGATCGGCTCAAGAAGACGGAGCGGGACCCCGGATCAAATCCGGGGTGACGGGGAAGGGTTAGTAGGTCGAGGTTTGCGGCTTGCTGTCCTCGATCGCGGTCCGGACCATGCGCTCCCAGATCGCGACGTCGCCGACCGCCGCCATACCCTGATCGGGCTCGCGAAGCGTCTTGAGGACGGCGACCGCGTCGGGGAGGTATTCGCGCCAGACCTGCTCGACCTGCTGTCCGGCGGACTCCTCGGTCCCTTCCGCGTTGATGCTGATGCGCTGGCCGGCGAGGACGCGGGCGATGCGTTCGGCGACGGGTCGATTGCTGACGTCCATGGGGGTCCCTCTTCCTAGATCGAAAGAGGAACCCCCAAGCAGGCGCTTTTATCCCACCTCAATCAACCTTGGGCGCCGGTGCGCGGACCGGAGGGACGTCCACCGCCGCCGCTACGGCCGTTGCCACCACCACTACGCGAGGGGCGGCCGTACTGGCGCGACTGGGCGCTCGGCACGGGCGAGTGGGTCGCGCGCGGGCGGGCGGGGGGACGCTGGCCGCGCTGGCGCTCCTCGCGCGGGGCGGGGTCGGCGCCGATCGCCTTGACGCGCTCGGTCTTGATGCGGTTCGCCTGGGCGAGGAAGTCGGCGGGGAGCGGGGTCACCGCGACCTTCTGGCGCGTCAGCTTCTCGATATCGCGCAGATAGGGCCGCTCGTCCTCGGCGCAAAAGGCGATGGCGATGCCCGACTTGCCGGCGCGGGCGGTGCGGCCGATGCGGTGGACATACTGTTCGGCGACGTTGGGAAGCTCGAAATTCACGACGTGGCTGACGCCCGACACGTCGATGCCGCGCGCGGCGATGTCGGTGGCGACGAGGATCTTGACGCGGCCGTCCTTGAACTCCGCCAGCGCGCGCTCGCGCTGGGGCTGCGACTTGTTGCCGTGGATGGCGTTCGACGCGACGCCGTTGCCCGCGAGCAGCTTCACGACGCGGTCGGCGCCATGCTTGGTGCGGGTGAAGATCAGCGCGCGCTCGACCGCGGGGTCGGCGAGGGTGAGGGTGAGGAGCGCCTGCTTCTCCGCCTGGTTCACGAAGGTGACCGACTGGTCGACGCGCTCGGCGGTGGTGGCGGCGGGCTTGATCGACACGGTCGCGGGGTCGTTCAGGAACTGGCCCGACAGCTCGCGGATCGCGGCGGGCATCGTCGCCGAGAAGAACAGCGTCTGGCGAACCTTGGGCACCATCCGCGCAATCTTGCGGAGCGCGTGGATGAAGCCGAGATCGAGCATCTGGTCGGCCTCGTCGAGGACCAGGATCTCGACCATCGTCAGATTGACGAAGCGCTGTTCGACCAGGTCGAGGAGACGGCCGGGGGTGGCGACGAGGATGTCGACGCCGCGGCTCATGTCCTGGCGGTTCTTGTTGATCGACGTGCCGCCGAAGACGGTCGCGACCGCCATCTTGGAAAACTGGCCGTAGCCGCGCGCGCTCTCGGCGATCTGCGAGGCGAGTTCGCGGGTCGGGGCGAGGACGAGCATGCGGCAATGGTACGGCAGCACGCGCTTGGGCTCGGCGACGAGGCGCTGGATCGACGGCAGCGTGAACGCCGCCGTCTTGCCGGTGCCGGTCTGCGCGATGCCGAGCAGGTCGCCGCCCTGGAGCACGGTCGGGATCGCCTGCTCCTGGATGGGGGTGGGGGTGGTGTAGTTGCGCGCGGCGAGCGCGCGGACGAGGGGCTCGGCGAGGCCGAGTTGCTGGAAGTTCATCGAAGTTCACTCTAAGGACGGCCGGCGCACGTCCTTGAACGCACGAACCGGCGGGGGTTGGTGACGCCCCGCGTGATATGGGAAGCCTGAAGCAACGACCGAGGCGGAGCCTGCCCTGGACCTAAGTCCGGGGCGATCACGCTGCATTACGTCTCGATGTGGCAGCGAATGCGCCGAAACCGTCAGAAAGTCAAGGTCCGCGCCCGGAGCCAGCGCGCCCCCATCACCGCGTCGAGCGCGGGCGGGTCGAACCGGTCGAGCCCCGAGCCGGGATAGAAGGTCATCTCGCCGAATCGTGGTCCGGCGGGCAGGTCGTACAGATCGACGCGGACGAAATCGAAGCCGACCGACAGCGTCTCGGCGGCGGCGATCATGCGGGGCAGCGCGGCGGGGCGTGGCGGGTCCGGGTCGGGCGTCGCGGCGGAGACGCGGGTCCAGTCGCGGTCCATGACGATCCAGCGGTGATCGCCCCCGCGGTCGAGATGGACCTGGATATATTCGACGCGGCCACCGAACGGGAAGAACTTGTAGTCGACGGGGAGATCGGGGCCGGGTCCCGCGAACGCCTCGACCAGCAGCCCGAGCGGGATGCGGCGATAGAGCCATTCGTCGAGCCAGATGCCGTAGGGACGGCGCATCCAGAGGAAGGCTTCGTCGCGGACCGCGGCCCAGTCGTCGCTCGCGCGGACGACCCGGACCTGGTTGCAGCCGTGACGCGACTTGACGACGAAAGGGCGTGGCCAAGGCGCTTCCTCCGGGAGCGCGGTGCCGGACCACAGCTTCGGCGTCACCCAGGCGGGTTCGAGCAGGTCGGCGACTAGAGTCTTGGCGCGCACCTTGTCGGCGAAGCTGGGCATGCGGAGGTCGCGATCGTGGAGCTTGCGGTGCTGGATCAACTCGGTGAACAGCACCGGGTCGGCCAGGTCGGGCAGACGACCGTGCCGCCAGATGTAGCAGAGCCGGACGCGCAGCCGTTCGAGCGCTCGGGCGGGGTCGATCGGACCGCTCAGCGGCCGCGCCGCGCCGAGCGGCCGGGTGCTCACGCGATGAGGAGTCCGGCGAGCGCGGCGGACATGAGGTTGGCGAGCGATCCCGCCGCAAGCGCGCGAAGGCCGAGCCTGGCGATCATCGGCCGCTGGTTCGGGGCGAGCCCGCCGGTCACCGCCATCTGGATCGCGATGGAGGAGAAGTTCGCGAAACCGCACAGCGCGAAGGTGATCACGGCGACGGTGCGGGCGGAGAGTTGGCCGGCTTGCTGCCCGAGCGAGATGTAGGCGACGAATTCGTTCAGGACGATCTTCTGCCCGAACAGCCCGCCCGCGATCCCGGCCTCGTCCCAGGGGACGTTCAGGAGGAACATGAGCGGCGCGAAGACATAGCCGAGCAGCCCCTGGAAGCTGAGCGTCGGATAGCCGAACAGCCCGCCGACAGCGCCGAGCAGGCCATTGGCGAGCGCGACCAACGCGACGAAGGCGAGGACCATCGCGCCGACCGCGACCGCGAGTTTGACGCCGGTCTGGGCGCCTTGGGCGGCGGCCATGATGATGTTGGCGGGCTTCTCCTCGTCGTGGGCGGCGTCGGCGAGCGGAGCCGTGTCGTCCCGTAACGTCGGACCGGCCGCGCCGACCGGCCGGGCGATGCCGTCAGGCATGATGATCTTGGCCATCAATATCCCTCCCGGCGCGGCCATGAAGCTGGCCGCCAATAGATACTCGATCCGTATGCCCATGGACGCATAGGCGGCGAGGATCGTTCCGGCGACGCCCGCCATGCCGCTGGTCATGACGGTGAAGAGCTGGGGCGGGGTCAGCCCCGCCAGATAGGGGCGGATGACAAGCGGGGATTCGGACTGGCCGACGAAGATGTTCGCGGCGGCGCAGAGCGACTCGACCTTCGACACGCCGATCACCCATTCGATCGCGCCGCCGATCCAGCGGACGACGAACTGCATGACGCCGAGATAATAGAGGATCGACACCAGCGACGCGAAGAAGATGATCACGGGGAGCGCGGCGATGGCGAAGCTGTTGCCGCCGATCGCGGGCGAGGCGAGTGGGCCGAACAAGAAGTCGGTCCCGGCCTTGGCGTAGCCGAGGAGCGCCGACACGCCCGCCGACGCGCCGCCGAGCGCGCGGACGCCCCAGGGGGTGTAGAGCACGATCACCGCGATCGCGGCCTGGAGCGCGAACGCCGCGCCGACGACGCGCAGGCGGATCGCGCGGCGGTCGGTCGAGAGGAGGACGGCGAGGCCGAGGATGACGGCGATGCCTAGCAGGCCGATCGCGAACCGGTTCATGCGGCGGGTCCGGCCGACGCTTCACAAATCTCAAGCCCGTTCAGCAATTTCATCACCTCGATTTGAAACTTAGGCGCCCAACCAGTGCGGCCTGGACGGTGGACGTTATGGCGACGCGTGGGCTTGTATGACAGTGTTTCCGAGCGTCAGCCTCGTGGCGCAGGGCGTTCGGCTTTCCACCGTCACCCGGAACTTGTTTCAGGGTCCAGCGTGGTGCGAACGCCCAAGCGTGATCGCGCGAACGACGCTGGATGCTGAAACGAGTTCGGCATGACGAAGGGGGTGCAAGCCGCTTCCACCCCCGCCTGTGCTCGGCTAGCAACCCGCGATGCAAGCCGACTCCCACCCGATCTCCCCTTCGCTGTTCGCGTTCGCCATCTTTTATGGCGGGATGGTGTGCATCGCGGGGGTGCTGGGGGTGAAGCAGGTCGCGCTCGGACCGCTCGCGGTCGAGGCGGGAATCTTCGCGTTCCTGCTGCTGGTGATCATGTCGAGCGCGGTCGCGGAGCTGCACGGGCAGCGCGCCGCGACCCTGCTGGTGCGGCTGGGCTTCGTGCCGTTGATCGTGTCGGCGCTGCTGATCCGGATCGTGCTGGCGCTGCCGCACGATCCGGGCATGTATGCGCCCGCGATCGAGGCGTTTCCGGTCGTGGTGGGGCAAGGCGCGCGGATGATGATCGCCGGGCTGATTTCCTACGGCGCGTCCCAGACGTTGAACGTGTTCCTGTTCGATCGCCTGCGCGCGGGGACGGGGCGGATGCTCTGGTTGCGCGGCATGATCGCGAGCGTCGTAAGCCAGGTATTCGACACGCTGCTGTTCATCACCATCTCGTTCTGGGGCGAGCGCCCGATCCTGGATCTGATGGGCGGGCAGATGCTGGCCAAGGTGGTGCTTTCGATCGTGCTGGTGCCGCCGCTGATCACCGCCTTCGTGGCGCTCGGACGGCGGCTCGACGCGCGGCCGGCGGCGGCGGCCTGATGCGGCAGTATCTCGATCTGATGCGGCATGTGCTCGATCACGGCGTCGAGACGGCGGACCGCACCGGCGTGGGGACTTTGTCGGTGTTCGGGCACCAGATGCGGTTCGACCTCGCCCGGGGCTTTCCGGTGCTGACGACCAAGAAGCTGCATCTGCGGTCGATCATCGTCGAGCTGTTGTGGTTCCTGCGCGGGGATACGAACGTGCGGTGGCTGCAGGAGCGGCGCGTCGCGATCTGGGACGAATGGGCCGATGAGAACGGCGACCTGGGGCCGGTTTATGGGAAGCAATGGCGCGATTGGGAGACGGCGGACGGGCGGCACCTCGACCAGATCGGCGAGCTGGTCGCGCTGATCCGGCGCGATCCGGCGTCGCGGCGGCAGATCGTGACGGCGTGGAACCCGGGCGAGCTGGGGGCGATGGCGCTTTCCCCATGCCATTGCCTGTTCCAGTGCCATGTCGCGAACGGACGGTTGTCGATGCAGCTGTATCAGCGGTCGGCGGACGTGTTCCTGGGCGTGCCGTTCAACATCGCGAGCTACGCGCTGTTGACGCACATGCTGGCGCAGCAATGCGGGCTGGAAGTCGGCGAGTTCGTGTGGACGGGGGGCGATTGCCACCTGTATCTGAACCATCTGGATCAGGCGCGGCTGCAGCTGGGGCGCGAGCCGGGGGCGCTGCCGCGGTTGGAGATCGTGCGGAAGCCCGACGCGATCGACGGGTACGAACTCGAGGATTTCGTGCTGCACGGGTACGAGGCGCAGGCGCACATCAAGGCGGCGGTGGCAGTCTAGCTTCCCTCCCGCCTTGCGGGAGAGGCTGAAGCACGGTGGCGGTCTAGCTCCCCTCCCGCCTTGCGGGAGGGGCTGGGGGAGGGCAGGGCGCGATCCAATGACCATTTACAGGCCCTCCCCCGATCCCTCCCGCAAGACGGGAGGGGAGAGACTCATGATCACCTTCGTCGTGGCGCGGGCAGATAATGGCGTGATCGGGCGGGATGGCGGGCTGCCTTGGCGGCTACCGGCGGACCTGAAGCGGTTCAAAGCACTCACGATGGGCAAGCCGATGATCATGGGCCGTAAGACGTTCGAGGGTTTTGCGGCACCGTTGCCGGGGCGGCGGCACATCGTGCTGACGCGCGATCGGGGCTGGTCGGCCGCTGGCGCGGAGGCGGCGAGTTCGGTCGAGGAGGCGCTGGCGCTGGCCGGGGACGACGTGTCGGTGATCGGCGGGGCGGAGGTGTTCGCGTTGTTCCTGGCGCGTGCGGACCGGGTGGAGCTGACCGAGGTTCATGCCGCGCCCGAGGGGGATACCGTTATGCCGGCGTTCGCCGGGTGGCGGGAGGTGGCGCGGGAGGATTATCCGGCTGAGGAGGAGCGACCGGGACATAGCTTCGTGACGCTCGTGCGGGGGTAGGCGTATCGTGCGCCCGATCGTATAGCCGGGGCCATGCAGCGCCTGGACGGGGCGGCGGCTGTCCCTGCGCATCTGGCGGGCGGGATCGTCGCGCTCGGCAATTTCGACGGCTTCCATCTCGGGCACCAGGCGGTGGTCGGGCGGGCGGTCGCGCGCGCCCGGAGCGAGGGGCGGCCGGCGCTGGTCGCGACGTTCGATCCGCATCCCCGGCGATATTTCCAGCCGGACGCGCCGCCGTTCCGGTTGACGACGCTGGGTCAGCGCGAGCGGTTGTTCGCGGCGGCCGGGGCGGACGCGATGGTGGTGTTCGCGTTCGACGAGGCTTTGGCCTCGCTCGATGCGGCGGCGTTCGTCGGGGAGCGGCTGGTCGGCGCTCTCGCCGTCGGCGGGGTGGTGACGGGGGAGGACTTCACCTTCGGGGCCAAGCGGTCGGGCAATGTGGGCGTGCTCCGCGCGCTGGGCGAGGCGGCGGGGTTCTCCGTGGAGACGGTCGGGCCGGTGTTGCTCGACGGCGCTCCCGTGTCGTCGAGCCGGGTCCGCGAGGCGCTGAAAGGCGGCGAGCCGGGGGTGGCGGCGGCGCTGCTGACGCGGCCCTTCGCGATCGAGGGCGTCGTCGCGCACGGCGACAAGGTGGGGCGGACAATCGGCTATCCGACGGCGAACATCGACATGGGGAAGTATCTGCGGCCGGCTTACGGCGTGTATGCGGTGCGGGGGCGGATAGCGGATGGGCGGATGCTGGACGGGGCGGCGAACCTGGGCGTCCGCCCGATGTTCGATCCGCCCAAGGAGCTGTTGGAGGCGTATTTCTTCGATTTCGACGAGGATCTGTACGGGCAGGCGGTCGAGGTGGAGCTGCACGCGTTCCTGCGCGGCGAGGGCAAGTTCGACGGGCTGGACGCGATGGTCGCGCAGATGGACGCGGATTGCGCGTTGGCGCGGGTGCTGCTGGCGCGCTAGCCTATGCGCGCCGCGTCGGGTAACGCCCGCCCGATCATGGCCGACCCACAAGATTACCGCGACACCGTCTTCCTGCCGAAGACCGATTTTCCGATGAAGGCCGGCCTCGCCGCCAAGGAACCCGCGATCCTGGAGCGTTGGGCGCTGATCGGCTTGTACCAGCGACTGCGTGAGGAACGCGCGGGGCGGGAGCGGTTCATCCTGCATGACGGCCCTCCTTACGCGAACGGCGACATACATATGGGTCACGCCATGAACAAGGTGCTGAAAGACATCGTCGTCCGCTCGCAGACCCTGCTCGGCAAGGACGCGCCCTATGTGCCCGGCTGGGACTGTCACGGCCTGCCGATAGAGTGGAAGGTCGAGGAGGCGTACCGCGCCAGGAAGCTCGACAAGGACCAGGTGCCGGTCGACCAGTTCCGCGCCGAGTGCCGCGCCTATGCCGAGAAGTGGGTCGCGGTGCAGCGCGCGCAGTTCGAGCGGCTAGGCGTGATGGGCGACTGGGCCGACCCGTACCTGACGATGAACCATGCGGCGGAGGCGGCGATCGTCGCCGAGTTGTTGAAGTTCGCCGAGACGGGGCAGCTCTATCGCGGGGCGAAGCCGGTGATGTGGTCGCCGGTGGAGAAGACCGCGCTGGCGGAGGCGGAGGTCGAGTATGAGGACGTCGTGTCGACGCAGATCGACGTGGCGTTCGAGATCGTCGCGGCGCCGAACGCGCCGGAGCTGGTCGGCGCGCATGCGGTGATCTGGACGACGACGCCGTGGACGATCCCGGTGAACCAGGCGCTCGCGTACGGGCCGGAGGTTGAGTATCAATATTTTGGATACGACTTCACTCTGTATGACGCCGAGCCTGAAGAGCTTGATATTTTCAATCAGTTCATTGCGCCGATCTACTTCCTGAAAACGGTCGTCGCGGCACCCCTTGATGCGGTGTTCAACGCGCGATTGAGAAATGCTCTGGAGCGATCCCTCCCGCAATCATTAGCTGGACGGAAGATCGACGTTACCTCCGTGCCTTTGGCAACCTTCAACGGCACCGATCTGGCCGGTGCCGTTGCCCGCCACCCGATGCATCACCTCGGCGGCTTTTTCGCCAAGCCGCGACCGATGCTGCCGGGGGACTTCGTCACCACCGATCAGGGCACCGGGCTGGTCCACATGGCGCCGGATCATGGCGAGGACGATTTCCTGCTGTGCAAGCAGCACGGGATCGAGCCGGTGTTCGCGGTCGACGGGGCGGGGATGTACCGGGCGGACTGGGCTTGGCTGGGCGGGCAGGGGTCGGTCATCAACAAGAAGTTCGTGAGCGCGGACGGGCCGATCTGTTCGGACCTGCGCGCGGCGGGGGCGTTGCTGGCGGCGTCGGACGATTACGCGCATTCGTACCCGCATTCTTGGCGGTCGAAGGCGAAGGTGGTGTTCCGGGCGACGCCGCAATGGTTCATCCCGATGGATGGGGGGGCGGTGCTCCCCTCCCGCTCGCGGGAGGGGCTGGGGGAGGGCCGTGCCCTAACTGGTGGGGGTCCGTCCGCTGCGACAGGCCCTCCCCCGACCCCTCCCGCGGGCGGGAGGGGAGGTAATACTGCGACCCTCCGGGAACTCGCGTTGGATGCGGTCGAGCGGACGACCTGGATCCCCGCGCGCTCCCAGAACCGCATCACCGCCATGGTCGCGCAGCGGCCCGACTGGGTGATCTCGCGGCAGCGGGCGTGGGGGGTGCCGATCGCGCTGTATGTCCACC
>NZ_CAXSHH010000067.1:0-12940 GCF_964237155.1 uncultured Sphingomonas sp. | reverse complement strand
GCGGCGGGGATCGTGCCGATGACGCCCGCGACCGAGGCCGACTGGTCGACCGAGTTCCTCGCGCCCGTCCTGGCGGTGCGCGTCGTCGGCGGCCTCGACGAGGCGGTCGCGCACATCGCCCGCTACGGCACTGGTCATACCGAAGCGATCGTCGCCGACGACCCCGCCGCCGCCGAGCAATTCCTCGCCCGCGTCGACAGCGCGATCGTGCTCTGGAACGCCTCCACCCAGTTCGCCGACGGCGGCGAGTTCGGCTTCGGCGCGGAGATCGGCATCGCCACCGGCAAGCTCCATGCGCGCGGCCCCGTCGGCCCCGAACAGCTCACCACCTTCCGCTACGTGGTGCGCGGCACCGGCCAGGTCCGCCCTTAGAACGCGCGACCGCTCGCACTCCCGCCCGCCACGGGGTACGGCGGACCATGCAGTCCCCCCATCCCCTCCACGGCATCAAGGTCATCGAACTCGCCCGCATCCTCGCCGGTCCGTGGGCGGGGCAGGTGCTCGCCGACCTGGGCGCGGAGGTGGTCAAGGTCGAGGGACCGGGCGGCGACGACACCCGCACATGGGGCCCACCCTTCGTTTCCGATCCGGACGGCGGGCGGACAGCGGGCTATTACCACGCCTGCAACCGGGGCAAACGCGTCGTCGTCGCCGACTTCGCCACGCCCGAGGGCCAGCAGCTCGTCCGCGATCTCGTGGCCGACGCCGACGTGCTGATCGAGAATTTCAAGGTCGGCGGGCTCGCCAAATACGGCCTCGACTACGCCGCCCTGTCCGCGCTCAACCCGCGCCTCGTCTATTGCTCGATCACCGGCTTCGGCCAGGACGGCCCTTACGCGCACCGCCCCGGCTACGACTTCATCATCCAGGGGATGGGCGGGATCATGGACCTGACCGGCGAGCCGGACGGCGCGCCGCAGAAATCGGGCGTCGCCTTCGCCGACCTTTTCACCGGCTTGTATTCGGTGATCGCGATCCAGGCCGCGCTCCACATGCGCGAACGAACGGGGCGCGGGCAGCGGATCGACATGGCGCTGCTCGACACCATGACCGGCGTCCTCGCCAACCAAGCGATGAACTACATGCTGACCGGCGTAACCCCGCCCCGCGTCGGCAACGCGCACATGAACGTCAGCCCGTACGCGGTCTTCCCCTGCGCCGACGGCTGGTTCATCCTGGCGGTCGGCAACGACGCGCAGTTCGGGCGGTTTTCGGAGGTCGTCGGCCTCGACGGAGCCGACCCGCGCTACGCCACCAACGCTCTACGGCTCGAGCACAAGGCCGTGCTATTCGCCGCGATAGAGGAAAGGTGCCGCGCCTTCCCCCGCGACGACCTGCTTGCCCGGCTGGAGGCGGCGAACGTCCCCGCCGGACCGATCAACACCGTCGCCCAAGCCTTCGACGACCCCCAGGTGATCCATCGCGGCATGCGCATCGAGGTCGCCCGCGAGGACGGCACCGCCCTCCCCGGCCTACGCACCCCCATCCGCTTCAGCGACGCGGAGCTGAGTCTCGGAAGAGCGGCCCCCATCCTCGCGTCACCCCGGGCTTGACCCGGGGTGACCAAGGCGCTGCCGTCCTCGCCGGCACGGTCTTGGGCTTCCACGCCATGGGCCATTGCTCGGGTGAGTGAGGCGGCGAATCGTCAGGATCGCGCCGTCCTGACCGACCTCGGCCTCTCGTCCTCGGAGATCGCCGACCTGGCCCACTGATTGCCGCCGCCTCCCGCTCATGGCATAAAGACGGCAACCAGATCAGGAGAGCCCGCCATGGCCACCGCCCTTCGCCAGCCCCAGACATCCGCCGCCGAATGGGAGGCGCGCCAGGAGCTCGCCGCCTGCTACCGCGTCTTCGACATGCTCGGCTGGTCCGAGATGATCTACAACCACATTACCGTGAAGCTGGATGAGGAGGGCGCGTTCCTCATCAACCCCTTCGGCCTCCACTTCTCCGAAGTGACGGCGTCGAACCTCGTCAAGATCGACATCGACGGCAACAAGCTCGACGACAATCCCTACCCCGTGAACCTCGCCGGCTTCGTCCAGCATGCGGTCTTCCACAAGAACCTGCCTGACGCTCACTGCATCATGCACACCCACACCACAGCGGGCATGGCGGTCTCCTCGGTCGAGGGCGGCCTGCGCCCGATCAACTTCTACGCCTGCAACTTCGCCGGCCAGATCGCCTATCACGATTTCGAGGGCGTGACCGTCCGGTCGGAGGAGGGCGAGCGCCTCGTCGCCAATCTCGGCGCCAAGCGGATGATGTTCCTGCGCAACCACGGCATCCTCGTCATGGGCCGCACCCTGCCCGAGGCGTTCGTGAAACATTGGGCGCTCCAGCGCGCCTGCGAGATCCAGCTCGCGACGCTCAGCATGGGCGTACCCCTCGAGATCGCGCCGGAGGTGGTCGCCGTTCATCAGCGCGACCTCCACAGGACGTCGGCCTCCGCCAAGACGGGCGCGGCCGACTTCGCGGCGATGGTGCGTAAGGTCGACAAGATCGACACCGGCTGGCGCGACTAGGCCCGCTCCCCTCCCGCTTGCGGGACGGGCCGGGGGAGGGCATGCCCGCCCGCATGCGTTCACCCGACCGGCTCATCCCTTCCCCCGTCCCGGCGAGGGTTTGATGCGCTTTACCGTCAACGACCAGCCCGTCGAATATCGCCTCGATCCCGAAACTCCCCTGCTCTGGGCGCTCCGCGACGCGTCCAACCTGACGGGGACCAAATACGGCTGCGGCACCGGGCATTGCGGCGCGTGCATCGTCGATATCGACGGGGCCGCGCGCGCCTCCTGCCGCGTCCCCATCGGCACGATCGAGGGCAGCGCCGTCACGACGATCGAGGGGTTGTCGCGCGAGCGCAGCCATCCGCTCCAGCTCGCCTTCCTCCACGACAACGTCGTCCAATGCGGCTTCTGTATTCCCGGCGTCATCATGGCCGCGCAGGCGCTGCTCCGCCGCGACGCCGACCCGACCGAGGCGGTGATCCGCGAGCGCATCACCAACCTGTGCCGCTGCGGCGTCTATCCCCGCCTGGTCGAGGCGATCGGTCGCGCGGCGCGGGCCATGCGCGGCGAGGAGGTGATCCCCGCAGGCGCGCGTCCCGGCATCGACGCCGATGACGCCGCCCGCACCGTTCCGGCCCTTGCGCCGTCGCCCGCTCGCTGATCCTGTCGTTTCGCTGACGATGCGGTTCAGCACCGGCTCAACCCATGACGCATAACGGTCGACGGTCGACAGCGGCCTCCGCCCGGTCGAGCGAGGAGTTGAAGCCATGAAGCGTCTGGTGGTGGGATTGTTGCTCGCGGCGACCGCATACGCGCCATTCGGCGCGAGCGCGCAGCGTCGGGACTACGGCGGACCGGCGACCACCGACGTCGACCGCCAGGAACGGCAGGAGCGCCGCGCCGAGCGGTTGGAACGCCGCGCCGAACGCTTGGAAAGCGGCGCCGCCGTCGAGGCCCCGACCCCGAGCGTCGACCGCCCACGTCGCGACCGCGACGGCGACGGCCTACCCGATCGACGCCGCGACCGCGCGGAGATCGGACGGCCGGACATGGACATCGACCGCGAGCCCCGCCCCGACCGGATCGATCCGGTTCCGGTCGAGCGCCCCGGTCGCGCGGACGGTGGTTTCCGGCGTTCGGACAGGCGTGATCAGCAAGTCGTTCGATCCACCGGCGACGTCGACCCCGCCGACTACCAGACCGATCTTCGGAACGGACGCCGTGACCGTTCGGAGAACCGCCCCGACCTACGCCGGGATGAACTCGGACGCCGACGTGATCGGTTCGACAATCGTGGCGGCCTTCGGAACGACCGCCGCTTCGACGACCGCGACGGCGATCGGCTTGGCGACCGCGACCGGTTTCAGGACCGCCGAGGCGACCGCCGATTCGACGGCCGCAGCGTCGATCCGTATCGCGGCGGCCAAGTCTGGAATCGCGGGTGGCGGAACGACGGCCGCTACGACTGGAATCGCGCCCGGCTCCGCAACCGCGATGCTTACCGCCTGCCGCGCTATTACGCCCCGCAAGGCGCAGGCTATGGCTACCGCCGGTTCGGCTTGGGCGTCCAGCTCTCGCGCTCGCTCTTCGCGCGGGATTACTGGCTCAACGATCCGTACGCCTATCGCCTGCCGCCCGCCTACGGCCCATACCGTTGGGTGCGCTATCATGGTGACGCGTTGCTCGTCGATCTGCGCACGGGGCGCGTGATCGATGTGGTGTACCACATCTTCTACTGAGCATGGCGGGGGTCGGGCTTCGGCCCGGCCCACTTGTCCTACGACGATCCGTCCAGCATCTTGGGGCGGTCATGTTCTTCAGCCGCAAACCCCAGGCCCCAACCGCCTCCACCACCTCGCCAATCCGCGCGCGCTTCGGCGAGGAGGTCGCCGCCAGCCTTCTCGCCAACCCCCATGTCCGCCGCACCCCGACCGAGGCGGCAAGCATGTTCCAGCATCTGGGCTTCCTCGACACTCGCCAGTGCGAGGCGCTGATCGAGTTGATCGACGCCAACCGCCGCCCGTCCACGCTGCTGTCCGACCGCGCCGGTACCGGCTTCCGCACCAGCGAAAGCTGCGACATGGATCGCTGGTCCCCCGATGTCCGCCCGATCGATGAGGCGATCGCCGCCCTGCTCGGCCTCGACCCAGCCCACGGCGAGACGATGCAGGGCCAGCGTTACGCTCCGGGCCAGCAGTTCCGCGCGCATCACGACTATTTCAGCGACCGCGAGAGCTATTGGCCCGCCATGGCGGCGTCGGGCGGCCAGCGTACCTGGACCGCGATGATCTACTTGAACGACGTGCCCGAGGGCGGCGCGACCTGGTTCCCGCGCGCCGGCGTCCGCGTCGCCCCGCGCCGCGGGCTGCTCCTCGCCTGGAACAACATGGGCGCGGACGGCAGCCCCAATGACGCGACGATCCACGAAGGCATGCCTGTCGTGGAGGGCGTGAAGTACATCGTCACCAAATGGTTTCGTGAGGGTAACTGGCTGCGCGATTAGGCCGCGTTACCCTCCACCGCGAACAGCTCGTCCCAGAACTTGTCGCACAGCAGCGCCTGCATCTCGTTCCCGTCACGCCGGTCGTCCGGACATCCCGCCTGATAACCCAGCGTCCGCGACGCGAGCTCGTTGTGGACCTCCTTCGCGAAGTCGGACCCGAACCGCCGCGTCAGTACCACCATCATCGCCCGCGCGCCCTCCGCTCCCCAAAGCGAGCGCGGGTCGGGCGCATAGGGAACGACGCCGAGTTCCTCCGCCTCTTCGGCGTCGTTCGCCGCCAACTCCTCATCGATCATCTCGTCTGCAGTCAGAGGTTCAATGGATTGGTCCACGGTGATCTCCCATTTACACCTTACTCACCTCAACGCTTCGAAGGATGACTCGGCTCCCAGCGGTCGACCGCTTCGTGGCTATCGCGCAAAGCCTCTGTCCTACAACCGCATAGCCGGGCATAGGCGGAACAAATGCCGTCCAACCCTGCCTTGCTAATATGGTCCCACCCCGCCGGGTGTTTCCGCCCAAACCGCGTGTACGCCTATACTTTCCTAAACTTGTTCAGGTTTGGACGCGCCCGATGACCCCCGTCCTCGGCGTCGCCCGCTCGATCCTCGGCCAGCCCTGGCGATGGCGCGCGCTTGCGGCCGATGCGCGCGACGGGCTTACACCCGACGATCTGGTGACCCAGCTCCTGCTCGCGCGCGGCTGCCCGCGTGAGGACCTCGACGAGCACCGCCTGCCTTCGATCCGGGGTTTCATGCCCGATCCCAGCATCTTCCGCGACATGGACCGCGCCGCCGATCGCCTCGCCGACGCGGTCGAGGCGGGCGAGCAGGTCGCGATCTTCGGCGATTACGATGTCGACGGCGCCACCTCGGCGGCGCTGATGATCCGCGTGCTCCGCGATCTCGGGCTCACGGCGCGGCCCTACATCCCCGATCGTCTCCTCGAAGGCTACGGCCCATCCGGCGCGGCGCTCGTCCGCCTGGCCGCCGAGGGCGCGACGCTGATCGTCACCGTCGATTGCGGCGCGCAGGCGTTCGAGGCGCTGGCGGCGGCGCGCGACGCGGAAGTCGACGTGGTCGTCGTCGACCACCATAAATGCGCCTCCGAGCTCCCGCACGCGCACGCCTTCGTCAATCCCAACCGCCTGGACGAGGTCGGCGGCGCTGCGCACGGCCACCTCGCGGCGGTCGGCGTCTGCTTCGTCCTCGCCGCCGCGCTCGTCCGGACGCTCCGGGCACGCGGGTATTTCTCGGGCCGCCCCGAGCCCAAGCTGATCGACCTGCTCGACATGGTCGCGCTCGGCACCGTCGCCGACGTGGCCCAGCTTCGCGGTCTCAACCGCGCCTTCGTGGCGCAGGGGCTGAAGGTCATGAGCCGGCGTCGCAACATTGGCCTCGCCGCGCTGATCGACGCCTCGCGGCTTACCCGCTCGCCGACCTGCGCCGATCTCGGCTTCGCGCTCGGGCCGCGCATCAACGCCGGGGGGCGCGTGGGTCGCGCAGACCTCGGCGTCCGCCTCCTCGTCACCGACGATCCCGACGAAGCGCGCCGGATCGCGTCCGAACTCGACCGGCTGAACGAGGATCGCCGCACGATCGAGGGCGGCGTCCAGGGCGCGGCCGAGGAAATGACCAGCGCGGGCGCCCGTATCGCGGTCGTGTCCGGGCACGGCTGGCACCCCGGCGTCATCGGCATCGTCGCGGGCCGCCTGAAGGAGAAGTTCGGTCGCCCAGCCGTCGTCATCGCGGTCGACGAGCACGGTGTCGGCAAGGGGTCGGGCCGCTCGATCGCAGGCGTCGATCTCGGCGCGGCGGTGCTCGCGGCCAAGGAACACGGGCTGCTCGTCGCGGGCGGCGGACATGCGATGGCCGCCGGGCTGACGATCGCCGCGGACCGTATCGCCGACTTCGCCGCGTTCCTCGAAGAGCGGCTCGGCGACGCGGTCGAGCGCGCGACCGTCGACCGCGCGCTGCTGGTCGACGCGGTGCTCGCGACCGGCGGCGTGACGCGCGACCTGGTCGAGGCGATGGAGGCGGGCGGCCCTTACGGCGCGGGCTGGCCCGCCCCGCGCGTCGCCGCCGGCCCCGTCCGCGTGGTCCGCGCCGACATCGTCGGCAACGGCCATGTCCGCGCGGTCGTCGCGGGCGAGGACGGCCGCAGCCTGAAGGCCATGGCCTTCCGTCAAGCGGACAGTCCGCTCGGCCAGGCCCTGCTCGGCGCGCCGCCCCACCGCCGCCTATGGTTGGCGGGTCGCGCCAAGCTCGACGATTGGAGTTCGAAGCCCGCCGCCGAACTCCATGTCGAGGACGCCGCCTGGGTCGCCTAACTTGACGTGCGGAGGGATCGCCCATAGGTCCGCCGCCGCTGGCCCCTTCGTCTAGTGGTTAGGACGCGGCCCTTTCACGGCTGAGACACGGGTTCGAGTCCCGTAGGGGTCACCAGCGAAAACAATGGCTTAGCTCTTACGTCCATCCGCCCGTTTAGAATTCGTGCAAAATACATTGGCGGAAATCGGCAGATACGAGCGGATAAATAATTTTGGCAGCTAGAGATCAGAGCGCTCGGTAAAGGCGCGCGACGTTACGAAAGCGCGCAGACTCTCCACGACGACGAGGCGTGATCGGCCTACTTTGATGATCGTGATGAGATTGTCGTCCATCAACTCATACAGTTTAGACCGACCCAATCCCAGCATGGTCACGGCGGCCGGTATGCGGATCGTGAGCGGGTCTGGAGCGGCGCGCTGATCACCACCGGCGGCTTGATTTCTAGCGAGACGCATCGGATCGTCTCGGGCTAGCGAAACGCCGATCACTGTCGAGAAAGCCTTTCAGCATCGCGGGGATTAGTTCGGTGATCGGCTCGGGCTGTCCGTAGGTCTCAGCGTACAGCACCGCGTAGTCGGCAAGGGCTTGATTGAGCTCCGGCGTGAGACTGATTTTGACCGTCACCCGGTCAGGCAGCTTGGGCAATTTCAGCATCATCCGTTCCAGGGTTCGAGCACCAGATCCTTGTTGACGACCACGCGCAGCGACCAGCCCGGTCGCACGGTGATCGTCGGCTGGATGTTGAGGTTCTTGGAGACGATCTGGTCGCCAGCGCGCGAAGCGTTCTGCTGCGTCGACTCGCGAACGGCGCGCACGAGGTCGCCCTCACCGCCGATGCTAAGCTCCGTGCCGACGCCGAGGAGCGTCGACAATGCCACGCCTTTCAGGAGTTGCCAGGTGTGCAGGTCTACCTTGTCGGCCAGGCCGGCGAACCCTCGAGCGTCGCTCGCCGGCATGTTGTCGATCCGGAGCGACGATCCGTTCGGCAGGATGATACGCTGCCAGACGACCAGCGCGCGCGTCTGCCCGAACGCGACCACGCTGTCATAGCTGCCGATCAGCCGCGACCCTTGCGGGATCAGGAGCGTGCTCCCGGTCGCGCTGTCGTGGACGTTCTGCGTCACCTGCGCCGTCACGAGCCCGGGCAAGTCGGAGTTGAGGCCAGTGATGAGGCTCGCCGCGATGACGCTACCCGCCAAGATTGTGTACGGCGACGGGGCAGGCGTGAGCGCGTGCGGGTTCGTGTCCTGCCCGCGACCACCATCAGCCAGGAGGTCGACCTTGCCTTGCTGGCCGCCTAGATCACGCGCCGGATCGAGCGCGAGCCGCGGGATAGCGGACGCACCGCCCGGCTCGGTCGGCGACGACTCTGCGCTGACGGGCGTGGCCGCCGCAGTTGGCCTGGCCGTGCCGGAAGTCTGGACCAGCACGCCGGACTCGCGGGCAGCCTTCCGCTCGGCGGCGAGCCGCTCGCGCTCGGCCTCGGCCCGCTGCTTCAAACGCGTCGCTTGCTCCTCGGCCGGATCGGGGCCGGTCTGCGCACCTTGCGCCTTTCGCTCGGCGCTCAGGATGGGGCGGCCCAAATCGCCCGGCAAAGGCGGCCCAAGCACCGGCACGTCGCCGTAGGTCTTGGGCGCGTTCGTCAGCGCGTCGAGTGACGCCTCCGCGCCCTCCTCCGGCCGGTCATCTTCGCTCGCGACGACGCGGAACGTGGGCGGCTTGAGCGCCACCCAGGCGACCCCGACGAGCGCGGTCGAGCCCAGTGCCGCGATGCCGATCACTACGCCGCGCCGGAACCGCACGACGCGGACTGGCCGGCCACGCAGCACCATCGTTTCCGGATCAAGCTTTGGCAGGACCGCCGGTTCGGGAGCCTCGGTCACAGCCGCCGACCCCTACCCCGCCCGCGCGCCGGCTCCTCGGCCACACGGCTGATCCTGACAACCTGCTGGGGCTTGGTCCCCAGCCGCAGTTCGGCCCGGTCGAACAGCCGGTCGACTATGTAGTAACGCCCGCGCACCCAGTAGTTGACGAGCTCGGCTTCGCCTTTGCTACCGAGCAGGAACAGCGGCGGCGCCTCGGTCACCGCGATGGTGGCGGGGAACTCGATGAAGGTCTGCCGGCCGTCATCGAACGCGCGTAAGGGCCGCCAAGGCGGATCGTCGCCGTCGATTCTATAGCCGAACCTGAGCGCGTCGACCTAAAACCCCGATGCGACCGGTGCCGCGGCCTCGGCAGCCACGTTGGCGCGCATGATCGCCAGCAGCGCATCCTGCGGATAGGTTCACGAGATCGCCGCCATCGCGGTCGCGGCCGTGCTTTCGAGCTGAAGATGGTGGGTGCGCCGGTCGGTCGCGATCATGAGATTGGTGCGCAAGCCCGGCGCGAACGGCTTGACCAGGATGTGGGTGCGCTTGCCCTCACCCGTGCCGCTCGACGTATCGCCGACCGTCCATCGGGCGGTGTCGCCGGCCGCGACCGACACGAGCGTCTCGCCGGGCTGGAGCGCGACGTCGCTGACCCGCTCGGGCGCCGTGTAGAACGGATGTCCGGTTTTGGTGAGCCGCCGACCGGGGCTGCATGCCGCCTTGTGAGTCGTCGAGCAATCGTTGACCGTCGCGGCCGGTTCGGAGTCAGACAGGCATTAGGGAGGAGACCCAATGCCGGCGCTCAACTGGTGGAACGACGGGACGAGGTCATCCGACTGGGCGGTGGCGATGGCGCCGATACTGGTGCGTCAGGCGAGGAGCGAACATCCACTTACCTACGGCGCGGTCGCACGCGAACTGGGTATGAGCCACCACTGGCCGGTCCAGCAGCGAGCGGCGGGGTGGATAGCTGAGGCCCTAGGGGAGATTGGCAAGATGAAGGGGTGGAGGCGCCGCCCGCCGCCGCCCCTACAGTCGCTTATCGTGAACAAAGCCACCGGTCTTCCCGGGCATGGCGTAAACAAGTTCATGAGCCGGTCGTTTCGGCAGGCCCGCACGAAGCGGCAGAGGGCCGCCGCGCTCCTCCGCGTTCACGGCGAGATTTATGCATATTCGCATTGGGAAGAAGTTCTCGGCCTGCTTGGGGTGGAGCCACCCCATGGTCTCGACAATATCAGCGAAGAGGCGACCAACAGCGGACGCGGCGGAGGAGAGGGCTCCGAACACCGGACGCTCAAAGATTTCGTTGCATGTCATCCCGAGATCGTCGGCCTAAGCGCTTCTCAAGCGACCGGGCTGACCGAACAGCCGTTGCCCTCCGGCGATGTCGTCGACGTGCTGTTCGAGGGCAAGGCGTGGAGGATGGCAGTCGAGATCAAGTCCCACATCTCCAGCGAAGGCGACATGGCGCGCGGCGTCTACCAATGCGTGAAATACCGGGCGGTGCTGAACGCGCGATCAAGCGTCGCCGACAAGCCCTACGACGTGTCGGTCACGCTGGTGCTCGGCGGATCCGCTCCTGCCGGAGTCACGAGACTGGCGCACGCCTTCTCCATTCCGATCATCCAGAACGTTTTCCCGGGCTGATGTCCTCGCGTGCGTCTTACGCAGACGCGGCGGGTGTTGACGGACGTGTCTGTCACGCGTCTGCCGATCTGGGTGCTGGAAGAGCGGCATGGCCGACGGCGTGACCTCGGCGTCCACGTCGCGGGTGGCAGCGTTCTTCCAGGGCCTGATAATCGCTTGCGCTTCGATGGGCCCGGCTACCCGGACAATTCACGGCGCCCGCTACCCACTCGACCGTTCAACCGGCTGCGTGGTGCTCGCCCTTTAGGCGGGACGACGTTCCCCACGAGGCGGCACCCGGAATATTTTTTGGAGGCGGCGAGGCTTCAAAAACACCCGCTCAGCCCAGTAAACCTCCGCGCCTTGCATTACCGCTGCGACAACATGAACAAGCGGCGGAAATCAGGAAGCGGGAAGAGCGCTCTGAACGGCCACTTCTGGGTCCAAATACCGGACGCTCGCACTGCAGGCACGGTAGCACGGCCGCCGTCGGAACCGTTGCTGTACAGTCGCTCGGTGGTCGCCGGTTCCTTTGGCAGACGCTCGTAGTTACCACGCCTGGCCAGTAGGCGACGGAGACAGAAATGTTCAAATTAGCATCGCTGATCGCATTGCCCTTGCTGACCGTACCGGCGCTCGCGCGCGGTGTGGACGGGCAAGCGTCAACTCAGATCTCCCAGTCTCGGGACGCGGGCAGACTTTCGGCCGAGCGCCTGGCCAGCGTCAATCAGCTGCTGCAAAGCTATGTTGATCAAGGTCGGATCGCCGGCGCGGTGGTGCAGATCCAGCAGGATGGGCGCACCGTCTTCTCGACCGCGATCGGCTGGCGGGACAAAGAGGCGCGCGCGCCCATGCGGCAGGAAACCATCTTCCGCATCGCTTCGCAGACCAAGGCGCTGACCAGCGTCGCGGTAATGATGCTCCTGGAGGATGGTAAGCTGCTGCTCAACGATCCGGTCGGCAAGCATCTGCCCGAATGGTCGTCGACAAAAGTCGCGGTACCGACGTCAAACGGCAGGTACGATGTCGTTCCAGCCAAGCGGCCGATCACCATCCGAGACCTGCTTACCCATACAGCCGGCGTCTCCTACGGAAGCGGTCCGGCCGAGAAGGCGTGGCGCGACGCCGGCTTCCTGGGCTGGTACTGGGCCGACAGGAAAGAGCCCGTCGCGAGTGCCGTCGCCCGCATGGCGGCCCTGCCAATGGCAGCGCAGCCGGGCGAGCAGTTCGTTTACGGCTACGGCACCGACATCTTGGGCGTCGTCGTCGAGAAGCTGAGCGGCATGACGTTGAACGCCTTCCTCAGCGAGCGGCTGATCCGCCCGTTGGGTATGAAGGACACGTCCTTCTACGCTCCCCGCGAGAAGGCCAAAAGGCTCGCCGTTGTCTATTCCGTAGGAGCTGGTTCGATCAGCCGCGCCGGTGATCCGGGGGAATGGAAGGACGGCGGCTTCCCGGGTCAAGGCCAGTACGTGGATGGTCCTCGCACCGCCTTCTCCGGAGGTGCCGGGCTGCTTTCGACGGCAGCTGACTACAGCCGGTTCCTCGAGATGCTTCGCCGCGGTGGAGAGTTGGACGGGCGGCGCTACCTGAGCCGGAAGTCTGTGGAACTGATGACCAGCGACCACTTGGTGGAGGTCCCGTACTCTCCGGGAAAGGGATTCGGGCTCGGCTTCAGCATCCGCACGGATGTCGGCAGGGCAGGTGAGCTCGGTTCGGTAGGCGAGTTCGGTTGGGGCGGTGCCTACCACAGCACCTACTGGGTGGATCCGCGGGAACGGATCACGGTCGTCTACATGACCCAGCTCCTACCGGCCGAAAGCATCGACGACCATGGAAAACTTAGAGCATTGATCTATCAAGCGTTGCAGTGATCAGCGTGGTCGGTTGCTCAGCCTGCTAAAGCGAGCAGAACGCTGAATGCGCCTGCTGCAGGCCGAGGCGGAAGCCACATGAACGATCGACCGGAGTTGGGAAGCGTCAAGTCGGCATGAACGGCCGGAAATGGGTCTCGCGGTAGGAAGCCCGTCCGCGTCTCGATGTGCCCCGAAGGCCGGTCGCGGCATGGCGGTTTCGCGTCAGGGGTACCGCTCGCGGCGCTAG
>NZ_CAXSHH010000066.1:0-13343 GCF_964237155.1 uncultured Sphingomonas sp. | reverse complement strand
CGACGTCGGCGATCGTCGGCAGCGCGCGCTTGCGCTCGATCGCCTGCTCGCGCGACGCGCGCGCGCCGGTGACGACGATGTCGTCGACCGGGGCGTCTCCGGACGGCAGCGGCTCTAGCGGTCGGCCGTCGGCCACGCCCGTGCTCTGGGCCGAGTTGCCTTGGGGCGGCGTCGTAGTCTGAGGAGCCGCATAGGCGGTCGCCGAAACGGCCGCTCCGCCTAGAATCAAGGCGCGCGCGGAGCGGACACCGGCCAATGCCAGACCGGAAAAGCTGAGCAACATATGTATTCCCCTGACGTCGGGGTCGGCGCTACGGCGCGCGGATGACAGCCGCGTGATGGCGTCATGTCGGTTGTGCGACAACCGCCGGGGCGCGCAGGTCCGGGAGGGTGGGGCGAAGCCGAAACGTCACATCGCGCTGGTAACCGCCGGGCCGCGCTACGAGAGTTCCCGCCCATGACCGTCAGCATCTCCCGCCGTTCCATCCTTCAGGCGGCGTCGCTGCTCCCCGCCCTTTCGCTGCTGTCCTGGCCTGCGCTGGGCGCGCCGACCCAGGCATTCACCCACGGAGTTGCCAGCGGCGATCCCGGCCGGCGCGGCGTGATGCTGTGGACCCGCTACGTCGCGGCCAGCGGCGGCGAGACGTCGCTCCGGGTGGAAGTGGCGGAGGACGAGCGTTTTACACGCATCGTGTCGCGCGGAACGGCTCGGGCCGGCCCGGCGACGGACTATTGCGCGCACGCGCGGCCGGACGACCTGAAGCCAGGCCGCTGGTACTATTACCGCTTCACTGCGTCCGGCGGCGTCACCTCGCCCGTCGGGCGCACGCGGACACTGCCGGACGGCCCGCTCGACCGATTCCGCATCGGCGTGGTCTCCTGCGCGAACGCGACGTCGGGCTGGTTCAACGCCTATGCCCATGCCGCCGCCCGGGACGATCTCGACCTGATCGTCCATACGGGCGACTACATCTACGAGTCGCCGGTGGACCGCTCAGACGCGCTCGCCGCGCTGGCGGCGGCGCGCGATGTGCAGCCCCGGGGCGAGGCGGTGACTCTCGCCGACTATCGCCTCCGCTACGCCAGCTACCGCGCCGATCCTGCGCTGCAGGAGCTGCACCGCCGTTATCCGATGATCGCGATCTGGGACGATCACGAGGTCGCCAACAACAGCTGGCGGGGCGGGGCCCGGAACCACGGCCCGGAAGAGGGTCCGTGGACCGCGCGGGTGGCGGCGGGGATGCGCGCGCACCGCGAATGGCTGCCGATGGGCCGGGCCGATTACGATCGCTATCGGATCGGCGACCTGGCGACCCTGTTCCGGCTGGAGACGCGGCTGCTCGCGCGGACCGAACAGCTCGACATCGGCGTGGCGCTGCGCGGCGCGACCGATCCCGCGCGCGCGGCCGCCGCGTTCCGCGACGGACCGCTCGCCGATCCCGCGCGCACGATGATGGGTGGGGCTCAGGAGCGATGGCTCGCGGACGGGCTGGAGGAGTCGACCGCGGCGGGGATGCCGTGGCAGATCCTGGCGCAACAGGTGATCATGGCCCCGACGCGGCTGCCTTCGGTCACCCCCGCCTGGTTCCCGCCCGGCACGACCCTGGCGCCACGCGATCAGGCCGAACTGGCCGCGGCGGTCGGGCTCGCGAAGCTCGGCCTACCTATGGGGCTGGACCGATGGGACGGCTACCCGGCCGCCCGCGCACGCCTGCTCGCCGCCTCCGACCGAGCGCGGGCCGATCTCGTCGTGCTGAGCGGCGACAGCCACAATGCCTGGGCCTACGATCTCGAACATGAAGGCAAGCCCGTCGGCGTCGAACTCGCGGGCCACAGCGTATCGTCGCTCGGCCTGGAGAAGCGGTTCGGCGGCGACGAGTCAGTGATCGCTCGCGACTTCATGCGGACCAACCCCGGCCTGAAATGGTGCGATACCAGCAGGCGCGGCTACATGACGGTCGACATCACCCCGGACCGCGTCGAGAGCGAATGGCTGTTCCTCCCCGCGCGCGAGGAACGGTCCACCACGCTCCTGGGCCGTCACCGCATGACAGTCCCCCGCCGCGCCAAGCAACTCGTCGCCGCCTGATCGGAGGTACCCGTCGCGGCCGACTGGGTTGGGCGCCTCTGGCCAAGCGCGTGCACCACATCTTGCCAACAATTAACCCGACAATGCTCTCCGCTTGGTGGCGAATGCGGCAAGGCCGTGGAGGCATTCGAGGTTTCGATCGGAAGCGCGGACCCGTCCGTTACGGATACGCGCAAGTAGATCTGGCATACCGGGTATGAGAGATTCTGCCGGAACCCGGCCTCAGCCTTGCCGAGAGATTTCGCTTAGCCTGCTTTCACGAGCTCGGTGTGATCAGGTACCGAATAGAAGTCTCGAGCGCGATGTGCCAATCGCCTGCGGCGAGGACTCACTTGCGGTCGCTCAGGCCGTCATCGCGGCTTCCCGGAACTGGACATTCATTAAGCTGACATTTTCAGCTTCGCGTGTGGCTGAAGCATTGCATTAAGTTCTGAGCACAAGGGGACACTAAAAAACGACGCACCTTGGACGACCCGGGCGGGCTCACGCCATTCGCGCCTGGAACAGCTTGCCGCCCTCGATGACGAGGACGATCAGGAGCGCGCCGACGCCGATACACAGATATCCGAGCGCCAGCGGGTAGGTCGTCCCGTCATAAGCTTGTCCGATCGCCGAGCCCACCATGACGGCGCCCAGGCCGGTGATGAACCCCTGCACCGAGGACGCGGTGCCCGCGACATGGCCGACCGGCTCCATCGCCATCGCGCCGAAATTTACCCCGCACAGCCCGATGCAGGTCATGGAGAGCGCCTGAAAGGCGATGAACGTCCATAGCGTCTCCGCGCCGGCGGCCGTGACGGCGATGTGCAGGAGCGATAGCACGATTAAGGCGATGAGCGCCGTCTGCGAGATCATCCGCGTCCCGAGCCGCACGACCAAGCGGCTGTTGAAGAAGGCGGCGAGCCCCATGAAGAACGCGCAGAGCGCGAACAGCAGGGTGAACCGCTCGCCGGCACCGAACGTGTCGGTGAACACCTGCTCGGCCGAGGACACGAAGGCGATGATCCCGCCGAACGTCATCGATCCCGCCAGCGCGTAGCCGATCGAGTATCGATTAGTGAGCGTCAGCCGGTAGGCTTCGGACAACGTCGCGTTCGAGATGGCCCGCCGCCGCTCCGACGGCAGCGTCTCGGGCAGCCGAAGCGCCGCCCAGGCCAGCACGGACGCGGCGAAGGCGGCAAGCGCGTAGAAGATGAAGCGCCACGGCGCGAACTCGAGCAGCCCCGCTCCCAGCGTCGGCGCGAGGATTGGGACAAGAAAGAATACCATGGTCGCCATGGACGAGATCCTGGCCATGCGCCTGCCGGAATAGCTGTCTCGGACCATCGCGACCGCCAGCACGCGCGTGGACGCGGACATGAGGCCCTGGAGCACGCGCGCGCCGATCAGCGCCGCGAACGTAGCCGCGCTCGCGGCGAAAACGCTCGCCGCCACGAACCCCGCCAGCGTAACGATGAGCACGGGCTTGCGCCCGTACCGGTCGGCCAGGGGACCGTAAGCGAGCTGGCCGAGGCCGAAGCCGAACAGATAGCTGGTCACGATCCACTGCTGGTCGTTGGCGCGGTCCGCCCCCAGCTCGCGCCCGATGGTCGACAGCGCGGGCAGCATCAGGTCGGTGCCGAGCGCATTCACCGCCATGATCGCGGCCACGAAGGCCACGAACTCGCGGCGGCGGATGCCGGGATGAGGTTGTGGATCGGTCGCCATCAAGGGCCGCGTAGGCGCGCGGAGTCGCCAAGACTAGTTGGGAGCGGGAAGGCGAAACGGCGATTGCATCCGATCACGAATGCCGCATGATCCCGCCTCGGCTTCGAGCCGTGCGAACGGGGGAACTATCATGATGATCATCTCAAGAACGATGGCGATGTCGGGCGGTGCGCTTCTGGCGATCGCGGTCGGCTGCCACGCCGCGCCGACTCGCGCGCAAATCGCGCCGGCCGAGGCGAGCCCGAACATCGCCGACGACATCGCTCCCGGCGAGGACGTCATCGTCACCGGCTCGCGCATCCGCCGCGATCCCACCGACCAGCCCTCCCCCGTCGTCACCGTCGACGAGCAGGCGATCGCGCGCACCGGCTTGTCCTCGATCGCCGACACGCTGCAGCGCATCCCGAGCTCCGCCGGCGGGCTGAACACGAAGAACAACAATTCGGGCAATTTCGGCAATCCGCCCGACGGCGGCGGCGTCGGCGCGGGATCGGCGACAATCGACCTGCGCTATCTGGGCGCCAGGCGCACGCTCGTGCTCGTGGACGGCCTGCGCTATGTGAACGGCGCGTCGGCCAGCGGCATCCCGGGCTCGGTCGACCTGAACTCGATCCCCGACGTGATGATCGGCCGGGTCGAGGTGCTCCAGTCCGCCGCCTCGCCGCTCTACGGCTCGGACGCGATCGCGGGCGTCGTCAACATCATCACCAGATCGACCCAGGATGGCTTCCGCGCCCAGGCGCAATACGGCCAGTATCTCAAGGAAAACGACGGCGACACGCAGAATTACCAGCTCAGCTGGGGCAACGGCTCCGCCGAGCGCGTCGACTTGGTGGCCGGTGCTTTCTATGTGAAGCAGGGCTCCGTTAGCGCCGCCGACCGCGACATCTCGCAATTCCCCAACCCCGGCCAGACAAGCTGCGGGGACCCGATCGGCGGCTGTTCCAGCTTCACGCCACTTGGCCGCTTCCTCGTCAACAACCAGAACCTGACGCTGCGCGGGCCGGTGACCGGCCGCCGATCGGTGTACGACCCGACGTTGGCGGGGGGCGACTTTCGCGGCTTCACCAACGGCGACCGCTTCAACTTCGCGCCCTTCAACTTCTTCCTCACGCCCAACGAGCGGTATGGCGGCTTCGTGAACGCCCGCGCCGAGCTGAGCGACGCGGTCAATCTGCGGATCAAGGCGATCTACAACCGACGCACGTCCCAAAACCAAGCGGCGTTCCTGCCGCTGCCGATCGGGCCGGATGCGGGCGGCGGACCGCAAACGCGGACGATCTCGATCGACGCGACCAACCCGTTCAACCCGTTCGGCCGCACCCTGTCGGGCGGCGGCGACGGCCAGCCCGCCAGCTATTCGGCGATCTTCCGCCGGCTGGTCGAGGCTGGCCAGCGGACCTACAGCCAGACGGTCGACACGATGACGGTGACCGGCACGCTCGATGGTCGTTTCCAGATGTTCGACCGCAACTGGTTCTGGGACGCGAGCGCGGTGCTGGGCTATAACGACGCCAAGCAGGTGTTCACGGGCAACGTGAATATCGAGCGCGTCCAGCAGGCGCTGGGACCCATCAACCAGTGCACCGGCACCTGCGTGCCGCTCAACCTCTTCGGCGGCGTCGGCTCGATCACGCCGGAGATGCTTGGCTTCATCGGCTTCGACGAGCGCGCCCGGTCGTCGCAGCGGCTGACCGACTATACCGCCAACCTGTCGGGCCAGCTGTTCGACCTGCCTGGCGGTCCGGTCGGCATCGCGGTCGGTTACGAACACCGCGACCAGTTCGGGAGCTTCACCCCCGATCCGCTCATCCAAGCGGGCCTGGGCGCCGACATTCCCGCCCAGGCGGCGCGCGGCCGCTTCAACGTCGACGAGGTTTACGGCGAGGTCCGGCTGCCGATCCTGCGCGACGTGCCGTTCTTCTCCAGCCTGGAGATGAACGGCGCCGTCCGCTACTCGGACTATTCGACCTTCGGCGGCAACACGACGCTGACCGGCGGCGCGCTCTGGAAGCCAGTCCCCGATCTGCTGTTGCGGGGCAGCTATGCCGAAAGCGTCCGCGCGCCCTCGATCGGCGAGTTGTTCGGCGCGCAATCGCGCTTCGATCAGTCGCTGGCCGACCCGTGCTCCAACGTCGCCGGCAGCGCGTTCCGGAACAACGCCACCGCCCGCACCAACTGCATTGCCGACGGGGTGCCCGCGAACGGCAGCTATGCCGAGCCGGCGGGCCAGTTGCCGGTGATCACGGGCGGCAATGCCGAGTTGCAGCCGGAGACGGCGCGCACCTTGCTGTTCGGCGGCGTCTACTCGCCGGGTTGGGCGCGCGGCGGCTTCGCCGATGCACTCAGCCTCGAGGTCAACTACTACGATATCAAGGTGAAGGACGCGATCGCCGGGATCCCGGCCAACGTGCTGTTGAACCGCTGCGCGTTGGGCGCGGACGCGCTGTCGTGCGCCGCGACGACGCGCACCGCCAACGGCTTCATCTCGGCGATCAACGGTTTGCTGCTCAATACGGGCGGTATCCGCACCAAGGGTATCGATGCCACCTTCAACTTCCGTACGGCCGACACGGGAGCGGGCGTGTTCGGTCTGGCGGTGATCGGCAACTATCTCCTGCGCTACCAAGAGACGGTGCCCGCCACCAACGGCACCACAACCACGCGCTATACCGGTACCGAGCGCGGCAGCCCGGACCAGGCCTATCCGCGCTTCAAGGGACTGGCGACGATCGACTGGGCCGTCGGCCCCGTCACCGCGTCGGTCACCGGCCGGTTCATCGACAACGTCACCGAGATCCAGAACAGCAACGAGCTGAAGGAACGCCTGTACACCGACGCTCAGTTCATCTTCCGCCCTTCGGTCCTAACTAGCCGACTGGCGTTGACGGTCGGCGTCAACAACCTGTTCGATAAGGACCCGCAGGCCTGCTTCTCCTGCAGCCTCAACAACTACGACCCGACCACCTACGATGTACCTGGGCGGTTCGGCTATCTGCGATTGTCGTACGGCATCTAACGGTCGATGCGGGGCCGGTTGTGCGCCGACCCCGCATCAACATTCGTGCGATGTGAACGATGAAACGCGATTGGCTTCGGCCGTGACGACCCAAGGTCAGTCATTCAGGATCGTTCTGCGACTTCTCCAAAGCGGACGCTTGTTCACGTGCGGCGGATGCGGTGGAGAGGTGATAGCGGCAACATGGTGTAGGGTAGATGACGATCTCTCACGGCCGTCAGCGCTGACCTGAAAAGAACTGCGGCTGCCAACTGTAGGTGTTTTCATGCCAGTTCTCGCGTAGCTGGGAGTCCGCGTTTGCACGCGAGCGCGATCATCGTAGCTGCGACCATTCCCCAACCGACCCGATACCAGCCCACGCCCTGAGCTCCACTCAGGGTCGGCGGCAGCGGCACGCCGGGATAGCCACCGTACCTGTAATGCGGGTCTTGCCAACCAAGCCTGCTCAGCGCGAGTGAGCCGATCAGGTAAAAGACCATGTACCCCCAGCCAGCGAGCTTGCTCGGCGCGAGCGACTGGAGGAAGAGCGCCAGCACGCCCAACAGTAGCCATTCGTACGACTTGGGAAAGGCGTACCATGCGAGGTACCCGGCCAGCATGGGCCGCTGGCCGTTCGCAACCTCGGTCAATGCTCCGGCCGCCGCGCTGGTCAGGGCCAGCAGCAGAAGCAGCAACGCCAAAGTGATGAACTTCGGCAAGACCAGCACGGCTCTGCCGGCCGGGGTTGCCGCGACGATCGAAGCGACATTGTGCTCGCGCTCAGCCCAGAAGAGCTCACCCGCGAAAAACAACGCGACCACAATGGGCACAAGCCGAAACGAGTTCGCCAGCGCTGCGACGGTCGCCGGGGTTCCTGTCACCCGTGCTGCCGCTGCCGCTGCCGACGCCAGCCCCATTAACAGCAGCACCGCAAAGACCGGGGTCATGGCCGCGCGGCGGACTTCCAAGAGTGTGCGCACCCAAAGCTGCGCAGCAACGATGCTCCACCCGGGGCGGGCGTGCAGCGAACGCGCCGTCCGCCGTTCGCCGACGGTTTGATCGGCGAAGTTCGGCGGATCGGCGCGATGCGCTTTCCCTGTACACCGTGCGTACCGCACGCCCTTCCACGGCGCTCGCCTGGCCGCAAGCCATGTCCCGAGCGCAACCATCGTTACGCCCACCGCAAGCCATACCAGGCGATTTGCCAGGAGCGCGCCGCCGAGTGTCGGCCAGGTTGCATCGCGCTGCGCAGGACTCCACCCGGCGGTCACATCGGCCACCGCAGCAAGTCCAAACGGCTCCAGCAGACTAAGCCCGGCGCTCCCGCCATCACTTGCCAATCCGTACAACGTCAGCAGCCCGGCGGCTCCGAGCAAGGAGCCGGTCATTGAGCGCGTCAGGGATGTCAGCGCAAAGAACAGGGCACAGGCGAGGAAGAGGTTGGGCAGCGCCAGCGCGAAAAATGCAAACAGATGAGCTCCCGTCGGTCCCAAGCCGAGTCCCAGCACGGTGCCGCCTGCTCCAAATGCTAAAGGGACTGACAGAAAGCACAGCAGCACCGCTCCGAAGGCACCCAGGAACCGTCCGAGAGCATAGCTGCGGGGATCGACGGCCGTGGCGCGGACCAGTTCTCCGAACCCGGTGGCCTCGTCCCGCTGAACAGCCTCGCCCACGAATGCCGCAGCGGTGAACAGGAAGAACAGGGTCCAGACCAGGTGTGTTCGGACGATCTGCGCGGCGCCGGTGCGTGCGCCCTCCTGCGACAGCCCAACCCGGAGTTCGTCGATGGCCATTCCGCCTGCGACCATCATCGCGGAGACTGCGAAGACGATCCAGAAGACGCGCCCGCCGATCTGCTGACGAACCTCTTGCCAGACCAGGCGTGCGGTCACGGCTCAGACCCTCCTCGTTCAAGCGCGGCGAAATACGCATCCTCCAGCGTTGCTGTAACACGCTCAAACTCCGGTCCCGGACACGCATCGGCAAGCACGCGCACGGATCGGCGCCCACCCGCGAGCCGCCGCGACAGCAAGGTCGCATCGCCGACGCCAGCCTCGGCCGGCCCGCGCCACACCCGCGCGTCAAGGGCCTGGGCCAGCGCGGCCGGAGCGTCATGGGCCAGCACTTGCCCCGAAGCCAGCACCGCTACGCCAGCGCATAGATCCGCGACATCGTCGACGATGTGCGTCGATACGATCACGACGGCGTGTCCGCCGAGGCCGAACAGCATCTCGTGGAAGCTGTTGCGCTCAGCCGGATCCAGCCCCGCTGTCGGCTCGTCCAGGATGATCAGGTCCGGATCGCCGATCAGCGCCTGCGCCACGCCCCAACGCTGGCGCATACCCCCGGAGAATGTCGACACGGCGCGATCGCGCACGTCCCATAGGTTCACCAGACGAAGCAGCCGCTCGGCGGCATTACGGCGCTCGCCTCGCCTCGTCATTCCCTTCAGCACCGCGATCTGATCGAACAGAACCTCCGCCGATACGCCCGGGTAAACACCGAAGTCTTGCGGAAGGTAGCCCAGCCTCCGTCGCAGTGCGCGAGGTTCCGCAAGCACGTCTATCCCGTCGAAGCGCACCCGACCGGCCGAGGGTGGCTGCAGCGTCGATGCCACCCGCATCAGCGACGATTTCCCCGCGCCATTAGGGCCGAGCAGTCCAAATAGCCCGCGGCCAATCGACAACGTCACCTCGTTCAGCGCTCGAGTCCCGTCAGGGTAGGTGTGGGATACGGCCTCGATCTCAAGCATGCACTGCGGCCCGTAAGATGGCTAGTCGCCGACGCGCGTAGCGCGCTGGTTCAGCACGATGCGCATCGATCCTTTGGCTGTGGTGCCGGTCACCGTTGCCCGGCCAACGAAGCCTGTCCCGTCGTAGGTGCCTGACCGAACGACCTGCACGGGCTGCCCCCGCTTTTGCGGACAGGTAAGCGTCTGATTATATTTGCCATCGGCGACGCGTTGAACGTCGATATGGCACCGCTCCTTCGGATCGGGCGCGATGAGCGCCTCCATCCCGTGCCCCGCCAAGAGACGCTTGCGATGCGTTTTCGACTTCCCTTCCATCATGCGCGCCATGAACCTGGGCAGGCCGGGTACGGACATTGCGACGGTAGTGGACGTGATAGCCCAGCTGCCCGGCGCTAGCGCCGGGGCTGCGGCGAGCGTGGCGCATGGGAGAAGAAAGAGAGCTGCGGCCAGCTGTCTGAACATGTCTCGCTATGTACTGTGTGAGCTTCCGTAGAGCCAGCTGCTACGGCTTGATCACACCTACTGAAACGGAGACATCGCGTGCGCTGCTCTATGGAGACCCGGATCCGCGCGGGGGGAGGCCCATCCCCGGCCGCTCACGCCGACTTCGAGGCTTCCCGAAATTCGATATCCGTTCAACTTGCGTCTTCGGCTCGGATTGATCAGCACTCCCTACTGTCGCTCAGTCGGCCTGTCCCGACGCCGCTCATGAGAAGCTTCCGCTCTCCAGCTGCGAGCTTGGCGGGTTGAACTTGATGCACTAAGTATCTGTTCCAACAGCAGGTTGCCGTCGCCCTGAGCTACGTAGGAGTATGAAGCTATGCGGTTGTCCCTCGTCGCGATCACATCGTTGTTGATTACGACGCCTGCTTGGGCCGGAGCGCGCGAGCCTGGTCAGACGGACACCGGCGCAATTGCGTCGGTGCTCGGTAATTCGGCCGCTCAGGACGCGCTTACGGGAGCCGTCGACCGCCTCGCGAGCATCGTGTTGGACACCCGTGTGGGTCCGCTCGCGGCGCTCACGGATGAGAGCGGCGACGTCGAGCCGGATGACACATTGCGTGACGTGAAGGAGCGCGAGGAGCCGGGTTTTGAGCGTCGTCTACATAGGAACACCCGTCGCGCAGTGGCGGCAGCCGGCAACGCAGCGGGCGCAGCGGTGACCCAGATGGCGGAGCTTCGCCGTACGGCCGAGCGGCTGGAGAAGGTGCTCGGTCCCGTACTCGGCAAGACCTCGGGGGACTACTGACCCAGAAACCGACATTCCGGCCACCTTTTCAGCTGCTCGGAACCGGACGCTTATTCAGGTTTCAAATCGTGGCAGCCCCGGCCGTGTTCGGGCCACGGGACTTCAGTTAGACAGCCCGGGATTGAGGTTGGAAGGTGTCATGAGCGGTCCGTCGAAAGCGTGGGATGGTGACCTCGTTCGCAAATGGCTGGAACGCCGCTTCGAAGCTGCGAAGCTTGACCAGGCAGTGGCGGACAGGCGGGGGTACGAGGCACAGGACGATTACGACAAAGCGGCCGCCGAGGAATGGGTCTGCCGGATCCTGAAGACCGCTGGACGCATCGATGACCAGGCCGCGTTCGCGGCGCAACTCAAGGAGCTGCTCGCTCAAGACGAGTATGGGATCACGGGCATCCATGACGACCGACGCTTCGATCGGTACGTCCGAGCAGACCTTCGCAAGCTTGCCAAGATGACCAAGGCGAATGACGGGTTCGCGAACACCTTGCGCTATCAAGGCTGATGCGCCGCGGCGTGGGCGGCGCGCGAGTTCAGGAAGGCGAGTAAGGCATGGCCCGCAAACATTCGAAGCATGGTGATCATACCGACCTGCCGGACGAGGACGCCGCTCCACCTCCAGTGGTGGCCTGTTGGCTTTGCGGCAGGCCCACCGGCAAGACCATTGTCTGGCATCACCCTGTGCCCAAAAGCCGGGGCGGGCGCGACGTCGTCCCCATGCACCCGATCTGTCAGCAGACGCTGATGGCCAACTTCACCAACTCCGAACTGCAGCGTCATGGGACGGATGTCGATGCCCTGCTGGCAAATTCGGATGTGCGCAAATTCGTCGACTGGGTAGCAACGAAGGATCCGGATTTCACCGCGACCACGGCCAAGAAGCAGCGCTGATCAGGCCGTATCGGCTCCAAGCGATCGAGAGCGTCGCATCGCACCCGCAGGTGCCCGGGACGACAGATGCGCGTTCGTTCTCCCAACCTTTAGCCGGTCGGTTTCGCTCGGTGCTCCGCCAACAGCTGGTCGAGTTCGTCGATCCGAAGCCGCTCCGGTGTGCCCTTGGCGAATCCTTCAAGACGGCACTCGGCCCAAAGTCGCCTGCGCTCGGACTTTAGCGCTCGAAGGTAGGGATCAGCCTATCCTCATCTCCTGCTGCCACCTCTTCCTGTGCGGGAGCGACGGGCCGCCGCGGTGAAGCTGTTTACCGCATCCTCCTGGGCGAGCTTGCGCCATCGTTCGACGCGAGCGGGGTCGAGCACCCCTTCCGCCATCGCAGTCCGGATGGCGCATCCGGGCTCGTCGGCATGGGTGCAGTTCGCGAACCGACACTCGAGCGCTACAGCCGTGACGTCGTCGAACACGTCGATCACGCCGGAGGCCACTTCTGACATTTGCAACTCGCGCATGCCCGGCGTGTCCACCAGCCAGCCGCCCCCGTCCGCGCCGCCGGCGAGGCGGTGCATCTCCCGTACCGTCGTCGTATGCCGGCCCTTGCCGTCGTCCTCGCGGACGGCCTGCGTCGTGATGCTTGTCGACCCCGTCAGCGTGTTGACGAGGGTCGACTTGCCGACACCGGACGAACCCACCAGCGCGACCGTCTCTCCCGCGCCGCAGTAGCTTGTGAGGCGGGCGGCGCTCCGCGGATCGCGCCCGTCGATCAGTTCGACCTGCAAGCCCGACTGGAGCGAGCGCGCCGTGTTGACGAAGCGCTCAGGGGCAGGCGACAGGTCGGCTTTCGTCAGCACGACCACTGGTCGGACGCCCGCCTCGCGCGCGAGCACGAGATAGCGTTCGAGACGTGCGACGTTGAAATCCTGGTCGCATGACGTGACGACGAACAGCGTGTCGATGTTTGCGGCGATGAGCTGGACGCGGCGCTCGTCGCCCGGGGCCGGCCGCTTGAACAGGCTCGCTCGATCGAGAATGCGCATGATGCTCCGGGTGTCCCGGTTGATCAGCAGCCAATCGCCGACCGTGGGTCGATCCTCTGCGCCGGCTCGTGCGGGCAAGCCGGACGGAATCGAGTCCTCGAAGCATTCGCCCGAGACGGTCACCCTTCCGCGATGGACCGACATTACGCGGACCGGTTGGCGATCATGCCCCTCCTCGGCGGCGACCTGTTCGCTAAACAAAGGCTTCCAGCCGAGTTGGGCGAGGGTAAGGCTGCGCGTGTCTGTCATGCCGTCGGGGAGCCTAGAGACCGCCTGACCCATCCGCATCCGGCGTTCCCTGTTCGGCCGCCCGTTTGTCCGCCTTGGCTTGTGCCTTCTTTGCGGTCTCGGCCGCCTTGGTCCTTTCGCGCTCGCGGCGCTCGAAATCGTAGTTCGGTTTCTTTGCTATGTCGGTCGCTCCGGGGCTTGGGATACCGGCTCGAGCAAATCGCCCGCCCTCCAGGCTCCCGCCTTCCGGCTACACCGATCCGCCGTTCGCGGCTAGGCTCGCAGCGAGGGTCGCCAGCGCGCGGTTCGGTTCAGGCTTGTCCTCCTATCACAATCAGGGTGGACTTGCCCCGGAAAAGTGGAGAGGTATTTGCTCAGCTGGCCGCCTGTCGCTC
>NZ_CAXSHH010000065.1:0-14130 GCF_964237155.1 uncultured Sphingomonas sp. | reverse complement strand
TCCTGGACGCGGCCAAGCTCGTCCAGATCGCCGGCTTCGACGAGAACTACCTCCATCGCCGCATGCGTCAGGGTGGCTCGGCGGCTTCCGATCCGGCGATCGAGAGCACCGGGCGCATCGAAGGCCCCATGCCCGACAAGGCCCGCTCGTAACGGGTCGCGAACTCCGTATGGACGGCGGCCGCCGGAGGGCCGACGGCACACGCGGCCGCCTCGCGGCACGTCTTGTGTCTCGACGTTTTCAAGCGATTGGCCAGCGGTTATCTTCGATGAGCGGGGAGACGTGACGATGGGCATAATGGCCCGTTTGGGCATGAAACGCGGCTTGGTCGCGGTCGCGGTCTTCCTGACGCCGGCGTCCGCGACGGCACAAGCCGCGAACGCGCGGACCCTTGTTTCGGCGACGCCGATCGCGGGTGCCCCGGCCGGCGCTTTGGCCTACCGGATCGTTTATCGATCGATGACGGGCCGCGGTGGGCAGGCCGAAGCTACCGGCATCGTCATCGTCCCCGCAGGAGCGGAACCGCGTGCGGGTCGCGACATCGTGGCCTGGACCCACGGCACGACCGGCATCGCCGATGCGTGCGCGCCCTCCGCGAACAGCTGGCGACTTTCCATCATCGCCGGTCTCGCGCCGATGATCCAGCAGGGCTACATCGTCGTCGCACCCGACTATCTCGGCCTCGGTAGCGCCGGCACACACCCCTTCCTGGTGGGTGCCGACACCGCGCACGCCGTGCTCGATGCGGTGCGGGCCGCGCGCGACGTGCGGCGTGGGCGGACGACCGGACGATTCGCGCTTTGGGGCGAGTCGCAGGGCGGACACGCCGCATTGTGGTCGGGACGGCTGGCGCGCGCCTACGCGCCCGAACTGCGCCTGGTGGGCGTCGCCGCCGCGGCGCCCGCGACCGATCTGGTCGCGAATATCGCGGGCGACGGGAACGCCGCGGTCCGGGCGCTGATGACCTCCTATGCCGGGGTGTCGTGGTCGCAGATCTACGGCGTGCCGCTGTCGACGGTTACCGGGCCGGTCGGACAGGACCTGATGCGGCGCCTGGCCCGCCGATGCGTGACGCTCGACGGACTCAAGCTTGGCACGAAAATCGGCCTCGCACGCATGATCCATGTGCTGCGCGACGTCGATCTGGCGGCTCTCCCACGCTGGGGTGAACTCATGCGAAGCAACTCCGTCGAACGGGTGCCGCTCGGTGTGCCGCTATTGATCGCGCAAGGGTCGGCGGACGTCATCATCGCACCATCGGTCACACGGTCCTTCGCCACCGCCGTCTGTCGGGCCGGGCAGCGCATTCGCTTCATCCCTGTCGCAGGTGGTGACCACGTCACGATCGCGAAGCGAACGAGCGAACAGACCGTCGAATGGTTGAGGGAGCGCTTTGCCGGCCGAACCGACCCCAGTGATTGCGCGACACTCTAGCGGGACCGCCCCCTCGCACGACCGCCTGCCGGACTGGCGGCGTATCGTCGGTGCCCGTATCGGCGCTCGGGAGACTGAGCCCGCTGATGACGATCCGGCTGCGCAGGCGCTTTTGGGCCAACCACGGACGAACGGGCCGAAGCTCACGAATTCGTTGCCGTGTTTTACATTCATCCTCGTATCCAAACACTCTGGGTCAACGCGATAAAATCTCGATTCCGCTTAAATCGGTAGCGACTACCGAGAGCGGCAGCGTAGCGCGCCGGGACGACCAATGTATTCGCCGCGTTGGCTATTCTGTCTGATGTGCTCTCGCAGGCAAGGTCGAACGAGAGCCCCTTAACCCAGGGCAAGTTTCAGTTGATGCCGCTCGCGACAGTTCCTTTCGGTGAAAGCTATCGTCGCACAGAAGCGGCGGAAGTAGCGGAGCTACTTACTCCAGAGCCGAGCGCGGCCGGCGGGTTACCGGCCCGGCTGGCGGCGCGGCTTCGCCACGACGCTCCTTCCCCGCTCCGCAAATTACCCGTTCATCCCAGCGCAGTCTACGCTAAGGCAAGCGGCGGCGGCAGTCACGAACAGGGTCGGTGAAATGAAGTCGAGCAAGCCACGTCTAACCGGAATTCTCGCGGCCCTGCTCACCGCCGCGCCCGCCGTCGCCCAGGACGCGCCCGCCCCCGCGATCGCCGCGCCCGCGGTTCCGGTCGTCCTCCCAACCCTGACCACCCTCCAGGCCGCCCAACTGGCCGACCTGCTCGCCAAGGACGCGGTCGCGCAAGGGCTCCGCCAGACCGCGGCTCCGCTCGACGCCGCCGATCCCGACACCCTCGTCCGCGCCACGCTCGACCATGCCCGCGCGGTCCATGCCGGGCGTCTCGACGCGAGCGACTTCCAGCGCGGCTGGGGCATCAAGCCGCAGGCGTACGATCCCCTTCCCGCCTTCTCCGACGCGGTCGGGCGCGACCGGATCGCCGCTTGGTTCGCGTCGCTGCCCCCGCCCTATGCCGGTTACGACGCGCTCGCCGCGGGCCTGGCCCGCTACCGCGCGATCGCGGCGGCGGGCGGCTGGCCGACGCTCGCCACCGCCCCCGCCTACGGCACCAGCGGCCCGGCGGTCGCGCTGCTCCGTCGTCGCCTCGCCGCGGAGGACCCGCAGGTCGCGACCACCGGCGACCGCTTCGATACCCCGCTGCTCGACGCGGTCCGCCGCGCCCAGCGGCGTTACGGTCTGAACCCGGCGGGCCAGGTAGGCGCGCAGACGCTCGCCGCGCTGAACGTGCCGGTCGAGGCGCGCATCCGCCAGATCGCCGCCAACATGGAGCGCTGGCGCTGGCTGCCCGACCGGCTCGAGCAGCGCCGCGTCCAAGTGAACATCGCCGCGGCGGTGTTGACCGTGTTCGATGGCGACGCGCCTGTCATGTCGATGAAGGCCGTCACCGGCCGCCCGGCGAACGAGACGCCGATGTTGGTGTCGAGCATACATTCGGTCGTCCTCAACCCGCCCTGGAACGTCCCCACCTCGATCGCCCAGGGCGAGCTGTGGCCCAAGGAACGCGCCAGCCCCGGCTATCTTAAGCGCAACGGCTTTCGCGTCATGGACGGCGGCCGCCTCCAGCAATCCTCCGAGCGGAGCGCGCTTGGCCGTTACAAGTTCGATTTCGCGAATGACTTCTCCGTCTATCTCCACGACACCCCGGCCCAGGCGACGTTCTCGCGCTTCGACCGCTTGGCGAGCCACGGCTGCGTCCGGCTGGAGAAACCCGCCGATCTCGCCAAGCTGCTCATGAAGACCACGCCCGAATGGCAGCCGGACGCGATCGACGCCACCGTCGCCGCGGGTAAGACCGTGCGCGCCAAGATGGCCGATCCGGTCGCGGTGTACCTGCTCTATTGGACAGCCTTCGCGGGCGCGAACGGCCAAGTCGGCTTCCGCGCCGACCCATACGGCTGGGACGAGACGCTGGCGAGCAAGGTCGAGGCGCGGTCCGCGCGCCGCATGCTCGCCGCCAAGTGAAGGGAACAGCCATGAACCGCCTCCGTCGATCGTTTCTCCTCGCCGCGACCGGGCTGACGCTCGCGGGCGCGACCGCCTGCTCGCGTTCGGAGCCGGAGGCGGACCCCGCGAATATCGAGACGGCCGCCGAGCCGGGGGTCGCCATGAACCTTCCCGGGATCGTCGAGACCCAGCCGGCCGCGCCCGCGCAGCCCTCCGCCGACACCAATGCGGCCGCCGAGCTCCCGCCCGAGGCCGCGGCCGCGCCCGACGAGCAGATGCTCGACGATGCGTCCGCGACCGGCATGACCGCCCGCGCGGCACGCGGCGAGGACGACGCGCCCGCCGCCAACATGGCGGACGATTAGACGCCCCATGTCAAAGCGCTGGTGGGAGGCCGGTGTCGTCTATCAGGTCTACCCGCGCTCGTTCCAGGATAGCGACGGCGACGGGGTCGGTGACCTGCGCGGGGTGATCCGACGGCTCGACCACATCGCCGACCTGGGCGTCGACGCGATCTGGCTGTCGCCGATCTTCCCTTCGCCGATGGCCGACTTCGGTTACGACGTCGCCGACTATACGGACGTCGATCCGCTGTTCGGATCGCTCGCCGACCTGGACGCGCTGATCGCGGCGGCGCACGTGCGCGGACTGAAGCTGCTGCTCGACTTCGTGCCCAACCACAGCTCGGACCGACACCCCTGGTTCGTCGACAGCCGTTCCTCGCGCGACGCGGCCAAGCGCGACTGGTACATCTGGCGCGATCCCGCCCCGGACGGCGGGCCGCCCAACAACTGGACCAGCGACTTCGGCGGATCGTCGTGGGAGCACGACCCGGCCACCGGCCAGTATCACCACCACGCCTTCCTGAAGGAGCAGCCCGATCTCAACTGGCGCAACCCGAAGGTGCGCCTTGCGATGCTCGACATCATGCGCTTCTGGCTCGACCGGGGCGTCGACGGGTTCCGGATCGACGTGCTGTGGCACATACTGAAAGCCCCCGACTTTCCGGACAACCCGTCGAACCCCGACTACCGCCCCGACATGGGCGAGAAGTTCGCGGTGCTCCAGCGCCACTCGACCGACCAGCCGGGCATCCACGCGATCATCGCGGAGATGCGCGCGCTCGCCGACGGCTACGACGGCGGCGACGAGCGCGTCCTGATCGGCGAGGTCTGTCTCCCGCTCCCGCGCATGACGGCCTATTACGGCGAGCGGGGCACCGGTGGCCTTGGCGGCATCCACCTCCCCTTCAATTTCGAGCTGGTCGAGTCGGCTTGGGACGCGCGTGCGATCGCGCGATTCATCGACCGGTACGAGGCCGCGCTGCCCTCCGGCGGCTGGCCGAATTGGGTGCTGGGCAGCCACGACGCCCCGCGCGTCGCGGGCAGGCTGGGCGAGCGCCAAGCCCGCGTCGCGGCGATGCTCCTCCTCACGCTCCGGGGCACGCCCACGCTCTATCAGGGCGACGAGATCGGCATCGGCCATGTCGATATCCCGCCCGACCGCCTGCGCGACCCGCGCGAGCTGCGCGAACCGGGCTTGGGGCTCGGCCGCGATCCCGCGCGCACGCCGATGGCGTGGGACGCGTCGTCGAGCGGCGGCTTCAGCACCGGCGACCCGTGGTTGCCGCTCCATGCCGATTGGCCGACGCGCAACGTCGCGACGCAGTCGGCCGACCCCGCCTCGATGCTGACGCTGCACCGGCGGCTGCTCCGGCTCCGCCGCGCGCACCCAGCGCTCGCTGCGGGCGCGTACGCAGGGGTCGAGGCGGAGGGCGACCTCCTGGCCTATCGACGGATCGGCGAGGGCGAGGAATGGCTGGTGCTTCTCAATCTGGGCGAGCAGTCGCGGCCCGTCCCCGACATTGCCGCCGGCTTCGCGCCGGTGCTCTCCACCCTCTCCGGCGATCTCCCGAGCAGCCTCACCCTCTTGCGGCCCGATGAGGGGCTTCTACTGCTCCGCCGCTAGAGGGGAACCGCCTGATGCGCGTCGCGATGCTGAGTTCGATATCCTGGCGGACGCCCCCGCGCGGCTATGGCCCGTGGGAACTTGTGACCAGCCTCCTGACCGAGGCGCTCGTCGCGCGCGGCGTCGAGGTGACGTTGTTCGCGACCGCCGATTCCCGGACGGCGGGCACGCTCGCCGCCGTCGTCCCGCGCGGCTATTCGGAGGATACGACCCTCGATGCCAAGGTGTGGGAGATCCAGCATATCGCGGAGGTCTTCGAGCGCGCGGGCGAGTTCGACATCATCCACAACCAAGCCGACTTCGTCCCGCTCGCATTCTCGCGGCTGGTGGATACGCCCGTCGTGACGACGATCCACGGCTTCTCGTCCGACCGCATCCTGCCCGTGTACCGCCGTTACGACGACCGGGTCGCCTACGTGTCGATCAGCGACGCGGACCGGCATCCCGACCTGACCTACGCCGCGACGATCCATCATGGCATCGCGCTGGACGATTTCCCGTTCGATCCCGCAGGCGGCCCCGACCTCCTGTTCTTCGGCCGCATCCACCCCGATAAAGGCGCGGGGGACGCCGTGCGCGCGGCGCGGGCAACGGGTCACGGACTGGACATCGCCGGGCTGATCCAGGATCCGGGGTACCATGAGCGCGAGGTCGCGCGCTTCGTCGATGGCGAGACGGTCCGCTATCTCGGCATGGTCGCCGGCCCGGATCGCGCGCGGACGCTGGGGTCGGCCAAGGCGCTCCTTCACTTGATCGGCTTCGACGAGCCGTTCGGCCTTTCCGTGGTCGAGGCGCTGGCCTGCGGCACCCCCGTCATCGCCTACGCCCGCGGCTCGATGGCGGAGTTGATCGAGGACGGCGTCACCGGCTTCCTCGTCCGCGACTTCGACGAGGCGGTCGCGGCGATCGGGCGCGTGGGCGGGATCGACCGCGCCGCCTGCCGCCGCGCGGCCGAGCGCCGTTTCTCCGTCGACCGTATGGCCGACGAATATCTGGCCCTTTACCGGAGGTTGCGGGCATCCGGACCAAAAGGTTCGGAGCGGAACTCCTCCTGATCCGAGCTGTTCATGGCAGGAATCCCACCTGCGAAGGCCGACCCCATGACCGACACCGACACCAGCCGTCGTTCCTTCGTCGCGGGGGCCGCGCTCGTCGGGGCCGCCGCCGCGGCACCCGCCATCGCGCAGGAGCCCAAGAGCCCCGGCGCGCCCACCACGCCGCGCGCCGCCGCTTATCCCAAGCCTCCCTTCCTCAACCAGCGCCAGCCCTGGCCCGGCCTCGCCTCCAAGATGTCGCCACGCCCCGATCACGGCGAGACCAGCTATCGCGGGTCGGGCCGGTTGGCGGGCAAGCGCGCGCTGATCACCGGCGGCGATTCGGGCATCGGCCGCGCCGCCGCAATCGCCTATGCCCGCGAGGGCGCGGACGTCGCGATCAACTATCTTCCCGCCGAGGAGCCCGACGCGCGCGAGGTCGTCCAGCTGATCGAGGCGGCGGGCCGCAAGGCGGTCGCCATTCCCGGCGACCTGCGCGAGGAGGCGTTCTGCCGCAAGCTGGTGGCGCACGCCGCGCGCGAGCTCGGCGGGCTCGACATCCTCGTCAACAACGCCGCGCGCCAGCAGACCAAGCCGACGATCGACGCGATCTCGTCGGCCGACTTCGACGCGACGATCAAGACCAACGTCTACGCCCCCTTCTGGTTAACCAAGGCGGCGGTGGCGCTGATGGGGCCGGGCGCGGTCGTCGTGAACACTTCCTCCGAACAGGCGGGCGACCCGTCGGAGGACCTGGTCGATTACGCCATGACGCGCGCGGCGGTTCTGAATTTCACCAAGTCGATGGCCAAGCAGCTCGCGCCCAAGGGCATCCGCGTCAACGCGGTCGCCCCCGGCCCCTTCTGGACCCCGCTCCAGGTGTCGGGCGGCGCGTCGCCGGAAAAGCTCGTCAAGTTCGGCAGCCAGGCCCCGCTCGGCCGCCCCGGCCAGCCCGCCGAGATCGCCGGGCTGTATGTCGCGGCCGCCGACCCGGCGCTCAGCTTCTCCACCGGACAGATCTTCGGTGCGACCGGCGGCGGCGGCCAACCTGCCTGACCGAGAACCGTTCTAGGTCGCCGGTCGTCATCCATGTTAGGAGCGGCTCGGAAGGATCTGCGGAACATGGGCGGCGATCATAATTTCTCTCGACGGAGCGTTATCGGCGCGGGCATGGCCAGCGTGGCGGTGACCGGCATCGGCCTGCCCGACGAAGCGGACGCGCAGGCGCTTCGTCCCGCCGCGACCGTTACCATGACCGTGTCGCTGACCGTCAACGGCCGGCCGCGAACGCTGGAGATCGACCCGCGCACGTCGCTTCTCGACGCGCTGCGGGAGCATCTGAAGCTGACCGGTTCCAAGAAGGGTTGCGACCACGGTCAATGCGGCGCGTGCACCGTGCTGGTCGAGGGTCGCCGAATCAACAGCTGCCTGTCGCTCGCCGTCATGCATGACGGCGACGCGGTCATCACGATCGAGGAGCTGGGCCGCCCCGGCGCGCTTCATCCGATGCAGGCCGCTTTCGTCAAGCATGACGCGTTCCAATGCGGATACTGCACCCCCGGCCAGATCTGCTCGGCCGTCGGCATGCTCGGCGAGATCGAGGCGGGGGTGCCGAGCCATGTCGCGACCGACCTGTCGGCCAAGCCCGGCTTCACCGTCGACGAGATGCGCGAGCGGATGAGCGGCAACCTGTGCCGCTGCGGTGCCTATTCGAACATCGTCGAGGCGATGGCGGAAGTCTCCGGGGCCGAAGCGGCGGGGACGCAGGCATGAAGTCTTTCACCTACGAACGCGCCGCCACCCCCGCAGCCGCGGCCACGGCCGCCGCGCGTACGCCCGCCACGCGCTTCATCGCGGGCGGCACCAACCTGCTCGACCTCATGAAGCTCCAGATCGAGACGCCCACCCACCTGATCGACGTGAACCGCATCGGCCTCGACAAGATCGAGCCGTCGAAGGACGGCGGCCTGCGCATCGGCGCGCTCGTCCGCAACACCGATCTGGCGAGCGACCCGCGCGTCCGCCGCGACTACGGCGTGCTCTCGCGCGCGCTGCTGTCGGGGGCGAGCGGCCAGCTCCGCAACAAGGCGACCACCGCTGGCAACCTGCTCCAGCGCACCCGCTGCCCGTATTTCTACGACACCACCAAACCATGCAACAAACGCCGCCCCGGCACCGGCTGCGCGGCGATCGGCGGCTTCAACCGCAACCTCGCGGTGATGGGCGTGAGCGACCACTGCATCGCCACCCACCCCAGCGACATGGCCATCGCGATGCGCGTCCTGGACGCGACCATCGAGACGATACGCCCCGACGGCGCGACCCGCGCCATCCCGATCGCCGACTTCCATCGCCTGCCCGGCGACACGCCGCACATCGACACCAACTTGGGCGCGGGCGAGCTGATAACCGCCGTCACGCTCCCCAAACCGATCGGCGGCACGCAGATATACCAAAAGGTCCGCGACCGCGCCTCCTACGCCTTCGCGCTCATCTCGGTCGCGGCGGTGATCGAGCGCGGCGGGCGCGGCCGGCTCGCCTTCGGCGGCCTCGCGCACAAGCCCTGGCGCGTCGAGGCGGCCGAGGCGCGTATCTCCGCCGGCCCGAAAGCGACCGCCGACGCCGTCCTCGCAGGCGCGCGGACCACGCCCCAGAACGCGTTCAAGCTGCCGCTGGTCGAACGCACGCTCGCCGCTGTCTTCACCCAAGCCCAAACTCGATCGGACACCTGATCCCCATGCGGTTCGACACGCCCGCGACCACCAACCCGATCGACCGCATGACCGTGGTCGGCAAGCCTATCGATCGCGTCGACGGCCCGCTCAAGGTGTCGGGCATCGCGCCCTACGCCTATGAACGCCACGATGTCGTGCCGAACCAGGCCTACGGTTACATCCTGGGTGCCGCGATCGCCCGGGGCACCATCCGCTCGATGGACCTCGCCGAGGCGAAGCGCGCGCCCGGCGTCGTCGCGGTCGTTACCCACGCCAACGCGGGCAAGCTCGGCAAGCCCAAGGCGATCACCGCCACCCTGCTCGGCGGGCCTGAGATCGAGCATTTCGACCAGGCGATCGCGATCGTCGTCGCCGAGACCTTCGAACAAGCGCGCGCCGCCGCCAAGCTGATCCGCGTCGATTACGCGCGCGGCGAGGGCCAGTACGACCTTCGCGCGGCGCTTCCGACCGCCAAGCCAGTCAGCGACGGCAGCGGCGAGGGCAGCGCCTCGCCCGGCCGCGTCGAGATCGGCGACTTCGACGCCGCTTTCGCCCGCGCGCCGGTCAAGGTGGAATCCGAATACTCCACCCCCGACGAGAGCCACGCGATGATGGAGCCGCACGCGACGCTCGCATCGTGGAACGGCGACGAGCTGACGCTCTGGACGTCCAACCAGATGATCGCCTGGGCGGTGCGCGATGTCAGCCAGGCGCTGCTTATCCCCAAGGACAAGGTCCGCGTCATCTCGCCGTATGTCGGCGGCGGCTTCGGCTCGAAGCTCTGGATCCGTTCCGACACGGTGATGGCCGCGGTCGCCGCGCGCGTCGCCGAGCGCCCGGTCAAGGTGACGCTCACCCGCCAACAGACGTTCAACAACACCACCCACCGCCCCGCCACCATCCAACGCCTGCGCCTCGGCGCGGAGCGCGACGGACGGATCACCGCCATCGCGCATGAGAGCGCGTCGGGCGATCTGCCCGGTGGCGGGCCGGAGACGGCCACCTCTCAGACCCGGCTGCTTTATGCGGGCGCGAACCGGTTGATCGAGATGAAGCTCGCCACGCTCCACTTGCCGGAAGGCAACGCGATGCGCGCGCCCGGCGAGGCGCCCGGCATGATGGCGCTCGAGGTCGCGATGGACGAGCTCGCGGAGAAGCTCGAAATGGACCCCGTCCAGCTCCGCATCGTCAACGACACGCAGGTCGACCCGGAACACCCGACCCGCCGCTTTTCCGAGCGCGACTTGATCGGCTGCCTCCGGACCGGGGCCGACCGCTTCGGCTGGGCCAAGCGGAACGCGAAGCCCGGCCAGGTCCGCGACGGTCGTTGGCTCGTCGGGATGGGAGTCGCCTCCGCTTTCCGGAACAGCCTGACGATGAAGTCCGCCGCCCGCGTCGCGCTCGACCGGCATGGCGTCGTCACCGTCTCGACCGACATGACCGACATCGGCACCGGCAGCTACACCGTCATCGCCCAGACCGCCGCCGAGATGATGGGCGTCTCTGTCGAGAAGGTCGTCGTACGGTTGGGCGACTCCAGCTTCCCCGTCTCATCGGGATCGGGCGGGCAATGGGGCGGCAACAGCGCCACCGCGGGCGTCTATGCCGCCTGCGTCAAGCTGCGCGAGGCGGTCGCGGCCAAGCTCGGCTTCAACTCGCCCGACGTCGAGTTCACGGGCGGCCAGGTCCGCTCGGGCAATCGCAGCGCATCGCTGGCCGAAGCCGCGGGCGACGCCGGGCTGACCGTCGAGGATTTCCTCGATTACGGCGACCTGTCCAAGACCTACCAACAATCGACCTTCGGCGCGCATTTCGTCGAGGTCGGCGTCGACGCGCTGACGGGCGAGGTCCGCATTCGCCGCATGCTGGCGGTCTGCGCGGCCGGCCGCATCCTCAACCCCAAGACCGCGCGAAGCCAGGTGATCGGCGCGATGACCATGGGCGTCGGCGCGGCGTTGATGGAGGAGGCGGTGGTCGACACGCGCTTCGGCTGCTTCATCAACCATGACCTCGCCGAATATCACGTGCCGGTCCACGCCGACATTCCGCACCAGGAGGTCATCTTCCTCGACGAGGTGGACGACAAGTCCTCGCCCATGAAGGCCAAGGGCGTGGGCGAACTGGGGCTATGCGGCGTCGGCGGCGCGATCGCCAACGCGGTCCACAATGCCTGCGGCGTCCGCGTGCGCGATTATCCGATCACGCTCGACAAGATCATCGCGCAGTTGCCCCCGCTGCCGGCACGGGCTGACGCATGACGCTCCAGCCCTCGGGCAGGAAGTCGGTCGACATGTAATAATAGAAGTTGCACCCGCCCGCCGCATCATAGCTCGCGCCCTTCAACAGCCCGATCGCGACGGTGCCGATGAACACCGGCCCGCCGCTGTCACCGCTCCGGCAGACCGGCCCGCCCACCGTCACCCAGGTCGGCGTGCACGCGCCGCCGCATAGGTCGCCCGACGGCGCGAAGTCGGTGAGTTCGACCTCCGCGCAACTGTAGCCCGTACGCTCGCCCCGGTGACAAACGAAGTCGCCCGCGCGGGTGCTCCGCCGTGCGCGCGTGCCGGTCACTGGCCGCACCTGCGCCCCGGCGGTGTCGGCATGGAAGAATGGCCTGAGCGGCTCGCCCGCTAGATGGAGCTGCACGTCCTGATAGCCCCAACCCCACTGACCCACGAACGTCAGCGGCACTTCGCGCCGGTCCGCCGCGACATGGACCAGCGCATCCGGGCAATGAGCGGCCGTGGCCACCCCGGCCTGCACGCCGTTCGTCACGACGAACCCGGTCGTGCAGGCATACCGCCGCCCGTCGACTGGGCTGACGCCCACCACGCGCGCCCCGCCATCGACCGCGCTGTCCGCATCGGGCAGATCGACCGCCCGCAGCCGGACGGGCACCCCCGTCATAAGCGTCAGATCCGTGACCAGCGCATCGTGGCCGTACACGCCGATGTCCGCGCGATTGAGCGTGACCACCATTTCCCCCGTCCGCTGATCGATGCCCAGCCCGGGCGCATGCGGCAACGCGGCGCGGATCGCCGCCTGATGCCGCTCGATCGCCGCGACCAACTGGCCCCGCGTCGCGATCGCGCCCGTGCGGTAGACCACCGGCACGACGATATCGGCCGCGTAAAGCCGCTCCTCCGCTACCGGCGCATCCCCCGTCAGCAGCATCACGATCCGAAAGGCCGGATCATGCTCGACCGAGATCCCCGCCAATCGATCACCGAACCGGTCGGCGATCACGTCGGTCGAGGCGACCGTCTCCTCCAACGCTCGGAGCCGATATCTCGCCTGATCGGGCGATATGCCGTAGCGCACGGCATACTCACCCGCATCCTGCGCCAGCGCGTCGATCGGCGTCTGTACCGTCTGCGCCGCCGTAGGTGCGCTCGCTAGCAGCGCCGCGAGCATCAGCGCGGTTTGGCGTCTCAATTTCAACGTTCCGGTCCCGTTCCCACACCGTCCCGGTAACCGAGTCGGGAGCAACGGGCGATGAACACAGCCAGCATGGCGGAGGTCAGTTCGCCGTCCGCTCCCACCAATAGGCCGGTCGCTTCGCCGTCCCCGTCGCGACCTCGTTCATCGTCGCCGCGTCGTACAGCCGTCCGCCGAGCATGACCCGGCTCACCTTGTCGCTATTACGGATGTCGGCCGTCGGGTCGGCGTCGAGCACCACGAGGTCGGCCAGCTTGCCCACCTCCAGCGACCCGATATCGCGCGCCATGCCGAGCGACCGCGCGGGCACGATCGTCCCCGCGCGAAGCGCCTGCACGGGCGTCATGCCACCCCGGACGAAGCTGCCGAGCTCCCAATGCGCGCCGATCCCCGCCTGCTGCCCATGCGCGCCGATCGAGACGAGGACGCCGCGATCGGCCATTTTTTTTGCCTCGCGCGCATTGTCGTCATCGACGAAGTTGGACGCGGGCGCGGTCGTCCGCCGCGCGAACGCCGCATTGAGTTGGGCGGGGGGCGTATGCGCGCGGAGCAGCGGGTGCACCATCCAGTCGGCCGCCTGCCGCCAGTACGGATCACCCGCCAACCCGCCATAGGACACGACCAGCGTCGGCGTGTAATTGACGTTGGTCTGGCTCCAGAACTGCATCACGTCGTCATAGAACCGCTCGAGCGGAACGTTATGCTCCAGCGTCGAATTGCCGTCGGCGATCAGGTTCATGTCCATGCCGTAGAGCGATCCGCCCTCCGCCACGACCTGCATCCCCTCGCGCCTGGCCGCCTCGACCACCTGCTGGCGCTGCTCGCGTCGGGGCTGGTTGTAATTCTTGACCGAGTTCGCGCCCTGCGCCTTCAGCCGGCGGACATGCGCGAGCGCATCGTCGAGCGAGTTAATCTCGGCATAGACGTTCGCCGCCTTGGCCCCGTAGACGATCTCGCCCGTCGAGAAGATGCGGGGTGCCAGGATCAGCCCCGCGCGCTGCATCTCCTTGGCCGCGAACACCTCGCTCGACCGGTTGGACGGGTCGTGAAGCGTCGTCGTGCCGAGCGCCAGGTTCTGGATCATCGACCAGTTCGCCTGCGGCACGATCTCGTCCTCGCCCGCCGGCCCGTGCGCATGCGCATCGATCAGCCCGGGGATGATCGTCTTGCCCGCGACATCGACCACGATCGCCCCCGCCGGCACCTGCGTCGAGGCACGCGGGCCGACCGCGACGATCCGGTCGTCCCGCACAATCACCACGCCGTCGGCGACGATCCCGCCGTCGTCCGCCGCCATTGTCACCAGCTTGGCCCCGACCAGCGCGACCGTGCCGCGCGGGCGGGCGGCGGCTATGTCCATCGACAGCGACACGCCCGACCGCGGCGGCACGAAGGCGGGCGCGTTCTTCGCGCGCGGCGCGTCGGCGAACAGCGCCGCGCGGTCGACGGTGTAGACCGTCGGCCCCAGGCTCCAATGCAGCCGCGTCCCGCCCGTCGACCAATGGATGTAATCCGCCCCGCCCGCGCTGACCTTGGTCACGGGCAGCGA
>NZ_CAXSHH010000064.1:0-14299 GCF_964237155.1 uncultured Sphingomonas sp. | reverse complement strand
GGTGAATCAGCGAACGGCGCTCAGCTCAACCCGCTGATTGGGTTTGAGCCCTAGCTATCGTCAAGGCCCAACCGACAGACCTACCAGACTTGGTGCGTTTGAATGGTGTAGTTCAAGACCTTCACGCTCGGCTAAGACCTGATATTTTCCGATCCAATTGGAATTACTCACACCTCGAGAAGTTTTGGACTGATCGCTTGAATGATCCAAATAGCACAGTGGCTGTAGCAGCGTTCGACAGTAGCCTCCTCGGGTATATCTGGTTTGAAATCCAAACCCGTGAGCAGGACACTTTCTATCTACCTCGTAGGCGAATTTACATTCACCATATAGCGGTTGATGAAAATGCAAGAAGCAAGGGAGTCGGGACGAAATTGCTCGATCAAGCTGAGTCAGAAGCCGTGAGGCTTGGCATTGCAAATGTCGTTCTCGACGCTTGGGCTCTAAATTCTATTGCTCAAGGCTTCTTTGGCTCGCGCGGCTATGACCCCGTCAACATCGTGCGCAGTAAGATTGTGGCAATCGGGTAATCTGGAACGGCAACTTTCCGACGGTCACGGGCTGGAAGCTGCCGTTTGCTTTTCCACTACCCTCTGCCATTAGTTTGTGTCACAACCGGTCGAGACTATTGAAAAGTCGGTCCTCCTGCGATATGCATCACAATCTTGCTTCTTACGTGAAATCTGCGCACGAATATCTCTCTACGAGTAGTTGTTACCTTTAAAGCTTACTAGAAAGCGCAATTATCTATCGCAGCTCGAGTTTTTCAACAGTCTCGGTCGGTTTTGAGACCATCGATCAACAACCGCTTTCCGCGGCTTCCCGTATGTCGGAAACGCCGGTCACAAGACACTCGCTTCCGACGACGACCGGTCCAGCCTACCTCGTCGACCGCGCTCTCGCGATTATAAGGGTATAGTCCCGCCGAGTGCGGCGTATAGGCCGCGCCCGGACCGATCGGGCGGAGGAGACATCGCATGAGCGCGGACGACGACAAGCGCGTGGCGGCCGAAGCGGCGGTGGCGGAGGTGCGCTCCGGCATGATGGTGGGGCTGGGCACCGGATCGACCGCCGCGCACATGATCCGGGCGCTGGGGCGGATGGTGGCGGACGGGCTCGATATCGACGCAGTGGCGACGAGCGTGGCGTCGGCCGAACTGGCGCGGACCCTTGGCATCCGCGTTCATGACTTCGCGGGCGTCGCGCGGGTGGACCTGACGATCGACGGCGCGGACGAGATCGACGACCGGTTGCTGGTGGTGAAGGGCGCGGGCGGGGCGATGCTGCGCGAGAAATGCGTGGCGGCGGCGAGCGGCCGCATGGTCGTGATCGCCGACGGGGCCAAGCGCGTTCCCGCGATCGGCGCGGCGCGGGTGCCGGTGGAGGTGCTGCCCTTCGCGCGCGGCTTCGTGATGAGGGCGCTCGCCAAACGAGCGGACCCCGCGACGCGGATGACCGGGGGCGTGCCGTACCGGACCGACCAGGACATGCTCGTCGTTGATTGCCTGTTCCGCGACTTGTCGGAGCCGCATGGGACGGCGGCCTGGCTGCAGGCGATCCCCGGCGTGCTCGGCCACGGGCTGTTCCTCACCGAGGTCCATGCCGCCTATCTGGCGACGAATGGCACCGTGACGAAGCTGGAACGACCGGTTAATCGAGATTAACAGCAACCCAATCGGACGCCCCGCGTTCGACCCCCTGAATTACATGAGGCGGATATGACCGACGCAGCTACCACCGAGCGGCCGTCAGCCGACGCCTACCGCGAGGACGGCTCTCCCGAGCGCCTCGCCATCGACACGATCCGTACCCTGGCGATGGACGCCGTGCAGCAGGCGAAGTCAGGCCATATTGGTACGCCGATGGCGCTCGCCCCCGTCGGGCACACGCTGTGGTCTCGGTTCCTGCGCTACGATCCGACGATGCCGTCCTGGCCCAATCGCGACCGGTTCGTGCTGTCGGTCGGCCATGCGTCGATGCTGCTCTACGCGCTCATTCACCTGGCGGGGATCGAGGAGATCGATGCCGACGGCAGCAAGACGGGCGAGCCCGCGATGTCGCTCGACGACATCAAGCAGTTTCGCCAGCTCTCCAGCCGCACCCCTGGCCATCCCGAATATCGGCACACCACTGGGGTCGAGACCACGACCGGGCCGCTCGGTGCGGGTTGCGGCAACTCGGTCGGGATGGCGATCGCCGAGCGTTGGCTGGCTGCGCACTTCAACCGCGACGGCTTCACGCTGTTCGACCACGACGTCTATGTGCTCGCGGGCGACGGCGACATGATGGAGGGCGTAGCGAGCGAGACGGCCAGCCTCGCCGGGCACCTCAAGCTGTCCAATTTGTGCTGGATCTACGATTCGAATCACGTTTCGATCGAGGGGGGCACCGACCTGACCTTCGACGAGGACGTCGGCGAGCGGTTTCAGGGCTACGGATGGCAGGTCGTTCATGTCGACGATGCCAACGACGCCGAGGCGCTCGCGACCGCGCTGGACCGCTTCCGCGCGACCGACGACCGTCCGACGCTGATCATCGTCCACAGCGTCATCGGTTACGGCAGTTCGATCCAGGGCACCGCCAAGGCGCACGGCGAGGCGATGACCCCTGAGGACGTCGCCGCCACCAAGAAGGCGTATGGCTGGCCCGAGGACAAGCCCTTCCTCGTTCCCGACGGCGTCGCCGACCGGTTCCGGGGCGCGATCGAGGGCCGGAGCCGTCCGCTGCGCGAGGAATGGGAGGCGAACGTAGAGCGCTACCGCGCCGCGTATCCCGACCTCGCGCGCGAACTCGACCAAATGCTTGCCGACGAGCTGCCCGACGGATGGGACGCGGGCATTCCCGTGTTCGAGGCCGACGCGAAGGGCCTCGCCAGCCGCGATGCCGGCGGCAAGGTGCTGAACGCGATCGCGCCCAATGTGCCGTGGCTGATCGGCGGGTCGGCCGACCTCGCGCCCTCGACCAAGACCGAGATCAAGGACGCCGGGTCGTTCGCGACCGGGAGCTATGAGGGTCGCAATCTCCATTTCGGCGTGCGCGAGCACGGCATGGGCGCGGTCGTGAACGGCATGGCGCTATCGTACCTGCGCTCGTACGGCGCGACGTTCCTGGTCTTTTCCGACTATATGCGCCCGCCGATCCGGCTGGCGGCGATCATGGAGATCGGGTCGATCTTCGTGTTCACCCATGACTCGATCGGGGTGGGCGAGGACGGGCCGACGCATCAGCCGATCGAGCACCTCGCCTCGCTCCGCGCGATCCCCGGCCTCGACGTGGTCCGGCCCGGGGACGCCAACGAGGTCGCGGCCGCGTGGCGCGGGATCATGGAGATGAGCGACCGTCCGACCGCGCTGATCCTGTCGCGCCAGGCGCTGCCGACGCTCGACCGGAGCAAGTACGCCAGCGCCGACGGGGTCGCGCGGGGTGCCTACGTCCTCGCCTCCGCCGACGATCCGGAGGTGATCCTGATCGCGACCGGCTCGGAGGTGTCGCTCGCGGTCGATGCATATGAGCGTCTCGCTACCGAGGGCGTCCGCGCGCGCGTGGTGTCGATGCCGAGCTGGTACCGGTACGAATTGCAGGACGAGGCGTACAAGGAATCGGTGCTGCCCTCCGCCGTCCCGTCGCGGCTCGCGATCGAGCAGGCGGGCGAGATGGGCTGGCACCGCTATGTCGGGCTGAAAGGGCGGACCATCACCATGTCGACCTTCGGCGCGTCCGCCCCGCTGGCCAAGCTGCAGGACAAGTACGGCTTCACGGTGGACAACGTCGTGAAGGTCGCGCGCGAGATGATGGAGAAGAACGCATGAGCAAGTTGGGCGAGCTGAGCGCCGCGGGGACGGCGGTGTGGCTCGATTTCGTCGATCGCAAGTTCCTCCAGGCCAAGGGGCTGGAGAGGCTGGTCGAGGCGGACGGGCTGACCGGCGTCACCTCCAATCCCTCTATATTCGAGAAGGCGATGGGTCACGGCGATGCGTATGACGAGACGCTCGCCGAGTATGACGCCGAGCATCCGGACGCGGCGACGATCGACCGGTACGAGTTCCTGGCCGTCGGGGACATCGTCGCCGCCGCCGATACGCTTCGCCCGGTATACGACCGGCTGGACGCCAAGGACGGCTATGTCAGCCTGGAGGTGTCGCCCTACATCTCCGACGATACCGACGCGACGATCGCGGAGGCGAAGAAGCTGTGGCGCGCTGTCGACCGCCCGAACCTGATGATCAAGATTCCCGGCACGCTGGCGGGCGGCCCGGCGATCGCCGCGACGATCGCGAGCGGGATCAACGTCAACGTCACGCTGTTATTCGCGCAGGACGCCTATGCCCGCGTCGCCGAGGCGTACGCGATGGGGCTTGAGGAGCGCGTGCGGCAGGGACAGCCAATCGACCGGATCGCGAGCGTCGCGAGCTTCTTCGTCAGCCGCATCGACACGACGATCGACAAGGAGATCGACCGGCGCGTGGCCGAGGGCGATCCGGAGAGCGAGGCGCTGAAGGCGGTGCGCGGCAAGGCGGCGATCGCCAACGCCAAGCTCGCCTATCGATGGTACCAAGAGTTCACGGCCTCCGACCGCTGGCGCGCGCTGGCGGAGAAGGGCGCGCGGCCGCAGCGGTTGCTCTGGGCGTCGACGGGGGTGAAGGACAAGGCGTATCCGACCACGCTATATGTCGACACGCTGATCGGACCCGACACGGTCAACACCATGCCCGTCGCGACGATGGACGCGTTCCGCGAGACCGGGACGGTCGCCGAGACGCTGACGACTGGCGTCGACGAGGCAGAGCGCATGCTCGCCGAGATCGAGCGGCTCGGGCTCGATCTGGGCAGCGTGACGGACGGGCTGGTCGAGGCGGGCGTCGCGTCCTTCGTGAAAGCGTTCGACGACCTGCTCGGCGCGATCGCCGCCAAGCATTCGGTGGAGGCTTGAACTAATCTCCCTCTCCCCGCCGGGGAAAGGGTCGGGGAGAGGGGCCGCGTAGAGGAAAGCGTTTTGAGCAATCCCTCTCCCCGGCCCTCTCCCCAAGGGAAGAGGGAGTAGAAGATGAAGTTGGGAATGATTGGCCTGGGCCGGATGGGCGCGAACATCGCCCGGCGCCTGATGCGCGATGGGCACGAGGTCGTCGCCTACGACCGCGGCGCGGAAGCGGTGGCCAAGCTCGTCGCCGACGGCGCGGAGGGCGCGGACTCGCTGGAGGACATGCGGAGCAAGCTTCCGCATCCCGCCATTTTCTGGGTCATGTTGCCCGCGGGCGAGGCGACGGAGAGCACGATCGAGGCGCTGGCGTCGGTCTGCGCGGCGGATACGATCATCATCGACGGCGGCAACACGTTCTACAAGGACGACATCCGCCGCGCCAAGATGCTGGCCGAGAAGGGCGTCCGCTATGTCGATGTCGGCACGTCGGGCGGCGTGTGGGGGCTGGAACGCGGTTATTGCATGATGATCGGCGGCGACACGGAGGTCGTCGACCGTCTCGACCCGATCTTCCGGACGCTGGCCCCCGGCCACGGCTCCATCCCGCGCACGCCCGACCGGATGGAGATGGAGGGAGAGGATCCCCGCGCAGAGATGGGCTACATCCATGCCGGCCCGCCGGGGGCGGGGCATTTCGTCAAGATGGTCCATAACGGCATCGAATACGGGCTGATGCAGGCGTATGCCGAGGGATTCGACATCCTGAAGGGCAAGAAGTCGGACAAGCTGGCGGAGGAGGAGCGGTTCGACCTGAACCTCACCGACATCGCCGAGGTGTGGCGGCGGGGATCAGTGATCTCGTCCTGGCTCCTCGACCTGACCGCGATCGCGCTCGCCAAGGACCAAGCGCTCGAGCAGTTCTCCGGCAGCGTCGCCGACTCGGGCGAGGGCCGCTGGACGATCGACGCGGCGATGGAGGAAGCGGTGCCCGCGCATGTGCTGACCGCCGCGCTGTTCGCGCGCTACCGCAGCCGGGTGGACCACACCTTCGGCGACAAGGTGTTGTCGGCGATGCGGTTCGGTTTCGGCGGGCACGTCGAACTGCCGCAATGACCACGGTCGCGAGCGACATAAGGCTCGTCGTCTCTGACGTGGATGGGACGCTCGTCGATCACGACAAGGTCCTGCGTCCCGCGACGATCGACGCGGTGGCGCGGGTGCGGGCGGCGGGGGTCGGCTTCACGGTGATCAGCGCGCGGCCGCCGTCGGGTGTGCTGCCGATCGCGAAGGCGCTCGGGCTGGATGATCCGATCGGCGCGTTCAACGGCGGCGCGGTGTTCCGGCGCGACGGCGTGGTGATGGAGGAGCATCCGGTGCCGGGGGACGTCGCGTCCGGCATGTTGGCCCTGGCGCGCGGATCGGGCGCGAACGTCTGGGTGTTCGCGGACGGACGGTGGCATGCGGACACGCTGGACAACCCGCATGTGCCGCGCGAACGGATCTCCGCCGACCAGGAGCCCGCGATCGTGGGCGACTTCGCCCCGCTCGCCGCCCGCGCGGGCAAGATCACCTTCGTCAGCGACGACCCGCCGGTGCTCGCCCGGCTGCTCGAGGAGGGACGCGCGCGTTTCGGCGGGCGGGCGACGATCGCGCTGTCGCAGACCTACTATCTCGACGTCACCGCATTGGAGGCGAACAAGGGCAATGGCGTCGAGGCGCTCGCGCGCGCCGCCGGGGTCGATCTGGCGGCGGTGATGGTGATCGGCGACATGCCAAACGACCTGCCGATGCTGGAACGGGCGGGCCTGCCCGTCGCGATGGGCCAGGCCCCGGACGAGGTGCGCGCCGCCGCCGACTGGATCACCGCGTCCAACGACGAGGACGGCGTCGCGCGGGCGCTCGATCGGCTGCTCGCCGAGCGTTGAGCCCGGGCGGCGTCGTACCGGGGCGGTAGGGCGGATATACGGCCGTGCCCGCCGCCGTGATGCGGCCAGGCCCGCGCAGGATCCGACGCTTGAGACCAAGCGCCTGCTCGACATGCCCGCCATCGCGTTCGGCGACTCGAAGTGGGACGAGACGAGATGTGCGCTCCGGTGACGCGCGTCACGTCGTGGGCACCAGTCCCCAGCGGCCATAGACATAGGCCCGCTCGCCCAGCTGGAAACGCCGGCCGTTCTCACTCTCGCCCGATGCCGTGGGTGTGTCGCCTGGTTTGATCTCGCCGGCCATCCAGTGCGGGATGGAGAGACGGGCGACCGGCTCACCGAACGGACCGGGCAGCGGCGGGTCGAAGTCGACCAGCAGGTCGCGCGAACCCAGGCGGGTGCCGATGGTTTCGCCGTCCGGAAAGGTCAGCTCGCGAAACGGGGTGGATAGGTCGAGCGACTGTCCGGCCGCCATGCCACGCTCGGCATGTGCGATCCCTATCAGGTCGGCATCGTGGTTGGCCCACTCCGCGCCGAGCAAGTCCGTCAACTCCTCCCTGATGTCCGGATGCAGCGCGCACTCGACCAGGCGGCGGTTGTCGGCGGGGATCGACACCGACGGGTTGTCCTCCAGCAACCGCAACGTCGCCTCCAGCTGCACGAGGTCGGGATAGACGCCCGCGCCGTCCCTCATCGGCCCCAGCCCGTGCCGATCGCGCGCGCGGCCGAGCAGACGGGTCAGGTCGCGCTCGGCGGGCCGCAGCACCACCGTACGCGCCTCCCCGTAAGCGCCGCGATCCCGCCGGTCGTGGCGGTGGAGGCGACCGATCCGCTGGAGCAGCACGTCGATCGGCGCCAAGTCGGTCAACAGCAGGTCGGCATCTAGGTCGAGCGATTGCTCCAGCGTCTGCGTGCCGACCAGCACGCGACCCTCCGCCAAACGCCCGCGGCCGAACGCCCGCTCCACCGCGGCGTCGAGCAGCCGGCGGTCGGACGCGGCGAAGCGGCCATGGTGGAGCGTCGCGACCCCTTCGACGCGGAACGCGAGGTCGGGGGCGATCGCCTCGACCGCCTGCGCGGTCGCCACCGCGCCGCCGACGCTGTTGCGGACGACCAGCACCGACGCGCCCGCCCTCGCCGCCGCGACCGCCCTCGCCGCGATCGTGTCGGGATTGTCGATCGACCCAGCGATCTCGATCCGCACCCGTTTCCCGGACGTTTTGTCCGACGACGCCCGACGCGGCGGCGCGGCGCGACCCGAGAGCGCGGGATAGGGCGTAGCCCGCGCCTCCGCCAGGGTAGGCACCTTGTGCCCGAGCAACGGCCCGGCCCACGCACCGCCCGCCAACAGCGCCTCCATCGCCGCGCCGACATCGAAGCAATGATCGGCGAGCGGCAGCGCGGCGACGACGCGCCCGTCATCGTCCTGATCGAGCTTGGCCCAGGGCTGGTCGGCGAATGGCGGCATGATGACATCTCCTCGTACGCTGGCGCGGTTCGCTCCGTTCAGACCTCGCCTCACGTCTCATTCAGCTTCAGCGACGCGGGCAGCATCTTCGGACATACGCTGGTCACGTTCCCATTCACGTCTGCAGGTGCTTTAGCGATCTTGCAGTCCAGAATGCACGATTGCTGGGTGCGAACCTTCGGCGCGACGATGAAGGACGACCAGCGATATCTGCCGACCGACTGCTTCGAGACGTTTCCGCTCCCGCCCGGCTACACCGACGCGCCTGCGCTCGAGGCGGTCGGCCGAGCCTACCACGACCATCGCGCCGCGCTGATGGTCGCGCGGGAGCAGGGGATGACGCCGACCTACAACCGCTTCCACCGCGAGTCCGATGCGGCCGACGACATCGCCGAACTCCGACGTCTGCATGACGACATGGATCGGGCGGTGCTCCGCGCCTACGGCTGGGACGACCTGGCCGACGCCGTCGGTTCCTGGGCGGCGCCCGCGTTCCTCACCGACGAGACCGAGGACGACCATCAATATCAAGGGCGGCTGTTCTGGCCGGCCGCGTTCCGCGACGAGCTGCTGGCGCGGCTGCTCAAGCTGAACGGCGAACGCGCGGCGGCGGAGGGGCGGCGATGAAGGCGGACGGGGTATGAACGCGGACGGGGTCAGGGAAGAACTGGTACGGCGGCTCAGGCGCAACCTGGTGGGGCCGAGCGAGGCGGAGGACGTCGACCTCGCGCGCGAACGGCTGCGCGCACCGCGTTCGAGATCGCCAATCGCGCGGTCGCCGACGCCGCGCGCGCCCGGCGGCCGGGCGACACCGCCCCGGCCTGGCGGCCGTTCCAGCTCGCCTTCATCCTGCTCAACCTGCCCGGCATGGCCGACAAGCGGAGCGCCGACCGCGAGATCGCCGACCTGCTGTTCTTCCCGACGGGCGGCGGCAAGACGGAGGCGTATCTGGGGCTGGCCGCCTTCACCATCGCGCTCCGTCGGCTGGGCGCGGCGGGGCTGCTGGGCGCGGGGACCAGCGTCATCATGCGCTATACGCTCAGGCTGCTGACGCTCGACCAGCTCGGCCGCGCCGCCGGGCTTGTCTGCGCGATGGAACTGCTGCGCACCGGTCCCGACTATCTGGGCGCGGACGGGCGCTCAATGCTCGGCGATTGGCCGATCGAGATCGGGCTGTGGGTCGGATCGGATGCCAGCCCCAACCGCATGGGCGGCAAGGGCGACCGGGGGGACGACAGCGCTGTGGCGCGGGTGCGCGCCTATACGTCTGGCCGAAACTCGCGCGCGCCCGCGCCGATCAAGGAATGCCCATGGTGCGGGACCGCGCTGACGCCCAGGAGCTTCCGGTGCGTGCCCGACGACCACCGGCCCGTGAACCTAGAATTGCGCTGCGCGAGCTCGGCCTGCGCCTTCACCGGCGACCGGGCGCTGCCCGTGCTGGTGGTGGACGACGCGATCTATCGCCGGTTGCCCGCCTTCCTGATCGCCACGGTGGACAAGTTCGCCTCGTTGCCCTGGAAGGGCGAGGCGGGCGCGTTCTTCGGCCATGTCGACCGGGCGGACGGGACGGGCTTCTACGGCGCGGTGGAGCCGGGGCAGGGCCGGGCGCTGGATGGCGGCCACAGGCTCGACCCGCCCGACCTCGTGATCCAGGACGAGCTGCACCTGATCTCCGGGCCGCTGGGCACGGTGGCGGGGCTGTACGAGGTGGCGATCGACCGGCTCGCCACGCGCGAGGTCGCCGGCGTTCGCGTGCGGCCCAAGATCGTCGCCTCCACCGCCACCGTGCGCCGCGCGCGGGGCCAGATCCTCGCGCTGTTCGACCGCGAGGATACGGGCATCTTCCCCGTGCCCGGCGTCGATCGGCGCGACAGCTTCTTCGCGCTGACCAAGCCCGAAAGCGTCGAGGATCCGGCGCGCTGGTATCTCGGGCTGGCGGCGGCGGGGCGGGGACCCAAGCTCGTCTTCCTTCAGGCGCTCGTCACCCTGTTGGCGGGCGCGCAGGGGTTGGCCGATGAGGGCGGCGACGCGGACGCTTACCTGACCGCGCTGTGCTACTTCAACGCGCTCCGTGAGCTGGGCGGCGCGCGGCGCATCGTCGAGGACGAGGTGGCGACGCGCGTCGCCGCCTATGGTGCGGAACGACGTCGCCTTGAGCCGCCCGACCGCCCTTTCGGCGACCGTACGCTCGCCGAGCCGATCGAGCTGACCTCGCGCGTTTCGACCGACCAGGTCGCCGCGGCCAAACGGCGGCTGGAGGCGGTGTTCGGGTCGTCGCCGTCGAAGGGCGGCACCTCCGGCCGGGCGGAGCCGGCGTCGAAGGGCTCCGCCCCCGGCCGGGCGGAGCCGGTCGACGTCGCGCTCGCCACCAACATGATCTCGGTCGGCCTCGATATCGAGCGATTGGGGCTGATGCTGGTGCAGGGCCAGCCCAAGACCGCGGCCGAATACATCCAGGCGACGAGCCGCGTCGGCCGCAACCCGGTACGGCCGGGGCTCGTGATCGCGGTGCTCAACGTCCACAAGCCCCGCGACCGGATGCATTTCGAGCAGTTCGGCCATTTTCACGACACCTTCTACCGCGCGGTCGAGGCGACCAGCGTGACCCCCTGGTCCGCCCGCGCGCTCGACCGCGCGCTGGCCGCCGTGGTGGTGGCGATCGCGCGTCACCTGCGGCCCGAACTGACGCCCCCCGGCGCGGTCACCGCGCTGGAGGGTTCGCCGGAAACGCGCGCGGCGGTGGTGCGCCACCTCGTCGACCGTGCGCCGGAGGACGTGAACGGCGGCAAGGCGGGACTGGCGCGGCTGATCGAGGGCATGCTGGACGACTGGGTCTCGGTCGCGGCCGAGCGGACCGCGACCGGCGTCAAGCTCAGCTACGGCGACAAGCCGCACCGGCTACTCCACCCACCGCTCGACCCGGCGCTTCCGACCGACCCCGCGCACCGCCGCTTCCAGGCCGGATACAGCATGCGCGACGTCGAGCCCGGGGTGCTGATCAGGCCGCGTGGTCCCGACGGCGCGCCGATCGCGGGCGCGAGCGACCTGGCATGACGACGCGGGCAAGAAGGACGGAACACCCATGACCTCATCCAAGCGCGTCACGCTGCGCCAATCGCAGCTCGTCACCGGGTTCGGCCCCGGCGCGATGGTGGACCTGCCCACCCGCTCGGTGATCGTGGGCGGGCTCGACCTGTGGGGCATGCGCGAGCGCGGTAGCTGGCGGCAGATCCACGAGCCGCGCGCGGTCGCCGTGCTCGAGGTGCTGCTGCGCAAATCCGGCCGGCTGGAGGACGGGGTCGCGCTGACGCTGCGCACCCCGCCGGTCGATGACGACGCGCGGCGTGGTGCGACCGAGCCACCGGGTGTCGAGGCGCGGATCTTCCCCGTCTGGTTCGTCGCGCGCGATGCGGAGGAGGCGGGTGGCGCTCGTCGTCGTCGCCTGGTGCGCTGGCGCGACCTGAACCCGAAGGGCCGCGCGGACTTCACCCACGACGACGGGAAACGTACCCCCGTCACCCCCATCCGCTTCGTCGCCGGGTGCAAGAAAGGGCATTTGCAGGACATCGATTGGAGCTTCGCGGTGCATGCGGGGCTGACGGAGCGATGCGGCCAGCCGATGTGGCTGGAGGAGCGCGGCACGTCGGGCGACCCGCGCTCGACACGAGTGGTGTGCGGCTGCGGCGCGGCGCTCTCGCTGTTCGACGCGCAGCCGACCGGTCGCCTCGGCGGATGTCGAGGCCGTCGTCCCTGGCTGCGCACCGACGAGCCGGGCGGATGCGAGGAGCAGCTGAAATTCCTTACCCGGACGGCGACCAACGCCTATTTCTCGCAGGTGCTGACCGTCATCTCGCTGCCGGTGGCCGAGGACGAGCTGACCCGGCTGGTCGAGGCCAACATGGACTCGGTCGGCTGGGTCGAGAGCGCCGCCGACATGGCCGCCGCGCGCCGGTCCAACCCGGCCGTGCGCGCCGCGCTGGAGGGATACTGCGACGAGGAGGTGGTCGAGCGCGTCCGCGGGCTGCGCCTGGCGGGAGCCCGGAACGCGCCCAAATCGCCCAGGAACGCCGAATACGACCTCCTCGCCTCCGGCTTGGCCGAAATCGGCTCGGACGACCCGGACGCCAAGCTCCATGCGCGCACGCTCGAGCGCGTCGACTGGGGCGGCGACCGATCGCGGCTGGACGCGATCGCGTCGGCGGTGGCGGTGCATCGATTGCGCGAGGTGTCGTGCCTGTATGGCTTCACCCGGTTCGAGGCCGCACCCACCGCGATCGACGGCGACCTGGACGACCTGCATATCGCCGTCGAGGGCGCGGCGCTGGCGACCGATCTCGACTGGCTTCCCGCCGTGGAGCAGCTTGGCGAGGGGTTGTTCCTGCGCTTCGACGCCGCCGCGCTGGCGGCGTGGGCCGAGCGTCCGGCGGTGGCGGCGCGCGCCGACCTGCTGGAGCGCGGTTGGCGGCGCTGGCGCGACGGGCGCGACTATGCCGACAAGCTGCGTTTTCCGGGCCTGGAATATTACGCGATGCACGGCTTCTCCCACGCGCTCATGAACGAGATCGCGCTGGATTGCGGCTATCCGGCGACCGCGTTGAAAGGGCGGCTCTACGCGGCGGTCGACGAGGGGGCGGAGCGGTTCGGGCTGCTGCTCTACACCGCCACGGCGGGCGCGCAGGGGACATTGGGCGGGCTCCTCGCCGTGCTCCCCCGCCTCGGCGCGATCGCCGAGCGGGCGCTGGACAAGCTGCGCCTGTGCTCCACCGACCCGATCTGCGCCGACCACGACCCGGACGCGCACGCCGACGACCGTGCGCTGAGCGGCGCGGCGTGCCACAGCTGCCTGCTGGTCGCCGAGACGAGCTGCGAGGCGCGCAACCTATACCTCGACCGCGCGCTGGCGTCCGAGACGGTGTCCACGCCCGGCGCAGCGCTGTTCGGCGAATGAGCGCCGCGGACGGGATGGATCTGGATGAGGGCTGTCCCTGAGCATGCGGCGTGTTGTTCCGATCATCCGCGACCGGCTCTTGAGGAAATGGTCCGATGCAGGAAGGGGTCTTCGATGATGCCCGAACAAATGCGACCGAGTACCGATCCGCAGCCGCCGCGACGCGAGTAGCGGCCGAGTTTTTCAGTGTTGGGGAAAGTGTGGTCGGACAACCCTCTTCACGACGAGCGCGCCTCCCCGAAGCTCACCCCCGAGACGAGGGCACAGCGAGACCCCGACCGGTTCCTAGCGAGTTAATCCTCGCGCATGCGGGGGAGCCATCGACCTCCCATCGGGAGCCGACCGATGTTGCGGCCTATCCCCGCGCATGCGGGGGAGCCCCAACCGGCAAGTTAGCGCCACCCCCGCCATAGGGCCTATCCCCGCGCATGCGGGGGAGCCGCTTCCGACGAGATCGTCCCCGCGACCGTCAGGGGCCTATCCCCGCGCATGCGGGGGAGCCTCCGAGACGATCGCGACGGACACCGGCGTCAAAGGCCTATCCCCGCGCATGCGGGGGAGCCCTAGTCGCAGAATGGGCGCGGCTGGAGCAAGCGGGCCTATCCCCGCGCATGCGGGGGAGCCATGCGCCACGATCCAAAACGCGACTTGGTATTGGGCCTATCCCCGCGCATGCGGGGGAGCCTACATCAGCCGCGCGCTCCGGGCGATCAAGGCGGGCCTATCCCCGCGCATGCGGGGGAGCCCGGCATAACCCAATCGACCTATAATGCCATACGGGCCTATCCCCGCGCATGCGGGGGAGCCAGCTTGATTGGCCTGCGACGTGGCGAAACTGGGGGCCTATCCCCGCGCATGCGGGGGAGCCACAACGCGCCCGCCATAGCGACGGTCGACGAGGGGCCTATCCCCGCGCATGCGGGGGAGCCGCGCCGGATGGGTCGACCGCGAACATAATCATGGGCCTATCCCCGCGCATGCGGGGGTGATCTTCCCTTGGTGTGGCGGACACCGTTGGTTAGCCCGCCATGCGTTTCTCG